>NZ_JACJLV010000016.1 GCF_016902415.1 Mordavella massiliensis | reverse complement strand
ATATTATATGTTGTATAATATAGTTTGTCAACAAGTATCTGTAAAAAAGCACAAACAAAAAGACCGGCATCTGCCGGCCTTCTGTTCTATGGAAGCCTTATCTCCTGTTTCAGCGTAAAGGAATAAATGATCTTTTCTTTTACTTTTTTACCGGTCAGCTGTTCCAGCGCCCTTGCGTAATAATCCAGCTGGGCGTGATATTTCTCCGTCAGTTTCTCTGGAGAATCAACCTGATCCGTCTTGTAATCCAGGACCACCAGTCCGTCTTCTTCCTCAAACCAGACGTCAATGATTCCCTGCACCAGCAGAAGTTCTCCCTCCTGCTCCTGAGGGTAGACCTCCCCAGCCTCTATGCCCAGCACAAAGGGCTGCTCCCGGTAAAGCCGGCGGTTTCCAGCCGCCTGTTTCATCCTCCGGCCGCAGGAAGATTCCAGAAACTTCAGGATCTCTTCCGGCCGGATGCAGGCTGCCATCTCTTTTGTCATCTTTCCCTGTTCCGTCCAGTTCTCCAGAGCGTCTTCGATCCCTTTCCGGCTCTCATCCGCCGCAAAATCCAGAAGTTCCATCACCCGGTGATAAGCGGTTCCTCTGGACGCGCCTGTAAGCGGCTCTTCCTCTTTCAGAAATGCCGACAGAAGGGGCACAACCTCCGGCTCCTCGTAAAGGACTTCCCCCATCTCCCACGCCTCGTCCGACGCGTCATCGCTTTCTAACAGATATGCGCGTTTTTTCAATTCCGACACCGTAAATTTCATTTTTTGCCTGGGGCTTTGCAGGTAGGGGTACTGATAAGAGAACTGTTCCTCCATCGCGCGGATCTTCTCAGGATCCGTCTCCCCTTCATCTGCCCACTCTTCCAGCGCCTCTCTGGTAAACCGCCCGGCCGCTTCCTCTGCACAGGATTCTGCCAGAAGTTCTTCCGGAGTGATGACCCGGATCGTTAGCGGAGCGTCCGCCTCACAGCCCGCGGCGGCCGGAAGGATCCAGTCCCAGTAGGTGACTGCACTGCTCCGCCGTGCAAAGGACAGCGTTTCCTGCCGGCTTTCTTTCCGGAAGGCTGCAACTTTATCCCCTGCGCCGGAAAGCGTTCCTGTCAGGATCAGTTTTTCTCTGGCCCGGGTCAGCGCCACATACAACACCCGGAGTTCTTCCCCCAGGCTGTCCAGCGCTTCTTCTTTCTGAATGACTTTTTTGACCAGACTTGGTATTTTCGTCCGGTCTTCCAGACGCACGGCGTCCAGTCCGATCCCCATTCCCATATGGAGGGCTACGCTGCTCCTTGCATCCTGCAGGTTGAACCGCTTGCCCATGCCTGCCGCAAACACCACCGGGAACTCCAGCCCCTTACTTTTGTGGATCGTCATGATCCGCACGGTGTCCGACTGCTCATCCTCCACACTGGCTTCCCCGTAATCTACGTGATACTTTTGCAGCTGTTCCATGTAACGGACAAAATGAAACAATCCTTTATAACTGGCTGACTCAAATATCCTCGCCCGCTCGATCAGCATTTCCAGATTGGCCCTTCGGACCGCTCCTCCCGGCATGGCGGCCATATAGTCCCCGAATCCCGTCTCATCCAGGATCTTCCAGAGAAGTTCGTGGATCGGCGTATAGGGAACCTGCTCCCGGAAATCCTCCATCTGACCCAGAACTTTTCTAAGCTTCTCCCGGATTGTTTCTTCACCCTTTTCCTCCTGCCCGTAACAGACGACCGCCTGATAAAACGGAAGTTCCGGGTAGGCGCTCCGGATCTTTGCCAGTTCTTCCTCACAAAAACCGCCGATGGGCGAAGCAAGGACGCCGGCCAGAGGAATATCCTGCTGCCGGTTATCCAGTATGCGCAGGTAATCCAGAAGAATGCCGATCTCCCTGGATCCGAAATATCCTTCTTTACTGCCTGCGTGGGCCGGGATCCCTTCCTGGTTCAGCACCTCTGCAAATGTATCCGCATACCCCTGGATACTGCGGGTCAGGATCACGATATCCGAATATTTCACCCTGCGAAGTTCCCCGGTCTCCTTATCCGTCACCTTTCCTTCGGCCAGAAGACGGCGGATCCTGCCTGCGATCATGCGGGCTTCCATTTTTCTTGCCTCTTCCTGTTCTTCCTTTTCCGGTATCTCCAGCACCAGCACTTCCGTCTCCGGATCCGGCGATTCCGGGAAAGAGGCGCCTGGATACAGGGCGGCCTCGTCATCATAGGTGATCCCGCCCAGATCCTCCGCCATGATCTGCCGGAACAGCTGATTCACACTGGAAAGCACCTCCGGCCGGCTGCGGAAATTTTTATGAAGATCGATCCGCTGCGTCCTGCTGTCCTTAAGATCATAGGTATGGAACTTTTCCATAAACAGTTCCGGTCTGGACAGGCGGAAACGATAAATGCTCTGCTTCACATCTCCTACCATGAAAATGTTAAAGGTTCCCTTTGACACCCTGGAAACACTGGTCAGGATCGTCTCCTGAAGCAGGTTGCTGTCCTGATATTCGTCGATCATAATCTCCCGGTACTGCTGCCGGTATTCCCCGGCGATCGCAGAAGGTACGAAGATTCCGTCCTTTTTTTCTGTCAGGATCTGAAGGGCATACTGCTCCATGTCGGAAAAATCGATCAGATTCTGATTCTGTTTTTCTGTCTGATAATTCTGCGCAAAAAGCGACGCAAGTCCTGTCAGTTCACGCACCGCCGGCAGGCAGACCTGAAAATCTTTCAACATTTCTTCCATGTCCTGATAAAAATACTGTTCCTTCAGGTCTTCCAGCAATTCCTTTGCCCCGGCCCGGGCATTTTTTACAAAATCCGCTTTCCCCGGATCCACTTCTTTTTTCCGGTTTGGCGCAAGCCTTGGAAATGACAGCTTTGCCATCTTTTCCTGAAGTTCCTGCCAGGTTTCGGCCTTCTCAAGCTCTGATACCATCTGAAGATCCAGGCAGATGGTCTCCTCGTAGACAGCCGGGCCGTCAGGCTCCAGGCAGACTTCCAGGGCAGACTTCAGGAGCAGCCGGACATCCTTCAGATACTGGCGTACCCGTTCCCGGATCTTTGCCGCGATCCCGGACTGTTCAAATTCCTCCGGCGTTTTCGCCGCATACGCCTGCACGCAGTCCAGAAGCCATCCAGAGGCATCCGGGTAGCTTCTGGAAAACTCATAGATCTTCAGGATCCACTCTTCCAGCCTGCGGTCGCTTCTGGTTCCGCTGTAAGAAGATATGAAATCCAGAAACTCCGGATCTCCTTCCTGATATTTTTCTTCCAGCATCTTTCGCAGGACGTCCTGCTGCATCAGTTTCAATTCGCCCTCTTCCCCGACACGGAATCCCGGGTCCAGCGTGATCGCATGGAAATGATCCCGGATCACGCCCAGACAGAAGCTGTGGATCGTAGTGATCTGGGCATTGTGGATCAGAGTCGCCTGCTGTTTCAGATGCTCGTTATCCGGCTGCTCGCCAAGCTTTTGTTCAATCGCCTGGCGGATCCTCTCCTTCATCTCTGCGGCAGCCGCCTCTGTAAAGGTAACGATCAGCAGTTCATCCACTGACACCGGATCTTCCGCCCGGGTCAGCATGGTAATGATCCGCTCTACCAGCACCGCTGTTTTTCCGGAGCCCGCGGCCGCCGAGACCAGGATATTCCGGTTCTTAAGACGGATTACTTTCTGTTGTTCTTCGGTCCAGATGACTCCCATGCCTGTCTCTCTCCTTTCATTGCCGCAATCGCTTCTTCCAGGCTCATTTTCCTAAGCTGCCGGTAATCATACCCGTCGATCCGGGTGTCAAATCCGCAGATATTCCGGTAGCTGCAGTAATCACAGCCTGTCTCCTGTCCTTTCCGGTAGGGGTGGATCCCGATCTCCCCGGAAAGGATTTCCTGATGGACCTTTTTCACCTTGTGGACAGCATGCTCCATCATCACCATAAATTCTTCCTCCGAAACAGCCCTGGAGGTTTTGGACAGGCTTCCGTTTTTATTATATTTCAGCGGAACCGCAAGGGATTCCCCCTCCCGGTTCCGGTCCAGATGGGAGAGCACCTCGTCTTTGCAGTTGATCACCCCGTCCGGCTTCAATTCTTTTAAAATGCTTTCTTCTACTGTTTCATCCTCTCCCTGTTTTTTTACCAGGGGATCATCGATCCGGTAATAAAATACGCCGGCAGGGATCACTTCACGGCCGGGATATCTCTTCTCCGCCATCTGTACGGCTGCGTCCAGATATACCATCAGCTGCAGCTGCAGTCCGTGATAGAGAGCAGTCACATCAAAGGCCTTTTTCCCGGTCTTATAGTCCACCACCTTCACGTAGACCTTATCTTCCCCGGCACAGGTATCGATCCGGTCGATCTTTCCGCCCCGGAAGCGCATCTCATAGGCAGCAGGCCGGAAATCTCCCGCCTCCAGCTGTCTGGTCAGCGCCCAGACCGTCCGCTCCAGCATCTTCTTGATGCGCACGATCATGTATGCATTGCGGGCGCTGCTGTAAAGGACGCTGTTGCCATAATCGGTCACCGTCTCCTCCACACTCGCATCAATATAGGCCTCCCGTTCTTCCCCGGTGAGCCTGATCCAGTCCTTCCCCGAATGCTCCACCTTTTCCGAAAAGCGCTCCAGCGCCCCGTGACAGATATTTCCCAGGTCCACCGCCTGAAAGTCATAGGTCTCCCGTTCCCGCAGGCGAAGGCCATAAGTCAGGAAATGCGAAAAGGCGCAGGCAGAGAACCGTTCGATCCGGGTAATACTGTCTTCAAACTTCTCCCCATACAGCCGACTGGCCGTCTCCCCGGTCAGCATTTCCGACGTCCTTCTGTAAAAGCCGGCATCCAGGAGCCGTTCTACTTCTTCCTGCCATGCCGGATCCTTCCGGTATCTGCGGTAGAGTTCCATCCAGCCGTCCATACTTAAGACGCCGTTTCTGACATCCTGGATTCCCCGGATCCATTCTTTCATGCCAAGCATTTCCGTCCATTCCCGCTCTGCAAATCCGATGGTTTCCTCATCCGTCACCACAAGGTCCGGATATAATTTCCGGATTTCCTGGATCAGATAGGAGGGCCGCAGACTTTTTCCGTCCGAAGACACTTTGCTGTAAAAAATATCCAGTTTCTCCGAAGGTTTGGTAAGGTTCAGATATAAATAAAATTTCTGTTCGTAGGTTCTCTCTTTGCCGCCGGGCGCTAACGGGATCTTTTCCCTGGTAAATCTGTCCCGGTCTCTTTCCGACAAAAGGCCGGTCCGGAGAAGATTTCCCGGCAGCCAGGCATCATTTGCCCCCACAAAGATCAGCGCTTTTATATCTTTCAGCCTGGTCCTTTGCATGTCTCCCGCCACCACCTGATCCGGACTTGGCGGGATCACTCCCACCCTTGCCTCCTCCAGGCCCGCGTCCAGAAGTTTGCCATATTCTTTCAGGCTCACCGGTTCATCGCCCAGAAGTTCTACGAATTTATCAAACAGTTCGATCACGATCCGGTAAATCTGCGCGTATTCTCTGGCCAGAGCCTGCTCGCCCTTTGCCTGAAATGCTTCTTCTCTTTCTTTCAGCCTGACCTGCAGATTTTCTTTTACCATAAACTCATACAGGGCCATCGTAATATCCCGCACCGTTTTTTTCCGCTGCTTTAACACGAACATCAGGCCGTCCACTTTTTCTACCATCTGTACCCTGCAGTGGTTAAATAATTCCAGGTCTTCCTCTGTAGTTGTTTTCAGCCGCCGGATCCAGCGCTGCTGCCAGCGTTTGTATCCTTTGATCCCCAGACCTGTCACATAATTTTCCAGGCTGTCCGTTTCGTCTCTTGTAAATCCCGACAGATTGGTCCGCAGAAAACGAAAAACGCTTTCTTCTGTAAAATTCTGTTCTGCCATGGACAGAAGGCTTCGGATATATTCCACAAAAGGATTGAGCAGAATGCTTTTTTTCTGGTCCATAAATACCGGAATGTCATAAAGTTCAAAAGCCCGCTTCAGGTAGTCTCCGTAGGCGCTCATGTCGCTTACGATCACACCGATCTCCCGGTAACGGCAGCCGTGTTTTCGCACCAGCTCCCGGACCCGCCCGGCCGCCGCAAAGGCCTCGGCTCTGGGATTTCTTGCCACATGGAGCGTAACCGCCTGCTGGCTGCCGGAAAAACTTTCCGCCCCGTAACGGAACAGATTCCGCTCCAGGAACGCAAGGGGCGGATTCTGCCGGAAGCGCCGGGGCGTCCCGTCATAAAGAAAAACAGGCGTAAGGATCTCTGTCTTCGCCTCCCCGGCAAGACTGACCAGCGTGGAAGCCATCTGCTTACTTAACGCGAACAGCTGATAAGGATGCCGGTAGGAAAACGGATCTTCCCGGTCATCCATGGTAACTGTCACGCAGACTTTCCGGCAATGCTTTAAAAGTTCCAGCAAAAGCCGGTTCTGTACCGGTGTAAACCCGGTAAATCCGTCCAATACCACGGTACTGTTTTTTAACATTTCTGATCCCGGCACTTCCCGGCACAAAACATCCAGAAGTTCTTCCTTGGTAATATAGCGGCTTTTCAGATAGTCCGAAAACCCGCGGTACAAAAGCAAAAGATCCTGCAGCTTATAATAGAGCCTCGACTCTTTTCCGGCCGACTCCATCACCGTAAGGATCTCCTCTTCCCCGATATCATACTGGGCAAACTCCGAAAGAACCGATTTCACCTCGCTGATGCAGCCAAGCTTCTTCATATTTCCCCGCAGAACCTTCAACTCTTCCTCATAATCTCCGGCGATCTTGCGAAGGATGAGATTTTTCCCTTCATCGTCCAGAACCGGCAGGCTTCCTCCGCCCGTCTCTTCAAATACCCGGTAGGAAAGCCGCGCAAAGCTCAAAACATCAATATTCATAATGCCGCGGCGCGGGTGCATGCTGACCAGATCCTTCTGCGTCTGCATGGTAAACTGCTCCGGCACCAGCACGATAAAATTCTGCTCCGGATGCTCCATCGATTCCCGGATCACGTCCTGATACAATGTATAAGATTTCCCCGATCCCGCCGGGCCAAAAATAAACTGAAGCGCCATAATTCCTCCCTGTGTTCGCATCCAAAACTTACGTGTCGTACTTTTGAAGCATTTAACAGCTTTATTTTAACACGGGCAGCCGGATAGTACAACGAAGAGTGTAAAGCCACGCCCGTACGCCGGTTTGCCGCTATACAAAAAAGGGACATGCTTGCCGCATGTCCCCGCCAGATCTTATTGTATCATCTTATGCATTTCTCAGTTTCTCTGTGAATTCATTGCTCAGCGTCAGTTTTGCCACATAAAATACGTCGCCGGTCATAAATACACTCCAGTCATCCTCGATCTCCACCTGCAGGTCTCCGCCCGGCATGTGCACGATCACCTTGCTGCCTGTCATACCAAGCTTATAGGCAACACCGGCCGCCGCACAGGCTCCGGTACCAGAAGCCAGGGTATAGCCGGCTCCGCGCTCATAAATCTCGATAGCCACATGCTCTTTGTCAAGCACCTTCATGATCTGCGTATTGATCCGGTTCGGGAAATATCTTGCAATTTCAGCATAATCACCAATCTTGCACACCAGTGGCTTGGAAATCTCCCGCATCGGTATCACGCAATGCGGATTCCCGATAGAAACACAGGTCACCGGATACAGCGTTCTGCCAAAAACCATATCCTCGTTGATCACTTCCCTGCGCTCGCCGGTCACCGGGATATCATCACTCCAGAACGACAGTTTCCCCATAGAGACACGCAGACGGCTTCCGTCCTCATTCAGGAAGGTCACATCCACCGGGCCATTTCCCGTATATAACGTAAAATGCTTCTTCTGGACATAGCTTGCGTCCTTCAGATACTTCGCAAAAATCCGCACACCATTTCCACTGGTCTCCGACTCACTGCCGTCCGGATTCCACACCTTCACATACATGCCGCCCTCCCGGAGCACCGGGCCCTCCAGCACACCGTCCGATCCAAGACCCGCATTCCGGTCGCAGATCAGCCTCACATTCTCCGGCGTCAGCTCCAGCTCATTCTTGTTCGGATCAAACACCAGATAATCATTTCCCAGCCCATGATACCTCTGTAAAACAACCTTCATAACATAACCTCCGAAAATCATAAGATTATCACACTCTATCCTTATCATATCAGGCATTATTTCCCAATACAACACAAATCATGCTGTATATATTGCAAATCCTGCTCTTTCGTGGTACATTTGGGACGTAGTCCTTTTGCAAAGGACTACGTCCCAAATTGCGTTTTGCCCTGTACCAAATTGCATTTTACCCTGTACCCAAATGGAGTTTTTTATGGAAATGTATACAAAAAAAGGCTATCTCAACAGTGAATTCCGGCTTTTTCATCTGACCGACCGGGAAACGCATGAGATTGCCTACCACTATCATGATTTTGATAAGATTACGATTTTTATTAAGGGAAATGTCAGCTATATGATCGAGGGAAAGTCTTATGCCCTGAAGCCTTATGATATTGTGCTTGTGCGGCACGGGGACATTCATCGGCTTTCCGTGGATAATTCTGTGCTTTATGAGCGGATCATCGTCTATATTTCTCCGAATTTTATGGATGCCTACCATACGGATTCCTATGACTTAAGTTTTTGTTTCCGGAAGGCAGAACTGGAACATTCCAATGTGCTGCGTATTTCTTCTCTGGAAAAGAGTTCTCTTTTCCGTTCGATCATGCGCCTGGAGCATTCTTTTTCGGATGACGGCTATGCTTCGGAGCTTTACCGGCAGGTTCTTTTCCTGGAGTTTATGATCCATTTGAACCGGGCGGCGCGGAAAAACCGGCTGGAGTTTATTGATACGCAGAATTATAATCTGAAGATTCAGGAGATCCTGCAGTATGTCAATGATCATCTGTCTGAAGATCTGACCATTGACGGACTGGCCGGCCGGTTTTTTATCAGCAAATATTATATGATGCGGCTTTTCAAGCAGGAGACCGGTTACACGCTGGGGCAATATATCACGCAGAAGCGGCTTCTGCTTGCCAGGGAACTGATCCTGTCCGGCGTTCCCAGCACACAGGTCTGTTTTGACTGCGGCTTCCGGGATTACTCTACGTTTTCCCGTTCCTACAAAAAATTATTTCAGGAATCCCCCCGGGAGACCCTTGCGCTTTCGTAAGCTGCTACTCCCCGGAATTTCCTTTTACTTTTTCGTAAATCTCTACGGGAACAAATGCCTGCACAAAGATCCCGTCCTCCCGGTATTCTTCGGAATGCAGTTCGCCGTATTTCCGGATCAGCTGGATCTTTGCAGCTTCCTGGTAAGAATACAGATCTTCGATGTAAATCTTCTGCTGCCGGAGCACGGTCTCAATGGCTGCCAGCAGCTCGTCCAGGCCGTCTCCGCTCTTTGCCGAGATCCGTACCGTGTGATCTGCACGGAAATCTCGGGCCATCTCATCAAATCCGGGCCTGTCTTTCTTATTAAATACCGTGATCACCGGTTTATCTGTGATCTCCAGATTCCGAAGCGTCTCGTAAACCGTATACATCTGCTCATCCATCTGCGGGCTGGACGCATCCACCACATGCAGGATCAGATCCGCATATTTTGCCTCCTCCAGCGTACTGCGGAATGCATCGATCAGATGATGGGGCAGTTTCCGGATAAATCCCACTGTATCCGTCAGAAGGATCTTTTGTCCGCTGGGAAGCTTCCGCTCCCGGGTCGTCGGATCCAGGGTTGCAAAAAGCTGATCTTCCGCCAGGATCCCGGCGCCGGTCAGCGTATTTAAAAGTGTGGATTTCCCGGCATTCGTATATCCCACAATCGCGGCTACCGGAATCCGGCTCTTACTTCTCTGCTCTCTCGTAACCTCCCGGTGCCGTTTGACCGCTTTTAACTCCCGGTTCAGCTGGGCGATCCGGCTCTTGATCAGCCGCCGGTCCATTTCCAGCTTCTTTTCTCCCGGTCCTCTGGTGCCGATCCCGCCGCCAAGCCTCGACATGGCCGTTCCGAATCCGGTCAGCCTGGTTTGCCGGTATTTCAGCTGGGCCAGCTCCACCTGGATCTTTCCTTCGCTTGTGGAAGCTCTTCCTGCAAAAATGTCAAGGATCAAAAGCGTCCGGTCCATCACCTTCGTATTCAGTTCGTCCTGAAGGTTCTTCATCTGTACCGGAGACAATTCATCATCACAGATGATCCCCGTTGCCTCCAGTTCCCACAAAAGATCCCGGATCTCCTCGATCTTTCCTTTTCCAACGTAAGTAGCCGGGTGCGTCTGCTCCCGGCTCTGTATCACATATCCTGCGGTTTCGGCCCCTGCGGTGGCCGCCAGCTCTTCCAGCTCCTCCAGCGACCTTCTGGCATCCTTCGGATCCGAAAGGCTAACCCCCACCAGGATCACCCGCTCTCTTTCTTTTGCAGTCTCAATCATATCCCACGTCCTATCTGGTCTCCAGAAATGTCATTTCCTTCTGCGCCTGTTCATCATCCGGATACTCTTCCAGATACTCTTTCAGCTTCGTCTTTGCGCTCTCAAAATCTTCCATTCCTTCATATGCCGCGATCACATTAAACTTCATCTCCTGAAGAAGCTCCTCGCTGTTTCCCTCCTGGCTGATGCCAAGATTGAAATAATTCAGAGCCGAAGACGGATCGCCGAGGCGAAGGTCGCAGCAGCCGATAAAATTATAGAGTGTCCCCGTCTTGTCGGCGCCGTTGTCCAACGCAGACTTGAACGCATCGCGGGCGCCTTCATAATCTTCCAGCTCCCATTTCGCGATTCCCAGTCCGCGGAACGCCTCTGCGGCATCTTTGTCTTTCTCTGCGGCTGCCTGGAACTCTTCCGCCGCGCTTTCAAACTCGCCCGCTTCCAGATATTCCAGTCCTTTTTCCACAGATCCGGAACAACCAGTCAGTGAAAGCGCCAAAAGCAGGGCAGTCCCTGCAAATAAACTTTTTAATTTCATACCATCTGTCTCCTATACCTGATATCTTACCACCCACACTGCATTCAGGATGACCACAAACATCACTCCTACCTCGGCGAGGATCGCCTCCCACATACCGAAGTACCCTACTGCCGCAAGGATCAGGATCAATACTTTTACCACCATGGCAAATGTAATATTCTGGCTGACTACCCGGAGAGTCTCTTTGGCGATCTTGATGGCGTCCACGATCCTGGACAATTCATCTTCCATCAGGATCACATCCGCTGCTTCCACCGCCGCCGCGGACCCGAGCGCTCCCATGGCGATTCCCACATCCGCTCTTGCAAGCACCGGAGCGTCATTGATACCGTCGCCGACACATACCAGCTTCTCGCCGCTGTCCTGCAGCCCCATAAAGTCCTCCAGCTGCTCCAGCTTGTCTTCCGGCATCAGATTGGTATAGGCATAATCCATCTTCATTTCCTTTGCCACTTCTTTGCTGGCGCCCTCGGTGTCTCCGGTCAGCATGACGAGCACCGCCCTGCACCGTTCCTGCAGATACTGAAGCGTTGGTTTGGCATCTTCTTTCACCTGGTCGGCGATCAGTATGTATCCGGCATATTTATCCCCGATGGCGACATACACCGGTGTTCCTGTCTTCTTCACCTCGTCATAGTCCACCTTCTGGCGCTCCATCAGCCTCTTATTTCCAATATATACACGGTTTCCCTCAAAGGTCGCATTTACGCCGTAACCCGGGATCTCCCGCATCCGGTAGACTTTTGTTTCCTGGATCTCTCCCTGATAAGCCTCTTTCAGAGACTGGGCGATCGGATGATTCGAGTGGCACTCCACATGCGCGGCGATCCGCAGAAGTTCCTGCTCGCTCATCCCCACAGGCTTCACCTCTGTCACCCGGAACACGCCTTCTGTCAGCGTACCGGTTTTATCAAAGATAAAGGTATCCGCCTTTGCCAGGTCTTCCAGATAATTTCCGCCCTTCACCACGATCCCGTGACGGGCGGCTGAGGCGATCCCTCCAAGAAACGCAATGGGCACCGACATCACAAGTCCTGTCGGGCAGGCGATGATCAGAAAGATCAGTCCACGGTAAATCCAGGTGTCCCAGTTTCCGTAAGAAAAGGTAAGCGGCGGATAGATCATCACTGCCAGTGAGCAGATCAGCATGACCGGCACATATATTTTGGAAAAACGGGTTACGAAATTCTCACTCTCCGCCTTCTGATTCTGGGCATCCTCTACCATTTCCATGATTCTGGATACCGTAGAATCCACGTAAAGAGCAGTAACCTTTGCTTCGATAACTGCGCTCAGATTGATACATCCACTGTAAATGCGGTCGCCCGGCCAGACAGTCTGGGGCATGGATTCACCGGTCAGCGCTTTGGTATCGATACTGGAAGTACCGGAGGTGACAACCGCATCCACCGGTATCCTCTCGCCCGGACGGATCACGATCGTATGTCCGATCTTTAACGCAGCCGGGTCCACCTTGAATTCCTTCCCTCGCACCTTGCGGGTCGCGAATTCCGGACGGATATTGATCATGCTTTCGATCGATCTCTTGGCATTGTCCGTAGTGTACGCTTCAAACATCATTCCCAGTTCAAACAGCAGCATGACCAGCACGCCTTCCACATAGCGCCCCACGCCAAAAGCGCCGATCGTCGCAAGGACCATCAGCGTATACTCTGTCAGGAATTTTTTCTGGCAAAAATTCTCTTCCAGCTTTCGAAATGCGTCAAAGCCGATCAGCAGATATGAGATCAGAAACCACACAAACCGGGCCATGTCCGGCAGTGTATAATTCATGGTCACCAGGATCGCGCATAAATATACCGCCACCCCGGCTCCGTATATGATACTTCTGATTTTTAATTCCCTTGTCATAATGTATTCCCTTTTTCATAACATTAAATAATTACTCATCTAATAATTATGCCAAATGGATGATACGATTTCAACCACTTGGCATAAAATGACACGAAAATTAATATTTTTGTAACGAATTACTCGATCTGCCAGTCCACCGGCTCCACTCCATGCGCTTCCAGAAACGCATTCGTCTGACTGAAAGGCCTGCTGCCGAAAAATCCTCTGTATGCAGAAAGCGGACTGGGATGCGGCGCTTTCAGGATCAGATGCTTCGGATTGTTCAGCATAGAAGCCTTCTTCTGCGCCGGACTTCCCCACAGGATAAACACAATGGGCCGGTCCTGTTCGTTCAGCGCCCGGATCGCCGCATCGGTGAACTCCTCCCATCCGATCCCCCGGTGGGAATTTGCCTGGTGGGCACGGACTGTCAGCACCGTATTCAGCATCAGCACCCCCTGCTCGGCCCATTTAGTCAGGCATCCGTGATCCGGGATCCGGCACCCCAGATCATCATGCAGTTCCTGATAAATATTCACCAGAGACGGCGGGACCGCCACGCCCTTTTTAACAGAAAAGCAAAGGCCATGGGCCTGTCCGTAGTTGTGATAGGGATCCTGCCCCAGGATCACCGCTTTCACGCTGTGGAGCGGCGTCAGATGAAACGCATTGAAAATGTCGTCTGCAGGCGGGAAAATCTGCCTTGTCCGGTATTCCCGGTTCACCGTCTCAAACAATTGTTTATAATAGGGCTTGCGAAACTCTCCCTGCAGAGCTTCCAGCCAGTCATTCGTGATCGCTCCCATACTCTGATTTCCTTCCTGTCCTTTTCTTCCTGTCCTTTTCTTTCTGCCGTCCGTCCCTTTGCTGCCCGCTCTTACAGGCGCACCGGCACTCCTTTGTCCCGCAGATACTCCTTTACCTGCCGGATTTCCAGCTCTTTATAGTGAAATAACGAAGCCGCCAGAGCCGCATCTGCCTTTCCTTCGGTCAGCGCTTCATAAAAATGTTCCATCGTACCGGCGCCGCCACTTGCGATCACCGGAATATTTACCATCTCTGCGATCGCTCTGGTAAGCTCCAGGTCATACCCGGCCTTGGTGCCGTCACAGTCCATACTGGTCAGAAGGATCTCTCCTGCCCCCAGCTTCTCAACCCGGGCCGCCCATTCCACCGCATCGATGCCCACGTCGATCCGGCCGCCGTTTTTGTAAATGTTCCACCCGCCGTCTTCCCGACGTTTCGCGTCAATGGCCACCACCACGCACTGGCTTCCGAACTTGTCGGCAGCTTCTGAGATCAGCTCCGGCGTGTTGATCGCGGAAGAATTGATCGAGATCTTGTCCGCCCCTTCCCGAAGAAGCGCTTTAAAATCCTCCACAGTACGGATGCCGCCTCCAACGGTAAAGGGAATAAACACTGTTTCCGCCACCCGGCGCACCATATCGACCACCGTGCTTCTTGCATCAGAAGACGCCGTAATATCCAGAAAGACCAGCTCGTCCGCGCCGGCCTTGTCATAGGCCTTTCCAATCTCCACCGGATCCCCGGCATCCTTTAAATCTACAAAATTCACTCCCTTGACTACCCGGCCGTTATGTACGTCCAGGCAGGGAACGATCCGTTTCGTATGCATGCTGTTCCCCCTATCCTTCTAATTCCACAAAGTTCTTCAGGATCTTCAGTCCCGTTTCGCTGCTCTTTTCCGGATGGAACTGGCAGGCAAATACATTTCCCTGTTCCACGGAAGCATCAATGGCAGTCGTGTATTCTGTCCGGGCTTTTACGATCGTTTCATCCGCTGCTTTCAGATAATAAGAATGCACAAAATACACATAAGGATCTTCCGGCAGATCCCGGAACAGCCTGCCGTTATGGACCAGTTCCAGGGAATTCCATCCCATATGCGGAATCTTGTAGCCCTCTTTTTCCGGCAGTCTTAAGATCTCGCCTTTCAGGATCCCAAGCCCTTCCACTCCCGGCGCCTCATCACTTCTTTCAAACAGAAGCTGCAGCCCCAGGCAGATTCCAAGAAAAGGCGTCCCCTTCCCGGCTGTCTTTCGGATCACCTGGTCAAGCCCGTACTCCTTTAACTTTCCCATGGCGTCTCCAAAAGCTCCCACTCCCGGCAGGATCACTTTTTCCGCACTTAGGATCTCCTCCGGATCTCTGGTGATCTTCACGTCCTGACCCAGAAATTTTAATGCTTTTTCTACACTCCTGATATTTCCCGCATCGTAGTCTATGATCGCTATCAATGATCTTACTCCTTTTCCGCCGCATATTTGGGCAAAGAAAAACTATGCCCTGTATTGTTTTTTATTCTACATCAAGTTCAAACCAGAATTCAACACCGTTGTCATAATTCTTCACTCCATATTGCTGGTGGAACGACTCCATAATCGCCTTAACGATCGATAATCCGATGCCGTTGCCGCCATATTCTCTGGTGTGCGCCTTGTCCACCTTGTAAAATTTCTCCCAGATGTGGCTTATATCCTCTTCCGGGATCGGGGTTCCCGTGTTAAACACGCTGGTCCTTGCTTTCTTGCCTTCCACCACGATCTTTACTTCGATCACTTTTTCTCCCGATGCATGATGAAATGCATTGCTTACATAATTGCGGATCACCTGCTCTGTCTTAAACTCATCCGCCCAGACATACACCGGCTCTTCCTGGCGGAACTCCACCTGAAGAGAATCCTGGGACGCCAGGATCTCCATGCTCTGGAGAACCCCCCGTACAAGAGCCGCCAGGTCAAAGCGCTCAAACTCAACGTCTTCATCCCCGAATTCCAGCTGATTCAGCGTCAGAAGATTTTTCACCATCTGGTTCATTTTCATGGCTTCATCCATGATCACGTCACAATAAAATTCCCGGCTCTCCGGGTCGTCGCTGACTCCGTCTTTTAACCCTTCCGCATATCCCTGGATCAAAGCGATGGGGGTTTTCAGTTCATGCGATACATTTCCCAGGAATTCCTGTCGCATTTCTTCTATCTTCTCTTTCTGCTCGATATCCTTAAGCAGACTGTTATTGGCTTTTTTCAGTTCTGAAATCGTCCGTTCCAGCCTGTCGGACATCCGGTTGAAGTTTGCCCCCAGCTCCCCGATCTCATTGGGCCCTCCGCCGGTGTATTTTGCCTCGAAATTCAGATTTGCCATCTGATCGGACAGCGCCGCAAGCTCCAGGATCGGCTCCGTAAGTTTTTTCGAAAAATACCAGACCAGCACACCTGCCACACAGATCAGGATACATCCGATGTAAATCAGAAAACGGTTGGATATCGCCGCGCTTTCCCGCATACTCTCCAGAGGACTGCGCATCAGAAACTGGCTGCCGTCGTCAAAATTTCCCCACATCACCAGGTATTCCGTCTCGTTCCAGGGGTCCTGCGCCTGCAGCATCTGATATTGATCCGTACTCTCCAGCATTTTCCCGCTTTTCTGCGCCTGATTGATCACATATCCCAGCAGCTGGTTCAGCAAAAGATCTTCATTGTGTACATTGGTATATTTATTTCCGGTGGCCCGGTCCACAATAAGAAATGACATGTTATTGCGCTCTGCCTCCCGAAGAAGCGCGCTGGTGGCTTTTTCATCGGAATAAGACTGATCCTCGACCACCTGTCCCAGTTCTTCATACATTTCCTGAAAACTGCTTTCTTTATTGTGGATATAATAGGGTTCCAGAAATGTCATGTTAATAAACAGAAGGACCGCCACCATACACACCAGAAGTCCGATGAAAATGGCGATCATCTGCTTTTTGATCGAATACTTCATTTATGCATCTACCTCAAATTTATAGCCCATTCCCCAGATGGTCTTGATATAGCTGCCTTTGTCGCCCATTTTACTGCGCAGCTTCTTGACGTGGGTATCAATGGTCCTGGCGTCTCCAAAATAGTCGTAGTTCCACACACTGTTCAGGATCTTCTCCCTGGAAAGTGCGATTCCCTGATTCTCCACAAAATACGTCAGAAGTTCAAATTCTTTATAGCTGAGCTCGATCTCTTTCCCGTCTATTTTTACCAGATGCGCAGTCTTGTCTACCGTGATCCCGCCTGCTGACAGAACGTCGGACGGTCCGCCTTTCTGCGTTCTCCGGAGCAGGGCCTCCACCCGCGCCACCAGGATCTTGGGGCTGAAGGGTTTGGAGATGTACTCGTCCACCCCAAGCTTAAAGCCCTGAAGTTCGTCCCGTTCCTCGGATCTTGCCGTCAGCATGATCACCGGAACCTGGGAACTCTGCCGGATCTCTCTTAAGGTCTGCCATCCGTCCATCTTTGGCATCATCACGTCCAGGATCACAAGAGAGATTTCTTTTTCTTCATAAAAAAGATCCATCGCCTCTGCGCCGTCGCCCGCTTCGAGCACCTGGAATCCTTCTCTTTCCAGAAAGTCCCGGACCAGCTTTCGCATCCTCGCTTCATCATCTACTACCAGTATTTTAATCTTGTCCATAGCAATTACCTCCGTTTTCCCCATCATATCAGGGAAATATGACCGTTCTGTGAAATCATTTTCTTTCTTTTATATTTATAAAAAAGACAGAGAATATCAAATCCTCTGTCTTTCCGCCATAAAATGGACCTGGCGGGAATCGAACCCGCGTCCGAAAGCCCATCCATCAGGGCATCTCCCATCACAGTCATTATTTTAACATTCCCTCCATCCGTCACCTAATGACAGGTTACAGATATCAGTAGCTTCATAAATTCTTCCATCTCCTCAAAGCTTTGGAGGTGAAGTGCTCCGCCTCGTTGAAGCCGGTGACTTAAGCAGCGGATGACCTAAGGCCGACTACTGCCAGATTAGGCAGCGTACGCTAACTGTCTATCGTCTGCGTTTATATTTAGATGGAACTTTTAACGTAGTGTCCCGCTACGGATGGCTTCCCCAACTTCCAGACCCCCGTCGAAACCAGTACAAGCCCTCATGTCTTTCCTGGTGTGCAGACGTGATCTTTGTTCCAACCTCATTATATGCACCGCCTGTTTCTCTTGTCAAGGAGATTCTGATCCCCTTTCTTCTTCCCCGGATGTGCTTTCCTCTTCAGCCGTAAGCTTAAAGATCTTAATCGTTCCGGTCCGGTTCAGATGCATCAGAAGCGAAAGCCCGATGGGGAATCCGAACAATCCCACCACGCCAAACAGCTGGACGCCCGCAAACATGCTGACCAGGGTCACCACCGGATGCAGTCCGATCTGACTGCCGACAATCTTCGGCTCAATGATATTACGCACAATGGTGATAAAAATATAGAGGCCGAATAATTTCAGCGCCATGGGATAATCTCCCAGGATCGCCGTGATCACAGCCCAGGGAATCATAATACCACCGGTTCCCAGAACCGGAAGGATATCAAAGACCGCAATACAAAGAGCGATCAAAAGCGCATATTCCACCCCAAATAAAGACAGGCCAAGGAACAGTTCCATAAATGTAATACTCATGATCAGGGCATAGGACCGGATGCAGACAAACAATGTGCCTACCACGTATTTCTGTACCTGCAGGAAAATGTCTCTGGCCCATCCATTCAACTGGCGCATGCAAAAACCGGTCAGCCTCTCGTAATCCATGGCAATAAAAAATGTAGAGATCACCATCAGAAGCAGTTTTATAAACAGCATCGGCAGCGAAGAGGCCACATTGGAAATGGCTTCCATGCTGGTCAGTGACAGATTGGAAACGATGCTGCGCAAAGACTGCATAAACTGGCTCCACAGATAATCCACTGTATCCAGAATATTCGGATCTGCCTGTTCCAGCGCCTGTTCCAGCTGATCGAACAGATCCGTCAGCACCGGATTCACATAAATCCGGAAGATGGACGGCAGCCTCTGAACAAGGTCAGTGGCAAAGGAAAAAGCGCGGATGCTGGCAAGCACTAGGAACGTACCGATGGTGCCGTAGAAGATCAGGACCATAAGGATTGCCGCCAGTTTTCTTGGCATTTTTGTCTTTCTGGCAATAAAGTTGATCGGATGCTTTAAGATATAAGCAATAAAAAGCGCGGCCACAAAGGGAAACAACAATGATAAAGCAAATTGCAGCGCAAAGAAAATCGCGGCAATGATAATTGCAAAATATAAGAAATTTATGATAAATTTTTTCCGTTTTTCCATCCTGAGACTCCGCCCCTCTTTTTTATCAGCCTATTCCTTTCTTTATAAAAGAATACACAATATTAAGAATATCGGAGATAACCGGACGTGTCAACAACATGGACACAATTTCGGCATTTTTTTAACAGTATGTTTGTTCACACTTTTTTCACAAAAATATTAGCACTCACCTCTTTACAGTGCTAACAATGTGTGTTATAGTACACGTAGAGCAAAAGAAAAGACACTTGAGATAACTTCAAGAGTGCTGATAATATTGGTTTTCAAAATGAAAGGAGATATGACTTATGATGATGCCTAGTATTTTTGGAGAAAACTTATTTGATGATGATTGGATGGATTTCCCGTTTGACCGGTTCGACAGAGAATTTTTCGGACGCAAAAACCCGTTGTATGGAAAGCATGCAAAGAATATGATGAAAACCGATATCCGGGAACACGACGAAGGTTATGAACTGGACGTGGACCTGCCCGGATTCAAGAAAGATGAGATCAGCGTACAGTTGAACAACGGCTACCTGACCATCTCCGCTTCCAAGGGTCTTGACAAAGACGAGCAGGACAAAAAAGGCAAATATATCCGCAAGGAGCGTTATGCCGGTGCAATGCAGAGAAGCTTCTATGTAGGCGACGCTGTGGAGCAGTCCGATGTGAAAGCGAAGTTTGAGGACGGTATCCTGAAACTTTGCATCCCCAAAAAAGATGCCAAGGCCGTGGAAGCCCGGAACAGCATCGCGATCGAAGGTTAAAATTCCGGGGACAGCAAAAGCTGTCCCCGATCACATAGAATTTCTATCCATGCAGACAATAATCAATAAATCATAAATCAGATTCAGGGAGGTAATTATTATGTTACTTGCAAACAGAGGTTTTAACAGTTTATTTGACGATATGTTCGATGATCCGTTCTTCACCCGCTCTTACAGCGGCACATCCAGCCAGGTTATGAAAACGGATATCCACGAAAAAGACAATAACTATATGGTAGAAATGGAACTGCCGGGCTATGCAAAGGAAGATATCAAAGCCGACTTAAAGGACGGGTATCTTACCATTACCGCTCACAAAAATGAGACCAAAGAAGAAAAAGATGCCCACGGAAAATGCATCCACAAAGAGCGTTACACCGGCACCTGCAACCGTAGCTTCTATGTAGGCGATGAAGTTACCCAGGATGATATCAAGGCCGCTTTTAAGGACGGAGTCCTGACCCTGCAGATTCCAAAAGAGGTGCAGCACGAAGAAGAGCAGCCTAAGCTGATTACAATCGAATAATTTTCTTCTCATAATATTCTGAAAAAACTACCGGCGATATGAAACCGCCGGTAGTTTTTTATTGTAGCCGTCATCTCGTTATTCTTCGTCTTCATCCTCCAGCCCCAGGATCTCTGCCAGCACCTCAATGATAATCTCATTGGTACAGGATTTCACATATCCCATCATATGTATGGAGATTTCGTCCTGCTTCTGTGCCTCCGTCAGAGAGGGGTTCCGGTGTGTCTGATTGATAAGCTGGACCAGATGGGGCGTCAGCTCCTCATATACTTCTTTTGTAGTCTCTGTCACCAGAGTTCTTAAATCCTCTTTCTTTACAGGTACCATGTTCTTCCTCCTATCCGAAATTGCGGACCTTGAAGTCCCTCTGCGCCTCTCTTTGCTGATCCTTCTTCGCAATGTCCTGGCGTTTGTCATATAATTTTTTACCTTTGGCCAGACCGATCTCTACTTTTACCAGGCTGTCCTTCAGATACACCTTCAGGGGTACCAGTGTCATTCCCTTTTCTTTTGTCTTCCCCAGAAGCTTGCGGATCTCATATTTGTGAAGAAGGAGCTTCCTTACGCGCAGCGGATCTTTATTAAAGATATTTCCCTTCTCATAAGGGCTGATATGCATGCCATAGATAAACACTTCTTCATTTTCCACCCGGATAAAGGCCTCTTTGATGCTGCACTTTCCCATGCGCAGAGACTTCACTTCCGTTCCGTGAAGGGCGATCCCCGCCTCATACGTCTCCAGGATGAAATAATCATGGTATGCCTTCTTATTATTGGCGATCAGTTTCATGCCTGTTTTTTTCGCCATTGTCTTCCTCTCCTTCCTCTGCAATCTCAAAATCAACGGTCCTCTGCAGCCGGTCCGCGCCGGTCACCCGCACAAAGATCCGCTCTCCCAGCCGGTAACGCCTGCCGGTATGCACACCTGCCAGCTCATAGCTTCGCTCGTCGTACTCATAGTGGTCGTCCTTCATACTGACCACATGGACCAGGCCTTCCACCGTATTGGGCAGTTCCACATACATGCCCCATTTGGTAATGCCCGATATCACGCCTTCATACACCTTTCCGATCCGCTTCTGCATGTATTCTGCCTTTTTCAGCTTGATGGTCTCCCGCTCCGCTTCCTCGGCTCTGCGCTCCGTCTCGCTGGAATGCTTCGCCGCCTCCGGCAGGATCGAACGATAATGTTCCATCTTTTTTTCGTTCAGTCTTCCCCGCAGATGATCCTTGATGATCCTGTGGATCTGCAGATCCGGATATCTGCGGATAGGGGATGTAAAATGCGTGTAATAATTTGCCGCCAGTCCGAAATGCCCGGTATTTTCTTCTGTATATCTGGCCTGCTTCATGGAACGCAAAGCCAGCCTTGCGATCAACGGCTCCTCCGGCGTTCCTTCTACTTTTGTCAGAAGCTTCTGCACCTCTCCCGGCCGGATCTCCCGGTTCCCGACATGCATGGAATAACCGAAATTATGGATAAAGGTAGCCAGGGCCCGGATCTTTTCTTCGTCCGGCGCCTCATGGGTGCGGTAGAGAAACGGCAGTTCCTGCCAGTAATAGTCTTCTGCCACCGTCTCATTGGCCAGCAGCATAAAATCCTCGATCAGCCGGGTGGCTGTATTTCTCTCATAAGGTTTCAGTTCCAGCGGCTCTCCCTTTTCATTCAGGATCATTTTTGTCTCCGGAAAATCAAAATCAATGGAGCCTCTTTTCTTTCGCCGTTCCCGGATGATATGGGACAGTTCTCCCATTCTCTCAAACATGGGAACCAGCTCCCGGTATTTTTCCCTCTCTTCCGGATCCTGATCCTCCAGGATCTTGTTTACCGCTGTATAACTCATACGCCGGTCTACATGGATCACCGTCTCGGCGATCTCATGATCTATCACATGGCCGGCCGGATCGATCTTCATGATGCAGCTTAAGGCCAGCCTGTCCTCTCCTGCATTCAAAGAACAGATGCCGTTGGACAATGTATGGGGAAGCATGGGGATCACCCGGTCCACCAGGTAGACACTGGTCCCTCTTTCATAGGCCTCCCGGTCCAGAGCGCTGTTCTCCTGTACATAATTTGCCACGTCGGCGATATGCACGCCCAGGATGTAATGATCTCCTTCTTTCACAAGAGATACCGCGTCGTCCAGATCTTTGGCGTCCTCCCCGTCTATCGTCACCATCTGCCAGTCCCGGATATCTTTGCGTCCTGCCATATCCGCCCCGCTGACCGGCTTTGCCACCCGGGCCGCCTGATTTAAGACTTTTTCCGGAAACTCGGCGGGCAGATCATAAGCCTTGACAATGGACAGGATATCCGTTCCCGGATCATTGACATGCCCCAGGATCTCTACGATCTTTCCTTCCGGCTTCCTCTTCTCATCTCCATAGAAGGTCAGCTCCGCCACCACCTTATGGCCGTCCACCGCTCCCATGGACCGCTCTGCCGGTATAAAGATATCGTGGAACAGCTTCTGATTATCAGGAAGCACAAATCCATAGTTCTTTCCCGGATTCATCTGAAAAAGTCCCACCACCCTGGCGGTGCCCCGTTTCACGATCTTCTGCACCCGTCCTTCCCGGTGCCGGCCGCCGCCTGCTCTGGTAAGAGTGATTTCCACCGTGTCTTTATCCATGGCCCCGTTTGTCTGATCTTCCCGGATATAAATATCCTCGTCTTCCCCTTCCACTGTCACAAACCCGAATCCCTTCAGATTGGCGCGGAAGACACCGGTCAGTCTGATCTCTTTACTCAGGCTGTATTTTCCCCGCTTGCTGACTGTGATCTTCCCTTCCTCTGTAAGCGCTTCCAGGATCTTTCGCAGTTCATCCCGTTCCTCCCTGGGGATCTGGAGAACTGCGGCGATCTCTTTTTGCTTCATCGGAACATACAGTCCATCCTGCATAAAGCGGTATATTTTCTGTTTTCTTTCTTCAAAAAACTGATCTGTCACTGAATCTATTCTCCCCCGGACTTGAAAAGGACACCCCACATTAAGGAGTGTCCTTGTTCTTTCTCTTCTGCCGTCAAATATTAAGCAAATACTTTCAAATTCAACACTGCCGCCAGTACAATAAACAGGATCGCCAGGAACTTTGTGGATTTCACCAGCGTACCTTCCATGGAACGGCCTTTATTCTGTCCCCAGTAGCTGTCAGCCATGCCGCCGATGGTTCCAAGACCTGCTGATTTTCCTTCCTGCATTAAGACGATGGCCGTCAATGCGATACAGTCTATTGCAAATATGATCATTAATATCGTTTTTAAGATTTCCACTTTCAACACCTCCTGCGGATAAACCATGTATATTCTATCACAGGAGCGGCTGTAAGGCAAGCGCAGATTTTGCGGCAGATCAGATTTCTTTTCAGGCAAAAGGATCCTGATACTTCGCCGCGTCTCCCAGGCGTTCTTCGATCCGGAGGAGCCGGTTGTATTTTTCCACCCGCTCTGCGCGGCACGGCGCTCCGGCTTTGATCTGCCCGGATCCGTATGCCACGGCAATATCGGAAATGATCGTATCTGTTGTTTCTCCGGACCTGTGGGACAGGATCGTCCGGTAACCGGCCCTGTGCGCCATGTCAATGGCGTCAAAGGCCTCCGTCAGCGTACCGATCTGATTCACTTTGATCAGTACGGCATTGGCCGCTCCCTTCTCAATCCCCTGTTTCAGCCGTTCCGTATTGGTCACAAAGAGATCGTCCCCCACCAGCTGTACCTGCATGCCCAGCCTGGTCGTCAGAAGTTCCCAGCCCTCCCAGTCCTCTTCGTCCAGCGGGTCTTCGATTGAGGCAATGGGAAATGCTTCCGCAAGCTCTGCATAATAATCAACCATTTCTTCCATGGAACGGATCTGCCCCTCTCCCTGGAAAACATATTTCTTAAACTGATGGTCATAAAGCTCCGAAGCCGCCACGTCCAGCGCAAACTTCAGATCTTTTCCGGTCTGATATCCTGCCTTTTCTACTGCCTTTGTCAGATACTCCAACACTTCTTCGGCATTCCGGAGATTGGGCGCAAATCCGCCTTCGTCTCCCACAGCCGTAAGATGACCCGCCTCTTTTAAGATTGCTTTCAGGGCCTGGTAGACTTCCGCGCACATCCGAAGCCCTTCCCGGAAACAGCAGGCGCCGGCCGGCATGATCATAAACTCCTGGATATCTATGGTATTGTCCGCATGCCGGCCTCCATTCATAATATTCATCATAGGCACCGGCATCTTCTTTGCATTGGTTCCGCCCAGATACAGATACAAAGGCATCCGGAGCGCGTCCGCCGCTGCCCTGGCCGCAGCCATGGATACGCCCAGCACGGCATTGGCGCCCAGGCCGGATTTGTCCTTTGTGCCGTCCAGACGGCAGAGGGTATGGTCCAGAAGCGCCTGGTCAAACACATTCATATCCGTGATCGCCGGGGCGATCCTGGCGTTCACATGCTCCACCGCCTGCTGTACGCCAAGGCCTCCGTATCTGGCTTCCTGATCTCTTAACTCGGCAGCCTCATATTTTCCGGTAGAAGCCCCGGACGGGACCGCCGCTCTTCCCCAGTATCGCTCTCCTGCCAGCAGCTCCACCTCTACCGTAGGATTTCCGCGGGAATCTAGGATTTCTCTTGCGTACACATCTGTGATCGGCAGATATTTATACATGTTTTCTTCCTCCTTACAGAGGATATTATGTGCCGGATCTTTCTTCCTCATACAATTTTTTCAAATCCGGCCGGATTCGTTGACTTTTTGCCTGCCCGGCGTTACAATGCATGGTGGATTTACAAACCGAAAAAATACGTTGGGGAATGTATAAAAATGAAATCAAAAACAAAAAACTTTTTTCTGCTTACAATAAGCACCCTCATTATGGCAGTTGGAACTTATTTCTTTAAGTTCACCAACAACTTTACTTTTGGCGGTATCACCGGTCTGGCCGTACTGGTCGCAAAGACCGGCGTGATCTCAGCCAGTGACTTCTCCTTTGTGGCAAACATGCTGCTTCTTCTGATCGGCTTCCTTGTACTGGGAAAAGGATTTGCCGCAGGCACAGCCTACAGCAGCATTCTGTTGTCTGTCACCTTATCGCTATTAGACCGTGTCTGTCCCATGCAGCAGCCGCTGACAGACCAGCCCTTCCTGGAGCTGATCTTTGCCATCGCTCTTCCGGCCGTCGGCTCGGCGATCCTCTTTAACATCGGGGCCTCCAGCGGCGGAACGGATATTATCGCCATGATCATGAAAAAGTACACCAGCATTGACATCGGAAAGGCGCTGCTGGCCACGGATTTCCTGATCACACTGGCCGGCTGTTTCGCATTTGGCATCACCACCGGACTGTATTCTTTCCTCGGACTCTTCCTCCGGTCATTTATGATCGACAGTTTTATCGAGAGTCTGAACCTTTCCAAGTATTTCAATGTGGTATGTTCCGATCCGAAACCAATCTGTGAATTTATCAATGAAGACCTGCACCGGAGCGCCACCGTGGTACTGGCGCAGGGCGCGTTTTCCGGAGACGACAAATATCTGGTGCTCACCGTACTAAGCCGTATCGAAGCGATCCGGCTCCGGAACTACATCAAAGAACATTCACCGGACGCATTCTTACTGATATCCAATACCAGCGAGATCATAGGAAAAGGATTCCACTCCATCTAGGAGGGAATCCTTTTTTTGTATCCTTTTTATTTCTTATTCTTTTTACTCTGTAACCAGTCTCTGTGCCTTCATCACATCGATCACCTGGTCTACATACTTCTCACAGATCTCGTCTGTGGCAGCCTCCACCATAACACGGATCACCGGCTCTGTGCCGCTTTCCCGCACCAGGATACGTCCGTCGTCTCCCAGGGCCTTGGCAACTGCATCCACTGCCTTTACCACCTCCGGGTTTTCTCTTGCCGTCTTCTTATCTGCCACCCGTACATTCTTCAGTATCTGGGGATAGATCTTGACTTCTTCGGCCAGCTTGGAAAGGGTCTGTTTCTTTTCCATCACCACTTCCATCACCATCAGAGAGGTCAGGATTCCGTCTCCTGTGGTAGCATACTTGCTGAAAATAATGTGTCCGGACTGCTCGCCGCCCAGGCAGAAGTTGTTCTTCACCATATTTTCATAGACATATTTATCGCCCACAGCCGTCTTTTCATACCGGATACCCGCCTTATCACAGGCTTTGTAAAGTCCCAGGTTAGACATGATGGTCGTTACGATCGTATCGCCATTTAAGCGTCCCTGCTCTTTTAAGTATTTTCCGCAGATATAGAGGATCAGGTCGCCGTTTACGACTTCCCCGTTCTCATCCACCGCGATACAGCGGTCCGCGTCTCCGTCAAAGGCAAATGCAATATCCAGATTCTTTTCTCTGACATATTCCTGCAGAACCTCAATGTGTGTAGAACCACAGTTGGTATTGATGTTGGTTCCGTCCGGCTCGTTGTTGATCACATAGGTCTTGGCGCCAAGAGCGTCGTACACGCTTTTTGCGATGGCAAAGGCGCTGCCGTTGGCACAGTCCAGACCGATCCGCATATTTTTAAAGGAACGGGTCGCCAGGGAGATCAGATGTCCGATATAACGGTTCCGGCCTGCCGCATAATCCACTGTGCGTCCGATGTTTTCTTTTTTTGCCAGCGGAAGTTCTCCCACCTTGCCGTCTATGTAGGCTTCGATCTTTTCCTCTACTTCCGCTTCCATCTTATGGCCTTTGCCGTTAATGATCTTGATCCCGTTGTCATAATAAGGATTATGGCTGGCAGAGATCATGATCCCGCAGTCAAAATCTTCGGTCCTTGTCACATAGGATACGCTGGGAGTGGTCGTCACGTGAAGAAGATAGGCGTCCGCTCCGGAAGCGGTAATTCCTGCCGCCAGCGCATACTCAAACATATAGCTGCTTCTTCTGGTGTCCTTTCCGATGACGACTCTGGCCTTATGATCCTGCCCGTAGTACCATCCCAGATATCTTCCTACTTTAAATGCATGCTCCACAGTCAGGACTTCATTGGCCTCGCCGCGAAAACCATCTGTTCCAAAATATTTTCCCATGGCTTATACTTCCTCCATTATTTGGCTTATTTACCGATTTTTTTGCACAATCAGCATTCAACTTTATCATTATATTCTATTTCCACAAAATATACAACCCTTTTTCCGGAATCCGGAAAAAGGGTTGTATCAAAGCAGCCAATTAATGATGGAACAGACGGATGCCGGTAAAGGACATCACCATTCCATATTTATTACAGGTTTCGATCACATTGTCGTCTCTCACAGAACCGCCCGGCTGAGCCACATATTTCACACCGCTTCTGTGCGCTCTCTCGATATTGTCTCCGAACGGGAAGAAAGCATCGGATCCAAGAGATACGTCTGTCAGCTTATCCAGCCACTCTCTTTTCTGCTCACGGGTGAACACTTCCGGTTTTTCTTTGAAGATCGCCGGCCATGCGTCGTCAGAGAGTACGTCCATGTAATCCTCGCCAATGTACAGATCGATCGCATTGTCCCGGTCTGCCCGGCGGATCGAATCTACAAACGGAAGATTCATTACCTGCGGGGACTGTCTTAACCACCAGTTATCCGCCTTGCTTCCTGCCAGTCTGGTACAGTGGATCCTGGACTGCTGGCCAGCGCCGATACCGATCGCCTGTCCGTCCTTTACAAAGCAGACAGAGTTAGACTGGGTATATTTTAAGGTAATCATGGAAATAGCAAGATCGATCTTTGCCTGCTCTGTCAGTTCTTTGTTCTCTGTTACGATATTGGAGAAGAAATCTTCATCGATCTTCAGTTCATTTCTTCCCTGTTCAAAAGTAATGCCGTATACATCTTTATGCTCCAGCTGTGCCGGCACGTAATCCGGATCGATCTGGATCACATTGTAGTTTCCTTTTTTCTTCTGCTTTAAGATCTCCAGCGCTTCCGGCTCGTATCCCGGAGCGATCACACCGTCGGACACCTCTCGTTTGATCAGTCTTGCCGTGTCCACATCACAGACGTCGGACAGGGAGATAAAGTCTCCAAAAGAAGACATCCGGTCCGCGCCTCTGGCTCTTGCATAGGCACAGGCAAGAGGCGAGAGTTCTCCCAGGTCGTCCACCCAGTAGATCTTTGCCAGTGTCTCTGAAAGGGGAAGGCCTACCGCCGCTCCCGCAGGAGAAACATGCTTAAAGGAAGTTGCAGCCGGAAGTCCGGTCGCCTTTTTCAACTCGCTGACCAGCTGCCAGCCGTTAAATGCATCCAGAAAATTGATGTATCCCGGTCTTCCGTTCAGCACTTTTATCGGAAGTTCGCTCCCGTCCACCATGTAGATCCTGGACGGTTTCTGGTTCGGGTTACATCCATATTTTAATTCTAATTCTTTCATGTCTCTTTCTCCTCCTCTTTTTACAGGTCCGCCGCCTGATTCTTATTTACGATCCTGGTCTCATAGGTTCCTGTCTCGATGTCGATATAACGTACAAACAGGGATACCTTGTTGTCTTCATTCAGGCTGTTCCACAAAAGCTCTGTAAATGCGTCAATATCGTCCGGGATCTGGATTCTCTTCGGCTCGCCCTCATAACTGGGAAGCGGATTGCCGTCACACTGATAAGTATGGATGAAATGTCCCTCTCCGGCCTTCGGATTCTCATAGGCAAATGTGAACCTGTGGCAGCTGTCCGGACATCCGTCGCTGCTCTTTAAGATGGACATCGCATAATTATATGTTCCATTTTCAATGTGCATGATACCGGAGATCCTTGGTGTATAGTTGGGGCCGTCCGGCTCAAACTCCCTGCTTCTTAAAGACTGTTCAAAGGTAAGCTGACGGTCCATTCCTTCATAAATGGTATCGGTCTGGTCGCCGTTGGTCACGATGGTCTTGTTTCCAAGTACGCGTACCGGCGCATAGATGATCAGGCTCGGGTCTGTCAGCTTGGACGGATCAAAGGCCTGCGTGCGGATTCCCTCCCCGTCTTCTACAAAGATACGGTTCCGGCTGTTCTCACTTCTCCCCATGATAAAGTACGCCGCTGCCGCTTTGGTCCCGTCCGGGCTCTTTCCCAGGATAATCCCGCGTCCCGGATAAGAGTTTTCTCTTAATTCCTGTTCGATCTTTAAAATTTCCATGAAACCTTCTCCTTTTTATCTTGTATTTTATCGTTCCTTCCAGGTACAAAATCTCTTTGACCCATCCCCATTATATATAATAATGGAGGGAATTTCCATCCTATTCTATCTTTTCTCCTGGATGAACGATCTTTTTTACCCATTCTTTCCTGATTTCCCAGATATTTCCGCATACATTAAAGATCGTCCAGTTGTCGATCTCAAAGGCCCGTTTCCAGCTTTCCCGGATGCGGGCTTCCTCTTCCGGGAACATTCCTTTATATTTTCCGGAAAGAAATTCAAATCCATTTTCCACCCCGATGTCTTTCAGATGCTGCCGGTAAGCCTTCTTGTCCTCTTCGTCTTTGGGAAGATAGATCCGGTTCAGCACATAGTCCCATTTTACGTCATCAAAGTAAATGACCTGATCCTCCGGCACTTCCAGACAATAGACCACAGTCCCAGGTATCGGTTTTAAACAGTTTTCCACACTGATCGAACACCAGATGGGCGCATGCACATCCTCAGGCTTTGGAAGTCTTTTGGACGCCTCCTTTGTAAACCAGTCGTAGCTTTCCATGAAAAGAGGAGCAATATCCCCAAAATGAAGTTCCACATACACTCTCTGATTGATGATCCGCCCGTCTCTTTCCAGCTGATACAGCGTCTTGTCATTCTGGCGGGTATAAAGTTTTACTGTGTGTTCTCCCATAGCTGTCCCTCCATTATGCATTTTGATTTTTCCAGTCTCTGATCTTCTGAAGCCGTTCCTTTACGGCAGCTTCCTTTCCCTGATCTGTAGGATGGTAATAGATGGTTCCGGCAAGGCTGTCCGGCAGGCACTGCATCCGGGTCAGCTTTTCCTCTGTGTCGTGCGCGTACTGATAGTCTTTCCCGTAATCCAGTTCCTTCATCAGTCTGGTGGGTGCATTGCGAAGCTGCAGAGGCACCGGCTCCGCCTGCCCGTTTCTCACATCCCGCTTGCAGGCCTCCACGGCCTTGTACAGCGCATTGGATTTGGGTGCCATCGCAAGGTAGGTAACCGCATGGGTCAGGTGAACGTCGCATTCCGGCATTCCCAGAAAATGGCAGGCCTGGTAAGCCGATACAGCCACCTGAAGGGCCTGGCTGTCCGCCATCCCCACGTCTTCACTTGCGAACCGGATCAGACGCCTTGCGATATACAGAGGATTTTCTCCTCCCTCCAGCATCCGGCACATCCAGTAGATGGCAGCGTCCGGGTCACTGTTGCGCATGGATTTGTGAAGGGCGGAGATCAGATTGTAATGCTCTTCCCCGTTTTTGTCATAAAGCAGAGACTTGCGGCTGATACACTGGGCCAGACCTTCCTCGGTCACCACCATGCCCTCCGGCGTAATGTCCGCATTGGTCACCGCCATCTCCAGGGTATTCAGAGCCGTTCGCGCGTCGCCGTTTGCAAATGCAGCGATCATGCGGACCTGCCTTTCCGTGATCTTCACGTTCTGGTCTGCAAATCCCTTCGGATGCTTCAGCGCATGGTACAAAAGCTGTACCAGGTCATCCTCTTCCAGCGCCTTCAGGACAAATACCTTGCACCTGGACAGAAGCGCCGCATTGACTTCAAAGGAAGGATTCTCTGTGGTAGCCCCGATGAGGATGATGCTTCCTTTTTCTACAAAGGGCAGAAACGCGTCCTGCTGCGCTTTATTAAACCGGTGGATCTCGTCTACAAAAAGAACGGTCCGTTCTCCCATCCTGCGGGCGGCCTCCGCCTGGTTCATGACTTCTTTGATCTCCTTGATCCCGCTGGTGACGGCGCTGAAATTGATAAAATTCGCCTTCGTCCTTCCGGCGATGATACTGGCCAGCGTTGTCTTTCCCACTCCCGGAGGCCCCCAGAAGATCATGGAGGAGATCTGATCCCTTTCGATCAGCTGCCGGAGCATTTTTCCCGGCCCCAGCAGATGCTTCTGGCCTGCGAATTCCTCCAGGGAAGCCGGGCGCACCCGGCTGGCCAGGGGAATGTTCTCCTGCCTGTCATCAAATAATGTAAGCTGTTCCACCTGTCATTCCTTCTTTCTTTTCCCTCTTCTTACCGGGCAAACCGGCTCTGGATGTCAAAGCCGTGATCCATCGGGCCGCTGCCGCCGCCCAGATCCAGCATGGCTTCCAGAGCTCCGGAAATGTACTGCTTTGCCTGTTCTACCGCTTCTTCCAGGCCGTATCCCTTTGCCAGGCCAGCGGCGATCGCGCTGGACAGCGTACATCCGGTGCCGTGTGTATTGGGATTGTCAATCCGTTTTCCGTAAAACCATCTGCTTTTCCCGTCGCAGTAAAGCAGGTCATTGGCGTCATTAAGCTGATGTCCTCCTTTTAAAAGAACCGCGCAGTGGTAGGTCCTGCCGATCATTTCCGCGGCTTCTTCCATTCCCTCCTTTGAGGTGATCTTTCTGCCGGAAAGCACCTCTGCTTCCGGAATATTGGGCGTCAACACCGCGGCCAGCGGAAACAGGCATTCCTTCAAAGTACCGATGGCTTCGTCATTGATCAGTTTTGCACCGCTGGTAGCCACCATGACCGGATCCACCACAATATTTTTTGCTTCGTATTCCTTCAGTTTCTCTGCGATCGTCCGGATCAGCTCGCCGGAAGAGACCATTCCGATCTTCACGGCATCCGGATAAATATCCGTAAAAACGCTGTCCAGCTGGTCTGCCAGAAATTCCGGCGTAGATTCCAGAATGGAGGCGACGCCTCTGGTGTTCTGTGCAGTCAGCGCTGTCACGGCGCTCATGGCATAGACTCCGTTTGCCAGCATGGTCTTAATATCTGCCTGGATCCCCGCCCCTCCGCTGGAATCGCTGCCTGCAATGGTAAGTGCTGTATGTCTCATATCTGTTTTCCTTTCCTGGATGATTACCTGAATAATGATCTGAATGATGCCCCGGATAATTACCCGGATAATTTTCCGGATGCTCTTAAGGCTTCCCGGAATCCGGGAAAATCTGTCAGATCCTCCAGATAATAATCTGCTGTCTCTATGATCTTTTCTTTGTCTTCATCGTTATAGGGATCCCGGACGCCCACGGTCACGAATCCGGCGGCAGCCGCCGTCTTTACCGCATAGAATGCGTCCTCAAATACCAACGTCTCTTCAGGCCTGCTTCCCATAAGCCGCGCCGCTTCTTCATAGATCTTCGGCCGGTCTTTCCCGGCTCCTATCTGTGTGCAGGTCAGGATCTCCCGGAACAGCTGCCGGATGCCAAGGCGACGGAACGCCGCGTCTGCCAGCTCTTTTTCCCCGGTGGTTGCAGCAATGATCGGAAGTCCCTCCTGACTCAGAGATCGCAGAAACCCGGCGGCGCCTTCTTTTAACGGCGCTTCCTTCTGATAAAAGTTCTCCACGATCTTTAAAATGGAAGCGGCAATCCCGCTTTCTGTATCTTTCACCGGATAGTGCTTCCGGATATAGGCGCAGGCTTCCTGCATGGTCATAGGATACAAGATCCGTCCCAGATCCTTCTCCGGCCGGATGCCCTGCTCCATTAAATATCTCTCATCTGCTTCCTCCCAGATCCCAAGGGAATCCAGAAGGGTCCCGTCTATATCAAATACTGCGCCCCGGATCATGACAGTTCTCTTTCCTGTGCTACCGCCTGCTGCACTGCTGCTTTCAGTTCCTCCGCCGCTTTCCTGCGGTCCGGGCTGGCAAAGATGGCGCTGATCACTGCCACGCCGCAGATGCCGCTGCCTGCAAGCTCCGTTACATTTTCCCTGGTAATGCCGCCGATGGCGATCACCGGAATATCCACTGCCTGGCAGATTTCCCGCAGCGTCTGAAAACTGACGTCTGCCGCATCTGCTTTGGAACTGGTGTGAAACACAGCTCCCACCCCCAGATAGTCGGCGCCCCGTTCCTGCGCCAGAAGAGCTTCTTCTACCGTTCTTGCAGACACGCCGATGATCTTGTCCGGTCCCAGTTTCTCCCTGACGCGGCCTGCCTCCATGTCGCTTTGCCCCACATGGACGCCGTCTGCGTCCACCTCCATGGCAAGTTCTACGTCGTCATTGACCACAAAAGGCACTCCATAGGCCTGGCACAACGCTTTCAGTTCTCGGGCTTCTTTAGAGAACTCCTCCCGGCACAGATCCTTTTCCCGGATCTGGACAAAGGTCACGCCTCCCTTCAGGGCTTCCTCCGTCTGCTGCGCCAGTGTCTGGCCGTCCAGCCAGGACCGGTCTGTGACCGCATAGAGTAATAAATCTTTTTCCAACTGTTGTTTATCGTATCTCATAAGCTGCTCCCTGTTCTAATGTATCTCCATCCATCTGATACACCGCGTCAATGATCCGGTTCCGGTAAGTGGCATTGCCTTCCCCGTCCTTCATGCGGCTCCATCCGATCTCCCCGGCCAGTCCCATGGCGCAGACCGAGGCCGCTGCCGCCGCAAGCTTCTGTTCCGGATTTGCCGTAACAAATGCACACATCAGACCAGAGAGCTGGCATCCGGTTCCGGTAATACGGCTCATCTGCGCGCGTCCGTTGCGGATCACGTAACAGCTGTCCCCGTCGCTGACCAGATCGATAGCGCCGGTAATGGCCACGATGCATCCTATTTCCTTTGCAAATGCCTTTGCAAATGCGATCCCTTCCTCCAGATTCTCTTCTGTCACCGCATCTTTGATATCCGCATCCACGCCCCGGGTCGCTCCGGCAGACACCTGCTCTTCCCCGTTTTCCCGGCTCCTGCCCGGCCTGTTCTCCCAGAGAGTACGGATCTCTGAGATATTTCCCCGGATCACGTCCGGACGGATCTTCTCCATGATCTCTAAAGCAGTCCTGGTCCGAAGGGTACTGGCTCCGGCTCCCACCGGATCTAAGAGTACCGGATGCCCCAGTCCCTTTGCCCGCCTGCCTGCCGCAAACATTCCTTCGATGGTCCGCCGGTTCAGGGTGCCGATATTCAGGTTCAGGCCGCCGCAGATGACCGTGATCTCGGCCGCGTCTTCCGCCTCGTCTGCCATGATCGGACTCGCCCCGCAGGCAAGGATCATATTTGCCACGTCATTCACCGTGACATAATTGGTAATATTGTGTATCAGTGGTGCGTGTGCGCGCACCTGGTCCAGATAGATTCCAATCATAGATTGTTGTTCCTCCCACATTTCTTTTCGTCTATTATAACAGGTGACCAGGGAAAACGTAAATGGGGACGTGCATTTTTTGCTATGCACGCCCCCTTATCTTTTCATGGTTTTCTTCGGTTCCCGGATCTGCTCCTTCTATTCTTTACCGGCGCTTCCGGCTCTTTTCTTCCGCAAGCTTCGCGGCGCCGATGGCTCCGGCATACCGGCCCATCTCCGTAGGCTCCACGGTCCTTCCCAGCTTATCAGACAGCTGGGCGGTAAAATAACGGCTCTTACTTAAGCCTCCGGTCAGGATGATCTTCTCTGGAAGATCCTTTCTCTGGGCAAGCTGGGCTACTTTTGCGGCCACAGAATCCACCACTCCTGCCGCAATATCTTCCCTTGGTTTGCCCTCTCCGATATAATTGATGACCTCGGACTCTGCAAAAACGGTGCACAGAGAACTGATAGACAGAATATTTCCCCTGTCCGCCATCTCAAACAGTTCCTGTAGCGTAACGCCCAGCCGGTTCGCCATGATCTCCAGGAATTTTCCGGTTCCGGCGGAACATTTATCATTCATCAGGAAATCTTTTACCATCCCGTCTTCCAGAATGATGACTTTGGTATCCTGTCCGCCCACATCGATGACCGCGCAGTCATTTCCGGCAAATTCCCGGCCTCCTCTGGCATGGCAGGTGATCTCGGTGATCACATAATCTGCGTAATCTACCGCGATCCGGCCATATCCGGTGGCAACTACTTTCGTATCTTCCGCCTCCACGTCTACGCCCTCTTCCAGAAGCTTTTCCTTAATGGTACCAGCCGTCTCCTTGCTGCTCCATCCTGTCGGGAGCACATAATTGATCTCTTTGTCTCCCCGCACGGAAACTTTAGATGCGGTGGAGCCGATATCGATCCCCACAAAATTCATGTTTTCTTCATCCTTTCTGTCATCCGGACCTCTCGTCATCTGAACCTCTGCAGTCCGGATCTTTCATACCTATCTTACAGCATTTCGATAAATGCCGCAATTCTGGTATTTAACTGTCCGATATCAGCCTGTGAGTAATCGGTCTCCACACCGATGTACGGAATATTTTTCTTTTCATTTACGAATCTGCGGATGCCGGTGCTTTCCACATTGTAGGTATGACAGGCCTGCAGGATCATTTCCACTACGCCGTCCACCTGATATTCATCGATCAGCCTTCCGAGAAGCTCCAGACGGTTGGGGTTCGGCGCCATGACGGAACATCCGATATCCAGATATCTTCTTGCCAGCGCGTCGTATACGTCCGGATTGTCCTCGTCCACCAGCTTGTCAATGGATTTCGCTCCGGTACAGTTCTCATATGTAACAACAATGCCGCCGTTATTTTCGATGGCCTGGATCACCTTCTCTGTCGCGCCGCCGATCGGGCAGCCGGTCACCAGGATACGCGGCTTCTTCTCCTGCATCTTGCCTTCTGCATATTCCTTTTCGATCTTGTCCACCAGCGCGTCCACCTCTGCCGGGATCTGGGAACGGTCAAATTTGAATGTGCTTCCATATAATACTTTAAACAGATCATGGCCTGTGATCGGCGCCGGATCATGATGCATTACTTCGTAGAGACGGCGCAGCGATCTGCGACCCGCATTATTGATCTTGATCGCATTCCGGATCTGATCCTCGGTGATCTCCACATCAAACTTCTTCTCCAGGTATTCTTTAAAGCGGATGATCTCACTCTTCCACAGCTGAAACGCCTGCTCGCCCTGCGTATTCGGCAGCTCCATCAGAAATACATCCTTAAACTCCGACATATATTCATACATTTTCTTCTTGCCGTCGCAGGTAGTCTCACCAACCACAACATCAGAAAAATAGAAAAACGGACATTTATCAGTCACGGCAAACCCATAGCTGGATTTGATCAGCGGACACAGATTTTTCGGCAGATCCTTCTCCGCCACGGAAATCGTCTCATCCGATGTAGAACACAGGCCCACCGTGGCCGCGCCCATAGCCATGGCAATCTCCTGCGGGAAATACGTACAATACGCTCCGACCACCGGAACCCCTTTATCCTTCAGCTCCTTCACCGCCAGGAAAGACTTCTTGCGCTGCTCTGCAAATTCCTCAAAAACCTCTGGTAAATCCTTAATAACTTCCATAAAAATCTCCTCTCCGAACCACACAGTGGTACATTTTGTCCTATCCTTTATTGTAACAGCACAAAAACATTCTCACCAATTCAAAAAGCTGATAAACCATCCTCACTTATAGACGCCGGCAATAGGGTACACCCTGTTTTTCAAAAAGGTACAGGGTGAAATGCAATTTGGGACGTAGTCCTTTGCAAAAGGACTACGTCCCAAATTAGCAAGTTAGTACCTGCGCAGTTGATCCTGTGAGTCATCCGTGGATTTGTCTATCCTCCTGATCTCCACATAATATCCGCCGTTTTCGCCGGTTTTTACGAATACACGGTCGCCTTCTCTGTGTCCCCGGATCGCTTTTCCAAGCGGTGATTCGATGCTGATCTTCCCTTCCATGGAATTGGCGCGGATGCTGGTTACCAGCCGGTATGTTTCTACTTCTTCATCGTCTTCAAAGTAAAGGTCTACGGTGTTGTTGATGCCCACTTCATCGCCTGCCGACTGATCGGAAACGATTTTTGCGTGTTTGAGCATCCGTTCCAGATAGCGGATCCTGCTTTCGTTGCGGTTCTTATCCTGCTTGGCCGCTTTGTATTCGAAGTTTTCGCTTAAGTCCCCCTGGGCTCTTGCTTCTTTTACGGCTTCTAATTCTTTTTTCCGTACTACAAGTTTCCGGTACTCGATTTCTTCCTTGATCTTTTTTACGTCATTTGGCGTCAATTGTTCGCCCACTTTTTCTTTCTCCTCTCTCTTTTTATATTCATTGCATGCTATGCTTTTTCTTTTGTCTTTTCTTCTGTTTCCCGCTTATATTCTAATATATCTCCGGGCTGGCAGTCCAGCACGTCGCAGATGGCGTCCAGTGTGGAGAACCGCACGGCTTTTACTTTGCCTGTTTTCAGATTTGAAAGATTGACATTGGAAATCCCTACTCTGTCGGATAATTCATTTAACGACATCTTCCTGTCTGCCATCACCCGGTCCAGTCTTAATATAATCGCCATGACGGCACCTCCTACAATATTTCCTCCTGTTCTTTTTGCATCCTTGCTCCCTCGCGGATCAGACTTCCCAATACGAGAAGCAAGAGTCCCGGAAGCAGAATGGTTCCGTCGATCAGTACAAACGCATCGCTGGATAAGATCTCATACCCGGACGAATGATAACCGGAAAGTCTGGGGATCCATACAGATGCCGCCGTATAAATCACTCCCAGCAACAGCACGCACCTGGCCAGCGTCCCGGAAAACATCCTGCCTGCATGCAGGTCTTTCGCGATACAGATCAGACCAGCAAAACTGATCAAAATGGTGAAAACAAAGAGGATCCGCCCTGCAAAAGCCACCGCGCCGGCCTCTTCCCACTCTCTTGCTTTTATCATCCACGGCAAAGACCACAGGCAGCCAAGCGCCGCGAATCCTGTCACAACTAACGACAGCCCCAGAAGTACTTTCAGCCTTCTGGGTGTTCTTTTTCTTCCTTCCTTCTGCGTATCCACCGCAAAATCATTGACCTGAACGGCTCTTTCTTCCTGTACTTTTCCTTCTTCGTTCATCATTCCCGCACCTCCGATACATGTTCTGCGATAATTATTTAATGTTTATCGTTAAATATATGGTATCACGGGAATATTCTGATGTCAAGTACGCAACTACACAAACTGCACGCAACTACACAAACTGCACGCAAATACACAAACCGTACGCAAATACACAATACAAAAGTGCGCAAGCCGGCAGCAAAGAAAAGCCCCCTGTCCGCTAGATCAGCCCCAGATGTTCCATAGCTTTCCAGATCCCGTCCTGCTCCACTGTATCCGTAATGTATTCGGCATAGGGCTCCAGCACCGGATCATGCTCACCCATGACAATCCCGTGCTTTGCATATTCAAACATGGAAAGATCATTGCTGCTGTCACCGAACACATAGATCTGTTCCAGATCCAGATTCAGGTATTTCCGCATAAACTCAATGGCCGTCGCCTTGGAATATCCTTTCTGGATACACTCATACACGCCTCTGGTCCGGTCGATGGGAACCAGGTCTTCTGCGATCGCCTCGAAAAACTCTTCTTTCCGGCTCGCCTGATCGGTACAGATCAAAAGCTTATCGTATCGAAGCCCTTTCCTCTCATAGTACCGCTCCACGCCAAGCCCCAGGGACGCCATGTACCGGCGGGTGCTCTCCACATTTTCAAACCGGCTGATCCGCTCAGAAAAATACACATCATCCGTACCCTCCAGGAAACCTTCGATCCCCAGACGCTTCATGGCGTCAATATAACGGTATCCCCGGTCCTCGGGGATCGGATGTTCCAGAAGAACGCCGTGCCGGTAATTAATATAGGTTCCGCAGCCTCCCAGGATCCCGTCGATCCCCATCATTTTTATCCCGACCGGGATGCTGCAGACCGTCCGCCCTGTATTAATGAAGATCAGATGCCCTGCTGCCCTGGCCCGTTTTACTGCCTCCGCAGCGCTCTCTGGAAGTTCGTTCGTTCTGTCGTCGATCAGCGTGCCGTCTATATCAAAAAACAATGCTGCTTTCTTATCCATTTTCGTCTCCTTCTTTTCTCTGCAAATCCCTTTGGGAGAGGCAGGACCCCATCCCAAAGCATCAGTTCTATTATACGTATTTTTCTCCGCTTCTGGCAACTCAGGTTTATTGACAAACCTTGACGTAACTGCTAATATTTTTTTGTGAAAAATATGTAAAAATGCGCGTTTTTTACGCGCCGGAAAGGATCCAACGCTATGAACTATTTTAAGAAAATTTATTGCAGGACCTTTCAGACAGGACTTAAGATCGCCCTGCCGTTCCTGCCATACCGCAAACCCAGGATTGTCGGCAGCGTCAAGGCTCTGCCGGAAATCATTCAAAAGAAAAAGTGCAGCAAGGTGCTGATCATCACGGATGCCGGGATCCGAAAACTCGGCCTCACCGGCCGGCTGGAAAAAGCCCTCACCGGTGCCGGGATTCCCTACTGCATGTATGATAAAACCGTAGCCAATCCTACGACTGCAAATGTAGCTGAGGCGCTGGAACTCTATCAGACCGAAGGATGCGACTGTATCATCGGTTTTGGCGGCGGTTCCAGTATGGACTGCGCCAAAGCCGTGGGCGCGCGGGCCGTAAAACCCCGTCAGTCCCTGGCAAAAATGAAGGGCATTTTAAAAGTACATAAAAAACTTCCCCTTCTGATGGCCGTTCCGACCACCGCAGGCACCGGAAGCGAGACCACCCTGGCCGCTGTCATCACCGATGCCCAGACCCGGTACAAATACGCGATCAACGATTTCCCGCTGATCCCCCGGTACGCGGTCCTGGATCCCAAAGTCACCTTAAGCCTGCCGCCATTTATCACGGCCACAACCGGCATGGACGCCCTGACGCACGCAGTGGAAGCCTACATCGGCAATTCCACTACCTACGGCACCAGGAAGGATGCGCTGCTGGCTGTTCAGCTGATCTTTGAAAACATTGATAAAGTCTATCAGGACGGCAGCAACATCGACGCCCGCAGAAACATGCTGCACGCTTCCTTCTACGCAGGATGCGCATTTACCAAATCCTACGTGGGATATGTTCACGCCGTCGCCCACTCCCTGGGCGGCGAATACAACGTCCCCCACGGATTCGCAAATGCAGTGATCCTTCCTATGGTACTGGAAGCCTATGGCGAAAAAATCCACAAAAAACTGCACCGGCTGGCCATTGCCGCCGGCCTTGCCGACCAGGACACTCCTGACGAAGAAGCAGCCGGCCGGTTCATTGAAGCCATCAAACTGATGAAAGAAAGATTCGGTATCGGCAGCCGCATCCCGGAGATCCGGGAAGAGGACATCCCCAAACTGGCGCATTACGCAGATAAGGAGGCCAACCCTCTTTATCCGGTTCCGGTCCTTTTGAATGCCGCTGAACTGGAGGCCTTCTATTATATGTTAATGAACGATGACGATCCGGACACCGACAAAGGCGCTCCGGACGATGAAAATGATGATAGGAAAGGAGCGGATACCCATGACGGAACAGGAAATTAAATCCATTGTTACCGCACAGAGAAAATATTTCCAGACCGGAGCAACTCTTCCGGTAGAAGCACGGATCAGCGCCCTGAAAAGACTGTATGTTGTCATTTCCGAATGTGAAAAAGAAATCCACAGTGCGCTGAAAAAGGACCTGGGAAAAAGCGGGTTTGAAAGCTATATGTGTGAAACAGGACTGGTTCTGGAAGAAATCAGCTATATGCTAAAACATGTCCGGAAATTTGCCGGAGAAAAAACGGTTCGCACCCCTCTGGCCCAGTTCCATTCCCACAGTTACCGGAAGCCTTCGCCGTACGGAGTCACGCTGATCATGAGCCCCTGGAACTATCCCTTTATGCTGACGCTTTCTCCACTGGTGGACGCACTGGCGGCCGGAAATACCGCGGTGGTAAAGCCAAGCGCCTATTCTCCTTATACCAGCGACGTGATCCTGCAGATCCTGTCCCAGTGTTTTGATCGCGAATACGTGGCGGTTGTCACCGGCGGGCGGGCAGAAAATACCTGCCTGTTAAAAGAACATTTCGATTATATCTTCTTTACCGGAAGCCAGTCCGTTGGCAAAGAAGTCATGCGCAGCGCCGCAGAACATCTGACTCCGGTTACACTGGAACTTGGCGGAAAAAGCCCCTGCATCGTGGATGCTTCCGCAAATATCCGGCTGGCCGCCAGAAGAATCGTCTTCGGCAAATATCTGAACTGCGGCCAGACCTGCGTGGCCCCGGATTACATTTACTGCCACAGATCCGTCAAAGACAGACTGATCAAAGAAGTACAAAAACAGATCCAGAAGCAGTACGGCAAGCAGCCGCTGAAAAACGCAAATTACGGAAAGATCATCAACGAAAAACATTTCGACCGGATCCTCGGCCTGATCGATGGCGAAAAGGTCGTGCACGGCGGAAAATCCGACCGCAAAACCCTTCGCATCGAACCCACAGTCATGGACAATGTCACATTTGCTGATGCCGTGATGCAGGAAGAAATCTTCGGACCGGTCATGCCCATCCTGGTATTCGACCACCTGGACGAGGTCATCCGCAATGTCAACTCCAGGCCCCATCCGCTGGCTCTCTACCTCTTTACCTCAGACAAAAAAGCAGCCAGACGGGTCACATCACACTGCGGCTTCGGCGGCGGGTGCATCAACGACACCATCATCCACCTGGCCACTACAGAAATGGGATTCGGCGGATTTGGAGAAAGCGGTATGGGCGCTTATCACGGAAAGATCGGCTTCGATACCTTCTCGCACTACAAGAGCATCGTAGACAAGAAAACCTGGCTGGATCTGCCTATGCGCTATCAGCCATACCGGAAATTACACGAAAAAATGATACGGTTTTTCCTGAAATAATTCAAAAAGGTACAGGGTAAAATGCAATTGGGGACGTAGACCTTTGCAAAAGGTCTACGTCCCCTGTTAGCAAATTAACAATATCTGTCTCTTTTTGGATTGACATCTTTTGCTATCTCTGCAATCCGCAAAATCTCAATCCCTTTTTCTTCTACGCATTTTTCTATGGCCGGTATATCTTCTTTTCGGATCATCAGCGCAATCCCGCAACACTTGCTGACTGCCCTGGGAGTCGGTGATATCGTTGCCTGAATGCCCTGTTTTTTTAATTCCTGATAAAGACGCATGCCATTATCATGGTTGGGGAAAATGACGTAGTGCTGCATTTGCTGCATTTCGCTCATCCTTCTTTTATTTGCTGTTTAACATTTCTACAAATGCGCTGATCCTGGTGCGAAGCTGCTGCGCGTCGCTGTCCGTATAATCTGTCTCAATGCCAAGTACCGGAATGCCGGCTTCTTTCATGGCCCGTTCTACAAAATAGCCCTCTGTATCGTACAGATTGCAGAATTTCAGGTTTACATCAATAATGCCGTCTACCTTATATTCTTTTGCCAGTCTGAAAATATCATCGATCCTGCCGTGGTTCGGTGTGAAGCATGCGCAGTTGATCTTCATATATCTTTCTGCGATTGCCTGAATCTGATCCTCCACGGTTTCCTTCGTCTCATCCACCAGATTTTCAAAATATCTGGTTCCGGTACACATCTCTTCACAGACAACTACAGCGCCGCTGGTCTCCACGATATTATGAAGTTTCCAGTTGGGGATTGCAAGAGGTGTTCCTGTCAGCATGATCCGCTTGGTTCCTGCAGGCACTACACTGACGCCGTCTCTGATCCTCTGTTCCAGTTCGTCGCACAGTTTGTTGGTCATCTGCGCAAATCTTGCCGGATCATCATAGAATGCAATCTGAGAGATGACAAGCGCATCGGTTCCGCTGATTGGAAGGACTTCACTCTTTCTGCAGTTATAAAGTCTGTCAAGCGCACGCCTCTTATCATTGATCAGTTTAATCGCTGCAGCCAGCTTTTCTGCAGTCACTTTATTTCCGGTAAATTCTTCTACCTGATCCTTCAGGGCAGTGATCTCTTCCGCCCACGCCTGCACGTCTTTTGCCCGCTTCATCTGCGGAAGATCCATCACATACACCGGAACATCCTCACTTAAGATTTCCCACGCCTTCTTTTTTCCATCGCAGGTAGTTTCCCCAATGTACATATCCGCAATCCGGAAAAACGGACAGGTTCTGTCAAGCCTTGCCCCTACAGACGCTTTGATCAGAGGACAGGTGTTAACAGGCAGCACCTTTTCCCCGCCCGGCACCCAGAACTGAGAGCCGCCGCAAAGTCCTGTGGCAATAGCGTCTGCCGCAAAGATCACTTCATCCGGTACATATACGCAGAAAGTTCCAAACACTTTTCCGCCTTTTTTCTGATGTTCGATCAGCTCTGCCGGACGGATGCCGTGAATATCGGCTACCACCATATTATAATAGTCCATTGCCTCCGGGCGGTTCTCCTGGGAAAGGAAAACATCTCCAAACGCCTGGGGAAGCACCTCGCATAACTGATCATGGAGTTCCAGGTTCATCCCAAGGTCACTCCACATTTTCCGGTTGTCTGCCATTTCAATTTCCTCCTTTGTCTTACGATTTTCCTGAATTTACCGTAACACGTTTAGATGGCAAGAACAACCGGACCGCTAAAGATCATTTATTGATTTTTTCTGTCATTTACTCCTGCTTATTGATGATTTCTATCATTAATTACTGAAAAAGTTCCTTCATCACCTGAATACAACGATCAATCTCATCTCTTGTATTGGAAGCGCTGAAGGCAAACCGTACCGTACCTTCCGGAAATGTATGTAACGACCGGTGGGCCAGCGGCGCGCAGTGAAGCCCCACACGGGTCATGATCCCTGCTCTTTGTTCCAGTTCAAATGCCGCCACCGCGTTGTCCATTGTCTGAAAATCCAGAGAAACAACAGCCGTTCTATTTTTCAGATCCGGTCTTCCTACAATCCGGATATCCCGAAATTCGCGGATCTGTTCCAGAAAATAACCGGTCAGTTCCATCTTTTTTTCGCGAAGGCTGTCGATTCCTGTCTGCTCCAGATAAGAAAGCGCCGCGTGAAGTCCGATGATCCCCGGCAGATCCATGGTGCCGCTTTCATACTTATCCGGAAGCTGCTCCGGCATTTCATATGAATCAGACTGACTGCCCGTTCCTCCAAGGATACAGGGCTCCATTTCCCGGCTCAGCCGGTCAGAAATCACAAACCCGCCAATCCCCTGCGGTCCCAGAAGTCCCTTATGTCCGGCAAACGCCAGCAGATCGATCCCGGTTCCAGGCATATCAATTGGAAATGTACCGGCCGTCTGCGCTGAATCCACCGCAAAAAACAGATCGTGGCGCCGGCACACCTCTCCCAGATCGCGGATAGGCACAACGGTTCCACACACATTAGACGCATGGGAAACGATCATGGCTTTTGTCGCCGGCCGGATCAGACTCTCCGCCTGCTCGGCCTTCAGGTTCCCCTGCCGGTCTACCGGAATCACATCATAAGCCACTCCCTGCTTCGTCATCCGGTGCAGCGGACGCATCACCGCATTATGTTCAAGCCCGGTTACCAGTACATGGTCCCCGGGCTTTAAAAATCCGTTGATAAAATAATTTAAAGAACATGTAACGCCTGATGTAAAGATCACATGCCTGGAATCCTCCACCTGAAACATCCGGGCCAGTTTTTCTCTGGTGGAAAGCACTTTCCCCGCCACTTCATAGGCACCGGTATAGTTCCCGCGGTTAATGTTAAATGCCCCCTCTTCCAGCAGACGGCACACCGCTTCTGCCACCCCGGGCGCTTTGGGCCAGGAAGTGCTCCCATTGTCAAAATAAATCTGTCCGTCCATGAAGCGCCTCCTCTATCTGCAGATTCTTTCCAGTATATCAACCGTGCGATCCATTCCCAGACGGCTCACGTTCAGGAGCATGTGATGGGAGTCGATGCTGCCCCACTCCTGTCCGGTATGGGACTCATAATAATTCCTGCGCTCCCGGTCCATCTTCTTGATCTTATCTGCCGCTTTCCGCTGAGAAATGTCATACTTCGCGGCGATCCTCTCCACCCGGTCCTCCCAGTCCGCACAGATAAATACATTGATACAGTTCTTATGATCCCGCAGGACAAAATCCGCGCAGCGTCCCACTATAATGCACGGTCCCCGCTCCGCCAGTTTGCGGATGATATCGCACTGCAGTTCATACACCTGCTGTGTCAGAGGCGGAACGTACTCTGTACCGTTCAGACGGCTGGACTCTTCAATCGGCTCAAAGATAAATCCTGCAAGAAAACTGTTCAGCGTTGTCTCATCCACTGCCCGGGCCGTCTCTTCCCGGATGTCCAGCTTTTCCGCCACCATACGGATCAGATTGTTATCATAGAGCGGAATATCCAACCTGGTGGCTAAAAGATTTCCAATCTCATGGCCGCCGCTTCCGAATTCACGGCCGATAGTAATGATCCTGTGTTCTGTCATAGAGAGTCCCCCTTTCTCCTGAAACGTAAAATGCAGTTGTTTTCTTCATTATACCGCAGTTCTCTCCAAATTGACAGACTTTATGAGAAAGGAACGTAATCAAAATGAAATCCAAAAAGAGCTGTGCTGCAGTTCCGGTACGGAACGTCCCGCCGGATCCCCGTCAATGATCGGAAGTCCCAGCTGACAGGCAATGTGAAACGCGTAAGCAGTATTGGCTCCTCCCAGTTCTGTAGCCACCACGCCAAAAAATGGTTTCCCGAAATACTCTTCCAGTGTACGGAAGGCAAGCAGAGATTCCGGATAGCCCAGAACCGGAAGCCTTGCGTACTCTTTCCAGTCTTTTTTTCTTTACACATCATTTCTTATATAAAAAAATTCATCCTTTTTTGTTTCTTTTACAAACACCTCTGGATTTATTTCTGAAATGCTGTTAGAATTACAAAAAAGGGGAAAGGAATGACAAAAGATGAATGAGTTGACTGTCCGAGATATATTAAATCTTCCATTTATGGACGGATATCGTCTGGCTGCGGGAGCTTCGGGCCTGGACAATCCGGTCCATTTTCCAAATGTATATGATATCCCTCATGACGCAGGCGATCCCGTACTTGATGAACTGACCGCCCGCCATGATTTTTATCTCACCGCCTTGTATTATGGAAAAGACAACCCCGACTATATTTACAGTGTCATGGAGTGGTATCTGTCTATCCAGGCATCTGCAGTCTGTATCATTGATCTGTATATAAACGAGCTCCCGGAAAAGGTGGTCCGGCTCTGTGATGAGCACAGGCTTCCTGTGATCTTTATCAGCCAGCAGGTCCCCTATTCCACCGTGATCTCAAACATTATTGAATGCAAGCTTTCTCTGGAGCGCCGCCGTTTCGTCACCAATCAGCTTCTGGCGCTGACTTCGGAACATACGGCAGAAAAAGAGAAGCGGGAGATTATTCGGGAACTGAACCCCAGTTTTTCCAGTCATGTGATCGCATTTTTCTGCTCCGGGGCAGAGCCGCTCCAGCAAAAAATGCCATCTGACACACCGCTCTACTACGGGATCACTTCTCTGATCGCAGAGTACCGGGACGGGATTCTGCTGGCCTACTCTTTCCACCGGAAATCCGATTCCCAGCTTCGCCAGGCGACAGAAGAGATTCTTGCTTATCTGCGGGAACAGCTTCCGGAAATACGGATCGGCATCAGCGACACCCTGCCCGTCTCCCAGCTTGGAGACGCGATCTCCCAGGCCTTTGTAGCGGCTGATTCAGCTGACTTTGGCCAGTCTGCTTCCTACAGCGATCTGGGCGTGATGCGGCTGCTGGTATCCATTCAGGGGCATCCGGCGATTCAGAAGTATTATCAGGAGACCATCGCGCCGCTGATAAAATATGACAAGGAAAATCATTCCCAGCTTTTTGTCACCCTTTGCCGCTTCATCGAAAACGGCGCAGATTATAAACGGACTGGAGCCGCCATGTTTCTGCATGAAAACACGGTCCGCTACCGGATCAACAATCTGAAGGAAATCTTGAATTACGGGAAAAGCGAAGTGGATTTTCTGGAAACTCTTTCCATGATCTATAAAATCCACAAGCTTCTTACTCCCTCCACACATACATCGAAAGAAGGATAAAATATGAAACTGAAAATGTCTAACGAGGTGGACCTTGGCCGCGAGCCGGTCCGCCATCTGCTGTTTGTGCTTGCTGTCCCGGCCATCACCTCACAGGTTGTCAATGCCCTGTATAACATGGTGGACCGGATGTATATCGGCCACATACCAGAAACCGGCGCCGCGTCACTGACCGGCGTCGGTGTATGTTTTCCGCTGATCATGATCGTTTCCGCCTTTGCCTCGCTTCTGGGAATGGGCGGCGCTCCAAGGGCCAGTATCCTGATGGGCAAAAAAGACAATCAGGGGGCGGAAAAAATTATGGGAAACTGTTTTACCGCCCTGGTGATCGCCGCAGTGCTGCTAACGATATTGATCCTGATCTTTCAGCGTCCGCTGCTCTTTCTCTTTGGAGCCAGTGAAAATACCATCGGCTATGCGCTGGACTATATGTCCATCTACGCCATCGGCACCATTTTTGTGCAGCTGACCCTTGGTATGAACATGTTTATCTCTGCCCAGGGATTTTCCAAGATCAGTATGCTGACAGTCGTGATCGGCGCAGTCACCAACATCATCCTGGATCCGGTTTTTATCTTCGGTTTCGGCATGGGCGTCCGGGGCGCGGCCCTGGCTACCATTTTATCCCAGGCGATCAGCGCGGTCTGGGCCATCCGGTTCCTGACCGGACAGAACACTGTGCTGCGCCTGAAAAAGGAACATTTAAAGATCCGTTCCAAAATCTTACTTCCCTGCATCGGACTTGGCGTCGCGCCTTTTGTCATGCAGTCCACAGAAAGCATTCTGGTGCTGTGCTTCAACTCTTCCCTGCTGAAATATGGCGGGGACCTGGCAGTCGGCGCCATGACGATCTTATCCAGTGTCATGCAGTTTGCCCTTCTGCCCCTGCAGGGCCTCACCCAGGGCGGGCAGCCGATCATCAGTTTTAACTATGGAGCCGGAAATGCAGACAGGGTAAAGGAAGCCTTTAAAATGCAAACCATCTGCTGTGTCAGCTTTGCCGCCATTTTGTGGATCTTGTCAGAACTGACCCCCGGAATCTTCGTAGCGGTCTTTACCAGCGATCCGGAGCTGTCGGCTCTGGCCTCCTGGGCTCTTCGCATTTACATGGGATCTGTGGTTCTGATGGGGCTTCAGATTTCCTGCCAGCAGACTTTTATTGCTTTTGGAAACTCAAAAGTGTCTGCATTTCTTGCCATTTTCCGCAAGATCCTGGTATTGATCCCTCTGATCTATATCCTTCCGGCCTTTCTTTCAGATAAGGTGATGGCCGTCTTTCTGGCAGAACCCATCGCAGACTTTATTGCAGTTGCAACAACAGTGACCATGTTCACCTTCAGTTTTAAAGCAACACTCAAAAAAATGCGCGCCCCGGCTTAACAGCCATGGCGCGCGTTTTTCTTTCGCACTTCGATCAGATGCCCGTCAGGATCGTACAGCCGGATCAGGTCTTCGTCAGATCCCGACTGTAAAAAACGAATTTCACAAACATCCTCTTGGTAATTATTTAGTTTCTTTTGAAATATTTCCATATCTGTTTCTTCAAAATACAGCTCCGCTCCGGCATCACCGATCTGAACTGTTTTTCCGATTGCTTTCTGCCAAACCTGTTTCTCCTGCAGGACCAGACCTTCCGCCAGGATCACATTTCCCTCTTGCTCCAGGATCACAGGCAAACCAAACAAATCACGATAAAAGCGTTTGGATCTTTCCATATCAGATACTACGATCAGGACATTTTTCAGTTTCATACAAAGACCTCCTTCCCGGGAAGATATCATCATTTTAGCATAATCTCTTTCAGAAAGATATAGGATTTTCCAAACAGGGCCGGCCAGGTTGCAAACGGTTAAGATTGATCTTTTAATATCTCAGCCGTGTCCCCGGGCTCTGTTATACGGTTCGGATACGACTTTTCCCTTGTTAACCGTACACTTATGCCTTTAAATACGGTTTGAATTGAATTTTAACTTACATAGCCGTACATTTTATATTTTTGTACGGTTGGAATCTTCCTTTTTTTTCATTAATCCGTATTTGCATAGAAAAAAGTACGGTTAAATGAATCTTATTGATACCACAG
>NZ_JACJLV010000142.1 GCF_016902415.1 Mordavella massiliensis | reverse complement strand
AACACCCGTACCCATCCCGAACACGATGGTTAAGCCCTAAGCGGCCGATGGTACTGCACTGGAGACGGTGTGGGAGAGCAGGTGGCTGCCAGGAATAAAAAAAGAAAAAAAGTGGCGGAAGCCCTTTTTGGAACGGGCTTATAGCTCAGCCGGTTAGAGCGCACGCCTGATAAGCGTGAGGTCGGTGGTTCGAGTCCACTTAAGCCCAT
>NZ_JACJLV010000141.1 GCF_016902415.1 Mordavella massiliensis | reverse complement strand
CAAAATATCTTGATCAAGACATCCGAGGTAATTGTTATAACAGGAAACTGTGTAATGATTACACACTTTGAAGAAAACAAAGCAAAAAATTGGCCGAAGACCAACGCGTATAACGCTATATACGTGTGGACTTAAGAGAACCCGTCTTTTAAGTCGAGTTGGTCATGCATGAAAGAGCGTATGGTGGATGCCTTGGCACTAAGAGCCGATGAAAGACGTGATAAGCTGCGAAAAGCTTCGGGGAGGAGCAAATATCCATTGATCC
>NZ_JACJLV010000015.1 GCF_016902415.1 Mordavella massiliensis | reverse complement strand
GTATAATAGAAGGATCCAGACAGAACTTCCAAAGGAAGCCGGGCAGTCGCCAGGAGAGACAGAAGCGCTCCTTGCCGCAGAGGAAAAGAGACTGGGGAGAGAAGGAAAAGAACTGGAAGAACAGATCCATAAGGCGCAGGAAGAGAGAAAGCAGTATCTGAATGCCGCAGGATCCAGAAAAGATCTGGAGGAAACAGAGACCAGACTTCAGGAACAGGAAACGGCTCTCTTAGAAGAACGAGAAGAACTCCGCCTTGCGATCCGGGAGATTCAGGCAGCTTTCCGTACCAAGGCCCAGGGCCTTCCGGTTCCGGAAGAAGCGCAGGCAAAAGCACAGCTGCAGAAGCTGGAGGAAAGGCTTCAAAACGCCAGAGAAGGCCGTACGCAGGCAGAAGAGGCGTATCGGAAGGCGGCAGAACACTACAGCAACCTGCAGGGGCAGAAACACCGGCTGGAAGAGACGGTGAAACGGCAGCAGGAGGAAAAGGAACGAAAGGAGAACCTGTACCGGGAAATGGCCGGCCAGGAACAACAAGGATCCGAACCGGCAGAACCGGAAGCTTTGAAAGAAAAGATCGAAGCCACCCGGAAAGAGCACCAGAGCGTACAGGAAGCATATCTGAAGATATACGGCGACAACCGGAAGAATCAGGAAGTCCTGGACCGGATCCGCCAGTATGAAGACCAGGACAGGGATCTGCAGAAAAGATACGAAAAGATCAGCCGTTTGAGCAAAACAGCCAACGGTACGCTAAGCGGATCGGTGAAGCTGGATTTTGAAACCTATGTCCAGCGCCAGTATTTCAAAAAGATCATCCAGGCGGCCAATCAGAGACTGGCCCGCATGGCGGGAGGAGAATTTCTGCTTCAGTGCAGGGACATCGAACATCTGGGAAGCCAGGGTCAGGCCGGACTGGATCTGGACGTGTACCACCTGGCAAGCGATTCTGTGCGGGATGTGCGCACCCTGTCCGGCGGGGAATCCTTTATGGCCTCTCTTGCGATGGCGCTCGGCCTGTCTGATATTGTGCAGAATATGGCCGGGGCAGTCAGCATTGATACCATGTTTGTCGATGAAGGATTCGGCGCTCTGGACGATGAAGCAAGAGAGCAGGCGGTCCGGGTGCTGGCAGATCTGGCAGGAGAGCAGAGGCTGGTGGGGATCATTTCCCATGTCAACGAACTAAAAGAACAGATCGACCGGAAGCTGGTAGTAAAAAAGACAGAAACAGGCAGTACCGTACACTGGGAATGGTAGAAAAGGAGTGGGAACGAATGAAAAAATATGATTATCTCATCGTGGGCGCGGGTCTTTTTGGCGCGGTTTTCGCCTATGAAGCAGGAAAAGCAGGAAAAAAAGTTCTGGTGATCGATAAAAGGGATCATATAGCCGGAAATATTTATACAAAGGAAATAGAAAATATCCAGGTGCATCAGTATGGAGCGCACATTTTCCATACTTCTGACCGGGAAGTCTGGGATTATGTGCAGCAGTTCGCAGAGTTTAACCGGTATACCAACAGTCCGGTGGCCTGCTATAAAGATGAACTGTATAATCTTCCTTTTAATATGAACACTTTCAGCAAAATGTGGGGGATCCGCACGCCTGCCGAGGCAAAAGAGATCATTGAGCGGCAGATCAGGGAAGCCGGGATCCGGGAGCCAAAAAACCTGGAGGAGCAGGCAATCTCTCTGGTAGGAAGAGACATTTACGAAAAACTGGTCAAGGGGTATACGGAAAAGCAGTGGGGCCGCAGAGCCACGGAACTTCCCAGCTTTATCATCCGGAGACTGCCGGTACGCTTTGTCTATGATAATAACTATTTTAATGACAAATACCAGGGGATCCCTGTGGGCGGTTATACGCAGATCATTGAAAAAATGCTGGAGGGGGCCTGTGTCCGGCTGAACACGGATTTCTTCACCTGCAGAGAGGAATTGATGAATGAGGCGGAAAATCTGGTATTTACCGGCATGATCGATGAATACTATGATTATTGTTACGGGGAACTGGAGTACCGGAGCCTCCGGTTTGAGACAGAGGTGCTGGAGATGGAGAATTACCAGGGGAATGCGGTGGTTAACTACACGGAGTATGAGATCCCTTATACCAGGATCATTGAACACAAGCACTTTGAATATGGCTGCCAGGGCGGATACGGGGAAAGCAGATCGGGAATTTCTGATAAAACCGTGATCACCAGGGAATATCCTGCTGCCTGGAGCAGAGGGAAAGAGCCTTACTATCCCATGAATGATGAGAAAAATAACGCCTTATATGAAAAATACAGGGCGCTGGCAGACAAAGAAGAGCATGTGATTTTCGGCGGACGCCTGGGGATGTACCGGTATTTTGACATGCATCAGGTAGTGAGAGAAGCGCTGAAAGCTGCGGAAAAGGCACTGGGATAAAGCGTGCAATCGCAAAAACCTGAGAAAAGTCTGTAAAATCCCGGCGTCTTGTAGTATACTTGATATGTTGATGTTAAGGCCGGCGCGCGCCGGCCATGACGATATAAAAAAAACGGAGGAACGAGAGATATATGAAATTAGGATTTGACAATGACAAATACTTACAAATGCAGTCTTCTCATATTCGGGAACGCATCAGCCACTTTGACAACAAACTGTATCTGGAATTTGGCGGAAAGCTGTTCGATGATTACCATGCTTCCCGCGTGCTTCCGGGGTTTCAGCCGGACAGTAAGCTTCGCATGTTAAAGCAGCTTGCCGATCAGGCCGAGATCGTCATCGTGATCAGCGCTGAAGACATTGAGAAGAATAAGGTCCGCGGAGATCTGGGCATCACTTACGATAAGGACGTGATGCGTCTGATCAGTGTTTACCGTCAGAACGGTCTCTTTGTAGGCAGCGTTGTCATCACAAAATACGCCGGGCAGGAGAGCGCCCACCTGTTCAGGAACCGCCTGAAGAAAATGGGCATCCAGGTGTACCGGCATTATGTGATCCCCGGATATCCGGCCAATGTGCCGCTGATCGTCAGCGATGAGGGTTACGGGAAAAATGAATATATCAAAACCTCCAGGCCTCTGGTGGTGGTGACGGCCCCGGGACCGGGAAGCGGCAAGATGGCGGTCTGCCTTTCCCAGCTGTATCAGGAGCATAAAAGAGGCATCCGGGCGGGCTATGCCAAGTTCGAGACCTTCCCCATCTGGAATCTTCCGCTGAAGCATCCGGTCAATCTGGCTTATGAAGCAGCCACGGCGGATCTTAACGATATCAATATGATCGACCCCTTCCACCTGGAAGCCTACGGAAAATCCACCGTAAATTATAACCGGGATGTGGAGATCTTCCCGGTGTTAAATGCCATGTTCCAGCAGATTTACGGAGAAAGCCCGTACAAGTCGCCTACCGATATGGGCGTCAACATGGCGGGCAACTGTATCTGTGATGACGAGGCCTGCCAGGAAGCTTCCAGGCAGGAGATCATCCGGCGCTACTATGACTCCCTTGGCCGGTTCCTGGCCGGAGCCTGCGCAGAGGATGAAGTATATAAGATAGAAATGTTGATGAACCAGGCAGGGATCACGGTTCATGACCGTCCTGTGGTGGATGCGGCATTAAAGCGCGCCGAAGAGACCGGTGCTCCGGCTGCCGCTCTTCAGCTTGCCGACGGACGGATGATCACAGGCAAGACGTCTAATCTTCTGGGAGCCTGCGCGGCCCTTCTGCTTAATGCATTGAAGGAACTGGCCGGCATTGATCACGCCTGCCACGTGATTTCCCCGGAAGCGATCGAACCGATCCAGATCCTGAAGACCAAGTATCTGGGCAGCCGCAATCCCAGACTTCACACCGATGAGGTTCTGATCGCCCTGTCTGTCAGCGCGGCCACCGATAAAAATGCACAGCTTGCCCTGGACCAGCTTCCCAGGCTGGCAGGATGCCAGGCCCATACTTCTGTCATGGTCGGTTCTGTAGATAAGAAGCAGTTTAAAAAGTTGTCTATTCAGGCAACATTTGAAGCAAAATATGAAAACAGCCCCATATTTTTCAAAGAGTCCGGCGTGTAATCGAAGTATAAAATTTTTATAAAAAAAGGAAGAAAAAGGTTGGGAAACCATGAAAAAACGGTGAAGAAAACAGGTTTTTATTGATTTCCAGAAAGGCTGTCCGTATAATGTAAGAGGAATATTAGGAGGAACAAAAGTGGACAACCAAAACAACAACCCAAATAACAGAAATAACAGGCAGGGCCTGTCTTTTATCTTGATCGTGACGCTGATCACAGCCATGCTCGTGATGATGCTTTATCAGTTCCAGGGAAATGGAAATGAGCAGGAGATCAGCTACGATGAATTCCTGAAAATGGTAGATGATGGCGAAGTAGACAAGGTGCTGATCCAGAGCAACCAGATTGTGATCACTGCCAAGAAAGAAAAGGGAGAGCGGATAGCGAAAGAATACTATACCGGACTGGTGCAGGATGACACTCTTTCCGAACGGCTGTATGAGGCCGGGGTAGAGTATGAGCAGGAGATCCCGGACACCACATCGGCGATCGCGATTCAGCTTCTTGCGACCTTCCTGCCGATCGCGCTTTTAGTGGGCATGATCGTGTGGATGACAAGAAAGATGAGCAAAGGCGGAGGCGTGATGGGCATTGGAAAGAGCAATGCCAAGATGTATGTGGAGAAGCAGACCGGAGTCACCTTCCGGGATGTGGCGGGCCAGGATGAGGCCAAGGAATCACTCCAGGAAGTCGTAGACTTTCTGCATAATCCGGGAAAATACACCAGCGTGGGAGCCAAACTTCCCAAAGGAGCGCTCCTGGTGGGACCTCCGGGAACCGGTAAGACCCTTCTTGCGAAGGCGGTGGCAGGAGAAGCCAACGTACCGTTCTTCTCTTTAAGCGGTTCGGCATTTGTAGAAATGTATGTAGGCGTGGGTGCGTCCCGTGTGCGGGATCTCTTCAAGCAGGCACAGCAGATGGCGCCCTGTATCATTTTTATTGACGAGATTGACGCGATCGGAAAAAGCCGTGACAACCAGCTGGGAAGCAATGATGAAAGAGAGCAGACTCTGAACCAGCTGCTGGCTGAGATGGACGGATTCGAGAGCAATAAGGGACTGGTGCTCCTGGCGGCAACCAACCGTCCGGAGATCCTGGATCCGGCGCTTCTTCGTCCCGGACGTTTTGACCGGCGGATCATTGTGGAAAAACCGGATCTGAAAGGCCGGATCGACGTGCTGAAGGTACATTCCAAGGATGTGCGGATGGACGAGACGGTGGATCTGGAAGCCATAGCTCTGGCCACTTCCGGCGCCGTAGGATCGGACCTTGCCAACATGATCAATGAGGCGGCCATCAACGCAGTAAAGCATGGCAGAAATGCTGTGTGTCAGCAGGATCTTTTCGAAGCTGTGGAAGTGGTGCTGGTAGGAAAAGAAAAGAAGGACCGCATCATGAGCCAGGAAGAACGGCGGATCGTATCCTATCATGAGGTAGGACATGCACTGATCAGCGCGCTGCAGAAAGACTCCGAACCGGTCCAGAAGATCACCATCGTTCCCCGGACCATGGGGGCGCTGGGGTATGTCATGCAGACGCCGGAAGAAGAGAAATTCCTGAATACCAAAAAAGAACTGGAAGCTATGCTGGTAGGCATGCTGGGAGGCCGGGCCGCAGAAGAGATCGTCTTCGACACCGTGACCACCGGAGCGTCCAACGACATTGAGAAAGCCACCAGTATCGCAAGAGCCATGATCACGCAGTACGGTATGAGCGAAAAATTCGGCCTGATCGGGCTGGAATCCATCCAGCACCGTTATCTGGACGGACGTCCCGTTGCCAACTGTGGAGAAGAAACCGCTTCCGAGATCGACCACGAAGTAATGAAGATGCTGAAAAACGCATACGAGGAAGCAAAACGTCTGCTGGCAGAACACAGGAGTTCTCTGGACAAGATCGCAGACTTCCTGATCGAAAAAGAAACCATCACCGGAAAAGAATTTATGGATATCTTCTATGAAGTAGAAGGCATCGATCCAGAGACAAAAGAGAAAAAGAAAGAAGAACGGATCACGATGAATCCAGTAGAAGAAATATAAATGTTTCTGGGGACGGGGGATTTCTGGAAATCCCCCGTCCCCATTTTATGTAAGGAGCGTTTTGTATGTTTGACATTCAGGAAGAATTGAAAAAGCTTCCGGGAAAGCCGGGTGTCTACCTGATGCATGATGAGAAGGATGAGATCATTTACGTGGGCAAGGCGGTCAGTTTAAAGAACCGTGTGCGGCAGTATTTTCAGAGCAGCCGCAACAAGGGGATCAAGATCGAGCAGATGGTGACGCATATCAGCCGGTTTGAGTATATTGTGACGGATTCGGAGCTGGAGGCTCTGGTTCTGGAATGTAACCTGATCAAAGAGCACCGGCCGAAATACAATACCATGCTGATGGATGACAAGACCTATCCGTTTATCAAGGTGACGGTGGAAGAGCCGTTTCCCAGGATTATGATGACCAGGCGTATGGTGAAGGATAAGGCGAAATATTTTGGGCCTTACACCAGTGCCGGGGCTGTGAAAGATACGATTGAGTTGATTAGGAAACTTTATCATATCCGAAGCTGTAATCGAAAACTTCCCAGAGATGTGGGAAAGGAGCGCCCGTGCCTGAATTATCACATTCATCAGTGCAATGCTCCCTGCCAGGGATATGTTTCGGCGGAAGAATACCAGGAATCGGTTCAGGAGGTTCTGAAATTTCTGAATGGAAATTATGAGGGGATTGTGGAGCAGCTAAAAGAAAAAATGGAGAAGGCTTCGGAAATGCTGGAATTCGAAAAAGCGATCGAATACCGGGAACTGATTGCTAGCGTTCAGAAGATCGCCCAGAAACAGAAGATCACCGATGCCGCAGGCGCAGGAGACGACCGGGATATTCTGGCCATGGCAGTGGAAGGCGAAGACGCGGTCGTTCAGGTCTTCTTTATCCGGGGCGGCCGGCTGATCGGGCGGGATCATTTTTACCTGAAGATTGCAAAAGAGGAGTCGGCAAAGGAAACCTTGTCCAGTTTCATCAAACAGTTTTACGCAGGCACGCCCTACATCCCCGCGGAGCTGATGCTGCCGGAAGAGATCGACGACCAGGAACTGATCGAAGAATGGCTGACCAAAAAACGGGGCCGCAGGGTGCATATCAAGGTGCCGAAAAAAGGCACGAAAGAAAAGCTGGTGGAACTGGCGGCACGAAATGCGAAGATGGTATTAAGCACGGATAAAGAGCGATTAAAGCGGGAAGAAGGACGAACTATCGGGGCGGTCAGGGAACTGGAAAAACTGCTGGGCATTTCCGGCATCGTGAGGATGGAGGCCTACGACATTTCCAATACCAGCGGATTTGCGTCTGTAGGATCCATGGTGGTCTATGAAAAAGGAAAGCCCAAACGCAATGATTACCGGAAGTTTAAGATCAAAGGCGTGCAGGGAGCGGACGATTATGCCAGCATGGAAGAAGTTCTGACCAGGCGGTTCACCCATGGCCTGAAAGAACAGGAAGAAGGGAAGGAACTGGGCGGATTTACGGCATTTCCGGACCTGATCCTGATGGACGGCGGCAAAGGACAGGTAAATATCGCTCTGCAGGTGCTTGAGAATCTGGGACTTGCCATTCCGGTCTGCGGCATGGTCAAGGACGACAATCACCGGACCCGTGGGCTCTACTATCAAAACGAGGAACTGCCCATTGACCGGAATTCCGAATGCTTCAAACTGATCACCCGGATCCAGGATGAAGCCCACCGCTTTGCGATCACCTTCCACCGGAAACTCAGAAGCCAGAGCCAGGTCCACTCGATCCTGGATGACATTCCCGGAGTAGGCCCTGCAAGGAGAAAAGACCTGATGCGGCATTTTGAGAATATTGAGGCCATCAGAAACGCTACGGTGGAGGAATTGAAGGGACTGCCCTCTATGAATGAAAAAGCGGCGCAGGATGTATATAAATTTTTTCACTGATGTGGTACAATATCCCTAATAGAACGGAAGAAGGAGATTATTATGGCAAAGACAGTGGAATTAAAGAAAATTGTAGAAAAAATGAATCTGAAAAACCTGACTCCGGATGTTGAGCTGAACGATAAAAAGGTGGAAGTTCCGGATATCAACCGCCCGGCTCTGCAGCTGACCGGGTTCTTTGAACATTTTGATTCCGAGCGTGTTCAGATCATCGGCTATGTGGAATATACATTCCTGGAGAAGATGGACGAGGAAAAGAAAAGGGAAGTTTACAAAACCCTTCTGTCTTATAAAATTCCCTGCATTATTTTCTGCCGCAATCTTTCGCCGGAGCAGATGCTTCTTGACATGGCGGTAGAGGCGGATGTGCCGATCTTTATCACGGAGAAAAAGACGTCTGCCTTCACGGCGGAGATCATCCGCTGGCTGAATGTACAGCTTGCTCCCTGCATCTCCATCCACGGCGTGCTGGTAGACGTATACGGCGTCGGCGTGCTGATCATGGGGGAAAGCGGCATCGGAAAGAGCGAGGCTGCGCTGGAGCTTGTGAAACGTGGACATCGTCTGGTCAGCGACGACGTGGTAGAGATCCGCAAGGTCAGCGACGAGACTCTGGTAGGATCCGCGCCGGACATTACCAGACATTTTATTGAGCTGCGAGGCATCGGGATCGTGGATGTTAAAACGCTGTTTGGTGTGTTAAGTGTCCGCGAGACCCAGAATATCGATCTGGTCATCACTCTGGAAGAGTGGGACAAGGAAAAAGAATACGACCGTCTCGGCCTGGAAGAGCAGTATACCGAATTTCTGGGCAACAAGGTGGTCTGCCATCAGCTTCCGATCCGTCCGGGCAGAAACCTGGCCGTGATCGTGGAAACAGCTTCCATCAACTACAGGCAGAAGAAGATGGGCTACAATGCTGCGCAGGAGCTGTATAAGAGAGTGCAGCAGAATCTGGCGAGAAGATAAAAAGAGATAAAGAGAGGAAAGAAATCATGAAGTATTGTTTTGGCGTCGACATCGGAGGAACGACTGTAAAGATCGGCCTGTTTACCACGGAGGGGGAACTCCTGGAAAAATGGGAGATCAAGACCCGCACGGAAAATCACGGAGAGGCTATCCTGCCGGATGTGGCAGAATCTCTGCAGAATAAGATGCAGGAAAAAAATATCCGGAAATCAGAAGTGGATGGCATCGGGATCGGGATCCCGGCTCCTGTCATGGAAGACGGCGTGGTACAAAAGACGGCAAATCTTGGTTGGGGATACAAAGAAGTTACCCGTGAAATGAAAGAATTGACAGGCCTTCCCGTAGCAGCCGGAAATGACGCAAATATGGCTGCTCTTGGGGAAATGTGGCTGGGCGCCGGAAAAGGCCAGAAAAATATGATCATGGTCACACTGGGAACCGGTGTAGGCGGCGGGATCATTGTGAATGGAAAGCCGCTGGCAGGTTCTCACGGAGCCGGCGGAGAGATTGGCCACTTCTGTGTCAATGAAGAAGAAACAGAGACATGCGGCTGTGGAAACACAGGCTGTCTGGAGCAGTACGCATCTGCTACCGGTATCAGCCGCCTGGCCAGAAGACGGTTGGAGAGAGACGACAGCCCTTCTCCCTTAAGAGGATCTGAAATAAGCGCGAAAGCGGTTTTTGACGCTTTAAAAGAGGGCGATGCAGTCGCAAAAGAGATCGTTGAAGAATTTGGCTCTTATCTGGGGCACGCCCTGGCAGCCATTGCTGTGATCACAGATCCGTCGGTGATCGTGATCGGCGGGGGTGTTTCAAAAGCAGGAGAGATCCTGCTGGAATATGTGGAAAAATATTTCCATGAAAAAGCATTCTTCGCAAACCAGGATACCCGGTTTGTCCTGGCACAGCTTGGAAATGACGCCGGCATCTGCGGCGCAGCAAAGCTGATCCTGTAACAGGGAAGCAGACTGGATCCTAAAGCGAGGTTCAAAAAAAGCAGATACATGTAAAAGCATAAAAGAGACGAAAAAAGAGGAATCCTGTGTAAGGATTCCTCTTTTTGGGTTCTATCTAAAATTCATGACAGGCTCATTTTTATTGAGCGGGAGGTGTGGTGCCGCCGCCGGGATCAGTACCACCGCCGCCGGTCTCACCGCCGCCGCCGGTCTGTCCACCGCCGCCGGTCTGTCCGCCACCGCCGCCGGTCTGTCCGCCACCGGTCTGTCCACCGCCGCCGTTTCCGGTATTGGCGTCCGGAGTCGTTGTGGTATTGCCGGTGCCGTCATCTGTAACAGCGCCGTCTCCGGTGCCTGTGCCGGTTCCTGAACTTAAGCCTCCGTGTTTTCCGTCACACTTGGTGGTTGTCACATCTACACCGATCAGTTCTGTTGTGGTCGGGCATCCGGGTCCCGGAAGGAGTCCGGTCACACTGCAGACAGACTGTCTCTGTGCCGTGGACGGCATGTTAAAGTCTTTTGGCTGCAGATTGCTGTGGACCCGGCTCATAATGCTTCGCCACAGACGGAAACGGAAGTTGGTATCGTAGCTGCACGGCTTGTTTTCATCATATCCGCCCCATACCGCACAGGTGTAGTACGGTGTGTAGCCGCAGAACCACAGGTCAATATCGTCCGTGGTTGTACCGGTTTTTCCTGCTACCGGCATATTGCCAAGCTGGCAGGCGGTACCGGTACCGCTGGTGACAACGCCCTGCATAGCGCTGGTCAGACAGGCCGCTGTGCTTTCTTTGATGGCAGTGTGGGTTTCCCCGCTGCCGTCCAGAAGTACGTTGCCTTCATGGTCTAATACCTTGGTATAGAGCATGGGCTCGTTGTAAACACCGCCGTTTGCGATCGTGGCAAAGGCAGAGCAGAGTTCGTAGTTATAGACACCTTCCGTCAGACCGCCAAGAGCCAGTGTCTGGGTCAGGTCGCTGTAGATCTTGCCGTTGATCTCTTTGCTTTCGATCAACGTACTGATGCCCAGTTTCTTTGCATAGTCCAGTCCCACCTGCTGGGTAACCTGGTCGCTCATCTTAACAGCGCAGACGTTGATGGACCATTCAATGGCCTCCCGCATAGTCCGGTTGCCGGTATATCGGCCGTTGGCATTCCGGAGGACCTGTCCGCCTTTTAAGGTGTAAGGCTCGTCCTTGATCAGGGTTGCAAGAGAAGCTGCTCCGGTATCAATGGCCGGCGCGTAGGCGGTCACGATCTTAAAGGTGGATCCGGGCTGTCTCTTGGAACCGGTGTATGCGCGGTTCAGACTCAGGCTGGTGTTCTTTGCGCCTCGTCCGCCCACCATAGCCTTGATCTGTCCGGTCGCCTGATCGATAATGGTGGCTGATGCCTGGGGCTGGGGCGTAATGTTGATGACTTCGTCATAAGTATCCCCTTCCTGAGCGATGGTGGCCTTCCATTCTTCTACCATGGCCCGGGCCGCTTCTTCGCTGGAGTACAGAAGCCCCTGGCTGTTGCCGTGTGTATTCTGTACGTATTGCTTGATGTGTCCGGAGCCATAATTTTCTACGGTTCCGTCCGCTCTTGTAACGGTCAGTGCATAATCCAGGCCGTATTCTTTGAGACCGGGATAGTTGGAATCGTTATTCATCTCTTCATCGCAGATCTGCTGTATGGCAAGATTCTGGGTGGAGTAGATGCTCAATCCGCCGCTGTATACGGCGTTGTATGCCTGGGATTCAGTATAGCCAAGCTGTGTCTCCAGGTTTTCCATGATCTGTTCGATCAGGGCGTCTACAAAATAGCTGTAGGAAGTATCTGCTGCCTGGGTGGTATTGACAGACTGGATCCGGGAGTAAACATCATCGGCCATGGCTTCGTCATAAGCCGCCTGCTCGATGTAGCCCTGGTCCAGCATATTGCCCAGCACTTTTTCCCGCCGCTTGCTGTTTTCCTCGGGATTGGTCACCGGGTCATAGCGGGTCGGGTTCTGTGTGATGCCGGCAATGACCGCGCATTCGGAAAGGGTCAGCTCGGAGCAGTCTTTTCCAAAGTAACGCTCGGAAGCCGCCTGCACGCCCAGAGTGCTCTGGCCTAAGTTGATCGTGTTCAGATAAGCTTCCAGGATCTCGTTCTTGTTCATCTGTTTTTCAATCTTAAGAGCAAGATACTGTTCCTGAAGCTTTCGTTCCAGCCGGTCATAGAAGGTATTCTCATGGACGAATTCCGGGAATACGTTATTTTTGATCAGCTGCTGCGTCAGGGTACTGGCTCCTTCTGAGAAATCACCGGATGTAAGGCCGACTACAGCGGCACGGGCGATTCCCTGAAGGTCGATACCGTTATGGTCATAGAAACGCTCGTCCTCGATCGCGACAAAAGCGTGCTGCAGATCCTTGGGGATCTCATCTATGGTTTTATATACACGGTTGGATCCGGAAGTCACCAGTTCTTCGATCTGTGTGGAGCCGTCATCCGCATAGACGGTGGTAGCGTACCCCTTTGGTTTTACATCATCGGGGGTTACTTCCGGGGCGTTCTTGATGATCCGCAGGGCAAATACACCGACGCCTGCGGCTCCGGCCACTGCGATCACGACAAGGCATAAGAGAAAGGCCTTGAACAGCCGCACGCCCACACGTTTCCCCTGCATGGTGGACTTGGATGTTATCTTCTTCTGTTTTTGAGAAGCTTTTTTCCTGCCATAGTTCATGAATTTAAACCTCCTTCATACCAAGTCATTATAGCAAAGATACGCTGTTTTATAAAGAAAAAAATAAAAAGTTCATATTTCAGTAGGAAATTCTTAAGAAATTCGTTATAGTTATAGAAGGAACCGATCTGACTACAGAAGGAAAATGCAGGAGAGAACGACCATGGAGAGAGAAGACCGCACCGTCTACGAAGGCGGACAAGGAGAGATCATTGAGAAGAAATCCCGGTTTATCGCCACAGTAAAACCGGTAAAAACAGAAGAAGAAGCCCTGGAGTTGATAGAAACATTAAAGAAAAAATACTGGGACGCCACGCACAACTGTTTTGCCTATATCATTGGAGAAGGGACGCCCCTGAAGCGCTGCAGCGATGACGGCGAGCCCTCGGGCACTGCCGGCCGGCCCATGCTGGATGTGCTGGAGGGAGAGGCGCTTCGCGACGTGTGCGTCGTGGTCACCCGGTATTTCGGCGGTACGCTTCTGGGGACCGGGGGACTGGTAAGAGCCTATTCCGGGGCGGTCCGGGCGGGCCTGGAAGCCTCGGTGCTGATTACCAGGCAAAAAGGCGTAAAACTCCAGGTCGGCACCGACTATACGGGTCTTGGAAAGATCCAGTATCTGCTGGGACAAAGGGGGGTAAAGATTCTGGATTCCAGGTATACAGACGCCGTGGAACTGGATGTGCTGATCCCGGACGAAGAACTTGCGGCCGTGGAGCAGGAGATCACGGAAGCCACCAGCGGCGCGGCAAAGCTGAAAGTGAAAGAAACCTGCGTCTTTGCGCTGATCGGCGCAGAACCGGTGATCCTGGAGAAAAAAGAGACGTAAGATCCAAAAAGAGAAAAGGACAATCAAAAAGAGAGGGATGTTTCCCTCTCTTTTTCATTTAGCATTCTGGCTCGATCAGTCCGAACGTGCCGTTCTTCCTGCGGTAAACCACATTCACTTCATCGGTCTCTGCATTGCGGAATACAAAGAAATCATGTCCGAGAAGATCCATCTGTACGCAGGCATCTTCCGGATACATCGGCTTGAAGCCGAACTTTTTGGTCCGGACGATCCGGATCTCTCCGTCATCGGCGGCCGCTTCTTCATCAGCGAAGAATTCCTGTTTGAAATTGCCGCCCTCCTGGTGTTTGGCGATCAGTTTATTCTTATATTTCCTGAGCTGGCGTTCGATGATCTCTTCTACCAGGTCAATGGATACATACATGTCGTTACATTCTTCTTCCGAGCGGATGATCCCGCCCTTTACAGGGATGGTAACTTCGATTTTCTGGCGTTCTCTCTGAACGCTTAAGGTTACGTGAATTTCCGTATCAGGAGTAAAGTACCTTTCCAGCTTTCCCAGTTTGCTTTCCACAGCCTCTTTCAGGCCCTGTGTTACGTCGATGTTTTTTCCGATAATGATAAATTTCATGCTGTCCACTCCTTTGCGACATGATTTCAGATAAAATGTCTGATAATTAACCATTGTGACATAAATCTATCTGATATATGTAGTATAGCATGTTTAAAGGGTAATGTATAGCATGTATTGTGTTAATCTTCGGAATTATTTTCACCCCGGTCTTCTTCTGCGGCCTGGAACCGGCAGAACAGATATTTCCTGGTGGCATAGAGGACCGCGATGGAGCATACGCCCACAAAGGTCACCCAGATGGAAGAGTGATCGATGATGATCTGTCTTGCGATGGCAAACAAAAGCACCTCAAAGACAGAATCTGCTGTGTGGTAATACATCATGCGGATCAGTTCCACGCCGATGATCAGGTTGAAGCAGGTCTCTAAAAGGTCGTCATAATTGGGCCAGACTTCCAGGTTGGGGATGTTCCCCAGGGAAGAGGCCATCCGCAGGCATAAAAGGATGATGCCCGCGGCCAGCATAAAAGCGATAAAATATTCCAGCGCCAGTGTCAGATATCTGAAAAAAATGGTGATGTATTTTTTCATGAGCGGTTTCCTCGTTTACGCATTTTCGGATCCAGGATCTTTTTGCGGATCCTTAAGTTTTCAGGGGTGACTTCCAAAAGCTCGTCGGTATCGATAAAATCAAGAGCCTGCTCCAGGCTTAATACCTTGGGAGGCGTAAGCCGCAGGGCTTCGTCGGAACCGGAGGAGCGGGTATTGGTCAGGTGTTTGGTCTTGCACACATTAACTTCAATGTCGTCGGTCTTTGCGTTTTCACCGACCACCATGCCGGAGTAAACCCTTTCGCCGGGCCCGATAAACAGGACGCCTCTTTCCTGGGCACTGTACAGGCCGTAGGTAACAGATTCTCCGGTTTCAAAGGCAATGAGAGAACCCTGTTTGCGGTACTGGATATCGCCTTTATAGGGCGCATAGCCGTCAAAGGCGGTGTTCATGATGCCGTTGCCCTTGGTGTCGGTCAGGAATTCTCCCCGGTAGCCGATCAGGCCTCTGGACGGGATCCGGAATTCCAGACGGGTATATCCGCCTGTGGCGGCGCCCATGTTCTGAAGCTCGCCCTTTCGCTGGCTCAGTTTATCGATGACCGTGCCGGTAAATTCTTCCGGGACGTCGATGTAGGCCAGTTCCATCGGTTCCAGCAGCTTGCCCTTTTCATCCTTTTTATAGAGGACTTCTGCCTTGCTGACTGCAAATTCATAGCCTTCTCTTCGCATATTTTCGATCAGCACGGACAGATGGAGTTCGCCGCGTCCTGACACCTTGAAGCTGTCGGTGCTTTCGGACTCCTCCACCCGAAGGCTTACGTCTGTATTCAACTCCCGGAACAGACGGTCTCTGAGATGGCGGGAGGTGACGTATTTTCCTTCCTGTCCTGCAAAAGGACTGTCATTAACAATAAACTGCATGGCAATGGTCGGCTCGGAAATCTTCTGGAAGGGGATGGCCTGCGGGTCTTCCGGAGAGCAGATGGTGTCGCCGATGGACAGGTCCGCGATACCGGAGATGGCGACAATGGAGCCGATGGAGGCTTCTTTTACGTCCACCTTGTTCAGGCCGTCAAATTCATAGAGCTTGCTGATCCGCACCTTTTCCATCCGGTCCGGGTCGTGTTTGTTTACCACGACAGCGTCCATGCCCACACGGATGGTACCGTTGTCCACCTTGCCGATGCCGATGCGTCCCACGTATTCGTTGTAGTCAATGGTACTGATCAGCACCTGTGTATGGGCGTCCGGGTCTCCTTCCGGAGCCGGGATGTAGTTTAAGATGGTCTCAAAGAGAGGCTTCATGTCCGTGCCTTCTTCTTCCGGATCCATGGAGGCAACGCCGGTCTTGGCGGATGCGTAGACAAAGGGGCAGTCCAGCTGTTCGTCAGAGGCATTTAAGTCCATGAACAACTCCAGCACCTCGTCGATCACCTCATCCGGACGGGCTTCCGGCCGGTCGATCTTGTTGATGCAGACGATAACCGGAAGATCCAGTTCCAGGGCTTTTCTTAACACAAACTTGGTCTGCGGCATGGCGCCTTCAAAGGCGTCCACCACCAGGATGACGCCGTTGACCATTTTCAGGACTCGTTCCACTTCCCCGCCGAAATCAGCGTGGCCGGGGGTATCGATGATATTGATCTTGGTACCTTTATAATAGACGGCGGTATTTTTGGAGAGAATGGTGATGCCCCGTTCTCTTTCGATGTCATTGGAGTCCATGACACGCTCGGCAACCTCCTGGTTCTCACGGAATACACCGCTTTGTTTTAACAGTTCGTCGACCAGAGTGGTCTTCCCGTGGTCTACATGGGCGATGATGGCAATATTACGGATATCTTCACGTTTTGTCTTCATGATAACGCTTCCTTTTCTTTTCCTATATAAATGCTTTCTTTTCTGCAACTTTAATAGTGTATCACATTTTCTGAAATATTTACAAGTATTAGTTCTAAATCCAAAACGGCGTTCATAAACTATGTAATATACGATTCAGAAGAAAGGGAGATTGTTAGACTATGTCAGATAAGATGATTGAAAACAACCAGGTAACGATTATGGGAGAAGTGGCGACGCCGTTTACCTTCAGCCACGAAGTGTTCGGAGAAGGATTTTACATGGTAAGCGTCAATGTCCGCCGCTTAAGCAACTCTATGGACCGGATCCCTCTGATGATCTCAGAGCGGCTGATCGATGTTTCGCAGGATTACACCGGGGAATTTATCATGGCCAGCGGACAGTTCCGGTCTTACAACCGGCATGAAGAGCATAAGAACCGGCTGGTGCTCTCTTTGTTTGTCCGGGAGGTGGCGTTCATTGAAGAGGAACTGGACGGCGCCAAGACCAACCAGATCTTTCTGGACGGCTACATCTGCAAGCTGCCGGTGTACCGGAAGACTCCTCTTGGCCGGGAGATCGCGGACCTTCTCCTGGCAGTGAACCGCCCCTATGGGAAATCCGACTACATACCCTGCATCTGCTGGGGAAGAAACGCCCGGTTTGCCGCGTCTTTTGAGGTGGGAGAGCATGTGCAGGTGATCGGGCGGATCCAGAGCCGGGAATACATCAAGAAGCTGTCGGAGACAGAGGCGGAAAAAAGAACGGCCTATGAGGTGTCGGTCAGCAAGCTGGAATGCCTGGACGGCCAGTAAAACACAGACGGCCCGGCGAAGCCGTCTGCGCGCAGGCGGTCGTTGACATCCCCCTGGTTTGATGGTAATATTTCTATAGATTTATAGAAGAAAAAGATTCATGAAAGTCAGGAGGATGGATATGGCTATATTTACAGGCGCAGGCGTGGCAATCGTCACACCGTTCCATGAAGACGGGAGCATTCATTATGATAGACTGGATGAGCTGATCGATTTTCACTGTGAGAACGGGACCGACAGTATTATCATCTGCGGGACCACAGGAGAGTCAGCGACGATGACAGAACAAGAACATGTGGAGTGCGTGAAATTCGCGATCGACCGTGCAAAGGGAAGGATCCCGGTGATCGCAGGCACAGGCTCCAACTGTACCCGGACGGCGATCGAGTTATCGAAAGAGGCAGCAGACTACGGCGCGGACGGACTTCTGCTGGTAACGCCTTATTATAACAAGGCGACCCAGGCGGGACTGATCGCACATTACAGTGCGATCGCAAAAGAGGCGAAGGCGCCCATCATTATGTACAGCGTGGCCAGCCGCACCGGATGCAACATCGAGCCGGCGACCGTCGCTTATCTGGTAAAGAATGTGGAAAATATCGTGGGCGTAAAAGAGGCCTCCGGAAATATCTCACAGGTAGCAAAGATCATGGCGCTGACAGACGGCGAGATTGATCTTTACTCCGGAAATGACGACCAGATCGTACCCCTTTTGTCTCTCGGGGCAAAGGGCGTGATCTCCGTGCTTTCCAATGTGGCTCCAAGAGAGACCCATGAAATCTGTGAGAAGTTCTTTGCAGGAGACATCGAAGGAAGCCGTGAACTTCAGTTAAAGGCGATCCCGCTGATCGACCAGCTGTTCTGCGAGGTGAACCCGATCCCGGTCAAGAAGGCCATGAAGCTGATGGGCAAGGACTGCGGACCTCTGCGTATGCCTATGACCGAACTGACGCCAGAGCATGAAAAGACACTGGCTCAGGCGATGAAGGACTTTGGGATTACACTGGCATAACGGGAAGGACAGGTGGAGAAAATGGTACGTGCGATCATGCATGGATGCAACGGAAAGATGGGCCGGGTGATCACCGGGCTGATCTCCGAAGATGAAGGGATCCGGATCGTGGCAGGCGTGGATACTTATACAGCCGTGCCCAATGAGTATCCGGTTTTTGACAGTATTGAAAAATGTGACGTGGAAGCAGACGTGGTGATTGATTTTTCCAATGCTTCCGCTGTGGACGGTCTGCTTAGCTACTGCAGGGCCAGAAAACTGCCTGTGGTGCTGTGTACCACGGGATTATCAGAAGCACAGCTTGCCGAAGTGGAGGATGCGGCAAAGGAGACGGCAGTACTCAAATCCGCCAACATGTCTCTTGGCATCAATCTGCTTTTGAAGCTTCTGCAGGATGCGGCAAAGGTGCTGGGCCCGGCAGGATATGATATCGAGCTGGTGGAGCGCCACCACAACCAGAAGGTAGACGCGCCCAGCGGCACTGCCATCGCGCTGGCAGATTCTGTCAACGAGGCGCTGGATCACCAGTATACCTATGTCTATGACCGGTCGCAGGTCAGACAGAAGAGAGACAAAAAAGAGATCGGTATTTCTGCTGTGCGGGGCGGGACCATTGTGGGAGACCATGAAGTGATCTTTGCCGGCACAGACGAAGTGATCGAATTCAGACATACGGCATACTCCAAGAGCGTTTTCGGAAAAGGCGCCGTGGAGGCGGCCAAATTCCTGGCGGGAAAACCGGCCGGAAGATACGACATGTCGGATGTGATACAACTGTAAAGGTACCATGTATGGAGGAAGGTTATGAAAGAATTAGAAGCAAGATATCTGGAGAGACTTTCACAACTGTATCCGACCATCGCAAAGGCATCAACGGAGATCATCAATCTGCAGGCGATCCTGAACCTGCCCAAAGGCACCGAGCATTTTCTGACGGATATCCACGGAGAACACGAGGCGTTTTCCCATGTCTTAAAGAACGGCTCTGGTTCCGTGCGCCGCAAGATTGATGATGTCTTCGGGAATACTATGAGTAGCAGAGACAAACAGTCTCTGGCTACTCTTATTTATTATCCGAAGGAAAAGATGGAGCGGATCAAAAAAGAAGAAGAAAATATGGAGGACTGGTACAAGATCACCTTGTACCGTCTGATCGAGGTGTGCAAACGGACGGCCAGCAAGTACACCAGATCCAAGGTGCGAAAAGCGCTGCCGCCGGATTTTGCCTATGTCATTGAGGAGCTGATTACGGAAAAATCAGAGATCACGGACAAGGAATCGTATTATAATTCCATTGTAAATACCATCATCCGCATCGGAAGAGCGGAGAAGTTTATCATAGCCTTAAGTGAACTGATCCAGAGGCTGACAGTGGATCATCTGCACATTGTGGGCGATATCTACGACAGGGGGCCGGGACCTCATATCATCATGGATCAGCTGATCCAGTACCACTCCGTGGACATCCAGTGGGGCAACCATGACGTGCTGTGGATGGGCGCCGCCGCGGGGCAGAGAGGCTGCATCGCCAATGTGATCCGCATCTGCGCCAGATACGGCAATCTGGACATTCTGGAGGACGGGTACGGCATCAATCTTCTGCCGCTGGCAAACTTTGCCATGAATACTTACGGAGACGACCCCTGCACCTGCTTTAAACTGCGGGGAGAGCCGGATTACAGTCCCGATGAAATGAAGCTGGACGTGAAGATGCACAAAGCTATTTCCGTGATCCAGTTTAAGGTGGAAGGACAGATCATCAAAAAGAATCCGGGATTTCAGATGAATGACAGAAATCTTCTCCACAAGATCAATTTTGAGACCGGCATGGTGGAGATAGACGGAAAAGAATATCCCATGCTGGACAGGAACTTTCCTACCGTGGATCCCAGAAAGCCCTATGCGCTGTCCGCGGAAGAAGAGGACATTATGGAGCGTCTGGAAAAAGCGTTCCTCCACTGCGAGAGGCTGCAGCGCCACATGCGGTTCCTGCTGAATAAAGGCGGGCTATATAAAGTTTATAACAACAACCTGCTGTATCACGGGTGCGTGCCCCTGACCGCGGAGGGAGAACTGATGCCTGTGCGGATCTACGGCCGCTCTTACAAAGGCCGGGGTCTTTACGAAGAACTGGAAAGTTATGTGCGGAAAGGATTCTATGCCCTGGATGAAAAGGAGAAGGAGCGGGGACGGGATATGATGTGGTATATCTGGCTGGGCGAAGGTTCGCCTTTGTTTGGAAAGGATAAGATGGCTACCTTTGAACGGTATTTCCTGGAAGACAAAGAAACCCACAAAGAAAAGAAGAATCCCTATTATTCGATGCTGGAAAATGAGACCGTGGTCAACCGGATCCTGGCGGAATTCGGACTGCCGCCGGAAGGGACGCACATCATCAACGGCCATGTGCCGGTCAAGTCGAAAAATGGAGAGAACCCCATCAAATGCGGCGGCAAGGTGATGGTCATAGACGGCGGATTCAGCAAGGCCTACCAGAAGGAAACGGGGATCGCAGGATATACGCTGATCTACAATTCCTACGGATTGATCCTGGCGGCCCATGAACCCTTTGAGTCCACGGAGGCGGCCATTGAAAAGGAAAGCGACATCCATTCAGACAGTATTGTGGTGAAGCGGGTGGTACAAAGAAAGATGGTAGGCGATACCGATATCGGCCGGGAGTTAAAGGAGCAGATCAGAGATCTGGAGACGCTGCTGGAGGCATACCGGAGCGGCCGGATCGCCGAACGTTTGTAGAACGAGAAACAGTAAGGAGAAAAGCATGAAATTCAGACCCTGTATTGACATCCATAATGGCAAGGTGAAACAGATCGTAGGCGGAAGCCTTCATGACGCCGGCGATCAGGCCAGAGAAAACTATATATCCGATCAGGAGGCCCGGTATTATGCCGGGCTCTACAAACGGGACGGCCTGAAAGGAGGACATGTGATCCTTCTCAATCCCCCTTCTTCGGAGTATTATGCGGAAACGAAGCGGCAGGCGCTTGAGGCCCTCCTGGCATATCCCGGCGGCCTGCAGATCGGGGGAGGGATCACGGATGAGAATGCCCGGGAGTATCTGGATGCAGGCGCAAGCCATGTGATCGTAACCTCTTATGTGTTCCGGGATGGGCAGATCCGCTGGGATGCGCTTGAGCGTCTTGCAAAAGCCGTGGGCCGGGAGCGGGTGGTGATCGACTTAAGCTGCCGGAAAAAAGAGGACGGCTATTATATCGTGACCAACCGCTGGCAGACCTTTACAGACGTCCGGCTGACGGAAGGACTGATGGATGAGATAGCGGATTACTGCGATGAATTTCTGGTCCACGGTGTGGATGTGGAAGGGAAAGCTTCCGGCGTGGATGAAGAGCTTGCCCCCCTTCTTGCCTCTCACAGGAGACGGCCTGTCACCTATGCAGGGGGCATCGGAAGCCTTGATGACCTGGAACGGTTTGAACGCCTGACCGGCGGGCATATAGATTTTACGATCGGAAGCGCCCTGGATCTCTTTGGCGGGAAGATCCCCTATGAGAAAATGCGAATGTTTTGTGACTAGTTTATGAACGATTTATAAATTGGTTGAATTGAATTTTAGATAGTGCTAGAATGGGGTATAGATTGGTCATTTTATGCCAAATTCATGACAAGGAGCATTTAGATATATGGGTTTGATTACGAAAATATTCGGAACACACAGTGAAAATGAGCTGAAGAGAGTTTACCCCGTCGTGGACGCCATCGAGGCGCTGGAGCCGGAGATCCAGAAACTTTCGGATGCGGAGTTAAAGGATAAGACCAGGGAATTTAAGCAGAGGCTGGCAGAAGGCGAGACGCTGGACGACCTTCTTCCGGAAGCGTTTGCTGTTGTAAGAGAGGCGGCTGTCCGTACCCTGGGAATGCGTCATTTCCGCGTACAGCTGATCGGCGGTATCATTCTCCATCAGGGACGGATCGCCGAGATGAAGACCGGTGAAGGTAAGACGCTGGTATCCACACTGCCGGCTTACTTAAACGCCCTGACAGGCGAAGGCGTACAGATCGTAACGGTCAATGATTATCTGGCAAAGCGTGACGCGGAGTGGATGGGACAGATCCATGAATTCCTCGGCCTGACGGTAGGCGTTGTCTTAAACAGCATGAACAGTGATGAGAGAAGAGCCGCCTACAACTGCGACATTACTTATGTAACCAACAATGAGCTGGGATTCGATTACCTGCGTGACAACATGGTCATTTATAAAGAGCAGCTGGTACAAAGAGGCATGAAATACTGCATCATCGACGAGGTGGACTCTGTTCTGATCGACGAGGCCAGAACGCCTCTGATCATTTCCGGACAGAGCGGCAAATCCACCCATCTCTATGACGCCTGCGACATCCTGGCAAGACAGCTCCAGAGGGGCGAGGCCAGCGGAGAATTCAGCAAGATGAACGCGATCATGGGCGAGGAGATCGAGGAGACCGGAGACTTTATCGTCAATGAAAAGGAAAAGAGCATCAACCTGACAGAGGATGGTGTGAAGAAGGTAGAGAATTTCTTCCATATTGACAACCTGGCGGATCCGGAAAATCTGGAGATCCAGCACAATATCATCCTGGCTCTGAGAGCCCACAATCTGATGTTCCGCGACCAGGATTACGTGGTGAAGGACGACGAGGTCCTGATCGTGGATGAATTTACCGGACGTATCATGCCGGGACGCCGTTATTCCGACGGACTTCATCAGGCAATTGAAGCCAAAGAGCATGTGAAGGTAAAACGGGAGAGCAAGACGCTTGCTACGATCACCTTCCAGAACCTGTTTAATAAATACCAGAAAAAGGCGGGTATGACCGGTACGGCTCTCACAGAGGAAAAAGAGTTCCGCGAGATCTACGGTATGGACGTTATCGAGATCCCGACCAATAAGCCGGTACAGAGAGTAGATTTAAACGACGCGGTTTATAAGACCCAGAAAGAGAAATTCCGGGCAGTGTGCGACGCGATCGAAGAGGCCCACGCAAAACATCAGCCTGTGCTGGTGGGTACCATTACCATTGAAAATTCCGAGCTGCTGAGCGGCATGCTGAAACGCCGCGGCATTAAGCATAATGTACTGAACGCCAAGTACCACGAACTGGAGGCGGAGATCGTTGCCCAGGCCGGCGTTCATGACGCAGTTACCATTGCCACCAATATGGCGGGCCGTGGTACGGACATCAAGCTGGATGACGAGGCAAGAGAAGCCGGCGGTCTGAAGATCATCGGTACCGAACGCCACGAGTCCAGACGAATCGACAATCAGCTCCGCGGACGTTCCGGACGGCAGGGAGACCCGGGAGAGTCCAGATTCTACATTTCCCTGGAAGACGACCTGATGCGTCTCTTTGGTTCCGAGCGGCTGATGAATGTATTCAATGCCCTGGGCGTGGAGGAAGGCGAGCAGATCGAGCATAAGATGCTTTCCAGCGCCATTGAAAAAGCACAGCAGAAGATTGAGAGCAATAACTTCGGAATCCGTAAGAACCTGCTGGAATATGACCAGGTCATGAACGAGCAGCGAGAGATCGTGTACGAAGAGCGCCGCAAAGTGCTGGACGGCGAGAACATGCGGGATTCCATCTTCCACATGATGAACGATTATATCGAAAATGTTGTGGATAAGGTGATCGGAGCCGATCAGGATTACGATGAATGGGATCTGAAAGAACTGAACGTCTCCATCCGGGGAACCGTCCCCATGGCCGTTATCACGGAAGAAGACGTAAAAGACATGAGCCAGAAGGAACTCAAGCATATGCTCAAAGAGCGGGCCGCCAAGGCTTATGAGGCGAAAGAGGCAGAATTTCCGGAGCCGGAGCATATCCGTGAGATTGAGCGGGTGGTGCTTCTGAAGGTGATCGACGCCAAATGGATGGACCACATCGACGATATGGATCAGCTCCGTCAGGGAATCGGTATCCAGGCTTACGGACAGAGAGATCCGAAGGTGGAATACAAGATGCTTGGCTACGATATGTTTGACGCCATGACAAAGAGTATTTCGGAAGATACCGTACGCACCCTGTTCCGCGTAAGACTGGAACAGAAGGTGGAAAGAGAGCAGGTGGCCAAGGTGACCGGAACCAACAAGGACGAAAGTGCTGCGCGGGCTCCGAAGAAGCGGACCGAAAAGAAGGTTTACCCCAACGATCCGTGCCCCTGTGGAAGCGGGAAAAAATATAAGCAGTGCTGCGGCAGAAAAGCCTAGTCGCAGACAGTATCATTGAAAAGAGGTGGGAAAGTGGTCGAGTTAGATCAGTTAAAAAGTAATCTGAACGCATACGAAGAACCTCTTGCCGAAATGAGGGATTCACTTTGACCTGGCTGGAAAAGAGCGCAGGACAGAGGAATTGGAACGCAAAGTAGAGGAGCCTGGTTTCTGGGATCATCCGGAGGAGTCCCAGAGGCTGATGAAGGAACTGAAATATCTGCAGGAAATGGTAAAGAAGATCAAGAGCCTTTATCACGCCTACGAGGACATCCAGACTCTGATTGAAATGGGATATGAAGAAAATGACCCGGAGATCGCCCGGGAGGCGCAGGCGGATATGGAGAAGTTTGAAGAAGCCTATGAAGAGCTTCGGATCCAGACCCTGCTGTCTGGAGAATACGACACCTGCAATGCCATCGTAACGATCCACGCGGGCGCAGGCGGGACCGAGTCCTGCGACTGGGCCGGCATGCTGTATCGGATGTACACAAGATGGGCGGAGCGGAAAGGATTTCAGATCCAGGTGCTGGACTTTCTGGACGGGGATATCGCCGGGATCAAGGCCATTACCTTTGAGGTGTCCGGCGAGAACGCCTACGGATATCTGAAATCCGAAAAAGGCGTGCACCGGCTGGTGCGGATCTCTCCGTTCAACTCTGCGGGCAAACGGCAGACATCCTTCGCATCCTGCGATGTGGTGCCGGATATTGAGGATGATATTGACATCGAGATCTCGGACGATGATCTGAAGATCGATACCTACCGGGCCAGCGGGGCCGGAGGCCAGCACGTCAACAAGACGTCTTCCGCCATCCGGATCACCCATCTGCCTACAGGGATCGTGGTGCAGTGCCAGAATGAAAGATCCCAGCATCACAACAAGGAAAAGGCCATGCAGATGCTGAAGGTCAAGTTAAAGCTTCTGAAAGAACAGGAGCAGGCGGAAAAGGTATCGGATATCAGAGGAGAGGTAAAGGAGATCGGATTTGGCAATCAGATCCGTTCCTACGTCATGCAGCCCTACACACTGGTTAAGGATCACCGGACCAATACGGAGATCAGCAATGTGACCGGAGTGCTGGACGGCAATCTGGATCCGTTTATCAATGCGTATCTAAAGGAAACAGCAAACAACTAAAGGGAGGAAGCTTATGATCAACATAGCGGTAATGGGATATGGAACCGTTGGTTCCGGCGTGGTGGAAGTGGTAAACACAAACGGCGCGCGTATCAACCAGCGGATCGGAGAAGAACTGAATATCAAATATGTTCTGGATCTGAAGGATTTTCCGGGCAATCCGGTGCAGGAAAAGATCGTGCATGATTTTGAGACCATCATCCAGGACGATGATGTAAAGATCGTGGTAGAAGTAATGGGCGGCATCGAGCCTGCATATACCTTTGTAAAAAGATGTCTTCTGGCCGGAAAGAGCGTGGCTACCTCCAACAAAGCGCTGGTGGCAAAGCACGGCGCGGAGCTGTTATCCATTGCGAAAGATCATAATATCAACTTCCTGTTTGAAGCCAGCGTAGGCGGCGGGATCCCGATCATCCGTCCTTTGAACTCCTCTCTGACTGCAGATGAGATCGAGGAGATCACCGGGATCTTAAATGGAACGACAAACTACATGCTGACCAAGATGTTTTACGAGGGGGCGGATTATGATTCCGTCTTAAAAGAGGCACAGGCCAACGGATTTGCGGAGCGCAACCCGGAAGCGGATGTGGAAGGCTACGATGCCTGCCGCAAGATCGCGATCCTGTCCTCGCTGATTTCCGGGCAGCAGGTGGATTTTGAGGACATTTACTGTGAAGGGATCACAGAGATCACAGTCGAGGATATGAAGTATGCAAAGGCCATGGGAGCGGCCATTAAGCTTCTGGCTTCCAGCAAGCGGTATTCGGGCAACCGGCTGCATGCCATTGTGGCCCCCTGCCTGCTGTATCCGGATCATCCGCTCTACAATGTCAACGGCGTATTCAACTCCATTTTCGTACACGGAAATGTGCTGGGAGACGCCATGTTCTATGGAAGCGGGGCCGGAAAACTCCCCACAGCCAGCGCTGTGGTGGCAGACGTGGTGGATGCGGCAAAGCATCTGAACCGCAATATCATGACCATGTGGAAGCAGGAAAAGCTTAAGATTGAAGATAAGGCAGGATCCAGGAGAAAGTTTTTCGTGCGCATGAAGGGCAGCGAAGAGGAGCTTCTGCCCCAGATCCTGGATTCCTTTGGAGAAGTAGAAGTGGTGAAGGTTCCGGGACTGGACGGCGAGTTTGGTTTCATCACCCCGGTGATGATGGAAGGGGACTATGAGACCAGGGCCGGTCTGTATCAGGACCAGATCTTACATATGATCCGGATCGAGGAGCATAAAAAATAGGAGTGTCAAAATGAAATATATCATTGTGTTAGGCGATGGTATGGCAGGGAGAGCTCTTGGGGAACTTGGGATGCGCACGACGCTGGAGGCGGCAGGAACGCCGGTGATGGATGCGCTCTCAAAAGTGTCGGAAACAGGAATGGCTTCCATGGTGCCGGAGGGGATGGCGCCGGGAAGCGACACGGCAAATCTGTCTGTTCTGGGATACGATCCACGGCTTTATTACAGCGGACGGTCTCCTCTGGAGGCCTTGAGTATCGGAGTGGACTTAAAAGATACGGACGTATCGTTCCGCTGCAATCTGGTGACCCTTTCCGAAGAGGAAGGGGCGTATGAGGACCGGGTGATCCTGGACCACAGTGCGGATGAGATCAGCAGCCGGGACGGGGCGGCCCTTCTGAAAGCCCTGGAAGAAGGGCTTGGGAAAGAAGCGTTAGACAGGGCCGGATATGCATTTTATCCGGGAACCAGCTACCGGCATCTGCTGGTGCAAAACCACGGGACCGTGACGGAGCTTACCCCTCCCCACGATGTCCTGACCCGGCGGATCGGGCCGTATCTTCCGACGGATCCTTCGCTTCGAAGGATGATGGAGAAAAGCTATGAGATCCTTTCGCATCATCCGCTGAATGAAGAACGAAGAAAACAGGGTCTGCATCCCGCCAACTCTGTCTGGTTCTGGGGAGCCGGCACCAGACCGTGCCTTCCGTCCTTTGAGGAACGGACCGGGAAGAAGGGGATCATGATCTCTGCGGTGGACCTTTTAAAGGGGATCGCCGCAGGCGCAGGACTTGCGTGCGCCCGGGTAGAAGGTGCAAACGGCGGCCTTCATACCAATTATGAAGGGAAGGCCCGTGCCGCGGTGCAGGCACTGACAAAGGACGGGTATGATTTTGCATACATCCATGTGGAGGCTCCGGACGAGATGGGACACCAGGGAAGCATCCGGGATAAGATCCAGTCCATAGAGTGGATTGACAGCAGACTGCTTCGGCCTCTCATCACGGGACTTAAAGATGCCGGAGAGGATTTCCGGCTGCTGCTTTTGCCGGATCACCCCACACCCATAGAGGTGCGGACGCACACCGGGGAACCGGTGCCGTATCTTTTGTATGACAGCACCAGGGAAGAACAGGGAGAGAGCGTATATTGTGAAAAGACCGCCGCCGGGACCGGACGGGAATGGAAGGAAGGATACCGGCTGATCGGACACTTACTGCAGGAGGAATTATGTTAATAGTTAAAAAATTTGGCGGCAGCTCCGTGGCCAATAAAGAACGGATCTTTAATGTGGCCAGGCGCTGTATTGAAGAATATAAAGAAGGAAACGACGTGGTGGTGGTGCTTTCCGCTATGGGAGACACGACCGATGAACTGATCGCAAAGGCAAAGGATATCAACCCGAAGGCCAAGCAAAGAGAGATGGATATGCTTCTGACGACCGGTGAACAGGTCTCTGTGGCGCTGATGGCCATGGCTATGCAGTCTCTGGATGTGCCGGCTGTGTCCTTAAATGCCTTCCAGGTGATGATGCACTCTACATCCCGCTATGGGAACGCCCGGTTTAAGCGGGTAGATACCGAGCGGATCATGCACGAGCTGGATTCCAGGAAGATCGTGATCGTTACAGGATTCCAGGGAGTGAATAAATACGACGATATCACAACCTTGGGAAGAGGAGGATCTGATACGACAGCAGTTGCCCTGGCGGCGGCCCTGCATGCAGACCGTTGCGAGATCTTCACAGATGTGGACGGTGTGTTCACCGCAGACCCCCGGGTGGTAAAAAATGCGAAAAAGATCGATGTGATCACCTACGACGAGATGCTGGAGCTTGCCAGCCTCGGCGCAAAAGTGCTTCACAACCGGTCCGTGGAAATGGCAAAAAAATACAATGTAGAATTAGTGGTGCGGTCCAGTCTGAACCGTTCAGAGGGAACCGTAGTCAAGGAGGCTTCGAATATGGAAAAATTGTTAGTAACAGGCGTGGCTGCCGACAAGAATACCGCCCGGATCTCAGTGATCGGCGTAGAAGACAAACCAGGAATCGCATTCCAGATCTTTGATACGCTGGCAAAGAATAATATCAATGTAGACATCATCCTTCAGTCCGTAGGACGCGACGGGACCAAGGATATTTCCTTTACCGTGGCTTCTGATGACATGGAGGAGGCGATCCGCATCCTGGAAGAAAACAAGACACGTCTGACGATCCAGAAAGTAACCTGGAATGAAGATGTGGCAAAACTGTCCGTTGTAGGTGCGGGCATGATGAGCAATCCGGGTGTGGCGGCAAGAATGTTTGAAGGACTCTATAACTGCAGAGTCAACATCCAGATGATCTCCACCTCTGAGATTCGTATCACAGTCCTGGTTGCAAAGGATGATATTGAAAAAGCCATGAACGCTGTCCACGACGCATTTGCAATGGGTGATTAATCCGCAGAGTCTGCGGCAGATTTTATAAAACCGGCAACGATCTGTCTGTTCTCCCGGGACAGCGAGCGGAAGTGAAGGACCAGATCCAGTTCCTCCTCGCTGAGATAGATGGTATGGCCGGTTTTTTGTTCCAGGGAGCAAAGATAAGGGACCGTATCTTCCATGATCCTGCCGGAAGGCAGATCGGTCTCTTTGACAGAACCCAGTACCAGGAGAGTTAAGTCCACCTGGTAAAATCTGGAGAGAAAGACCAGACAGTCCAGATCCGGGGTGCGTTTCCCCGTTTCATAGTTGGAATAGGCCTGCCTGGACACATTGAGAAGACTGCCAAGATCCGTCTGTGTCAGGCCGCGCTGTTTCCGAAGCGTTCTTAAATTCGATGCGAGTTGGATGTTTGCCATGATGTATCAAGCTCCTGCTGGTCGTTTTTCTTGTAGTATAGCAAGTTGTCCAGACAAAGGGAGAATATGCATCGAATTGTTTCAAAAACAAAAATAGCAACAAAATGTTGCTATTTTATCTGGCTTAAATAACTGTTATGATAGGCGCCGGAAAAGGTGACGTCTTCTCCGAACCAGGAAGGCGGGATAAAGGAAAGTGCTTCTTCTTCGGAGGAGAATTCCACTTCCGCAAGGGCCAGGGGAGCCAGGTCTCCTTCAAAAAGATCCAGCTCTGCCGTCAGACCGCCGGCAAGCGGGATCATATACCGCTTCTTGCGGATCAGCCGTCCGTCGATCTTGGACAGGAGATGCTCGTAAGCCTGTCCGGTGAGCGGAAGATTGTATTCTTCCCGCGCCATCAGGCCGCCGGATTTATAAGTGAGTTCATAGTGGTCATTGTCCCGCCGGATGCGGATGACGGGAGAAACATTCAGATACCCCTGCTCGATGATCCTGCAGGGATACTGTTCCAGATGATCCGGAAGATGAGGGATCAGGTATTTGCGTTCAATCTCCATGGCAGGTACCTCCTTAATTCTGGTAACATCATAATATATTTTACTTTCCGTGTAAACGGTGATAATATGGAAAAAACAAGGAGGAATGATGGAATGAAAAAAGTAAGCGTAATACTGGCCGACGGATTTGAAGAAATTGAAGCTCTGACTGTCGTAGATCTGTTAAGGAGAGCCCAGATCTTTGTAGATACAGTATCTGCGACAGAAGAATATACGGTGCACGGGGCCCATGGCATCAACGTGCAGACAGAAGACCTGTTTGACGAGGTCAATTTTGTGGAGTCCGACATGATCGTGCTTCCAGGCGGCATGCCGGGAACCACACACCTGAACGAGCACGCAGGCGTGCGCCGGGTAGTCAAGGATTTCTATGAAGAAGGAAAATATGTGGCGGCTATCTGCGCCGCGCCTACGGTACTTGGAAATCTCGGGATCCTGAAAGGGAAGCGGATCACCTGCTACCCCACCGTGGAAAACCAGATCCAGGGAGCGGTTATCACAAGACTGCCGGCCCAGGTGGACGGAAATATCATCACCGGACGGGGAGCGGGAACCGCAATAGACTTTGCGTTAAAGCTGATCGAAGTGCTGGCAGGACCGGAAAAAGCAAAAGAGATCCAGGACGGGATTTTATACGAATAGTGCTGGATATTTGAGAGGGTTTGTGTTATACTTTTTTAATGTAGCATGCCTGTCTGCGCTCTGTCGGCAGGCAGGATAGAAACAGGAGGAAATAAGACAATGAGTTTACAGGTGGAAAAATTAGAAAAAAACATGGCGAAACTTACCATTGAGGTTTCTGCTGACGATTTGGAAAAAGCGTTGCAGAACGCATATATGAAGCAGAAAAACAGAATCGCCCTTCCGGGATTCCGCAAGGGAAAAGTTCCGCGTCAGATGATCGAGAAAATGTACGGTGCAGAGATCTTCTATGATGATGCTGCCAACGAGCTGATCCCGAAGGCATATGCAGACGCATATGACGAGAGCGGACTGGAGATCGTATCCAGACCGGATATCCAGGTGGTACAGATCGAAAAAGGCAAGCCGTTCATCTTCACTGCAGAAGTAGCTACCAAGCCGGAAGTAACGCTTGGAGAGTACAAAGGACTTGAGGTGGACAAGGTTTCTACCCGCGTGACACAGAAAGAAGTAGACGCAAGAGTACAGGAAGAAGCGGAGAAGAACGCAAGAACTGTGACTGTGACAGACCGCGGTGTACAGGACGGCGACGAGATCATCCTTGACTTTGAAGGTTTCGTAGACGGCGAGGCTTTTGAAGGCGGCAAGGGCGAGAACTATCCGCTGACCATCGGTTCCGGTTCCTTTATCCCGGGATTTGAGGATCAGCTGATCGGCGCTGAGGCTGAGAAAGAAGTAGAAGTAAAGGTAACCTTCCCGGAGGATTATCACGCAGAAGACCTGAAGGGAAAAGACGCAGTCTTCAAATGTACCGTTCATGAGATCAAGGCAAAAGAACTGCCGGAGATCGATGATGAATTTGCAGCAGAGGTATCCGAATTCGATACCTTAGAAGAATACAAGGCTGACATCAAGGCTAAGATCAAAGAAGAGAAGGCTTCCGAGGGCAAGAGAAAACAGGAGGATCAGGTAGTAGAGCAGGCGGTAAAGAACGCTTCCTATGAGATCCCGGATGCCATGATCGATACCCAGGCCGGCCAGATGGCTGATAATTTCGCACAGCGTCTGCAGTCTCAGGGACTGACTCTGGAGCAGTACTTCCAGTTCACCGGAATGACCGCAGAGAAGATGATGGATGAATTCAGGCCGCAGGCTGTTAAGCAGATCGAGACACGCCTTGTACTGGAAGCAATTGTAAAGGCTGAGAACATCGAGATCAGCGAAGAGAAACTGGACGAAGAGCTTCAGAAGATGGCAGACACCTATAAGATGGAAGTTGAGAAGATCAAAGAATTTATGGGTGAAAACGAGAAGAAGCAGATGAAAGAAGATATGGCTGTTCAGGAAGCGATCACCTTCCTGGTAGACAATGCCGTAGAGAAATAACTGGAGGCGTTTGTACATGAGTTTAGTACCTTATGTCATTGAGCAGACAAGCAGGGGAGAGCGCTCCTACGATATTTATTCAAGATTACTGAAGGACAGGATCATCTTTCTGGGAGAAGAAGTGACAGATGTGTCCGCGAACATTGTGATGGCACAGCTTCTTTTCCTGGAGGCAGAAGACCCGGAGAAAGATATCCATCTTTACATCAACAGCCCCGGCGGTTCCGTGACTGCCGGCATGGCGATCTATGATACCATGCAGTATATCAAATGTGATGTGGAGACGATCTGTATGGGAATGGCGGCCAGCATGGGAGCCTTCCTGCTGGCAGGCGGAACCAAAGGAAAACGTCTGGCACTTCCCAATGCGGAGATCATGATCCACCAGCCTTCCGGCGGAGCCCAGGGACAGGCGACGGAGATCCAGATCGCCGCGGAACATATCCTGCGGACCAAGAAGAACCTGAACCGGATCCTTTCCGAGAATACCGGACAGCCGCTGGAAGTCATCCAGGCGGACACAGAAAGAGATAACTTTATGACGGCTGAAGAGGCAAAGGCATACGGCCTGATCGATGAAGTGATCTCACGCCGTTAAATGCAGGTAGTTTTTATGAGGTGAGAGTATGATAGGAAAGAACGACGATCAGATCAGGTGTTCCTTCTGTAATAAGACCCAGAACCAGGTGCGCAAATTAATTGCCGGACCTAACGGGACTTATATCTGTGATGAATGTATCGACGTATGCAATGAGATCCTGGAAGAGGAGTTTGAGTACGAGGACGGCAGATCCTGGAATCCATTTTCCGATATCAATCTGTTAAAGCCCGAGGAGATCAAAGAATTCCTGGATCAGTATGTGATCGGACAGGACGAGGCAAAAAAAGTCCTGGCTGTATCCGTATATAACCATTATAAGCGGATCATGGCCCAGAAAGATGCGGGCGTGGAGCTGAGTAAAAGCAATATCCTGATGCTGGGGCCTACCGGCTGCGGGAAGACGCTGCTGGCCCAGTCTCTGGCTAAGATCCTGAATGTGCCCTTTGCTATTGCAGACGCAACTGCCCTGACAGAGGCCGGATATGTAGGCGAGGATGTGGAAAATATCCTGCTGAAGATCATCCAGGCTGCTGACGGAGATATTGAGCGGGCAGAATATGGCATCATTTATATTGATGAGATCGACAAGATCACAAGAAAATCCGAGAATCCGTCTATCACCAGAGATGTGTCAGGAGAGGGCGTACAGCAGGCTCTTCTGAAGATCATTGAAGGCACCGTTGCCAATGTGCCTCCTCAGGGAGGACGCAAGCATCCGCATCAGGAGCTGATACAGATCGATACGACCAATATCCTGTTCATCTGCGGCGGAGCATTTGAAGGCATCGATAAGATCATTGAAAAGCGGATCGATCAGAAATCCATTGGATTCAATGTGGAGATTGCCGACAAGCATGAAAACGATATCGATAAACTTCTGGAGCAGGTTCTGCCCCAGGACCTTGTAAAATACGGACTGATCCCCGAACTGGTGGGACGTGTGCCGGTCATCGTATCGCTGGAAATGCTGGATAAAGATGCGTTGATCCGAATCCTGACAGAACCAAGGAATGCGATCACAAAGCAGTATCAGAAGATGCTGGAACTGGACGGCGTGGAGCTGACCTTTGACAGGGAAGCCCTGGAAGCGATCGCCGAGACTTCTCTTAAGAGAAAGACCGGCGCCAGAGGCCTGCGGGCCATTATGGAAAACGTCATGATGGATATTATGTATCAGGCGCCATCTGACGAAACGCTCAAGGCATGCCGGATCACAGAAGATACAGTCAAAAGCGGGGGAGCGCCCCTGCTGGAACATGACGAGACTGTCAGAAGCGAGAGTGCATAGAACCGGGGCGGGTGCAAGAGAGGTTGCGCCTGCCCTTTTCTGATATTGAAGATAACGAACGGCCGGGGACCGGCCCGATTGAGATAAAAGAGATAAGAAGGAGATTTACATGAGCAAAGAGACAAAAAGTCTGCCCATGGTAGCATTACGTGGACTTACGGTACTGCCCGGGATGGTCCGGCATTTTGACGTCAGCCGGGAGAAGTCCCTGGCAGCGATCAACGAAGCGGTGGAGGGAGACCAGAAGATCTTCCTGACTGCCCAGAGAGATATTGAAGTCGCAGATCCTTCCGGAGCAGATGTGTACCAGGTGGGCTGTATCGCTACTATCCGTCAGATCGTAAAGCTGCCGAAAAAGATCAGCCGGGTGCTGATCAGCGGTGAGGAACGGGCGGCCATCAACTGCATAGAATTTGAGGAGCCCTATCTGCGGGCCAATGTAACGGTAATCCCGGATACCGACCGCCAGGAGGAAACTGCGGGCGCAGACCAGGGACTGGGAAAAGAGGCCATGCTGCGCGGGCTGCGGGATGTTTTCCGCGAGTATGCGGCAAAGGAACCTAAGGTGTCCAAGGAGATCGGCTCCCAGATCGAAGGCATGGAAGATCTGCGGGAGCTGGTAGACCTGGTAGCGGCAAATGTACCGTTTTCCTGGGAGGATGCCCAGGAACTTCTGGAAGAGGAAGATCTGACCAGCCGCTATGAACTTCTGATCTACAAGCTGGTCAAAGAGATCCAGATCCTGAATGTGAAGGAAGAGATCCAGATCAAGGTAAAAGAGCGGGTGGATAAAAACCAGCGGGAATACATTCTGCGGGAAGAACTCAAACTGATCCGGGAAGAGTTGGGCGATGACACCATGCTCAGCGACGCGGATGAGTTCCAGCAGGCCGCAGATGCGCTGGAAGCCCCTGAGGAAGTAAAGGAAAAACTAAATAAAGAAATAAAAAGATTTCGAAACACCGTGAACAGCCCTGCAGAAACAGGTGTGATCCGCACATATATCGAGACGTTATTAGAGATGCCCTGGGATAAAATGTGCGAAGAGCATAAGGATATCGCCTATGCCAGCCAGGTACTGGAAGAGGATCACTATGGACTGGAAAAGGTAAAAGAGCGGGTCCTGGAATTTCTGGCTGTGCGTGCGTTGACAAAAAAAGGCGATACGCCTATCCTGTGTCTGGTGGGACCGCCGGGAACCGGAAAGACTTCCATCGCCAGGTCTCTTGCCAGGGCCCTGAAAAAACCCTATGTACGGATTTCCCTGGGAGGCGTCCGGGACGAGGCAGAGATCCGCGGTCACAGAAGAACCTATGTGGGAGCCATGCCGGGCCGGATCGCAAACGGACTGAAAGCTGCAGGTGTGAAGAATCCACTGATGCTGCTGGATGAGATTGACAAAGTGAGCAATGATTATAAAGGAGATACCTTCTCGGCTCTTCTGGAGGTTCTGGACAGTGAGCAGAACTGTAAGTTCCGGGATCATTATCTGGAAGTGCCCATCGATCTGTCGGAAGTGCTGTTCATCACTACGGCCAATACCCTGCAGACCATCCCAAGACCCCTTCTGGACCGGATGGAAGTGATCGAAGTCAGCAGTTATACGGAAAATGAGAAAATGCACATTGCCATGGAACATCTGATTCCCAAGCAGCTTGATAAGCACGGCCTGACAGCGGATCAGCTGACCATCAGCAAAAAGGCGCTGTGGAAGATGGCAAGAAATTATACCAAAGAAGCAGGCGTGCGCCAGCTGGAGCGCAAGATCGGCGATATCTGCCGCAAGACCGCCAAAGAGATCCTGGAAGGAAAGAAAAAGGCGGTGCATATCACAGAGAGAAATCTGGCTTCTTACCTTGGCAAAGAACTGTTCATCTACCAGATGGCAAATGAATCTGACGAGGTGGGGATCGTCCGCGGACTGGCCTGGACCAGCGTGGGCGGCGATACGCTTCAGATCGAAGTCAATGTGATGCCGGGTGAGGGAGAGATCCTTCTGACCGGGCAGATGGGCGACGTGATGAAAGAATCTGCAAGAACCGGTATCAGTTATATCCGTTCTGTGAGTAAAAAACACCGGATTGCGGAAGACTTCTTTAAAGAGCATGACGTACATATCCACATTCCGGAAGGCGCGGTCCCCAAAGACGGCCCGTCCGCAGGAATTACCATGGCCACAGCCATGTTCTCTGCCATTACAGGAAGGAAAGTACGCTCAGACGTGGCTATGACCGGCGAGATCACCCTGCGTGGAAGAGTGCTTCCCATTGGAGGACTGAAAGAAAAACTGCTTGCCGCCAAGAGCGCAGGAATCAAAACCGTGCTGGTGCCAAAGGAAAATGAGCCGGACGTAGAGGAGATTTCCTCTGAGATCACCAGAGGCCTGGAGATCGTGTTCGTTTCTCAGATGGAAGAAGTCCTGAAACTGGCGCTGGTAAAAAGGAGGGGTTCGCATGATCATTAAATCTGTCAATCTGGAAACTGTCTGCGGCATCACCAGTGTGCTGCCTCAGAATACCAAGCCTGAGATCGCATTTGCAGGGAAATCGAATGTAGGAAAATCTTCCCTCATCAATGCGCTGATGAACCGGAAATCCTACGCGCGGATATCCGCCACGCCGGGAAAAACGCAGACGATCAATTTTTATAATATCAATGAGGAAATGTATCTGGTGGATCTTCCCGGATACGGCTATGCGAAAGTATCGGAGGAAGAGAAGCAGAAGTGGGGACAGCTGATCGAAAAATATCTGCACGGCTCCAGCCAGCTCAAAGCAGTATTTTTGCTGATCGATATCCGCCACGATCCTTCCGCGAACGATAAGATGATGTACGACTGGGTAGTGGCGCAGGGGTATCAGCCCATCATCATTGCCACAAAGCTTGACAAGATCAAAAGAAGCCAGATCGATAAACATCTGAAAATGCTCCGGACGGGACTTGGCCTGGTGCCGGGAACCAGGATCATCCCGTTTTCTGCCATGACAAAGCAGGGCAGGGATGAGATCTGGGAATTAGTAGAAACGGAGTACTTGGGGAAAAAAGAGGTGGAGTAGCTTAAATGGAAACAAATTTCAGGGAACAGCTTCGGGATAACCGGCCATACTGGAAAGTCATCATCAGCCTGGCCATCAGTCTGATCGGGACGATTTTATTTATCTATGTGGGAGTACGGCTTCTGGGATTTTTCATGCCGTTTGTGGTGGGATGGTTCATCGCCTATATCGCAAGCCCACTGGTCAACTGGCTGGAGAAACGATTGAAGATCGTGAAAAAACTGGGATCAGCGCTGATCATCATCCTGGTGCTTGCGCTGGTGATCTTTCTGATCTATTTTGTGGGCAGCAGGATCTGGCGGGAAGTGGCCTCTCTCATCCAGAATATGCCGGATATGTATGCGGAACTGGAAAAAGAACTGGATATGGTAGGGAAAAACCTGGCGGGCATTTTCCAGATGCTGCCGGAAGGCATCCAGAACGGATGGCGGGATATCATGGGAGACCTGGACAAATCCGTGGGAAATCTCATGGCATCTTTAAGCGAACCGACGGTGACTGCAGCCGGCAATGTAGCAAAAAGGATTCCCTCCTGGCTGATCAGCGCCATTGTCATGATCATCTCTGCGTACTTTTTCATAGCCGAGAGAGAAGATCTGATCGTCCTGGCCAAAAAGGTATCCCCGGATCCTTTGGTGCATCGGATGAGCATGGTGATGTCCAACCTGAAATATGCAGTGGGCGGCTACTTCAAAGCCCAGTTTAAGATCATGTTCGTGGTCTACATCCTTCTGGTGATCGGGTTCGCCATCCTGGATGTGCACTTTTCCTTTTTACTGGCGCTTCTGATCGCATTCCTGGATTTCCTGCCCTTCTTTGGCACAGGAACCGCGCTGATCCCCTGGGCGGTCTACCAGCTGGTGACCGGTGACTACCGGATGCTGATCGGACTGTTGATCCTGTACGGGGTGACCCAGCTGGTACGCCAGCTGATCCAGCCAAAACTGGTGGGAGACAGCATGGGACTGAATCCTCTGCTGACCCTGGTGCTTCTGTATGTAGGTTACAGGATCGGCAGCGTGCTTGGCATGATCTTCGCCGTTCCCGTGGGAATGATCGTGATCAACCTGTACAAAGCAGGCGCCTTTGACTACATCCTGGACGATGTAAAGATCCTGGCGGACGGCGTCATAAGCCTGCGGAGAAAAGAATAAATACGAAAAAAGTACAGGAGCAAAAGCATTGAACTATATATTACTTCAAAAGTGAAATCCTTAGTGCTGATAGGAACACAATACAAAATGCCCAGAAGATTGTTGAAATTGCAAAATGTACTATTTCATCTCATGCCTGACTCTGAATTTTCAAAGATGGGATTTCAAAAATCAGATTTTATCAGTCTATGCAAATCAATGATGGATTTAGATTTTTCACATCAATTAAGAGATATTCGCTGTAAAGTTTTAGTCGTATGTGGAGAAAAAGACAGAGTAAACAGGTCTGCTTCCCTGCAATTGGCAGAATTGATACCTGATGCAGAATTTATAACTATATTAGGAGCCGGGCATGAAGTAAATATAGATTGTCCTTCTAAATTAGGTGAGAAATTAGATAGTTTTTTTGAATAGCTATAAGGCGGTTAATTATCATTATGATTGATCGCCTTTTTCGTTTGAAGGAAATCTTTTCAGCTGTGCAATTTTGCCGGAAATACCGCTCTGCGGCTAAAAACGGCTCTGCATCCGTGTTTCGGCCGATAAAAATACGGATAGGATTTAAGAAAGTGAAATTCCAGCCGTCAAAATATGATTTTTATTGGATTGACGGCATGAAGTATATAAGATAAAATGAGAGAAGAACATTTGTTTGTAAGCATGGGGAATTTACGATGGCAAATGTCATTGCACAGCTAAATAAGAGGTGAGTATGAATGCAGGAATCGAATTTGTTAATGTATACTACAGAAGATGGCTTAACAAAAATTGAGGCGACTTTTGTAAACGATACGGTATGGCTTTCTCTAGAGCAGATGGCAGAGTTGTTTCAAAGAGACAGAAGTGTTATAGGAAAGCATATACGGAACATTTTTAAAGAGGGAGAATTGAAAAAGGAATCAGTATGGGCAAAATTTGCCCATACTGCCGATGATGGAAAAACCTACCAAGTGGATTACTATAATCTAGACGTGATTATATCTGTGGGATATAGAGTAAAATCTTTGCGTGGTACCCAGTTTAGAATATGGGCAACGAATATTTTGAAAGAATATATGCAAAAAGGTTTTGCTTTAGATGATGATCGCTTAAAACGCTTAGGTGGTGGAAATTATTTTGACGAATTATTAGAACGTATTCGTGATATCCGGTCATCAGAAAAGGTTTTCTGGCGGAAAGTGTTGGAGATTTATGCAACGAGTATTGATTATGATCCAAGAGCTGAAAGTTCTATTCTTTTCTTTAAGCAGGTACAGAACAAGATGCATTGGGCGGCACATAAGCATACAGCGGCAGAAGTGATATATCAAAGAGCGGATGCCGAGAAAGAACATATGGGATTAACTTCCTGGCAGGGAAAATCCATAAAAAGAACAGATGTAGAAGTTGCAAAAAATTATTTGAATAAAAACGAATTGGATGCATTAAATAAAATTGTTACTGCTTATCTGGATATTGCGGAGGTACATGCACTAAATCATGAGCCGATGTATATGAAAGACTGGCTGGAAACCATAGATGATTACTTGAAAATGACAAGAAGAGATATACTTAAGACTAAAGGAAGTGTAACGCATAAGCAGGCGCTTGAAAAAGCTCATGTAGAATACGAGAAATATAAGAAAAGTGAGGAAAATACGCTATCCTCAGTAGAACAACATTTCCTTGATAGTATAAATGAGTTAGAGGGGCTAGAAGAAGATATAAAATAAGATTTAAACTGCCGAGGAAAACTCAGCAGTTCAAAAATATCAGAGTTATTGGAACTGGAATAGGGGAAACTTTTTGGTACAATGGAGATAAAAAAGTAAATTTGATCACGGATTTTTTTAGATATTCGAAAAATCAGGATAACTGGTGAAGAGGATTAAGAAAATGAGTTTGGAGTGCTACAGGAAGAAGGTGCGGCTATGATGTGCTTTCACAACCCGGACGAAGAAAATGGCTATTTGAGCAATTGGTTTCTATCTGAATTCACAGTTTGCGGTATTACATTTTCTTCTATGGAGCAATATATGATGTATGAAAAGGCGATTTTGTTCAAAGCTCAGACAACTGCAGAAAAGATATTGCAGACGGATGATGTGGCGGAAATAAAAGCTTTGGGAAGGACTGTGCAAAATTTTGATGACAAAATCTGGACAAAAGAAAGAGAAGGTATTGTCTACAATGGTGTGTTAGAGAAATTCCGCCAGAATCCTGAGCTTGCCGAAAAACTGGAAAAGACAGGGGAAGAAATTATTGCAGAGTGCGCTGTGAAAGACCGGATCTGGGGGATTGGACTTTCCATGAAAGATGATGACAGACTCAGCATTGATAAATGGAGAGGACAGAATCTGCTGGACAGAATTTTGATGCGAGTGAGAGAAGATATCAGGCATCAAAATAAAGGGAACCAGATATTTCCATCAGGAGAAGGAGAAAATAGATCATGGATCATTTTGAATTAGTATCAGAATACGCCCCCACCGGCGACCAGCCCCAGGCCATCGCCGACCTGGTCAAAGGCTTCAAGGAAGGTAACCAGTGTGAGACCCTCCTTGGCGTCACCGGTTCGGGTAAAACTTTCACGATGGCAAATGTCATCCAGCAACTGAATAAACCGACGTTGATCATCGCCCACAACAAGACCCTGGCGGCCCAGCTCTACGGTGAGTTTAAGGAATTTTTTCCAAACAATGCCGTGGAGTATTTTGTCTCTTACTATGATTACTACCAGCCGGAGGCTTACGTCCCCTCCTCGGACACTTACATTGCCAAGGATTCTTCCATCAACGAGGAGATCGACAAGCTTCGGTTGTCTGCCACGGCCTCTCTGATCGAGCGGCGGGACGTGATCATCGTATCCAGCGTGTCCTGCATCTATGGTCTGGGTGAACCGGAAAACTTCGAAAAGATGATGGTTTCCTTGCGCCCGGGTATGCAAAAAGACCGGGATGAGGTGGTGCGTCAGCTGATCGACATTCAGTACGACCGCAATGAGATGGACTTTAAGCGTGGCACCTTCCGGGTGAGGGGAGACGTGTTGGAGATTATCCCGGCCAATGAGGCGGAGACTGCCGTGCGGGTGGAGTTTTTCGGAGACGAGATCGACCGGATCACCCAGATCGATGTGCTCACCGGCGAGATCAAGGGCGAGCTGGAGCATGTGGCCATCTTCCCGGCTTCCCACTACGTCGTGCCGGCAGAGCAGATCCGCCGGGCGGCGGATGCCATTGAAGAAGAGCTGGAAGAAAGGGTTCAGTATTTTAAAAGCGAAGACAAACTGCTGGAGGCCCAGCGGATCGCGGAGCGGACCCATTTTGATATTGAAATGTTAAAAGAGACCGGATTTTGTTCCGGCATTGAGAACTATTCCAGACACCTGTCCGGGTTACAGCCGGGGCAGCCGCCCCACACCCTGATGGACTATTTTCCCGATGATTTTCTGATCATCATTGACGAGTCCCATAAGACGATCCCGCAGATCGGCGGCATGTATCACGGGGACCAGTCCAGAAAGCGGACACTGGTGGATTATGGTTTCCGGCTGCCTTCTGCTCTGGACAACCGGCCCTTAAGTTTTGATGAATTTGAACAGCGGATCGATCAGATTCTGTTCGTATCCGCTACGCCGGGCCCCTATGAAGAAGAGCATGAACTTCTGCGGGCGGAGCAGGTGATCCGACCCACCGGCCTTCTGGATCCGAAGGTGGAAGTGCGTCCGGTGGAGGGCCAGATCGACGACCTGATCGGAGAGATCAACCGGGAGACTGCGAAGAAACATAAGGTTCTGGTCACCACGCTTACCAAGCGGATGGCAGAAGACCTGACCGATTATATGCGTGAAGTCGGCATCCGGGTGAAATATCTCCACTCGGATATTGATACCCTGGAACGGACACAGATCGTGCGGGACATGCGTCTGGATGTATTCGACGTACTGGTGGGCATCAATCTTCTGCGGGAAGGACTGGACATTCCGGAAATCACCCTGGTGGCGATCCTGGACGCGGACAAGGAAGGATTCCTGCGTTCAGAGACCTCTCTGATCCAGACCATCGGACGTGCAGCCCGAAACTCAGAAGGCCATGTCATTATGTATGCGGACACTATGACGGATTCCATGCGTTTGGCTATTCAGGAGACGGAGCGCCGGCGCACTGTACAGATGGCCTACAATGAAGAACACGGCATTACGCCCACCACTATCCAGAAGAGCGTCCGGGATCTGATCTCTATCTCCAAAAAAGTGGCGGCAGAAGAGCTGCGGATGGAGAAAGATCCGGAATCTATGAGCAAAAAAGAGCTGGAAAAACTGGCAAAAGATCTGGAAAAGCAGATGAAGAAGGCTGCCGCGGAGCTGAACTTCGAGGCAGCAGCCGAGTTGCGTGACAAGATGGTTGAAATCAAGAAAAAGATGGCAGAATAATACAGACAGGATACACAGACAAATCATGCAGAAATGAGAATGTCAGAACAGAAAGGATTACACATGCAAGATACAGAGAAAAAGCATTTTATCAAGATCAGAGGCGCCAACGAGCACAATCTGAAAAACATAGATCTGGATATTCCCAGAGAGGAACTGGTGGTGCTGACCGGACTGTCCGGCTCCGGTAAATCCTCTCTGGCGTTCGATACCATTTACGCAGAAGGACAGAGGCGGTATATGGAATCTCTGTCCTCCTATGCGAGACAGTTCCTGGGGCAGATGGAAAAACCGGATGTAGAGAGCATTGAAGGACTGCCTCCGGCGATTTCCATTGATCAGAAATCCACCAACCGCAATCCCAGGTCTACGGTGGGAACCGTAACGGAAATCTATGATTATTTCCGTCTTCTCTATGCCAGAGTGGGAATCCCGCACTGCCCAAAGTGCGGTAAAGAGATCAAGAAGCAGACGGTAGATCAGATGGTGGATCAGATCATGGAACTGCCGGAGCGGACCAGGATCCAGCTGCTGGCGCCTGTGGTCCGGGGACGGAAAGGGACCCACGCCAAGCTTCTGGACCGGGCCAAGAAGAGCGGCTATGTCCGGGTGCGGGTGGACGGCAATCTCTATGAACTGTCCGAGGAGATCCAGCTGGACAAAAATATCAAGCACAACATTGAGATCATTGTAGACCGTCTGGTGGTAAAAGAAGGCATCGAACAGCGGCTTACCGATTCCATTGAGACGGTGCTGGGACTGGCGGAAGGCCTACTGATCGTGGATGTGATCGATGGAGAGCCGATCCAGTTCAGTCAGAGTTTTTCCTGTCCGGACTGCGGCATCAGCATTGAAGAGATTGAGCCCAGAAGCTTTTCCTTTAATAACCCCTTTGGCGCATGTCCAGAGTGCTTCGGCCTGGGATATAAGATGGAATTTGACATCGACCTGATCATTCCGGATAAATCATTAAGTATCCGGGAGGGCGCCATTACGGTAATGGGCTGGCAGTCCTGTACGGATCCCAAGAGTTTTACCTATGCAATCCTGGACGCTTTGAGCAAAGAATACAAATTTTCCCTGGACACGCCCTTTGGCAAATACCCGAAAAAGATCCAGGATGTGATCATACACGGCACCGGCGGGAAAGAAGTCAAGGTTTACTACCGGGGACAGCGGGGAGAAGGCGTCTATGACGTGGCTTTTGAAGGCCTGCTGAAAAATGTGGAGCGGCGCTACCGTGAGACAGCGTCCGAGACCATGAAGGCAGAATACGAAGAATTCATGCGGATCACGCCCTGCCACGCCTGCAAAGGGCAGAGGCTGAAGCCGGGCGCCCTGGCGGTAACGGTGGGCGGTAAGAATATTGCGGAAGTAACGGCTCTTTCTGTGGAACGTCTGCAGAAATTCCTGGATAAGCTGAAGCTGAATAAGCACCAGATGATGATCGGCGGCCAGATTCTGAAAGAAATCAAGGCAAGGATTCAGTTTCTCATGGATGTGGGCCTGGATTATCTGACCCTGGCCCGTGCCACCGGCACCCTCTCAGGCGGAGAGGCACAGAGGATCCGACTGGCCACCCAGATCGGCTCCGGTCTGGTGGGCGTGGCGTATATTCTGGACGAGCCAAGCATCGGTCTTCACCAGCGGGACAACGATAAGCTCCTTGCCACCCTGAAGCATCTGCGGGATCTGGGCAACTCCGTGATCGTGGTAGAGCATGACGAGGACACCATGCTGGAGGCGGACCATATCGTGGATATCGGCCCGGGCGCCGGCGAACACGGCGGAGAAGTGGTGGCAGAAGGCACGGCAAAAGAAATTATGGCGAATAAAAATTCCATTACCGGCGCATACCTAAGTGGAAGGATTAAAATTCCGGTGCCGGACCACCGGGCAAAACCCACCGGCTGGCTGAAGGTGACAGGGGCAAGGGAAAACAATCTGAAAAATATTGACGTTAAATTTCCTCTGGGGGTTATGACCTGTGTGACCGGCGTGTCCGGGTCAGGAAAATCTTCACTTGTAAACGAAATTCTTTACAAACGCCTGGCAAGAGACCTGAACCGGGCCAGAGTGATCCCCGGAAAACATAAGGACATCCAGGGGCTGGAAAAGCTGGACAAGGTTATCAATATTGACCAGTCCCCCATCGGGCGGACGCCCAGATCCAATCCGGCCACCTATACCGGAGTCTTTGATCTGATCCGGGAACTGTTCGCTGCCACGCCGGACGCCAAAGCAAGAGGCTATCAGAAAGGCCGGTTCAGTTTCAATGTCAAAGGCGGACGATGCGAAGCCTGCAGCGGAGACGGGATCCTGAAGATTGAAATGCATTTCCTGCCGGATGTTTACGTGCCCTGCGAGGTGTGTAAAGGGAAGCGTTATAACCGGGAAACACTGGAAGTCAAATACAAAGGAAAAAGCATTTATGATGTGTTAAATATGACAGTGGAAGAGGCTCTGCATTTCTTCGAACATGTGCCGAGCATCCGGAGAAAAATGGAGACCTTATATGACGTAGGACTGTCCTATATCCGTCTGGGGCAGCCGTCTACCACCCTGTCAGGCGGAGAGGCGCAAAGGATCAAGCTGGCGGCGGAGCTTAGCAAACGAAGCACCGGCAGGACCATTTATATCCTGGATGAGCCCACCACGGGCCTTCATTTCGCAGATGTGCACAAGCTGACCGAGATCCTGCACCGCCTGTCCGCGGACGGCAACACCGTGATCGTGATCGAGCACAACCTGGATGTGATCAAAACCGCCGACTATATCATAGACATCGGGCCGGAAGGCGGAGAGAAGGGCGGAACCGTGATCGCCCAGGGAACGCCCGAAGAAGTGGCGGCAAATCCGGTGTCCTATACCGGCAGGTATATCGACGCTGCTCTGAAAAAATAGTGTCGGATCCGGCCGATGCTTTCCAAAGAATTAAGGAAATAAGTCTTTCCATTTTTCGGAAATTTGATTATAATGGTACGTGCACAAAAGAGAGCGAGACAGTATGATGACGAAAGGGGAATAAGGATGTCAGCAGATATAGGGATCGATCTGGGAACTGCCAGCGTCCTGGTTTATGTCAAAGGAAAAGGCGTGATCTTAAAAGAACCTTCCGTGGTTGCCTACGACCGGGATTCGAACGCGATCAAGGCGATCGGGGAGGAGGCCCGGCTGATGCTGGGAAGGACGCCGGGAAATATCATCGCGGTGCGTCCTCTGCGCCAGGGTGTCATTTCGGATTATACCGTTACGGAAAAGATGATCAAATATTTCGTCCAGAAGGCTCTGGGGAAACGTACCTTTAAGAAGCCCCGCATCAGCATCTGCGTGCCAAGCGGCGTCACCGAGGTAGAGAGAAAAGCGGTGGAGGAAGCAGCGTACGCAGCCGGGGCCAGAGAAGTGAATCTGATCGAGGAACCGGTGGCTGCGGCCATTGGAGCAGGGATCGATATCTCCAAGCCCTGCGGCAATATGATCGTAGACATCGGCGGCGGCACGTCGGATATTGCAGTGATCTCCCTTGGCGGCACGGTGGTGAACACCTCCCTGAAGCTGGCTGGAGACGATTTTGACGAGGCCATCGTCCGGTTTATGCGGAAAAAACACAACCTGCTGATCGGGGAGAGGACCGCAGAAGACATTAAGATCAAGATCGGCACCACCTATCCGCTGATCGATGAGGAGTCCATGGAAGTCCGGGGAAGAAATCTGGTTACCGGCCTTCCCAAGACCGTGACCGTTACCTCATCCGAGACAGAGGAAGCCTTAAGAGAGCCTACCGGACAGATCGTGGAGGCGGTCATCAGTGTTCTGGAACGCACGCCGCCGGAATTGTCCGCGGATATCCTGGACCGGGGGATCATGCTCACCGGAGGAGGCTCCATGCTTCGGGGACTGGAAGAATTGATCGAAGAACGGACAGGCATTAATACCATGACGGCAGAAGAACCGATGCAGGTGGTTGCCATCGGCACCGGGCAGTTTGTAGAATTTTCAGGCGGGCGGAAAGAGTACTGATGGATAAGATCAAAGGATATGTAGAACACATTGTATTCCGCAATGACGATAACGGATATACAGTATTTCATCTGAATAACGACGATGGAGAAGTGACCTGCGTGGGAAATTTCCACTTCATCGAGGAAGGCGAGCTGCTGGAGATGGAGGGGGAGTATACCACGCATAAACTTTATGGTCTTCAGTTTTCTGTGAAGACCTCTCAGGTGTGCGAACCGGAGGATCTGGTTTCGATCGAGCGGTATCTGGGCTCCGGCGCCATCAAAGGCGTGGGGGCGGCCCTGGCCGGTCGGATCGTTAAAAAGTTCAAAGAAGACACGTTCCGCATCATCGAAGAAGAGCCGGAGCGTCTGGCGGAGATCAAAGGGATCAGCGAACGGAAGGCACGGGAGATCGCCGTACAGGCGGAGGAAAAAAAGGATATGCGCCAGGCCATGCTGTACCTGCAGAAATATGGTATTTCCGCCACCCTTGCGGCAAAGATCTATCAGCATTACGGGCGGAACATCTACCGGGTGATCGAGGAAAACCCCTACCGGCTGGCTGATGATGTGGCGGGCGTCGGTTTTAAGACCGCCGATGAGATCGCGGCCAAAGTAGGGATCCACACCGATTCGGATTACCGGATCCGCAGCGGTATCTTTTATACCCTGATGCAGAGCATTGCAGAGGGGCACATCTATTTACTGCAGGACGCCCTTTTATGGCGGGCCGGCAGGCTTCTGGAAGTAGAGATCAGCCATATTGAAAATTACCTGATGGACCTGGCCATGGAAAGAAAGATCGTGGTAAAAGAGGCAGAAGACGGCGTCCGGGTCTATGCATCCCATTTTTATTACATGGAGCTGCAGACTGCAAAAATGCTCCATGACCTGAATGTGTCTCAGACGGTTCCTGAAGACCTGCTTCTGGAGCGTCTGGAAAAAATCGAAGATCACACCGGACTGTGCCTGGACGAGATGCAAAAAAAGGCAGTGACTGAAGCGGTAAAACGGGGGATCCTGGTGCTGACCGGAGGACCGGGAACCGGAAAGACCACCACCATCAATGCCATGATCCGTTTCTTTGAAAGCGAGGGCATGACGATCCTTCTGGCCGCGCCTACCGGAAGAGCGGCCAAACGGATGACAGAGGCCACCGGATATGAGGCGTCCACCATCCACCGGCTTCTGGAAGTAAGCGGAGGCCCGGAGGGCGAAGGAGAAGGCGGGTTCCAGAGAAATGAAGAAAATCCCCTGGATACAGACGTCCTCATCATTGACGAGGTGTCCATGGTGGATCTGCCCCTGATGAACGCGCTTCTCAAAGCCGTGCTGCCCGGCACCCGGCTGATCCTGGTGGGAGACCAGAACCAGCTGCCCAGCGTGGGACCCGGAAGCGTCCTTAAGGATATCATTGAATCCGGCTGCTTCCCTGTGGTGATGCTGACCAAGATCTTCCGGCAGGCAGGCGAAAGTGACATCGTGGTAAACGCCCACAAGATCAACCGGGGAGAACCGGTGGTTCTGGACAATCAGAGCCGGGATTTCTTTTTCCTGAAACGGCAGGAGGCAGACGTGATCATCAGCGTCATCCTGACCCTGATCCAGAAAAAACTGCCTTCATACGTGGAGGCAGACACCTATGATATTCAGGTGCTCACCCCCATGCGTAAAGGCCTTCTGGGCGTGGAGCGTCTGAACAAGATCCTGCAGCAGTACCTGAACCCGCCCGCTCCGGAAAAACAGGAGAGAGAATGGGGCGAGCACCTGTTCCGGGAGGGGGATAAGGTGATGCAGATCAAAAATAATTACCAGCTGGAGTGGGAGATCCGGACCAGATACGGCCTGACCATTGACAAAGGGCAGGGGATTTTCAATGGGGACATGGGAGTGATCCGGGAGATCAACCCCTATCAGGAAACCATTACCGTAGAATACGACGAACACCGGCAGGTGACTTACCCCTACAGTCTGGCCGACGAACTGGAACTGGCCTACGCCATCACCGTACATAAGGCCCAGGGAAGCGAATATCCGGCTGTGGTGATCCCGCTGCTGAAAGGTCCCAGACAGTTGTATCACCGGAACCTTCTTTATACCGCTGTGACCCGGGCAAAAAAATGTGTCACTCTTGTAGGAAGCGAGGCTGTTTTTCAGGAAATGATCCAGAACAACCAGGATCAGAAACGCAACACCAGCCTTGCCGAGCGGATCCGGGAATTCCAGTAATCCGAAGATCCGCGCCATTCATTTGGAAAGATGTAAAATATGAAAAAAATATGGAATCACGTGGCGGAGATCTCCGGAAAGGCGGCTGCCTTTCTTGCTGAGCTTCTGTGGCCGGAAATCTGCCCGTTCTGCGGAAAAGCCAGCCGGCAGGGCATCTGCCCGGCATGCCGCAAAGCCGTGGACCGGCTGGTCATCCGGGAGCCCCGGTGTATGCAGTGCGGCAGGCCGGTCCGTTCTCCGGAACAGGAATACTGCCGGGACTGCATGGAGGTCCGCCGTTCTTTTGATCAGGGAGTAAGTCTCTGGCTTCACAAAAAGCCGGTGCCCTGGTCTGTCTATCAGTTCAAGTATCACAATCAGCGTAGATTTTCCCATTTTTATGCAGAAGAAATGAGCAAAGGATTCGGGCAGCAGATTGCCAGGTGGAGGCCGGATCTGCTCGTTCCCGTCCCCCTTCATAAAAAGCGTCTCCGAAAGAGAGGCTTTAATCAGGCTGCCCTCCTGGCAGAGGATCTGAGCCGGCGCCTGGGGATCTCTGCGGACAAAGAGGCCCTTGTAAGAACCCGGGATACGACCGCCCAGAAACGGCTGGGAAGGCAGGACCGGAGAAGAAATATCACAGGTGCATTTACCGTTTCAAAAAACTTCCGGCCGGTCCGGACCGTACTCCTCGTCGACGATATCTACACCACCGGAAATACCATGGATGCGGCCGCAAAAGCACTCAGGGCGGCAGGCGTTCAAAAAGTCTACTTTTTAACGATAAGTATTGGACAAGGATAAGGATATTTGTTATACTGAAAATGATGTTTAGAAGTCAGTAAGACATTTGAGGTGTATTATGTTAGATGAGAGAAAAGTGAAACTGATGACCCGGCTGGCCTTATATGAGGAGACAGAAGGGAAGGAAGATTTTAAGATCAGCGCGTACTACCGCAAGGATTATGTCAGCCTTCACATGCTGTGCGCCTTTATCTGGGTGACCATCGGCTACATCTGTGTGGTGGCCATGGCAGTGCTGGCAGGTCTTGACAGTCTTCTGGGCCATATGTCCATGGCGGTTATGGTACTCATGGGCGGCATGGCGGTCGTAGGCTGGCTGGCTGTGGTGATCATTTACCTGATGATCGCCAGTCATATTTACAATAAGAAGCATAAAAACTCCAGACAAAGAGTGAAGAAGTACAATCATGACCTGACCCGTCTTCTGAAGATGTACGGCAGAAATGATTCGCAGGATTCACAGGATTTACAGGAATAGATGAAGAGAAAAAGGAGATAGACAAATGGATACAATCTATGTATATCGTGAAAAAATACAGGAGCTGTACGCCCGGCATTCCAGGATCATCAATAAAACGGGACAGTTCATTCTGGCGCTGGCGGCGTTTGCCCTCATCAATCACAATGTGGGATTCATGGACGCGCTGGCTTCGCCGGTAGCTGCGCTGGGACTGGCGATTATCTGTACCTTCCTGCCGCTTGGGTTTACCGTACTGGCGGCAACGGTGCTGATCCTGGCCCACATGTTTGCCGTATCTCTGGGAATTCTGATAGTAACAGCGCTAGTATTTCTGGTACTGTATATCTTTTATCTCAGGCTCACGCCGAAGATGGCGCTTCTGGTCCTTCTGACCCCGCTGGCATTTTTCCTGAAGATCCCCTACGTGATCCCGGTTGCCTGCGGCCTGGTGCTTTCTCCGGTCAGCGTTATCGCCATGACCTGCGGAACGATCGTATTTTACCTGCTGGAATATGTGCGGGAAAATGTTTCCTCGCTGGAAGGGAGCGCAGATCTGATGACACAGATCCCCGGCTGCCTCAAGCAGGTGTTCCAGAATAAAGAAATGTGGATCGTGATCGCCGCATTTATCATCTGCTGCTTTGTCGTATATACCCTGCGCCGCCAGGCGATGGACCATGCATGGAAGATCGCGATCGTAGCAGGCGCGGTAGCCAATATCATCGTGATCGCCGTGGGCGACATTGCCTTTGGCGTACATACTTCCTACGGCCCGATGATCGCCGGAAGTATCGCGGCAGTCGTGATCGGACTGGTTCTGGAACTTTTCTTCTTTACCGTAGATTATGCAAGAAGCGAGAATCTTCAGTACGAAGATGACGAATACTATTATTATGTGAAAGCAGTTCCAAAGATCTCCGTTGCTGCTCCTGAGAAAACGGTGAAACGCATCAACGAACGGCAGGAGACCGAGATCATTGATGCGGAAGAGGTCCGCAGACAGGCAAAGAAGAGACGGCACATGAAGGATCAGGACGTAGACAATATGCTTCTGACCCGGAGCCTGAAAGAGGAATTTAAGAAAGATAAATAAGCAAGATTCATCAAGATCAGTCAGTAAGTTCAATAAACAGGAACGATCAGCAGAAAGAGGGGTGAAAAGATGGGACACATGATCAGGGGAATTCTGGACCGGTATGCGCTGGATTTCTATTTTCCCAGCATACAGGTGACAGATGTTATCGAAGTGCTCATTCTGACTTTTCTGATCTACCAGATCATCGTCTGGATTAAAAATACCAAAGCCTGGATGCTGCTGCGGGGAATCCTCGTTCTTGCAGTGTTCATCCTTCTTGCGGTTATTTTTAATATGCATACCATTCTGTTTATTGCCGAGAATCTGGTGACCGTCATGGCAACGGCGGCCATCGTGGTTTTCCAGCCGGAACTTAGGAGAGGTCTGGAGAAACTGGGAGAACGGAAATTCCTGGTATCTGTGGTGCCCTTTGAGGGAAATAAAGAGAAGGCGAATTTCAGCGAGGAGACCAGGGAAGGCATGATCCGCGCCTCCTATGCCATGGGCAGAGTGAAGACGGGCGCGCTGATCGTGGTGGAACAGGCCATCCGGCTGACAGAATATGAAAGTACCGGCATCCAGCTGGACTGTCTGGTGTCCAGCCAGGTGCTGATCAACATTTTTGAGCATAATACTCCGCTGCATGACGGAGCCATTATCGTGCGCGGAGACAGGATCGTGTCCGCTACCTGCTATCTGCCCCTTTCGGATAACATGAGTATCAGCAAGGATCTGGGAACCAGACACCGGGCGGCTCTTGGCATGAGTGAGGTCAGCGACGCGCTGGTCATCGTGGTGTCAGAGGAAACCGGCGCCGTTTCTGCGGCCCTTGGCGGGAAACTTTACCGTGACATCAAAGAAGACGAGCTGCGGAAGATGCTGACGGAGATCCAGGCACCGAAAAAAGAAGAAGGAAAACTGCATAAGTTTTGGAAAGGAAGGCGCAAGAATGAGAAAAGAACTGATGAATAATCTCGGCCTTAAGATATTAGCCTTCCTGGCCGCAGTTACCCTGTGGTTCCTGGTGGTGAATATCGATAATCCGGTCACAGACCGCACATTTACAGATATCCCGGTAACGGTGGTAAACGATGATATCGTGACGGCCAGCAACCGCACGTACCAGATCCTGGACGGAACCCAGCAGGTGAACGTGACGGTTACCGCCACAAGGCAGGAGCTGAGCCGGATCACAGCGGATGATATCCATGCTGTGGCAGATATGCGGGAACTGACCCTCGGCACCCAGGTGCCGATCAAGGTGACCATAGAAGGACACAGCTACGAGGAAGCTTATTCGACTCCACGGAATCTTCAGGTGAAGATCGAGGAAGAGGCCAGAAATAACTTCCCGATCACTCCGACCACCATCGGAACCGTGCGGGAAGGCTATGTGATCGGCAACCTGCGGGCGGATCCGGAGGGCGTGACCATCCGCGGACCAAAGAGCGTGCTCAACAGCATCAACAGAGTCTGCGCGGAAGTAGACGTATCCGGACTGTCAGAAAATGCAGAGCTGGAAGCAAACCTGATCTTATACGATGTAAATAATAACGTGATCGACCAGACACTTCTGGTAAACAATCTGGGAGACGAAGGAGTATCCGTAGAAGTAGAACTCTATCAGACCAAAAATGTGCCGATCGACATCGATACATCCGGCATCTCGGCGGCAGAAGGATACAGCATCGGCGAGATCAGCTGCGAGCCGCAGGAGGTGCTGCTGTCCGGCGATGAAGACGCCATGAAAGAACTGGACGAGATCCAGATCCCGGAGAGCGAACTGGAACTGGCAGGGCTGACCGAAAGAACAGAACGCACCGTAGATATCACGAAATACCTTCCGGACGGCGTGACACTGGTAGATCCAAACGCCAACAACGTCGTAGTGACGATCCCGGTCAACCAGCCGGGAGCCCAGGTATTCGAAGTGTCCACCAACTCCATCGTAGTCAGCAACCTGGCCAGCAACCTGGAAGTAAGCTACGGGACCACCGTAGATCTGGAACTGCAGATCCGGGGACCGGAAGAAACCCTTCAGAGCCTGACACTGGCAAAGAAGGTGTCCATAGACCTGAAAAACTACACCAGCACAGGCACCTATACCGTGCCGCTGAACGTAGATCTGCCGGAAGACTGTACACTGGCAAGCGAAGCCGATGTAGAGATCATCCTGCGGCAGAAGTCAAACAGCACAGAAGACGAGAACGGCAGGAACAACGCCGTTCAGAAACAGACAGAATAATACAGGAGGTTCGATCATGCTTCGGCAAACAGTGACCATCACAAATCCAACCGGACTGCATCTGCGCCCTGCAGGAATCTTCTGCAATGTGGCCAGCAGATACAAATGCCGCGTAACCTTTGAGTACGATGACGTGTCCGCCAACGCCAAAAGCGTGCTGAGCGTGCTCGGCGCGTGCATCAAGATGGGGGACGAGATCACCCTGGTGTGCGAAGGCGAAGACGAAGAAGAAGCCATGGCGGCCATGCTGGAAGCCGTCAGAGACGGGCTCGGGGAATGATTGTTAAGTTGCTAACAGGGGACGTAGACCTTTTGCAAAGGTCTACGTCCCCAATTGCATTTTACGGTGTCCCAAATCGGCAATCAGGGTGTACCCGTTACAGGAAGTTGTTGGAAATTTTCATACAATAATTGCATATTCTGTCAATCTATGTTATGTTTAAGCTGTATCGGTATCTTTATTATTCAATAAGGGGAAAGAAAAGGAGGAGTGAGTGAATAAGATACGAAAATTGCTGATACCGGCTCTTTTCTTCTGCCTGACCATTTCAGGTGCGGCAGTGTTCGAGAGCCATGCAGAAGAAACGCAAGGGGAGCAGGCGTCTGCAGGATCAGCATTACAGGATGAGAACCCTCAGCGTCTCGAAGAAGTTACCGGAATGGACGAGAACGGTAATATCTACGAGGTGGATGATTCAGAGGGTACGGTACAGCAGCCGAAAATGCGATTATTCTCAAGAACGTCGAGTATTCAGGTTGTAAATTTCCGGACAAAGGGAAATGCAACCACCAGTTACAAAGAATACCACACCGGCGTCGCCGGATATACCAACGGCGCATATGGTGCGGATGCGGCATACCTGGGAACCTATGACGGGAAAGTCAGATTCATGCTTTCCGGCGTTGTAGGCGAGGTGGCGGCAAGTGAGGTACAGGTCATCAACCTGTCTGATGCGAAGTCTTACAGCTGTTATAAAGTATCAAATGGAAAGCTTCTGCATTATGTTACTCAGGACATGACCACACCGGGACATGCGACGACTCTTGACAACGGAAATGCTCCATCATATCTGTCGAGTGGAACCACTTATTACAGTTATGACGGGCATTATTTTTATACAGATTATGCAGTGATGCTGGATGATTACCGGAGTGAAACACGCTCCCATTCGGTGAATCCAGACAGTCCCTACTATAATTATTTTCAGTATTTGCCGCTGCGAAGCGAAACCAGCTATAGTGCGGCAGATCTGAACGGGATGATTAATCCCAGAGCCGGATCATCTTCGAAGATGTATAATGTCGGTGACTTCCTGATTTCCGGGCAGAACACTTCTGGTGTCAACGCCATGATTATGGCATGTATCGGAGCAAACGAAAGCGGCTGGGGAAAGAGTTCTATTGCTATGGAAAAGAACAATCTATTCGGCCTGAATGCGGTTGATACTTCACCGGGTACCAGTGCTTCTACCTATGCAAGTCCGCAGGAATGTATCCGCCAGTATGCGGACGGATGGATGTCCAGAGGATATCTGTTCCCCAACGACTGGAGATACAAAGGCGGTTTTCTCGGGAATAAGGGCAGCGGTATCAATGTAAGCTATGCCTCGGATCCATACTGGGGTGAAAGAAACGCGAATCTGCTCTGGTCCCTGGACCGTAACGCAGGCATGAGAGATGCTTACAAATATTCCCTGGGAATCAAAGACACGGTTAATACCAGTCATAACAATGTAAATGTTCGAAATGCTGCCAGTGCATCCGGAACATTGCTTTATAAGACCGGAGGATGGGCAAATTACGCAGTGTTGATCCAGAACACCATAGCAGAGAACGGATTTTACCGGATCCAGAGTGACGCTGTGTTAAATGGAGACCGCAGCAGCGTAGTCGAAAAACAGGGCAATTATAATTATGACCAGATGTATGCTTACATATCTGCAGATTATGTATCTGTAGTGAGCCAGGGCGCCAATGTCGAAGTAAAGAAAGAATTATCTTCCATCGAGATCAAACAGGCGCCGGCAAAAACATCCTACACCGCAGGAGAAAATTTTGATCCCGCCGGTATTTCCGTAGCTGCAAAATGGAGCGATGGGTCGGAAACAGACGTAACGAAAGACGTCACCTACAGTGCGGGAACCATGCAGACCGGCATGACCAGTGTTACGGTCAGCTACACAGCAGAAAATGTTACCAAAACAGCAGAGCAGGCTGTCACCGTAACAGAACCGGCAACCGTGGAATCCGTTGCTGTAAATCCGGCCGAAGCAAAACTGCAGCCGGGAGAAGGCCTGACCTTTGGCGTGGCTGTGACCGGTACCGGAGATTTCTCTAAAGAAGTGACCTGGAGCGTTGCCGGAGCCGTAAGCGCAGACACCAAAATTGACGAAAACGGAAAACTGGAAATCGGAGCAGATGAGACGGCACAGACATTGACGGTTACCGTAACATCAGCTGCAGATCCGGCAAAGAAAGCCGAGGCAGTCGTTACCGTAGTTCCGGTGGAAGAGCCGACAGAACCCGTTGAGCCGACAGAACCTGTTGAGCCGACAGAGCCTGGCGAGCCGACAGAACCGGAGACACCAGAGGTATCAGAACCTGTCATAGAAACAGTAAAGGATGAGACGACTGGCATTTCGGTTAAAGGCGAACTGGATCAGGGCACAACAGTAGCCGTAAATCAGGTGGCGGAGGAATCCGAACAGTATGCCGTTTATACAGAGCCGGTGAAAGGCCATACCATTCTTGGCGTATATGATATTACTATCAGCCAGGAACTGGAAGAAGGCCAGAGCGTAGAACTCGCCTTCCCGATAGATAAAGCATATGAGGGACAGAAAATTATCGTCCTTCATTATACAGAAAAAGACGGGGAGGCTTTCATGGAGACCTATGATCCGGACGTAAAAGACGGACAGGCGGTTATCGAGACGACAGGATTTTCACCGTACGTGGTGGCGCTGAACGATCCACCGGCAGAAGAGCCGGATAACAGTGAGCCCAACCCGCCGGCAGAAGAACCGGATAATAGCCAGCCAAATCCACCGGCAGAAGAACCGGATAATAGCCAGCCCAACCCGCCGGTAAATAATGGCGGCACCGGCGCTGGCGGAAATAGTAACTCTGCAGTTACCGATACGAATCAGCCGAATTCCCCTTCGGATGATCAGAACCAGTCTGGAAATACAAGCCAGAACGGACAAAACCAGACAGGAAACACAACACAGAATAATCAGAATCAATCTGGAAACACGACACAGAACAATCAGAATCAGACAGGAAATCTGATACAGAATAACGGCCAGAACAGCCAGACAACAGATTCTGGAAAAGATTCACAGACACCATCTGCGGCGCCTTCCGGTGATACAAAAACCACCGATACAAAAGCAGCGCCAAAGACAGGCGACGAGAGCCCTATCGGACTCTGGATCGTAATGATGCTGCTGGCAGTGAGCGGTGTTGGATATTGGGTGTATGAAAAAAGAAAGTCTGTGAGGTAACGTTTGGGACGTAGACCTTTTGCAAAGGTCTACGTCCCAAATTGCGTTTTACGGTGTCCCAAATCGGCAATCAGGGTGTACCCAACAGAATAAAATGTGTCAATATGCCACTTTTATTTGTCGCAACTTCCGCTTATAATAGAAGAAAAGCGAGGTGGGAAGTTATGGAAATGGTGCTTGGATTATCGAGATCAGAGATTGATATTGAAGAGATACGGAAAAGGATCTGCTATATCCTGCTGGCGGTATTGCTTATCATTAGTCTTGCCTTTACGGCGGAAAGTTTTGAGAATGTAGTGGCAGTGGATACGAAAGATTCCTGGAGTGTGCGGGAGAGAGCGGATGTGCTTCCGGATGTCGCGGGAAACAGTCTTGCGATCGAGGATGTGCTGACGGCTGTCAACCTGGCGAAAGCGCTGAATCTTCCGGAAGAAAACCTGCTGGTTGAGGCGGGATCAATGACGGCGGAGCCGGCTGTAACGCCGGCGCCAGCGAAGACATCATCTGCAGAGGCAATATCGGCAGTAACAGCGCCGACGGCAACAGCGCCAACGGTGACAACACCAGATGCAGTTGTTCCGGATGTGATAACCCCAACGGAAGATATTACGACACCGGGCGTTACGGACACGCCTGGAACCACAGTTGTACCGGACGCTACGGATACGCCTGGAACCACAGATACGCCGGGAGCTGCAGTGATTCCGGAGACGTTGACTATCCATTTGAACGGTAACGGCGGCGAACCGGCGCTTTCCACTATGACAGAATCCATGGATGCGGTTTCGGCAGAGGGATGGAGTGTGCCGTTCCGGCCTGGCAAGGTGTTTGACGGCTGGTATTTGGATGCGGGATGTACTGTTCCATTTACAGGAGTGAACCCGGAAGATTATGCAGGTGCGGATGCTGCGGTGCTGGAAGTATACGCCGGCTGGCGGGAACTGGACGGGTTTGCCTGTAATGATGCCGGACATATCATTTCCTGTGCCGGCGGAAGCGTGATAGACGGAATCTTTGCGCTGCCGTCAGATGCGGCCTGTACCGGGATCGAAGCCGGAGCACTGAGTTCGGTAGCCGGTCTGATCACGGAAGTCTATATTCCGGCCAACATCACTTACATTGGACCGGGTGCATTCGATGGACTGGGAAGTCTGATGTATATCGAGGCTGCGCCGGGGAATCCGAATTACTACAGCGTGGGCGGCGTGCTGTATACCATGAGCGGAGAAGTAGTAGCAGCGCCGGTGTGGTTTTAAGAAGATATCACTGAGTGACGGGTGGATTTAGCTGATGTGTTTGGGGAGCATTTCTGCATTTATATTCGCAGAAATGCTCCCCGATTTTAATGGAATAGTTTCATACTTTAATGAAATCTATGTTGGCAATATAAAAATACAGATAAAGTAATATTCAACTCAATCAGAATATGATATGATTGATAAAAGCTCAAAGGATGATGCGGATATGACAAACTCAGATTTTGACAAACTGATGGCATTGACAAAAATATTTGTAAAGGACAATATTGATTTGCCGGGAAATGGTGAATTCGAAATTCTTTGACCGGGTTGATATAGATTCACCACCACATCGTAATCCGGATGGAACTATGACTTCCAGAAATCATATACATATTTACCGGGAAACGGATCATGATACGGGAAATCTTCCATGGGCATATGACCTGGAAACAATTATGCCTGTAAAGCTGGACCAGGGTGGTATTGATTTTATGACCGTTTTTTTAAGGTTCTGTGAGTATTGCAATATATCTATAGATAATGTGCAGGGTGTGATATGATGAAAGCAAAGACAGATATGGATTTTGGGAAAATATATGTAGAGTGGTTAAAACAAAATATTGATCAGTTTAGAGTGAATGAAACAACATCTCGCATGACGTTGCCTTTTTTGGATCGGAATAACGATCATATAGAAATGTACATTATTAATAACGGAAATGAGACATATACCATAACCGATGATGGAGCAACGATAGGAGACCTGCAGTTGGGCGGATTTGATTTTTCTGGCAGTACCAGAAGAAAAATGATTCTGGAGTCTATTATATCAGCATATGGAGTAACAAAAACAGATGATGGTGAACTGACGGTGAATTGTACTGATGGTGATCTTCCGTTAAAAAAACACATGCTGGCACAATGTATGATTAAAGTCAGTGATATGTTTTATCTGTCAAGAAGCAATATCCAGGCGGTGTTCTTAGAGGATGTACAAAAATTCTTTGATTTACATGATGTGCGGTATATTGACAATATCTGCCTTACAGGGAAAAGTAAACTGACAACACATTATGATTTTGCAATTGCCAGATCGCATAAGTCAACTGAAAGATTTATTAAGGTTGTAAATAATATGGATCTAAATGCGGCGCGGAATATTATATTTGCATGGAATGACACCAGAGATATGAGGC
>NZ_JACJLV010000140.1 GCF_016902415.1 Mordavella massiliensis | reverse complement strand
CAAAATATCTTGATCAAGACATCCGAGGTAATTGTTATAACAGGAAACTGTGTAATGATTACACACTTTGAAGAAAACAAAGCAAAAAATTGGCCGAAGACCAACGCGTGTAACGCTATGCACGTGTGAGTTTTGGAAGAATACAGCGGTGAAAAACCGCCACCCGCTTTCAAAGCTAGTTGGTCATGCATGAAAGAGCGTATGGTGGATGCCTTGGCACTAAGAGCCGATGAAAGACGTGATAAGCTGCGAAAAGCTTCGGGGAGGAGCAAATATCCATTGATCC
>NZ_JACJLV010000139.1 GCF_016902415.1 Mordavella massiliensis | reverse complement strand
TCCAGACCTTTTTTGAGCTCACTTAAAGGTTGCAACGGTTTGTTTTGTTTTCTATAATGAAAGGAGAAAATCAATGATGCAACAATTTCATACTCAGGAATATCCTGCTGCGAACCGCAACTACAAGGATCGCCTGTTTCGCTTTGTGTTTAAGAATAAGAAGGACCTTCTGGATCTATATAATGCGATTAACGGGACGGACTATGACAATCCGGAAGAACTGGAGGTCAACACCCTGGAAAATGTGCTGTACCTTTCCATGAAGAACGATTTGTCTTTCCTGATCGA
>NZ_JACJLV010000138.1 GCF_016902415.1 Mordavella massiliensis | reverse complement strand
GTTCCTCCTGGGTTCCATTGTAGAATACAATGTGCTGAGGAAAGGGAAATTCCTTGGGCGAACTACTGTAGATATTAATCTCACGACTGGAAATGTGTCTGGTATAAACGCCTGCAAAATACAGAACCCCCCGCATAGGCATATTGGGATTATAAGTGCTCTGGTGCTCATACAGGTTCAGCTCCGCATCGATCAGGAAAGACAAATCGTTCTTCATGGAAAGGTACAGCACATTTTCCAGGGTGTTGACCTCCAGTTCTTCCGGATTGTCATAGTCCGTCCCGTTAATCGCATTAT
>NZ_JACJLV010000137.1 GCF_016902415.1 Mordavella massiliensis | reverse complement strand
CCTTTCGCCTGATTCTTCCGGATGGTATCCACGAATATGGCGTATTCCTCCAGACGCCTGCACTTCTTCATCAATTCCCTGTTATGCCCGTAGTTGATATTCAACATCAAAGTCTGACATTCCAGACAGGGCTCTTTCTCCCCGTTTGGCCGCCGGAAGAGATCTGATAACTTCAAAATTTTTCGGTCCGGTTCCTCCTGGGTTCCATTGTAGAATACAATGTGCTGAGGAAAGGGAAATTCCTTGGGCGAACTACTGTAGATATTAATCTCACGACTGGAAATGTGTCTGGTATAAAC
>NZ_JACJLV010000136.1 GCF_016902415.1 Mordavella massiliensis | reverse complement strand
GTACGGAGGAGTTCCTGTCCAGATTCAGGCGGGAGGATTTTATCTATCCTATCCTTACGCTGGTATTTTATTATGATGAGAAGAAATGGGACGGGGCCACGGATCTGTACGGGATGTTTCCGCCCGGAACAGAAGGGAAGGATGGAGAGACAAAAGAGGTTTTACGGAAATATGTGCCCAACTATCGGATGAACCTGATTGATGCGGGACATATGGAAGAAGCAGAACTGCAAAGACTTTCGGAAGATTTACAACAGGTACTGGGCATGTTAAAATATAGGGGCAGAAGGAAGGAGCTGCAGGGATATATACAAAAGAACGAAAAGTATTTCAGCAGTGTAGATGCGGAGA
>NZ_JACJLV010000135.1 GCF_016902415.1 Mordavella massiliensis | reverse complement strand
CTGGTACACAGCTTCTCTTATATTATAGATATTAGGACTCCCCTCACTTCCAAATAAAGTTACTTTTATTGTATGATCTACTAGTGAAAGAGTCGTAAATACTATCATCGCTATTATTGTAACAATAATGATAAATATATCCCATTTCCTTAAATAATATTGTTTTTGATCAGTATTCCTAATCAATGAAACTGTAATCAAAAAAACAATTACTGAAATTACAGCCCCCAAAAGCATAGGTGTATCAAGCCAGCCAAAATTTCCGACAGTTGAAATTACCAAAAACTCTCCCCATGTTTTTCCCGTTTGAAGAAATAAATACAATCCCCTTCTCCACTCTATTATAAACCCATATAC
>NZ_JACJLV010000134.1 GCF_016902415.1 Mordavella massiliensis | reverse complement strand
TCGACGGCAGGCTTTCTTTGTATGAACACCAGTCCACGAAGAACCCGAATCTTCCGCTGCGGTTTCTGCTCTACATTTCGCATCTGTATTCCAGGCTGACTGTGAAAGAAAACTTGTACGGAGAGACGATTGTACAGATCCCGCGCCGGAGTTTCTTATCTTTTATAACGGAAAGGATAAGATGCCGGAGCGGCAGATCCTGAAATTGTCTGATATGTACAGCGTGCAGGATGGGCAACCGAAGCTGGAGCTGGAAGCTACGCTCCTCAATATTTCCGGGAGCAACAATCAGAAGTTGAAAGAAGCCTGCAGGACGCTGGGAGAGTATGCCATATATACGGATAAGATCCGGGCGTATACGGAAGAAA
>NZ_JACJLV010000133.1 GCF_016902415.1 Mordavella massiliensis | reverse complement strand
TTTCTTCCGTATACGCCCGGATCTTATCCGTATATATGGCATACTCTCCCAGCGTCCTGCAGGCTTCTTTCAACTTCTGATTGTTGCTCCCGGAAATATTGAGGAGCGTGGCTTCCAGTTCCAGCTTCGGCTGCCCCTCCTGCACACTGTACATGTCAGACAATTTCAGGATCTGCCGCTCCGGCATCTTATCCTTCCCGTTATAGAAGATAAGAAATTCCGGCGCCGGAATCTGTACGATCGTCTCTCCGTATAGGTTCTCTTTCACAGTCAGCCTGGAATACAGATGCGAAATGTAGAGCAGAAACCGCAGCGGAAGATTCGGGTTCTTCGTGGACTGGTGTTCATACAAAGAAAGCCTGCCGTCGA
>NZ_JACJLV010000132.1 GCF_016902415.1 Mordavella massiliensis | reverse complement strand
AACACCCGTACCCATCCCGAACACGATGGTTAAGCCCTAAGCGGCCGATGGTACTGCACTGGAGACGGTGTGGGAGAGCAGGTGGCTGCCAGGAATAAAAAAAGAAAAAGGCAGAATCGCTGCCGAGAAAAGTTTATCATAGATACTGGCAAAGATGAGCAACAACTTATCGCCGCCGACCCGGTCAGCAGGGCAGTGCTGTTATGATAGCGCTGGTTTTACCAGTGATCAGAGGTTCAAAGGGATTTGGGTTTCTGATGACTGATAAAACATCAGTCAGAGATGTACCTTGAAAACTGCATAGAAGAAACGAAGATCAAAATATCTTGATCAAGACATCCGAGGTAATTGTTATAACAGGAAACTGTGTAATGATTACACACTTTGAAGAAAACAAAGCAAAAAA
>NZ_JACJLV010000131.1 GCF_016902415.1 Mordavella massiliensis | reverse complement strand
CTTTTTTTATTCCTGGCAGCCACCTGCTCTCCCACACCGTCTCCAGTGCAGTACCATCGGCCGCTTAGGGCTTAACCATCGTGTTCGGGATGGGTACGGGTGTTTCCCCCAAGCGCATCGCCACCAGGAGTCCCTCGACGCTTTTGACAGCTGTCTCGAATCTGACTCTGATAACTACATAATAAACAACGACCCCTACTTCTCTTCTTCCTTAGAAAGGAGGTGATCCAGCCGCACCTTCCGATACGGCTACCTTGTTACGACTTCACCCCAGTTATCGGTCCCGCCTTCGACGGCTCCCTCCTAAAAGGTTGGGTCACCGGCTTCGGGCGTTACTGACTCCCATGGTGTGACGGGCGGTGTGTACAAGACCCGGGAACGTATTCACCGCGACATGCTGATTCGCGATTACTAG
>NZ_JACJLV010000014.1 GCF_016902415.1 Mordavella massiliensis | reverse complement strand
ATACACTCCTTGTCAAATAATTAACGATATGTTATTATGATAAAAAATTATCAATCTTATTTCATCAAAAGAAAGGAAAGGAAACGTATGAGCAGTAAGATCACTATTATTGGAGCAGGAAGTGTGGGGGCAACAATCGCCTATAAACTGTCGGGAGAGGACATTGCGTCGGAACTGGTCCTCATTGACATCAATAAGGAAAAAGTGGAAGGGGAAGTGATGGATATTAAGCAGGGTACCTGCTTCCGCAATCCGATTTCGATCATAGCAGGAGATTATGAGGATGCGGCAGGATCCGATATTGTGATCATCACTTCCGGGATTGCCCGTAAGCCCGGCCAGACCAGGATCGAACTGACACAGACGAACGTGAATATCATCAAAGAGATTACGCCGGAGATCGTGAAAGCGGCGCCGGATGCCATCTATATCATTGTCAGCAATCCGGTGGATATCCTGACCTATGTATTTACAAAGATTTCCGGTCTGCCAGAGAATCAGATCATCGGATCCGGAACCATTCTGGATACGGCGCGTCTGCGTTACGGCCTGTCAGAGCATTTCCATGTGGCACAGAAAAATATCCACGCTTATGTTTACGGAGAACACGGGGATTCCTCTTTTGTTCCGTGGAACAGCGCTGATATCGCCAGCATGAACCTGGATGATTACTATCAGGTGATGAAGGATAAGGTGGATTTAAAAGAGCTGGATAAAGCGGGAATGGAAGAATATGTACACAAGTCCGGCGGCCAGGTGATCGCTAAGAAGGGAGCCACTTTCTACGCTGTGTCTGTTGCAGTCTGTGAACTTTGTAATCTGATCCTTGCGGCATCCGATTCTGTAGCAACTGTTTCCAGCATGATGCATGGCGAGTATGGGATTGAGGATGTGGCATTAAGTACGCTGACCCTAGTAGGACCAAAAGGCGTGCAGGGACGGATCCCGATCCACCTGACAGAGGAAGAGGTAGAGAGACTGCAGGCCAGCGCCAAAGTATTAAAAGATGTGATCGCTCAGATTGAGATATAAGAAATGAGGAGGAAACGCTATGAAATACAGCTATTACCCCGGCTGTACGCTGAAAAATAAAGCCGAAGACCTGGACGCATACGCCCGGGCTTCGGCCAAAGTTTTGGACTTTGAACTGGAAGAACTGGAAGAATGGCAGTGCTGCGGCGGCGTGTACCCTCTGGGGAACGATGAGATCGCCACAAAACTTGCCTCTGTCCGGGCTCTGCATGCGGCCAGGGAAAAAGGGCAGGAACTGGTCACTCTGTGTTCCGCCTGTCACCATGTGTTAAAAAGAGTCAATGACGACATGAAAAATGTAGAGGATATCCGTACCAGGGCTAACAACTATCTGGATCTTTCCACGCCCTATGAGGGAGAGACCACAGTCCTGCATTTTCTGGAGGTTTTAAGGGACCGGATCGGTTTCGATAAAGTAAAAGAAAAGGTGGTTAATCCTCTGACAGGAAAGAAGATCGGCGCCTACTATGGATGTCTGCTCCTTCGCCCGGGAAAGATCCTGTCTTTTGACAATCCGGAGAATCCGAAGATCATGGAGGACTTTATCCGGGCCATCGGCGCAGAGCCGGTGATCTATCCTTACCGCAACGAGTGCTGCGGAGGGTATATTTCCTTAAAAGAAAAGGAAATGTCTAAGAACATGTGTCAGAAGATCGAAGAGAGCGCGGAAGGATTTGGCGCGGATATGCTGATCACCGCCTGTCCTTTATGTATGTATAATCTGAATAAAAATACCAGTACCGATCTGCCGGTTTATTATTTTACCGAACTTCTGGCAGAGGCTCTGGGTGTGAAAGATGAGGTGAAGAAGGCATGACAGACAAGAAAAAACAGGCGGAACTGATCCGGGAGATCAGCGGCGTCAATCCTTTGAAATGTATGAAGTGCGGCAAATGTTCTGCTACATGCCCATCCTATAATGAGATGGACATCAAGCCTCATCAGTTCGTGTCCTATGTGATCAATGAAGATATTGAATCGCTGGTAAAATCCAGATCCTTATGGAAATGTCTGTCCTGCTTTGCCTGTGTACAGCGGTGTCCCCGGGACGTAAAGCCGGGAAAACTCATCGACGCGGCAAGACAGATCGTAGAGCGGCAAAGGGGCGGGGACTACTTAAGTCCGGACGAGATCCCGGAACTGCTGGATCCGGAGATCCCACAGCAGTTATTAGTCAGTGCATTCAGAAGGTACAGGAGGTGATGGAAGGTGCTTAGGATCGGCGTATTCGTCTGCCACTGCGGTTCTAATATTGCCGCAACGGTAGATGTAAAAAAAGTAGTAGAGATGGCTCTGCATGAGCCGGGCGTGGTCCATGCGGAAGATTATCAGTATATGTGTTCCGAAGCCGGGCAGGAGAAGATCCGGGCGGCTATTCAGGAGAAGCACTTAAGCGGCATTGTGGTGTGTTCCTGTTCTCCACGGATGCATGAGAATACCTTCCGGAATGCGGCAGAGCGGGCAGGATTAAACCCCTATATGGTGGAAATTGCCAACATCCGGGAACACTGTTCCTGGATTCATAAAGATATGGAAGAGGCTACCGAGAAGGCCGTGATCCTGATGCGTGCGGCTGTGGCCAAAGTGAATTTGAATACACCGCTTCAGCCGGGAGAGAGCCGGGTGACCAAGCGGGCTCTGGTGATCGGCGGCGGGATCGCCGGCATCCAGACGGCGCTTGATATCGCGGACGCGGGGTATCCGGTGGATATCGTGGAGAAGACCCCCAGTATCGGCGGAAGAATGTCTCAGCTTGACAAGACCTTCCCCACCCTGGACTGTTCGGCCTGTATCCTGACCCCGAAGATGGTGGAGGCCAACGCGCATCCAAATATCAACATCTATACCTACAGTGAAGTAGAGAAAGTCTCCGGATTTGTGGGAGATTTCACGGTGGACATCCGCAAGAAGGCAAGAAGCGTGGATATGAGCAAATGTACCGGCTGCGGCGTCTGTCAGGAAAAATGTCCCAGCAAGAAGACGCCCAGCGAATTTAACCGGGGGTTAAATAACCGGAGCGCCATCTATACTCCGTTTGCCCAGGCCATCCCCAATGTGCCGGTGATCGACCGGGAGGCCTGTATCAAGTTTAAGACCGGAAAATGCGGGATCTGCTCCAAGGTGTGCCAGGCAGGCGCCATCGACTATGAGCAGAAGGATGAGATCATTACCGAGAAATATGGCGCCATCGTGGTGGCTACCGGATTCGACATGATCAAACTGGACGACTATGACGAGTATGCCTACAGCCAGAGCAAGGATGTGATCACTTCCCTGGAACTGGAGCGGATCATGAACGCGGCAGGCCCAACCGGAGGTCATCTGGAACGGCTCTCTGACGGGAAGGCGCCCAAAGAGATTGTGTTCATCCAGTGCGTGGGAAGCCGGTGCGCTGATAACCGCGGCAAAAGTTATTGTTCCAAGATCTGCTGCATGTATACCGCCAAGCACGCCATGCTGATCCGGGATAAGTATCCGGATGTAAATGTAACCGTATTCTATATCGATGTGCGGACTCCGGGCAAGAACTTTGATGAGTTCTACCGCCGGGCCGTGGAAGAATACGGTGTGAACTATATCAAAGGACAGGTGGGCAAAGTCATTCCCCAGCCGGACGGAAAGCTTCTGGTGCAGGGAGCGGATCTGCTGGACAACAAGCAGATCTTAAAGGAAGCGGATATGGTAGTCCTGGCGGCGGCCATTGAGCCAAACCCGGATGTGCGCAAAATCGCCACCATGCTCACTGCCAGCATTGACACCAATAATTTCCTGACCGAAGCCCATGCCAAGCTTCGTCCGGTAGAGTCCCCCACAGCGGGAGTCTTCCTCTCCGGCGTGTGCCAGGGACCCAAAGATATTCCGGAGACGGTATCCCAGGCTGGAGCGGCGGCTGTAAAGGCCATCGGACTTCTGGCCAAGGATAAGCTTCTCACCAACCCCTGTACGGCCCATTCCGATGAGCTGCTGTGCAACGGTTGTTCCCAGTGTGCCAATGTGTGTCCTTACGGAGCCATTACCTATGAAGAGAAGGAAGTCAATGACCACGGGATCCGAGAAGTACGGCGCATTGCTGTGGTCAACGAAGCTCTCTGCCAGGGCTGCGGCGCCTGCACGGTTACCTGTCCTTCCGGCGCTATGGACCTGAAGGGATTTTCCAACAGACAGATTTTAGCGGAGGTGGATGCTATATGTCGATAGAAGCAAGAGAAGAATTTAAGCCTAAGATCGTGGCGTTTTGCTGTAACTGGTGCAGCTACGCCGGCGCGGATCTGGCAGGAAGCAGCCGTCTTTCTTACTCCGCAGATGTAAAGATCATCCGTGTTCCCTGTTCCTGCCGGGTAAATCCCATGTTTATCTTAAGAGCATTTGAAAGAGGGGCGGACGGCGTGATCATCTGCGGATGCCATCCTGGCGACTGCCATTATACCTCAGGAAACTACTATGCAAGGCGGAGAATGACCCTTCTTTTCTCCATGCTGGATTTTATCGGGGTGGAGAACGGACGGACCCGGGTAGAGTGGGTATCCGCGGCAGAAGGTGTGAAATTCTCCCAGACCATGCATGAGTTTGTAGACAAGATCACATCCCTTGGGAAAAACGTAAGATTGGAGGATTTAAGATGCAGGAAATCGTAAATCGGGCAAAAGAACTCCTGGCCGACGGAACCGTAAAACGGGTGCTGGGATGGAAAGCCGGCGACCTGCCTTATAATCCGGAGCCGGCATATTTTGAGAAAGAAGAAGACCTGGAAGAATTCGTATATAACGGATTCTGCGGGGCAAATTTAAGTAAATACATGATTGAGGCCTCTAAGATGGAGGGAAAGACTCTGGTATTCTTAAAACCCTGTGACACCTACAGCTTCCAGCAGCTGATGAAAGAACACCGGGTAGACCGGGAGAAAGCCTATATCATCGGTGTGGGCTGCAAGGGCAAGCTGGACATTGAGAGGATCCGCAGGATGGGGATCAAAGGGATCAAAAGCATCGCAGGGGCCAACCTTGAGGATGAGGCCGAGACCCTGACCATTGTGACCCTTTACGGAGAGAAGGAAGTTCCTTACAAGGACGCCATGCTGGAGCGGTGTCATGTCTGTAAGGGCAAGGACCACATGATCTTCGACGAGATCATCGGGGAGTCCAAAGAGACCAAAGACGGGGACCGGTTCGCGGAAGTAGAGCGGATCGAGGCCATGAGCCCGGAAGAAAAATTCGCCTTTTTCCAGAAGGAACTGAGCAAATGTATCCGCTGCAATGCCTGCCGGAATGTATGTCCGGCCTGCAGCTGCCGCAAATGCGTCTTTGACAGCAATAAATTTGACAGCGCCCAGAAGGCCAACGTGGATTCCTTTGAGGAAAAGATGTTCCACATTATCCGGGCCTTCCATGTGGCGGGACGGTGTACCGACTGCGGCGAGTGCAGCCGGGTATGCCCACAGGGGATCCCCCTTCATCTTTTCAACCGGAAGTTCATCAAAGATATCGATGAACTGTACGGAGAGTATCAGGCGGGCGCAGACCTTGAGGAAAGAGGCCCCCTGACCAGTTACCAGTTGGACGACGCAGAGCCTGGGATCGTGGCGGAAAGGAGTTAGGGCATGTATAAGATAAAACGAGAAGATCTGCCTGCATTATTCCAGAAGATCGCCGCAGATCAGGAATTATATCTGCCGGTTTCTACCGCCGGCCAGACCAATTTCGGCGTGTGGAGAGAAGAGGCAGAGGTGGACCTTGACACTTTGAAGACCGTGAAGTCTCCCAAGGACGTGTTCTTTCCCCAGAGTGAAACTCTGTATACCTGTTACCGGGAGGGGAAGAAGTTAAGTGTAGAGCCGGAGACACTGAAAGAGCAGGATTTCGTGGTGTTTGGCATGAAAGCCTGCGACATAAAAGGAGTAGAGGTGCTGGACCGGGTATTCCTTTCCGATCCTATTGACACCTTCTACGCTGCAAGAAGAGACCACGGCACCATTGTTGCCCTGGCCTGTCATGAGCCGGAAGAGACCTGCTTCTGCAAGGTGTTCGGCGTGGACGCGGCTCATCCGGCGGCAGACGTGGCAGCCTGGATGGTGGAGGACACCCTGTACTGGAAGCCGGAGACGGAAAAAGGACAGAAGCTGACCGAAAAGCTGGCAGATTTCCTTGAAAAAGCAGAGGATGCCGGAAGCGAAACGGCAGTGGCAGAAGAAGAGGAGAAGATCCGCTCCATCATGGAAGAACTGCCTTATTCTCATCTTTCCCTGGAAGGATGGAACGGGGATGTGCTGATGGAGAAGTTTGAGTCGCCTCTGTGGGAGGAACTCTACAAACCCTGCCTGGCCTGCGGCACCTGTACTTTCGTGTGCCCTACCTGCCAGTGCTACGACATCAAGGACTATGATACCGGACAAGGGGTACAGCGCTACCGCTGCTGGGATTCCTGCATGTATTCGGATTTCACCATGATGGCCCACGGCAATAACCGGACCAGCCAGAAGGAACGGTTCCGCCAGCGGTTCATGCACAAGCTGGTGTATTTCCCGGCCAACAATGACGGGATGTACTCCTGCGTAGGCTGCGGCCGGTGTGTGGAAAAATGTCCGGCGTCTCTGAATATTGTGAAGGTGGTAAAAGCATTTCAGGAAAAGGAGGGGGCAAAGGCATGAGCGAATGTACCTGTCATAAGAATTATCAATTAGATACTTTGATCCCGCAGGTGGGAGTGATTACTGATATCCGGGAAGAGACGCCGGATGTCAAAACCTTCCGGGTGAATGCGCCGGAAGGCGGAAAGCTTTTCGAACATATGCCGGGCCAGTGCGCCATGCTGTGCGCTCCGGGGGTCAGCGAGGGAATGTTTTCCATTACTTCCTCGCCTACCAATCGGGAATATCAGGAATTCAGCATTAAGAAATGTGGCGTTCTCACCGATTATCTCCACAGCCTGGAGGTGGGAGATGAGATCACCGTGCGTGGTCCTTATGGAAACCACTTTCCGGTGGAAGATAAACTTCTGGGAAAGAATCTTCTCTTTATCGCCGGCGGCATCGGCCTTGCGCCACTTAGGTCCGTGATCAATTACGTGCTGGATAACCGGGAGAAATACGGAACCGTGGACATCGTCTACGGATCCCGCTCCGCAGAAGACCTGGTGCAGTTAAAGGAGATCCAGGAAGTGTGGATGAAGGCAGAGGGCGTGAATGTCCATCTGACCATCGACCGGGAGGAAGAAGGCTGGGACGGCCACGTGGGATTTGTTCCCAACTACGTAAAAGAACTTGGCTTTGACGTAGACAAAACCGTGTTGGTGTGCGGACCGCCCATCATGATCAAATTCACCCTGGCAGGCCTGGAAGAACTGGGCTTCTCACGGGAGCAGGTCTACACCACCCTGGAACTTCGGATGAAGTGCGGCGTAGGCAAATGCGGAAGATGTAACATTGGATCAAAATATGTGTGCAAAGACGGCCCCGTATTCCGCTGCGACGAGATCGACGAAATGCCAGACGAATATTAAAGGGATAAGGCAGGCGGATCCGGCACTGCAGGATAAACAGGCCAACTTTATAGACATGTGAAACTCAACCGAGATGCAGCGTAAGCGAAATCGAGGTTGTAGCATAAAAGCGCCCAAAGGTTAAACCTAGGGGCGCGTCACCAGGAAAGGAACGAACACTCATGGAAGACATGGTAAACGTATATTTTTTCGGAAAACGATACAGCGTCCCTGCTGACCTGACCATTATGACGGCCATGGAATATGCAGGATATGAACTGAAACGGGGCTGCGGCTGCCGGCATGGTTTTTGCGGCGCCTGCGCCACCATTTACCGGATCAAGGGAAAGAATGAGTTAAAGACAGGTCTTGCCTGTCAGACTCAGGTGGAAGAAGGCATGTATGTGGCCAGCATTCCCTATTTCCCTACAGACAAGCGGACTTATGACATAGAAGAGATCAGGCCTGAGCAGCGGATCATGATGGAGCTTTATCCGGAGATCTACAGCTGCATCGGCTGCAACGCCTGTACCAAGGCATGCACACAGGATCTGAACGTAATGCAGTACATCGCCTACGCACAGCGGGGCGAGTTTGAGAAATGCGCGGAGGAATCCTTCGACTGTATCGGCTGCGGCTGTTGTTCCGTGCGCTGCCCGGCGGGGATCTCTCATCCCATGGTGGGGCTTCTGGCAAGACGTCTTACCGGGAAATACATTGCGCCTGAATCAGAGCATCTTACCAACCGGGTGGAGGAGATCCACCACGGGGAGTATGATCAGCTGATCGAGCAGATCATGGAAAAGCCCATCGAAGAGATGCAGGAACTTTACAATAACAGAGAGATTGAGAAATAGGAGGAGGGAAGACCATGTTTACACCGGAAATGATGGAATCTGTAAAGAAGGTAGAAGCCAGCCGGGCGGAACGTATGAAGACAGAAGCCAGACGGATGACTGCAGAAGAAAAGGATGAGCTTCTGAAAGAATTCCACCCGGATTACCGCACAGAAGCATTTACAGAAATTAAGATCGGCCCCAACAAAGGGCAGAAGGCGCCGGAAGAACTGGTGCATCTTCTCCACTCCAACAGCCGTCTGTTAGGGGAAGAAATCGACCTTGACAAAGTGGATTATGACGTGGACGTACTGGTGATCGGCGGCGGCGGCGCAGGCGCTTCCGCAGCCATTGAGGCAAATGAAGCCGGAGCGGATGTGATGATCGTCACCAAGCTTCGGATCGGCGACGCCAACACCATGATGGCAGAGGGCGGCATCCAGGCGGCGGACAAGGAAAATGATTCTCCGGTCCAGCATTATCTGGACGCTTTTGGAGGCGGACATTTTGCCGCAAGGCCGGAACTTCTGAAGCGGCTGGTCATGGAAGCGCCGGACGCCATCCAGTGGCTCAATGAACTGGGCGTAATGTTTGATAAAGATGAAAATGGACGGATGATCACCACCCATGGCGGCGGAACTTCCAGAAAGCGGATGCATGCCTGCAAGGACTACTCCGGAGCGGAGATCATGCGGACCCTGCGGGATGAAGTGCTGAACCGGCAGATTCCGGTGGTGGAATTTACCGCTGCAGTGGAACTGATCAAGGATGAGAAAGGCCAGGTGGCAGGAGCGGTTCTTCAGAACCTGGAGACCGGCGATTATCTGGTGGCACGGGCCAAGACCGTGATCATTGCCACCGGAGGCGCAGGACGGATGCATTATCAGGGCTTCCCCACCTCCAACCATTACGGAGCAACTGCAGACGGCCTGATCCTGGGATACCGGGCGGGAGCGCCCCTCCTTTACCAGGACACCATCCAGTACCATCCCACCGGCGTGGCATTTCCATCCCAGATCTACGGCGCGCTGGTAACGGAAAAAGTACGTTCCCTGGGAGCTCAGCTGATCAACGTGGAGGGCGAAGCCTTCATGCATCCGCTGGAGACCCGCGACGTGGCAGCTGCAGGGATCATCCGGGAATGTACGGCAAGAGGAAAAGGTGTGGACACCCCTCTTGGCAGCGGTGTGTGGCTGGATACGCCCATGATCGAGGAGCTGGGCGGAGAAGGCACCATTGAGAAGCGGATCCCGGCTATGTTGCGGATGTATCTGCGCTATGACATTGATATGCGGAAAGTCCCGATCCTGGTTTACCCCACCCTTCATTATCAGAACGGCGGTCTGGAGATCGGCGGCGACGGATTTACCAAGGTAATGGATAACCTTCTGGTGGCCGGAGAGGCGGTAGGCGGGATTCATGGAAGAAACCGTCTCATGGGAAATTCTCTTCTGGACATCATCGTATTTGGCCGAAACGCAGGGAAAGCCGCGGCGGCAAAAGCGAAGCAGGTGGAGATCGGAACCATGAACCTGGATCATATCCAGGCTTACGCAGAAGAACTGAAAGAGGCAGGACTGGAGACCGGCGATGTATCGCCGCTTCTGCTGCCGAAATATGCAAGACACCAGAGATAGATAGAATAGAAAAGTGTTTTACATTTACCGGGAGAAAGTTGTCTGAATTTTAGATAAAGAAGGGAAGGGATGAGACCGTGGGAATCGCAGCCTGGTTTCAGGAGAGTGTGTTGGGAAACACATTGATGATCGTATTTCTGGTGGCCGTCATCGGCTACCTGGTTGGAAGTATTAAAATCCGGGGCGTGGAACTGGGGACGGCAGGAGTCCTTCTGGTGGCTCTGGTATTTGGACATTTTGGATTCGAAGTGCCGAATCTGGTCAGAGAACTGGGACTGATCTGTTTTGTGACCTCCGTGGGATTTATTGCAGGCCCCAAATTTTTCCGGAACTTTAAGATCAACGCCAGATCCTACATTTTGCTGGGAGCGATCATTATCATCATCGGCGCCCTGACGACAATCGGGATCATCGAGATTGCCGGTGTACCTTCTGATGTCAGCGTAGGAATGATGGCAGGAGCGCTTACCAGTACGCCGGGGCTTGCGGCGGCCATTGACGCCACCGGATCGGCCAATGCGTCGGTAGGATACGGCATCGCCTATCCCTTTGGCGTGGTGGGCGTGGTGCTGTTTGTGCAGCTGGTGCCCAAGTTTCTGAAGACCGACATGGCGGCGGAGCGGGCCCGGTTCGAGGCGGCCCAGAATGTGGGGGACGAGGAGTTCCATAAGACGAAAAAGGAAGAATTGTTCTACGCGGACAGCATGGGATTCTTTCCCTTTGCCCTGGCCATTGTGCTGGGGATCATCCTGGCCAAGATCGTGATCCCCCTTCCCGGGGGAGCGGAATTTTCCCTGGGAACCTCCGGTGGTCCGCTGATCGCCGGATTGATCCTGGGACATTTCGGGAAGATTGGAAGGCTGAGCATGAAGGTGGAGAAGCACGTGCTGGAGTGCCTGCGGGAGTTCGGCCTGGCTCTCTTCCTCATCGGAGCCGGCGTGGAGGCCGGCGCGGGATTCGTGGAGATCCTCAGGGAAGAAGGACTGGTACTCTTCATTTACGGGGCGCTGATCACCCTGATCCCAATGTTTGTCGGATATTTCTTTGCCGCGAAGGTGCTGAAGCTGAGCCTCTTCAACAGTCTGGGCTCCATCTGCGGCGGTATGACCAGTACCCCTGCTCTGGGAACCCTGATTCGGGTGACCGAGACCGACGACGTGGCAAGCGCCTATGCGGCCACCTATCCGGTGGCTCTGGTATTCGTGGTGCTGGGCTGCCAGTTTATCGGGATCTTTCTATAGATAATGTAGACTTTCAGGGGATGACTGGGTTATGATAAGAAAAGAGTGTTGAAAGGAGTGGTATTCATGCGTGAAATTAATGTAAGCGTCCTGACGGATGTGATCGAGCGGCTTTGTATCGAAGCCAACAATCATCTTCCCCAGGATGTGAAATGCGCTATCCAGGGCTGCCGGTCTAAAGAGGACGGAGAGATCGCTCAGGGCGTGCTGGATAATATTATTGAAAATTTTGAGATCGCGGACAAGGAAAATGTGCCCATCTGCCAGGATACCGGGATGGCCTGTGTCTTTCTGGAGATCGGACAGGACGTCCATCTGACAGGAGGAGATCTTGCCGAGGCGGTGGATGAAGGCGTGCGCCGCGGTTACACCAACGGATATCTCCGAAAATCCGTGGTAAAGGATCCGGTGCGCCGGGGCAATACCGGGGACAATACACCGGCTATGCTTTACACGGAAATCGTGCCCGGCGAGCAGATCAAAGTCACCGTAGGCCCCAAGGGATTTGGAAGCGAAAATATGAGCCAGATCCGGATGTTCAAGCCTTCCGCGGGACTGCAGGGGATCAAGGATTTCATCCTGGAGGCGGTGGAGACCGCAGGCCCCAACCCCTGTCCGCCCATGGTAGTAGGCGTGGGCATTGGCGGCACCTTTGATAAATGCGCCCTGCTGGCGAAAAAAGCGCTGATGCGCCCCCTGGATTCCTCCAATCCGGATCCCTTCTATGCAGATCTGGAGAAGGAAATGCTGGAAAAGATCAATGAACTTGGCATCGGACCACAGGGATTTGGCGGCAGGACCACGGCCATCGGCCTGAATATCGAGACCCTGCCCACCCACATCGCGGGCATGCCCTGCGCAGTGAACATCAACTGCCATGTGACACGCCACAAATCGGAGGTGATATAAATGGCAAGAAAGATTACCTTACCACTGACAGAAGAACTGGCAAAAACCCTTCACGCAGGAGACCAGGTGCTGCTCACCGGCACCATCTATACCTCCCGGGACGCCGGACATAAAAGGATGTGTGAAGCCCTGGCAAGAGGCGAAGAACTGCCCTTTGATCCCACTGACGCCACCATCTACTATGTAGGGCCTACACCGGCCAAGCCGGGCCAGGTGATCGGAAGCGCCGGCCCCACCACCAGCGGACGGATGGACGCTTACGCGCCCACCATGATGTCCGTAGGCGCCCGGGGCATGATCGGTAAAGGCGCCCGCCTGCCGGAAGTAGTAGAAGCCATGAAAAAATACAGCGGCGTTTACTTTGGCGCCATTGGCGGCGCAGGAGCCCTGCTTGCCAAGTGCATCAAGAAAGCAGAACTGATCGCCTACGAAGACCTGGGCGCAGAAGCCCTGCGGAAGCTGTACGTAGAAGACATGCCCCTGGTAGTCATTATCGACAGCGAAGGGAAAAACCTGTACGAAGAAGGCCGGAAAGCATACCTGGCCGGCAGGTAAACATTCGGTCGGGTACACCCTTAATTACAAAAAGGTACAGGGTAAATTGCAATTTGGGACGTAGACCTTTTGCAAAGGTCTACGTCCCAAATGAACAAACTCTTGCGAAAGCGGCCGGAACATGATATACTCCTTCTAAATGAGTCTAAATTTAGGAGGAGTTTTTTATTATGGACGCAGACCCTGCGGGGAACACTATTCTTTTTAACTTATTGTTACTGTTGTTTTTTACATTGATGAACGCTTATTTCGCCGGAGCAGAGATGGCGGTGGTATCGGTCAACAAAAATAAGATCCGGTCCCTGGCATCTGAGGGGAATAAGAAGGCCAGACTGATCGAAGGCCTGTTTGAGGACTCGACCAAGTTCCTGTCTACCATCCAGGTGGCGATCACATTTGCAGGCTTCTATTCCAGTGCATCTGCAGCGGCGGGCCTGGCGCCTTATGTTGCTGAGTGGCTGGGAAGTATGAATGTCCCGTACAGCAGCGGCATTGCAAGAAACGGCCTGACCCTGGTGCTGATGTTCTTTAACCTGGTGTTTGGCGAGCTGGTTCCAAAGCGGATCGCGCTTCAGAAAGCGGAAGCCTTTTCTATGCTGACGGTTATGCCGATCCACTATATTTCCATCGTGCTTTCACCGTTTATCAAACTGCTTTCCGTGTCTACCAAGGTGGTGCTCAAAGCACTGCATATGAAGACGGAGGATCAGGAAGAGGCGGTGACCGAAGAGGAGATCAAGGCGCTTCTGAAAATGGGAAATGAGACAGGAACTTTCGATGATGAAGAAAGGGAAATGATCGATTCCGTCTTTGCATTCGACGACCGGACAGCAAGAGAGCTGATGGTTCCAAGAAGAGACGTGTTTACGCTGGATATCGACGAGCCATTTGAAGAAATGATCGATGAGATCCTGGAATCCAGACATTCAAGGATCCCGGTGTATGAAGAGAATATTGACAACATCATTGGCGTGCTTTACGTTAAGGATGTTATGATCGAGCTTCGCAAGTCGCAGACGGCCAAGATGGATATCCGCGGCATGCTCCACAAGGCATTTTTCGTGCCGGAGACCAAGGAAGCGGACGCTCTGTTCCGCGAGATGCAGAAAGCCAGAAAGCGTATGGCGATCCTGGTGGACGAGTATGGCGGATTTTCCGGTATCGTTACCATTGAAGACCTGGTAGAAGAGATCATGGGCGACATCAACGAAGAGTATGATGAAGTAGAGCCGGAGATCGTGCAGGTGGACGAGCACACCTATCTTCTGGACGGAGGCATCCAGATCTGGGATCTGAATGAGGAACTGGATCTTTCTCTTGAGACAGAGAATTATGATACATTGTCAGGCTTCCTGATGGAACAGCTTGGTTACATCCCGAATGAAGGCGGAAATGACGTGGTAGAGCTCAAGGAAGAAGGACTGACCTTTGTGGTGGAGGAAGTGAAAGAAAAGCGGATCACCAGAGTCAGGCTGACCATTGAACCGCCGGAGGAAGCAGAAGAAGCTTCATAGATGAAATATCACTAAAAGATTTATAAACAAAGTATAAAGAACAACATTTTGCAGTGGAAATACATTGCAAAATGTTGTTTTCTTTTTTGCGGAACCGTATAATGTAGTTGATCGGGACGGGAAAATTCCCGTCTGTATTTACGGGATAAGGAGAGACTTACATGCTTCAGATCAAACATATCCGGAAAGAATACCGGACAGGCAGCCTGGTGCAAAAAGCGCTGGACGATGTCAGCCTGAATTTGCGAGACAACGAATTTGTGGCGATACTGGGACCCAGTGGTTCCGGAAAGACCACCCTTTTAAATATTATCGGCGGACTGGACCGCTATGACAGCGGAGACCTGGTGATCAACGGGATTTCCACCAGAAAATATAAAGACCGGGACTGGGACTCCTATCGCAACCATACCATTGGATTTGTATTTCAAAGCTATAATCTGATCCCCCATCAGAGTATCCTCTCCAACGTGGAACTGGCGCTGACCATTTCCGGCATTGACAAAGGAGAGCGGATCCGGAGAGCCAGGGAGGCTCTGGAAAAAGTGGGCCTTGGCGAGCAGGTGCATAAAAAGCCGAACCAACTTTCCGGCGGACAGATGCAGAGAGTGGCCATTGCAAGAGCCCTGGTCAACGACCCGGACATCCTGCTGGCGGACGAGCCTACCGGAGCGTTGGACAGTGACACCAGCGTGCAGGTCATGGATCTGTTAAAAGAGGTGGCAAAAGACCGGCTGGTGGTCATGGTTACTCACAACCCCGAACTGGCAGAGGCTTATGCCACCCGGATCGTCCGGCTTAAGGACGGGACCATCCGCTCGGATTCTGATCCATTTACAGTAGATGAAACGACGCTGGAACCGGCGGAACACAAAAATATGGGGAAGGCCTCCATGTCTTTTCTGACTGCGCTTTCGCTCAGTTTTAATAACCTGAAGACCAAGAAGGCAAGGACCCTTCTGACTTCCTTTGCCGGATCCATCGGCATTATCGGGATCGCCCTGATCCTGGCGCTGTCTACCGGAGTAAACGCATACATCAACTCCATAGAAGAAGAGACCCTGTCCGAATATCCGCTGCAGATCCAGAGCGCCGGATTTGACATGACTTCCATGCTTTCCTCCAGCGCGGCAAGCGCGCAGAAAGAAAGTGAAGGGGAGAAAGAATCCGGGGAGGTAAATGTGATCCAGATGGTGACGGATATGTTTTCCAGTATGGATTCCAATGACCTGAAATCTCTGAAAACTTATCTGGACAGCAAAGAGAGCGGGATTGGGAAATATACCAATTCTGTCGAATATTCTTATAATGTAACACCGCAGATCTACCGGCAGGAAGAGGACGGGGTGCGCCAGGTCCATCCGGATACTTCCTTTGAACCCATGGGCATCAGCTCTGCCAACAGTACAAACAGCATGATGTCCACCATGATGAGTACAGATATGTTTTATGAGATGCCGGAAAATACAAAGCTGTATAAGCCACAGTATGAGGTGAAAGCCGGGCGCTGGCCGGAAAAATATAATGAATGCGTGGTGGTTCTGACATCCGGCGGAAGTATCAGCGATTTCCTGTTGTATACGCTGGGACTGCGGGATGCAGAAGAACTGGATCAGATGGTGCGCCAGTTTGTCAATGAGGAAACGATAGAAGTGCCTGACAAGATCCGGGACTATTCGTATGATGAGATCCTGGACGTAAAGTTCAAGCTGGTCAACAGCTGCGATTACTATGTCTATGACGACCAGTATCAGGTGTGGAAGGATAAGACAGATGACGGGACCTATATGCAGGAACTGGTTGAAAAGGGCGAGGACATGAAAATTGTCGGGATCGTCCAGGCGTCAGAGGATGCAAACGGCGCGTTTCTGATGAGCGGGATCGGTTATCTGCCTTCTCTTACGGAGCACATAGCGGCTCAGGCAAAAGACAGCAGGATTGTACAGGATCAGCTTGAGAATCCACAGGTCAATGTGTTTACGGGTGAGCCGTTTGGTGAAGAAAACAAGGACAGCGAGTTCGACACAGGCAGTCTTTTTACAGTAGATGAAGAGAAATTAAAAGAAGCATTTGGATTCGATGAAAATGCGTTTCAGGGCCTGAGCGGTTCCTTTGACTTTTCCGGTGCTTTCGGGCAGGCGGCCGGAACCATGGATCTGTCCGGCATGGTGGATCTAAGCGGAATATCCATACAGCTTCCGGAGACCCCGGAACTTAATATGGCAGAACTGATGCAGGGAGTAGAACTTCAGGTGTCCGCAGACGAACTGGATGCGCTGGCCGCCTCTCTGATGAGTGGATATCAGGAGTACACAAAAGAACACGGCCTTTCCGGATATGAGGATCTCCAGGCAGATTTTAATACGTATCTGAATTCGGAATCCGCAAAACAGATTATACAGGACAATCTGAATGAGATCGTAAATGAAGGCGGCGAAGCGCTGACCGCCGAACAGCTTCAGAAGCTGGCGGAAGAACTGATGGCGGGTTACGAAGCGTATGCCGCGGAACATGATCTGACCACAGCCGGTGAGATTACAGAAAACTTCCAGGGATACCTGGCTGAGGAGGAAACCAGACAGCTTTTAAGCGACAGCCTTGCCGGCATGGTGGATACCTCAGGAGTGGAGAAACAGCTTTCCGGCGCGCTGGAAGGCTATCTGACCGGGGCGCTTTCTGCATACACCGGAACCATGGCGCAGGCTCTGGAGACTCAGATCACCCAGGCCATGACCCAGATGATGCAGCAGGTTACATCCGGGATCGAGGCTGCCATGACACAGGCAATGACGCAGATCGGAAACAGCCTGCAGGACGCCATGAATATTGATGCCGATGCCTTTGCAGAAGCATTTCAGATGAATATGGACGCAGACGAACTGACAGAACTTATGATGTCCATGTCCATGACGGGCAGCTCTTCGTATGAAAGCAATCTGAAAAATCTGGGATATGTGGATTTTTCCACGCCGGACGGCATTGATATTTATCCCAAAGATTTTGAGGCAAAGGAACAGGTGGTGGACATCCTGGATGACTACAATGCCCGGATGGAAGAGGAGGGAAAGGATGAGCAGGTGATCACCTACACGGATATGGTAGGAGCCCTGATGTCCTCTGTGACCACGATCATTGACACCATCAGTTATGTGTTGATCGCGTTTGTTTCGATTTCCCTGATCGTATCTTCGATCATGATCGGAGTCATTACGTACATCAGCGTACTGGAGCGGAGAAAGGAGATCGGGATCCTGCGTGCCATCGGCGCGTCCAGGGGAAATATCTCCCAGGTGTTCAATGCAGAGACTGTGATCATCGGCTTTTGCGCCGGACTGATCGGTATCCTGCTGTCGCTTCTGATGCTGATCCCGGGAAATGCGCTGATCCATTATATTTCCGGGAATCAGGATGTAAATGCAGTGCTGCCGGCCATACCGGCGGTAATCCTGATCCTGCTTAGCGTGGTGCTGACCCTGATCGGAGGGCTGATCCCCTCCAGAAAGGCGGCAAAGAGCGATCCGGTGACTGCGCTTCGGACAGAGTAGCCGGACGGATGCAGGAAGAGTTGAGATAGTAAATATACAGGGAGGGATGGAGCATGAATTATGAAGGACAGATCTGCCGGGCTCCAATGGAGCGGGCATCATTTATGCTGCCGGTGATGGTGGGATGCACCTACAACCGGTGTAAATTCTGTGATCTGTTTAAACATCTGACATACCGGGAGCTTCCCCTTAAGCAGATCGAAGAAGAACTGAAACGGGTGCAGTCTGCAGGCGGAGATCCAGGAAAGGTATTTCTGGGAGACGGCAATGCCTTCAGCCTCTCCCCGGACCGCCTGCAGGAGATCCTGGAGATGATCCATTCTTATTTCCCTTCCTGCGAGGCGGTAAATATGGATGCCACGGTGACCAGTATCTTAAGCAAATCCCAGGAAGATCTGGACCGTCTTTATAAGGCGGGAGTCCGGCATCTCTACATCGGGATCGAGAGCGGCCTTGACGATGTGCTGACCTTTATGGAGAAAGATCATGGGCTTGAGGAAGCGTATGAGGCCATCCGCCGCCTGAAAAAGGCCGGGCTGATCTATGACGCACATATTATGACCGGCGTGGCGGGGCATGGAAGAGGAAGAGAAAATGCAGAGGCGCTGGCGGAATTTTTCAACCGCACGCAGCCCAGGCATATCGTTAATTTTTCCCTGTTTCTCCATAAGGATGTCAGCCTTTATGAAGAGATAAAGAACGGCCGTTTTGTTCCGGCGGATGAGCTGGAGAACCTGCAGGAGGAAAGAAGGCTTCTTGAACTTTTGGAGGAGGTACAAGAGATCCGTTACGACGGACTCCATGATTTCCTGGAGATCCGGGTGCGGGGGATCTTGCCCCGCGAGAAAGAAAAGATGCTGGAAAAACTGGACCGGGCCATTGCAGAGGAGAAGGGAAAAGGAATCGAGGCCTGGGTGGAGGGCATGCCGGTTCCGTAAAGGGGATATAAAAAAGTCATATGGAACAATGGATTTTTGCATTCTGCAGTTGACAGGAGAATGAGTAAGTGTTATACTACATATAGAACAGAGGGAGAGGCATAAAAAATGCCCTGTACTTTTGGAAACATGGACCCGGCATTTTGCCGGGTTCTTCTACGATTATAAAGGATATCAGGAGGTGGCGAAGATGGGCGCAAAAAGAGATTATTATGAAGTGCTCGGAGTGGATAAGAATGCAGATGCGGCGGCGATCAAGAAGGCATACAGAAAGCTTGCGAAAAAATACCATCCGGATACCAATAAAGAGAATCCGCAGGCGGAACAGAAGTTTAAGGAAGTGACAGAGGCCTATTCGGTATTAAGTGATCCGGAGAAAAAGAAACAATACGATCAGTTTGGCCATGCGGCGTATGACGGAGAACCGTTCTGGCAGAAAAGCGGTCCGGGGGGAACCTATCAGGAATATCACTTTACCGGTGGAAATATGGATGATATGGAAGACATTTTCGGTGATATATTCGGGGACTTCTTCCATGGAGGCAGCCGGGCGAAAGGATCCGGAACAGGCGGTTTTGCAGGCGGCTTTACGGGCAGAAACTATGCAAGAAAAGGCGCGGACCTTCATGCGGACGTGACAGTTGCTTTTGATGAGGCGGCTTTTGGCTGTGATAAGCGGATTACATTTTCGGACGGATCCGGAAGGAATCAGACCCTTGAGGTACACATTCCTGCAGGGATCGACAGTGGCAAGAGCATACGGCTGAAGGGCAAAGGATTGCCGGGAAGTCATGGCGGGGAGTCAGGAGACCTGCTCTTGAAAGTACAGGTGGCCCCGCGTCCCGGATTTGAGCGTAAGGGCATGGATGTTTATACCACGGCGCGGATTCCGTTTACCGTTGCGGCGCTTGGAGGAGAGGCTTATGTGTCTACCTTATATGGAAAAGTAGCTTTAAAGATCCGGGAGGGAACACAGTCCGGTTCCAGGATCCGGCTGAGGGGCAAAGGCATCGTATCCATGAAAGATCCTTCTGTCCACGGCGACCAGTATGTAACAGTGCAGGTGGAAGTGCCGAAGAATTTAAGCGAGGAAGCAAAGCGGAAGTTAAAAGAGTTTGAAGCCGCATGTAACAAAGGCGGCTCCAGACATAGAACATACGCGGCGTAACAATCAGAAATTTTTTGTATAAAATTTGTATTTTAAATTCTGGTGTGGTAGGATACAATGGATTTATGGAGGAAGAACCATGACGTTGACAATCGGAGCACATATGTCCATTGCAGGAGGGCCGGTAAAGGCCGCCAGGAATGTGATCAAAATGCAGGCAAATACCATGCAGTTCTTTAGCAGGAATCCCAGGGGCTCCAGCTATAAGGAATATGAAGAAAAAGAGACCGAAGAATTTCAGAGATTACGGAAGGAGCACGGCTTTGGTCCTCTCCTTGCCCATGCGCCTTATACGATGAATCTGGCAAGCGCGGATCCCAGGACTTATGAGTTCGCCTGCCAGGTGATCCGGGAAGATACGGCAAGGATGGACGCTCTGGAAATCGAGAACCTGGTGTTCCATCCGGGAAGCCATACCGGTATCGGAAAAGAAGCTGGTATCCGGAATATTATCGCCGGTCTTAACCAGGCGATGACCGGACAGGAAAAGATCTGTATTCTCCTGGAGACGATGTCAGGTAAAGGAACGGAGATCGGCGACCGGTTCGAGGAGTTAAGGGAGATCCGGGAAGGTGCGGCTCATCCGGAACGGATCGGCATCTGCCTGGATACCTGCCACGTATTTGCGGCAGGGTATGATATTGTTCATGATCTGGACGGAGTATTGGAAGAGTTCGACCAGGTGCTGGGGCTTGCCCATCTTAAGGCCATTCATCTCAATGACAGCCTGATGCCGTTTGGCTCCCGCAAAGACCGGCATGCGGCCCTGGGAGAGGGAGAGATCGGGATGGAGGCGCTTCTTCGGGTGCTCTGTCATCCGGCGCTTGCGAAACTTCCTTTTTATCTGGAGACTCCTTTTGATGACGCAGGGCATGCGGCTGAGATCAGGAAGATCCGGGAACTTATGGCAGAGCAGGAGAGATAAGATATGGCAGAGCATCAGATCATTGCAAGAATACATACCGGTTTTCCGGAGAAGTTTGGGATTCCCAGACAAAGCGGACTTGCAGATACGAAAGGGAAGATCCTGTTTGAACCGGATTACCGGAATCCGGAAATGTTAAGAGGCATAGAAGGATATTCCCACCTGTGGCTGATCTGGGAGTTTTCCGAAGCTGTGGGAAAAGGGTGGCATCCGACGGTCCGTCCGCCAAGGCTTGGAGGGAACCAGCGGATGGGGGTATTTGCCACCCGGTCGCCGTTTCGGCCGAATCCCATCGGGCTTTCCTGCGTGCGGCTTGAAAAAGTGGGACTGGATGGCCCGGACGGTCCGGTTCTTTACGTAACCGGAGCAGATATGATGAGCGGAACGCCGATCTATGATATAAAGCCTTATCTGCCTTATGTGGACAGCATTCCACAGGCCAGAGGGGGATTTGCGTCCAGGGTAAAGGAATACGCTCTGGAGGTGGAAATCCCCGGGGCATGTCTGGAAAAGATCCCTGTATCAGAGAGGGAGACGCTGCGGCAGATTTTAAGCCAGGATCCAAGGCCCTCTTACCAGGACGATCCGGAGAGAATGTACGGTATGGGATATGCAGGCATGGAAGTGAAGTTTCAGGTAAAGGACGGACGCCTTCTGGTAAGAGACATCGAGACGGCGTCTAAAGATCCGGCGCAGGAAGAAAAGGGAAGGAAATGAGAGATACAGGAGGATGACAGAGATGGAGTTCGTAAAAGCATCCATGAAATATTTGGAGCAGATGTGTGAGATTACCGATCAGGCCAAGAGGCAGCTTGCAGGACTTGGTCTTGACCAGTGGCAGAAGGGGTATCCGTCCAGAGAGGTATGGCTTTCCGATATTGAAGAAGGATGCACTTATCTTGCGGTGGATGAAGAGAAAGTTCTGGGGATCTTTGCGTTTCAGACAACGCCGGATCCTTCTTATGGCGAGATAGAAGGCAAATGGCTGACTGACGGACCTTATGCTTCCATGCACAGGGTCTGTGTGGCGGACGGCTGTAAGGGAAAAGGCGTGGCAGGCCAGATGTTCCGGAAAGGGTTCGCGCTGGCAGAAGAACTTGGATTTCCTGCGGTGCGGATCGATACCCACCCGGGGAACCTGCCTATGCAAAGAGCGCTTGCCAAAGCAGGATTTCTGCCCTGCGGCAACATCCGTCTGGTCGGCGGAACTGAAGACGGAGATCCAAGGATCGCATTTGAAAAAGTATTGTAAAGGAGAACACAGGTTATGGCAATGTCAGATTATGAGAAGGCGTACAGACTTGGAAAAAAAGATTATCAGTACCGTGCGATGCACGGGATGCATCCGACGCTTGAGGTGCTGGACGATGTCCTGCCGCCCAAAGGCTCTTATTCTGAGGTCCCCCTGGGACTGGTGCAGATCCCTCTGGATCAGGTGGTCGGAACCAAAACCAACAGCAGAAGCAATGCGTTTGCCGGCAATTTCATGCCGATCCTGAGAGCGGACACTGAGTTCGCCCACAAATGGGTCAGCTTAAGTGTCAGCCATATCAATGAAGGGATCCATACGCCGATCAAGGCTTATGAATATATGAATAAGTTTTATGTAGAGGAAGGAAACAAACGCGTCAGCGTAATGAAATATTTCGGAGTGGTTTCCTCGCCCGGCATGGTGACCCGCATCGTTCCGAAACGTACGGAAGAGAAAGAAAATAAGCTGTATTATGAGTTTATGGACTTTTATGACCTTTCCAAAGTCAATTTTATCTGGTTCACAAAGCTTGGAAGTTTTGAGAAGCTGCAGGAAGCAGTGGGAAAAGGTCCCGATGAGGAGTGGAGTTATGACGACCGTCTGGATTTCAGTTCCATTTATACCCGGTTTAAGGCAGAATACCAGGATGCGGGAGATCCAATCCCCTCGATCACGGTAGGGGACGCATTTCTGTCTTTTATCACCCTGTATGGCTATCAGGAAGTCTGCGAGAAGACCACAAATGAATTAAAAGAACTGATTTCCAAAAGCTGGGAGGAGTTCAAGCTGTTGTCGGAAGACGAAGAGATTGATCTGAAAATGGATCCCAATACAGAGAAGAAGCCGCTCCTGAGCAGACTTTTGCAGCCCAGCATTACCAGGCTTCAGATCGCCTTCCTCTATGAGAAGACGATCACATCCTCGGCATGGACTTATGCGCACGAACTGGGAAGACTTCACCTGGAACAGACATTTCCGGAGGAGGTCAGCACCTGTTATTATGAAAATGTCACAAAAGATAATATTGACGAGATTCTGGAAGACGCCGTACAAAAAGGCTGTGATATCATCTTTACTACAACGCCGGTGATGGTGCAGGCCAGTGTAAAAGCTGCCATTGCCCATCCGAAGGTGCGGATCCTGAACTGTTCGGTGAATACCATGCACCGGTATATCCGGACCTATTATGCCAGAATGCATGAGGCAAAATTCCTGATGGGCGCTATCGCGGGAGCGATGGCGGAAAACAACCGCCTGTCCTATATTGCCGATTATCCGATCTACGGAACCATCGCCAATATCAATGCATTTGCGTTGGGGGCCCAGATGACAAACCCGCACGCCGAGGTTTATCTGGAGTGGACATCCGTGAAAGATATTGACGTGATGGAAAATGTAAAGCGGACGAACTCCAGCTGTATTTCCGGAAAAGATATGGTGATCCCGGAAGAGGCGTCCCGGTTCTTTGGCATCTATCATCTGGAGAACGGTACGCCCCACAATCTGGCCATGCCGGTATGGCACTGGGGAAAATTCTATGAACAGCTGATCCGGACGATCATGAACGGAACCTGGAGTTATGATGACGATCCGTCTTCCAGCAAGGCCATCAACTACTGGTGGGGCATGACCTCAGGGGTAGTCGATGTGATCTGCTCCCAGAATCTGCCGCTTGGCATGAAGCGTCTGGTACGGGTATTAAAAGGCGCCATCTCCTCTGGAGAATTTAACGTATTCAGCGGGGTGCTGCACTCTCAGAGCGGGATCGTTCAGCCGGATCCTCATAAGGCTCTGTCTCCGGAAGAGATCGTGACCATGGACTGGCTGGCGGATAATGTGATCGGAGAGATCCCGCCCGAGGATAAGCTGGAAGAAGAGTCCAAGGCTGTGGTACAGCAGCAGGGCGTAGAAAAAACGAAAGGTTAATGATGGAAAAGAATGAGAATACTTGCGATCGCAGATGAGGAATCCGCTTATCTGTGGGATTACTTTGAAAAAAGCAAACTGGAGGGGATCGACCTGATCATATCCTGCGGGGATCTGGCTCCGGAGTATCTGTCTTTTCTTGCCACATTTACATCGGCGCCTGTACTGTATGTCCACGGCAATCATGACAGCAAATATGAAAAGCATCCGCCGGAAGGCTGTATCTGCATCGAAGATCAGATCTATGTTTTTCAGGGGATCCGCATTCTCGGGCTTGGCGGATCCATGCGTTACCGCCCGGGAAGCCATCAGTATACCGAAGGGCAGATGCGTGCCAGGATCCGGAAACTCTGGTTCCAGTTATTCCGGCACAGAGGATTTGACATTCTGGTGACCCATGCGCCGGCCTATCAGTTAAACGACGGGCGGGATCTGCCGCATCAGGGATTCCAGGCATTCATCAGCCTGATGGAAAAGTACCGTCCCAGGTTTTTCCTGCACGGGCATGTGCATAAATCATACGGAAGACAGCATAAACGGTATGATAAATACCTGGATACACATGTGATCAATGCTTTTGACCGGTGTGTGTTCGATTATGAAGATGAAAATTTAAAAGAGCATTTATACTAGTTCAAATGGGGACGGGGGATTTTTAAAAATCCCCCGTCCCCATTTGACAAAAACTGCTTGCAATATACCCCATAAGGGTATATACTTATTTCCGTAAGGAGGAGCGGACATGGAAGAGATGAAATGTATACACGCGAAAAAGGAGCGGTCCGAGGAGGAGTTTAAGGATCTGATCCATCGCCTGAACCGGATTGAAGGACAGGTAAGAGGGATTAAAAGGATGGTGGAGGACGAGGCGTATTGTCCGGATATTCTGATCCAGGTATCTGCAGTGAATTCGGCGCTGAATAGTTTTAGCAAGGTGCTGCTGGGGAATCATATCCGTACCTGTGTGGCCGATGATATCCGAAATGGACAGGAGGAGACGATCGACGAGCTGGTCACGCTTTTGCAGAAGCTGATGAAGTAGGCGGGACCGGATCGGGAAATGATAGAGAGTGAGAAAACGTAAGGAGGTGTAGGGAGATGGAACAATATACTGTAACTGGAATGAGCTGCGCCGCCTGCAGTGCAAGAGTGGAGAAAGCGGTGTCCGGGGTTCCGGGAGTGACATCCTGTTCGGTCAGCCTTCTGACTAATTCAATGGGAGTGGAAGGCACCGCTTCTTCCGGAGATATCATCGCTGCTGTGGAAGCGGCCGGTTATGGAGCGGCGCCAAAAGGAGCCGGAGAAAAGAAAATCGCTGCAAAAGCGGCAGAGGAAGAAGCGCTGAAGGATAAAGAGACGCCGGTATTGAAAAGACGGCTGATCGCATCCCTGTGTTTTTTACTTCCGCTCATGTATGTCTCCATGGGGCATACCATGTGGGGATGGCCGCTGCCTTCCGCCCTGGCGGGAAATCATGTGGCCACGGGCCTTTTCCAGATGTTGTTTGCGGCCATTGTTATGGTGATCAATCAGAAATTTTTCATAAGCGGTTTCCGGAGCATGATTCACAGGGCGCCGAATATGGACGCGCTGGTAGCGCTGGGGTCCGGGGCATCTTTTTTGTATAGCACGTATGTACTGTTTGCAATGACAGGAGCCCAGATGCAGATGGATCATGAAAAAGTCATGTCCTATATGCATGATCTGTACTTTGAGTCGGCGGCCATGATCCTGACTCTGATCACGGTGGGCAAGATGCTGGAGGCAAGATCCAAAGGAAAGACTACAGACGCGTTGAAAAGTCTGATGCGCCTTTCCCCTGAGACTGCAGTGGTGGTAAGAGCAGGCAAAGAACAGGAAGTGCGGATCGAAGAAGTGCGGATCGGAGACATTTTTGTAGTACGTCCCGGAGAGCACATCCCGGTGGACGGGAGGATCCTGGAAGGAAGCAGCGCTGTCAATGAATCCGCGCTGACCGGTGAGAGTATTCCCGTAGATAAAGAAGCCGGGGATCTGGTGTCCGCGGCTACCTTAAATCAATCCGGCTTTCTCCGGTGTGAGGCGACCCGGGTAGGAGAGGATACGACGCTTTCCCAGATCATCCAGATGGTCAGCGATGCCGCAGCTACCAAAGCGCCGATCGCGAAAGTAGCAGACCGGGTGTCCGGTATCTTTGTGCCGGCGGTGATCACCATTGCGCTGGTGACGCTTGCTGTCTGGCTTATCGCCGGGCAGAGCACCGGGTTCGCTGTGGCAAGGGCTGTATCGGTTCTGGTGATCAGCTGTCCCTGCGCTCTGGGACTTGCCACGCCGGTGGCGATCATGGTGGGAAATGGCATGGGCGCCAAAAACGGCATCCTGTTTAAAACTGCAGTTTCCCTGGAAGAAGCGGGGAAGACGCAGATCATTGCCCTGGATAAGACCGGGACCATTACAAGCGGCGAGCCGAAGGTAACGGATATCTTGACTGCACAGGGTGTGACAGAGGAAGAACTGTTAAAAGACGCGCTTTCCCTGGAACAAAAAAGCGAACATCCGCTGGCGGGAGCCATTCTCTCCCTTGGGGAGGAACGGGATCTTACCCCGGCAGAGGTCACAGACTTCCGGGCGCTTCCGGGGAACGGGCTGTCCGCAGTCTTAAACGGAGAGGAAATCTACGGTGGCAATCTGACCTTCATCCGCCAGCAGGCGGATGTGCCAGAGAAAATAGCAAAGCAGGCAGAACGATTTGCGGAAGACGGAAAGACGCCGCTCTTTTTTGGACGTGGCGGACGGATCACCGGTGTGATCGCTGTGGCGGATGTGATCAAGGAGGACAGCCCCCGCGCAGTGAAAGAATTGCAGAATATGGGGCTTCATGTGGTCATGCTGACTGGAGACAATGAGCGCACGGCCAGAGCCATCGGACACCAGGCCGGTGTTGATGAAGTGATCGCCGGAGTCCTGCCGGATGGAAAAGAAGCAGTGATCCGGAAATTAAAGCGCAAAGGCCGGGTGGCAATGGTGGGAGACGGTATCAACGATGCGCCGGCTCTGACCAGAGCGGATATCGGTATTGCGATTGGAGCAGGTACAGATATCGCTGTCGATGCGGCGGATATTGTGCTGATGAAGAGCCGGTTAAGCGACGTTCCTGCCGCGATCCGGTTAAGCCGGGCCACGCTTCGGAACATCCATGAAAATCTGTTCTGGGCATTTTTCTACAATGTGATCGGCATCCCGCTGGCGTCTGGCGTCTGGTTCCCGTTGTTTGGCTGGAAGCTGAATCCCATGTTCGGCGCGGCGGCCATGAGCCTGTCCAGTTTCTGCGTCGTAACGAATGCGCTGCGTCTGAACTGGTTCCGGATGCATGACGCATCCAGAGATAAAAAAAGAATCACCATCAATCAGAAGGAGGAAAAAACAATGGAAAAAACAATGAAGATCGAAGGTATGATGTGCGGACACTGTGAGGCGAGAGTGAAAAAATGCCTGGAGGCGCTGCCGGGAGTAGAGGAAGCGGTTGTCAGCCATGAAAACGGTACCGCTGTGGTTACATTGAGTACAGATGTGGCGGACGATGTTCTGAAAAAAGCAGTGGAGGATCAGGATTACCAGGTGCTTGGGATCCAGTAAGAGGGGATGAAGTATTATCTTGCGCCCCTGGAGGGGATCACTACCTACGTATACCGGAGGGCATACCATATATTTTTTCATCCGATGGATCAATATTTTACCCCCTTTTTTGTGCCTCATACGAAGCGGGGATTCAATGAAAGGGAACAAAGCGAGATCCTTCCGGAGCATAACCCGGGGATGTGCCTGGTGCCTCAGATCATGTCCAATGACGCAGAAGGTTTTTTGCAGACAGAGGAAAAGCTGCGGGAATATGGGTATGAAGAGGTGAACCTGAATCTGGGCTGCCCCTCCAAAACCGTGGTGAGAAAGAACCGGGGGTCGGGATTTCTGGCCCTGCCGGAGGAACTGGACCGTTTTCTGGACCAAATCTACAGCCGGTCCAAAGGAAAGATATCCATTAAGACCAGGCTGGGGAAATATGAACCGGAAGAGTTTGAGCGGATCCTGGAGATCTATAACCAGTATCCGGTAGAAGAACTGATCATCCATCCCAGGGTGCAGCAGGATTATTACAAAAACCATCCGGACCTGAACGCGTTCCGGAAGGCGCTGGAGCATACGAAAATCCCGGTCTGCTATAACGGAGACATTTTTACACCGGAGGATCAGGAGACGCTTACAAGACAGTTTCCCCGTCTGGACCGCATCATGCTTGGCAGAGGGATCCTGCGGGATCCCGGCCTTTTGGGAAACTTATGCGGGGAAGGGAAGGCTCCCGGGAAAGTAGTCCGGGGATTTCTGGAAAAGATCCTCTGGGATTATCAGGAAATCTGTCCGGAAGAGAAGCATGTGCTTTTCAAAATGAAAGAATTATGGGCCTATATGGGAACGATGTTTCCGGAGAGGAAAGAGGCGCTGGAGCGCCTGCGGAAGGCAGAAACGATCAAAAGCTATCAGATGGCTGTGAAAGAGATCCTGGGATAAGGGGTCTCTTTTTCGGCTTTACATTTCCGGCGTGCTGCACTATAATATAAGGAAATTTAGTTCTGAGCGGAAAGGAGAAAAGCGCCATGGAAGATCAGAAACAAAGAGTATATGACGCATTAGATAAGTTAAAAATCAAATACGAAGTGGTAGAACATGAGCCGGTTCATACCATGGAAGATATGGACAGGCTGGGACTGCCTGAAAAGGGAACCCTGTGCAAGAACCTGTTTTTGCGGGACGCAAAGGGAAAACGCCATTTTCTGGTGACCTGCGAGGAAAGTAAGAAGGTGGACCTTAAGGCGCTGGGACGTCAGCTTGGCGGAGGCAACTTAAGTTTTGCGTCCGAAGAAAGACTGGAAAAATATCTGGGACTGAAGCAGGGAAGTGTTTCTCCCTTCGGGCTGATGAACGACACCGATCATCAGGTGGAATTTTTTATTGACAAGGATCTGAGCAGGTGCAAGAGCCTGGGCATTCATCCTCTTGAAAATACGGCCACCGTATTTTTATCTTACAAAGACCTGGATAAATTTTTATGGGATCTGGATGTTGATGTGATCAAGATCAAGATCTGAGAAAGTGAGGAAACAGATAGATATGGAACAGCAGCAGGGAAATCCCAGACCGCCCATGCCCCCGGAAAATTACGGGAAACGCATGTGGCAGTTATGGGGTCCTATCCTGATCAAGTGGGGGATCGAGTTTCTGGTATCACTCCTGGCAATGACTGCGCTTGCCATGGCGTACCAGCTGACTGACCCGGCGGCCTTCCGTGCGGCGATGGAGAGTCAGGAAGCCATGTTTGATCTGTATGACAGGCTGATCAGCAGTTATCTGGAGGCGGGAACGCTGATCCAGGGCGCGGCATCGCTTGTGATCATACCGGTAATGTGGATTTTCTTCCATCAGGACAGAGTAAAAGAAAGAAGGCTTGGGATCATCCCCAATAAAAAGGCTCCGGTCTGGAAATATGCCGCAGTCATTCTTATGGCGCTGGCGCTTTGCCTGGGGCTGAATAATCTGATCAACATCGGGAATCTTGGAGCGTCCGATGAGGTCTATACGGAAACCATGAATACGCTTTATTCGGCTGCGCTTCCGGTGCAGATCATCGCTCTTGGCATACTGGTGCCGATCAGCGAAGAACTGGTATTCCGCGGACTCTTATTTAAACGGCTGCGGGAGAGAGGAACCTTCCTGCAGGCGGCGCTTTATTCGGCAGTTGTATTCGGACTGATGCATATGAACATGGTGCAGATGCTCTATGCATTTATTCTTGGCATGATGCTGGCCTATGTTTGTGAGAAATACGGTTCCGTAAAGGCGCCGATCCTGGCACATATGACGATGAACCTTCTGTCTGTCGCGGCCACTTATGCAGGGCTGATGGACTGGCTGATGGAAGACATCCTGCGGATCGGTACGGTAACAGTGATCTGTGCGGCCGTAGCGGCAAGCATGTTTGTATTCATGCAGCGGATTGAGGAAAAACCGGATATCCCGGGAAATAATGATCAAAATGGCGGAAAACTGGCGGCTGTATAGCTGCCGGTTTTTTAATATGTTACAAAATTGTTAAAAAGTGTTGCAAAAATAATTCCTGTAGAGTATAATGGCCGGTAGATGTAGAGTTACTATGTCAAAATGAGGGGAAGCAAGTATAATAAAGTGAGAAGGAAGGTTGATTATGAAAAAATTTGGAATCAGACTGCTGACAGCCGTTGCGGCAAGTTCTATGATCGTAACACCGGTAATGGCAGCGCCTTCAGTTGATAGTTTGGAAGAAAATAAGGCCGCAGCACAGAGCGAAGTATCTTCTCTGCAGAGCCAGCTGACAGAACTTCTGACAAAGGCAGGAGAACTGGAAGAGGATCTGATCGCAAAAGGGGAAGAGATCATCGAGGCGAAAGAAGATCTGAAAGCGGCAGAAGAGAAAGAAGAACAGCAGTACGAAGATATGAAGCTTCGTATTAAATATATGTACGAGAAAGGCGACGCCAGCATGCTGGTATCCCTGATCGAGTCCGACAGTTTTGCTGATCTGGTAAACAAAGCAGAATACATCCAGAATGTGCATACATACGACCGGAAGATGCTGGACGAATATGTAGAAACAACCAGGAAGATTGATAATCTGAAGACCACCCTGGAAGATGAGCAAAAAGAGATGGAGACTCTGCAGACCGAGTATGAGGCTCAGGGGCAGGAATTAAGTAATACCATCGAGTCCAAGAAAGATGAAGTTGCAAATCTGGACGCTCAGATTCAGGCAGCTGCAGAGGCGGCGGCCAGAGAGGCTGCAGAACGTCAGGCAGCAGAAGAAGCGGCCAATAATGGCGGGAACGATGGAGAGAATGGCGGCGCAGCAGCGAACGGCGGAAATGGCGGAGCTACCACCAACAATGGCGGCGGCACCACGAACAACGGCGGCGGAAATACCGGTTCTACCGGCGGCGGAAATGTAAGTGCTCCGTCCGGCAACACATCTGCGGCGCAGACCATCGTAAACGCAGCTTACAGCCAGCTTGGCGTACCTTATGTCTATGGCGGAAGCACACCGGGAGCGGCTCTTGACTGTTCCGGTCTGACGCAGTATTGCCACAGAGTAGCAGGTATCAGCATTGCCCGTACCTCACAGGCACAGGGCGGCGGCGGAAAAGCAGTCAGCAACCCGCAGCCTGGCGACCTGGTATGTTACGGAACCCACGTGGGTATCTATATCGGCGGCGGCCAGATGATCCATGCGCCTCACACCGGTGATGTGGTAAGAGTGGCCAGCGTATATGGTTCTCCGTGGTACAGACGTTACTGGTAAGATTCCGTTATTACAGGTAATTTTCGGAAAAACAGAAGAATTTGTTGATAAATTGGAAAAAATGTAGTATTCTGACCTTAAGATATGCTGGGGAGCATAGATAATACTTGTTTTAGACGACAAGAATAGTAAGAATGGGTGAGGATATTATGAAGAGACGATATGTGAATGCGCTCATTACAGTTCTTGTAATGAGCGTTTCTTTTTCCATGACAGCCATGGCGGTTCCGGAAGACCAGAATGTAGAATCACTGGAGACGCAGAAAGCCCAGGTGCAAAGCCAGGCGGACGATGTCCAGAAGCAGCTGGTAGGACTGCTGGTACAGTATGACGCACTGCAGCAGGATATTGAAAAGCAGAAGGAACGCGTCAGCCAGGCCCAGGAAGAATTAAAGGCTGCCGAGGCAGAAGAGCAGGATCAGTATCAGGCGATGAAAAAGAGGATCAGATACATTTATGAAGCAGGAGATTCCTCTTTTATCGAGACACTGATCAGCGCGGATTCATTTACAGATCTGATCAATAAGGCGGAATATATCCAGAATGTACATAGTTATGACAGGGATCAGCTGGACAAATACGCCAAAGCCAAAGAAGAGGTGGCGGACCGGAAGGCGGATCTGGAAGCCGGACAGGCTGACATGGAGCAGATGTCCCAGGATATGGGAAGACAGCAGGCAGATCTTCAGACCACGCTTGACGGCATGAGAAGCCAGATCGCGGATTTTGACAGCCAGCTGGAGACAGCCAGAGCAGAGGCTGCGGCACAACTGGATCAGCTGACAGACGCCACAGAAAATATGGTAGACGCTGCGGAAGGGCAGACGGATGCGGACCAGCCGTCACAGGGCGGTAATGGAGGCAATAACGGCAATAACGGTAATAACGGCAATCAAAACGGAAATAACGGCGGTGGTTCAAATAACGGCGGCAGCAAACCGTCAGGCGGAGGAAATAAACCTTCCGGCGGCGGGACCACGTCAACACCGGGCAACGCCTCTCTGGGACAGCAGATTGCAAATACTGCCTGCCAGTATGTGGGCAATCCCTATAAATACGGCGGAACCAGCCTGACAAATGGCGCGGACTGTTCCGGATTTGTAATGTCCGTACATGCCCTGTTTGGCATTTCTACACCAAGAGACTCCTGGAGTCAGCTTGCAGGTGGAAAAGCGGTTAATTACTCAGATATGCTTCCGGGTGATGTGATCGTGTACAGCGGTCATGTGGCTATTTACATCGGAGGAAACCAGATCGTACATGCTTCCAACAGCGCGCCATATCCGGCGGGCGGTATCAAGATCAGTTCGCCGCCGAACTACCGGACGATCCTGGGAGTGAGACGTTACTGGTAAAAACCTGTGATATCCATGAAAAACAGAAGATAAATCCTGATAAAAGCCTTGCAACAGCAGGGCTTTTATGCTATTATGAAAAAGTCGCAAAAAAACACGTACATGTTTGCCCAAGATGGTGCCAAAGCTTGAAGAAAGCCGGTTTCAAGGGCTTACACACGTACGGAAGTAAAAAAACCAAATGGAGGAAAGAAACATGAGCGTAATTTCAATGAAGCAGCTTTTAGAAGCAGGTGTTCACTTTGGACATCAGACAAGAAGATGGAACCCTAAGATGGCTCCCTACATCTACACAGAGAGAAACGGGATCTACATCATCGATCTTCAGAAGTCTGTAGGTATGGTAGACGAGGCATATCAGGCAGTATCTGATATCGCGGCAGACGGCGGAACCATCCTGTTTGTAGGAACCAAGAAGCAGGCTCAGGATGCCATCAAGACAGAGGCAGAGCGTTGCGGAATGTTCTATGTAAATGAGAGATGGCTGGGCGGAATGCTGACCAACTTCAAGACCATCAAGAGCAGAGTGGCACGTTTAAAAGAGATCGAGAGAATGTCTGAGGACGGAACTTTCGATGTACTGCCGAAAAAAGAAGTCATCCAGTTAAAGAAAGAATGGGAAAAGCTGGAGAAGAACCTGGGCGGAATCAAAGAGATGAAGAAACTCCCGGATGCGATCTTTGTAGTAGATCCGAAGAAGGAGAGAATCTGCGTACAGGAAGCTCACGCTCTGGGAATCCCGCTGATCGGTATCGCTGACACCAACTGTGATCCGGAAGAACTGGATTATGTGATCCCGGGAAATGACGATGCGATCCGTGCAGTAAAACTGATCGTTTCCAAGATGGCTGACGCTGTTGTAGAGGCTAATCAGGGAATGACAGGCGAAGAAGAAGCTGTTTATGAGGATGCAGCAGAGGAAGTATCCGAGGCAGAGGCAGCAGAAGAGTAAGATTCTAAAGTGTGGAGGAAAATAAGATGGCAGTTACAGCTAGTATGGTAAAAGAGTTAAGAGAATTAACCGGCGCAGGAATGATGGACTGCAAGAAGGCATTAAGCGAGACTGACGGAGATATGGACGCAGCGATCGAATACCTGAGAAAGAACGGTGAAGCGAAGGCTGTGAAGAAGGCCGGAAGAATCGCCGCAGAAGGACTTGTTATGGCAGAAGTAAAAGATGACAAGACCGCAGCGATCGTAGAAGTAAACTCTGAGACAGACTTTGTTGCAAAGAATGCTGATTTCCAGGCATTTGTAAAGGCAGTAACCGAGCAGGCTATGGCAACAGAGGCAAAAGATATGGATGCATTTATGGAAGAAGCCTGGATCGAGGACAGTTCCAAAACTGTACACGAGGCTCTGACAGAGAAGATCGCCGTGATCGGCGAGAAGCTGAGCATCCGCAGATTTGAAAAGATCGTATCTGACGGCTGTGTTGTAGCATATATCCACGGCGGCGGACGTATCGGCGTTCTGGTAGAGGCTGAGACAGACGTAGTAAACGACGAGATCAGAAAGTGCCTGAAGAACGTGGCAATGCAGGTGGCAGCGATGTCTCCGAAGTACGTATCCCGCGATGAAGTGTCTCAGGAATTCATGGATCATGAGAAAGAGATCCTGTTAGCTCAGGCTAAGACAGAGAATCCGGACAAGCCGGACAACATCATCGAGAAGATGATCATCGGACGTCTGAACAAAGAGCTCAAAGAGATCTGCCTGTTAGACCAGGTATATGTTCAGGACAGCGACCTGACCGTATCCAAGTATGTGGCTAAGGTTGCAAAAGAGAACGGCGCAAACATGACTGTTAAGAAGTTCTTCCGTTTCGAGACCGGAGAAGGTATTGAAAAGAAGGTTGACGACTTTGCAGCTGAGGTTGCCGCTCAGGCAGGAATGTAAGCGTTAAACATAAGCGCGACAGACAGAAAAACAAGGGGGCCGGCGCAAGCAGACTTGCGGCTGGTCCCGTTTTTGTGTCCGTGGAACGATCTGTGAACAGGAGGTTTTTATGTTAAGAGAAGGTATTAACGGATTCTGTATGGCTCTTGCCGACAGCGTACCGGGCGTATCCGGAGGAACGGTGGCATTTATCATGGGATTTTATGACCGGTTCATCGGCTCCATACATAATCTGGCATTTGGAAATCTGAAAGAAAAGAAGACGGCGCTGCGATATCTGATCAAACTGGGGATTGGCTGGGCAGTCGGCATGATCCTTGCGGTTCTGATCCTTTCCGCTCTGTTTGAGAGCCATATTTATATTGTCAGTTCCGTATTTATAGGGTTCATCGCCGGAGCGATCCCGCTGATCATTCTGGAAGAAAAAGAATGTGTAAGAAACGTGGGTAAGGGGATAATTTTCTGCCTGCTGGGGATCATTCTGGTGGCAGGTATCACATGGATGAACGGGCGGATCACAGGAGGATCCGTAAATCTCGCCTATTTTTCCATCGGAACAGGGATCCGTCTGTTTTTTATCGGTATGATCGCCATTTCGGCCATGTTCCTTCCGGGAATATCCGGATCCACGCTTCTGCTGGTGTTTGGCGCCTACATTCCGGTGATCACCGCAGTCAGGGGCGTGCTGTCCTTTGATCTGGCTTATGTGCCGTGCTTGATCTTCTTTGGCTGCGGCATCCTGACCGGAGCTGTGACCGTTGTCAAGATCATCAAAGTGTGTCTGGAAAAATTCAGAACCCAGACGGTCTATGCAATCATCGGTATGATGATCGGTTCTTTTTATGCGATCGTGATGGGACCGACCACCCTGGAAACGCCCAGGGAGGCAATGACCCTTGGAACATTCAGCGTGATAGCCGCGATCATTGGCGTGGTACTTGTGCTGGGCATGCAGCTGATTAAAGAAAAAGGAACGTCAAGATAAATGAACGGGGACGGGGGATTTTTTTAAAATCCCCCGTCCCCGTTTGCCATAAAATATCTGCCCAGAAAAAGAAAGAAGAGAATGACATTTCTGCGTAACCGAGATAAAATGGATATAGGATATAAAGGGTACGGAGGATCAGCAGATGAAAAACAGATATGACGGCATTTTGCAATTTAAGGGGACCTGGCGGGACTACCAGGAGAGGGTCTTGTCTAATTCAGAGAAATACCTGGCGGACGGGAAGCTGCACATTGTGGCGGCCCCGGGATCCGGGAAGACCACGCTTGGCATTGAACTGATCCGGCGTCTGGGGGAGCCCTGCCTGATCCTGTCGCCCAGCATCACCATTCGGCAGCAGTGGCTGGCCAGGATCACAGAGGGATTTCTCGCGGAGGGGCAGGAGCCGGACAGCCTCATGTCCCACGATCTCAAGCAGATGAGAGCGATCACAGCCATCACCTATCAGGCGCTGTACAGCGCCATGAAGCATGACAAGGGAGAACTGAAGGATCAGGAAGAGGAGGAAGGCGAGGAGACGGAGTCCATGGCTTCCGAGGAGACAGAAGAAGTCGATTTCCGGGAGTTCGACATCCTTGCAGCAGTGAAGGAGGCAGGGGTGAAGACCATCTGCCTGGATGAGGCGCATCATCTGCGCAGCGAGTGGTGGAAGGCGCTGGAAGCCTTTATGAAAGAGATGAAGGGAATGACGGTGATCGCCCTGACTGCCACGCCGCCCTATGACAGCACGCCGGCACAGTGGAAGCGCTACACGGACCTGTGCGGTCCGATCGATGAGGAGATCTTTACGCCGGAACTGGTGCGGGAAGGAAGCCTCTGTCCGCATGAGGACTACATCTGTTTCAACTGGCCGGCCAAGGAGGAACTAGAGGAGATCAGGACATATCAGGAGCAGACGGCTGCTGTATACAGGGAACTTCTGACCGGGTCGGAATTCACCCGGATGATCGCTACCCATAAGGGACTGCAGTATCCGGAGGAATACAGTGAAACATTTCTGGAAAAGCCGAAATATTTCTCCGCTCTTCTCATTTTCTGTAATGCCCAGGGAATCCCGTTCCCACATTATCTGCGGGAACTGATCGGTACGGACGGAAAGCTTCCGGAGCTGAAGGATGAATGGCTGGAGGCTCTCCTGCAGGGATTCCTCTATGATGACACAGAGTCTTACCAGGTGGCGGAGGAAGACCGGGAAAGGATCCTGAAAAACCTCAAGGAGGCGGGCTGCATCTACCGGAAGAAGGTCTCCCTGACGCACAAGGACGCGCTGCAGAAGCTGCTTGTGAAGAGCCAGGGAAAGATGGAGAGTATCGGAAGGATCGTGGAGACGGAGCGGCAGGCCATGGGAGAAAGGCTGCGGCTTCTGATCCTTTGTGACTATATCAAGAAGGAAAAACTGTCCGTGGTGGGGACCCGGGAAGACCTGACCGCGGAGATCGGGGCGGTGCCCATCTTTGAGTTCCTGAGACGGAAGGAACTGGACGGGATCCGGCTTGGAGTTCTGAGCGGTTCGGTGGTGATCGTGCCTGCTGATACGGAGGAACTTCTGATGAAACTGCTGGCCAAAAAAGACTGCGAGGGAACCCTGACCCGGATCCGCGGGACCAGCTACGGAAAGCTGCAGGTAAAGGGAAAGCAGACCCATGTGGTAGCTGTGGTGACGGAACTTTTTGAAGAAGGCCGGATCAACGCGCTGGTGGGGACCAAATCCCTGCTGGGAGAAGGGTGGGACGCGCCCTGCATCAACTCCCTGATCCTGGCCACCTATGTGGGCTCCTTCATGCTGAGCAACCAGATGCGGGGGCGGACGATCCGCACCGATAAGAAACATCCCGATAAGACCGGGAATATCTGGCATCTTGCCTGCGTTTTCCCGCAAAAGAAGGGCAAAGAAAAGCATCCGGATCTCTCCGGGGATTACGAGATGCTGGTCCGCAGGTTTGAATCTTTCCTGGGTGTATCCTGGGAAGAGCCGGTGATCGAGAGCGGGATCGGGCGGCTCGGGATCCCGGAGTTTGATACAAAGGAAGAGATGGAAGGGATCAACCAGACCATGCTCTCCCGGGCGGCTGACCGGGAAGGCCTCCGGCAGAGATGGCAGCAGTCTCTAAAAGAGATCCGGGGGGAGATGGAGGTAAGGCAGAGGGAGGATATCCCCAAAGAGACGGCCAATACAGGCTATCTCTTCGTCCACGCCCTGGGATTTATGATCTTAAGCATCCTGTCGGCGGTGTCCTCGGAGGCGGTGAGGCTGTTCCTGGAACTGTCGTTCCGGTATCCTGGCACTGCCCTTCCGCGAGCGCTGATGGTGGTCACGCTGCTGGCCTGTCTTGGCATCGGAAGATACGGGTACCTGCTGTTCAAATTCAGCACGCCCGAGAAGCGGATGCGCCAGATCGGGCAGGCGGTTGCAGACGCCCTGGCAGAGCTAGGGGAGATCGAGGAGCCGCAGCACTGCCGCGTGGAAGTGGAATCCGCCCAGGGAGCACTTATCAGCGTGGCGCTCAAAGGCGGGACCATGCGGGACAAGACGACCTTTGCAGCCTGTATGGCAGAGATCTGGGGCGTTATCGATAATCCCAGGTATCTGCTGGTAAAAGGAAGAAATCCGGAGCGGGCCAGGGAGTTCTATGCGGTGCCTGAGACATTCGGGAAACAGAAAGACCGGGTGTATGTCTATGAGAAACATATCCGCAAGGCGATGGGACGGTTCCAGGCGGTCTACACCAGAACGCCCCAGGGGCGGAGGGTTCTCTTAAGAGCCCGGACCAAATCCTTTGTGAACAAGAATCAGACCGTACTGCAGGGCAGGAAGGTCGTCAAGGGAAAATATGACTAAATTCACTGCGTCTCCCTATTGACAAATTTCTAACATTGTATTAAATTAAAAACATAAGGATTAGACTATAGTCTAAACCAGAGTCGAATCGGTTTAGATATGCGGGAGAACGAGATGAAAAATATAACAAATATCCAAAAATTTTCCATCCATGATGGAGACGGGATCCGTACCACCGTGTTTTTTAAGGGATGCCCTCTCAAATGTGAGTGGTGTCACAATCCGGAGACACAGAAGTTTGAAAAAGAAATGCAGGTGGACCGGGAGAAATGTACCGGGTGCGGAGCCTGTGCGGTGGTATGTCCAAACGGTGCCATCCACATGGAAGAAGGACGGCCCATACTGGATGCAGAGGCCTGCGTATTCTGCGGCAAATGTACCAGATTCTGTCCGACGGGTGCAAGAGAAGTGATCGGACAGGAATATACGGTAAAAGAACTGGTAAAAGAGCTGATGAAGGATCAGATGTTTTACGAGGAATCCGGCGGAGGCGTTACGTTATCCGGAGGAGAAGTGATGTCCATGGATATGGATTATCTTCTTGCGGTGGCAAAGGAACTGAAGCGTCAGGATGTGACACTGACCATTGATACCTGCGGGTTTGTCCCCTATGAAAAGTTCCAGGAACTTCTGCCTTATGTAAATACATTTCTTTATGATGTAAAGGTGATGGATCCTGAGTTACATAAAAAATATATGGGTACAGACAATGCGCTGATCCTTGAGAATCTGGTCCGCCTTGCAAAAGACGGCGCCAGGATCTATATCCGGATCCCTACGGTAAAAGAGGTAAACGGCAACGAAGAAAATATGAAGGAAACCATAGCGTTTCTGCAGGAACACGATATCCATCCGGCTCAGATCAATCTGCTGCCGTATCATGATACGGGAAGCGGAAAGTACAGGAAGCTGGATATGGAATATAAAGGAACGGATCTGCATGCTCCGGATAAAGAGGAGATGGAGGCGCTGGCAGCGCTCTTTATCAATGCAGGTTATAAGAACACCAAAATAGGAGGTTAAAAAATGGGCAAAGCAAGAGGTATGAATGAAAGAATTCAGAAACTCAGAGAGATCAGTGTCAACACACCGGTTCACATTGATCTGGAAAGGGCAAAGATCGAGACGGATTTTTACAAAGCAAATGACGGGAAATATTCCATCCCCGTTATGCGTGCTATGACACTGAAGGAATATTTTTCCAAGAAGACCCTGTACCTTGGAGACGGAGAACTGATCGTGGGAGAAAAAGGAAAAGATCCGCAGGCATCCCCGACATTCCCGGAACTTTGCTGCCACAGCGAAGAAGATATGATCGTCATGAGCGAAAGAGAGCTGGTATCCTTTAAGACAACAGAGGAAGACCGCAAGCTGCAGAGAGAAGAGATCATTCCGTACTGGACAGGAAGAAGTATGAGAGAAAAACTTCTTTCCAGAATGACTCCGGAATGGCAGGAGTGCTACCATGCAGGTATGTTTACCGAATTCATGGAGCAGAGAGGTCCCGGACATACCTGCGGCGGCGAGCAGGTGTTCACCACCGGATACATGGATTATAAGGAAAAGATTAAAAAGACCATGGATGAGCTGGATTATATCAACGATCCGGAAGCACTGAATAAGTGTGAGGAACTCAAAGCCATGGATATCGCCTGCGATGCAGTGATCATCCTTGGCGAGCGTTATCACAAACTGGCCCTTGAGATGGCAGAAAAAGAAGAGAACGAGACCAGAAAGGCAGAACTTTTACAGATCGCAGCGAACCTGGAAGTTGTGCCGGCTCACAAACCGCAGACCTACTGGCAGGCGATCCAGTTATACTGGTTCACTCACCTGGCTGTTACCACAGAGCTGAATCCGTGGGATGCATTCAGTCCGGGAAGACTGGATCAGCATCTGTATCCGTATTATGAGAAAGATGTTGAGGCTGGCATCCTGGATGACGAGAAGGCTCTGGAACTTCTGGAGTGCCTGTGGGTAAAATTCTACAATCAGCCGGCTCCTGTAAAAGTCGGAATCACACTGAAAGAAAGCGCAACCTATACAGATTTTGCAAATATCAATACCGGAGGCGTAACACCGGACGGACAGAATGGTGTCAACAATGTCAGCTATCTGATCCTGGACTGCATGGACGAAATGAAGCTTGTTCAGCCGAACTCCAACGTAACCATCAGCAGAAAGACACCTGCCAAATTCTTAAAGAGAGCATGCGAGATCTCCAGAAAAGGATGGGGACAGCCTGCATTCTACAATACAGAAGCACAGATCATGGAACTGGTAAATGCAGGAAAATCCCTGGCAGATGCAAGACGCGGCGGTTCCTCCGGATGTGTGGAGACCGGAGCATGGGGAAGCGAAGCATATATTCTGACCGGATATATGAATATTCCGAAGATCTTCCAGCTGACACTGTTTAACGGATTTGATCAGTACAGCGGAAAACAGCTGGGACTTGAGCTTGGATATGCAAAAGATTTCAAGACATTTGACGAGCTGTGGGCAGCCTTTAAGAAACAGCTGGAGTATTTCGTAGATGTTAAGATCCGCGGCAACAATGTGATCGAAAAACTTTACGCACAGGATATGCCGGCTCCGTGCCTGTCTGTTGTAACAAACGACTGTATCTCTAACGGAAAAGACTACAATGCAGGCGGAGCAAGATACAACACCAGCTATATCCAGGGCGTAGGTATCGGAACAGTTACCGACTGTATCGCAGCGATCAAGTACAATGTATACGATCACAAGAACTTCACCATGGAAGAGTTGATCGAGGCCATGGAGCATGATTACGAAGGATATGACACCATCTACCGCATGGTTCATGATCAGAGCCCGAAATACGGCAATGATGATGATTACGCAGATGAGATCATGCAGGAAGTATTTGAACTTTACAGAAGCACCATCACAGGACGTCCGAACATGAGAGGCGGAAAGTACGGCGTAGATATGCTGCCGACCACCTGCCATGTATACTTTGGCGATGTGATCCTTGCAACAGCAAACGGAAGAAAGGCACATAAGCCGGTATCCGAGGGTATTTCTCCGGAGAAATCCGCAGATACACACGGACCGACAGCCGTAATCAAATCCTGTGCAAAGATGGATCATCTTGCAACAGCCGGAACACTTCTGAACCAGAAGTTTACACCGGACGTTGTAGCAGGAGAGGAAGGTCTGAACAATATGGCCAGCCTGATCCGTTCCTACTTCTCCATGGACGGACACCACATTCAGTTCAACGTGGTTGACAGACAGACTCTGATCGAGGCACAGAAGCATCCGGAAGACTACAAAGATCTGATCGTCCGCGTAGCCGGATACAGTGACTTCTTCCGCAATCTGGATAAGCCGCTTCAGGATGAGATCATTAACCGTACAGAGCAGTCTTTTGGCTAAGATTCATAGTATGAATGGTTAGGATAAGACCGGGACAAAAAGTCCCGGTCTTATTTTTGTAGTCAGGGAGACCTCATGCAAAGAAGTGGGAAATGGTTGACGCTGTGTCAGATCAGCCTTATACTGGGAATATCAGAAAAGAAAGAGGTATGTGCATTATGCCCAGAGGATCAGAGGAACTGACAAACGCAAGAAAAGAAGAGATCATCCATGCATGCGCAAGACTTTACGAGACCATGAGTTTCCGGGAGATCACGATCAAAGAGATCGGGAAAGAGACATCTTTTACGCGGACCTCCATCTACAATTATTTCCAGACTAAAGAAGAAATCTTTCTGGCGCTATTCCAGCAGGAGTATGAATTATGGACCGGAGACCTGGAAGAATTACTCCGGACAAATGAAACATTTACAGGGGAAGGATTTGCAGAAGCTGTTGCCCATACTCTGGAAAAGCGGGAAAGACTTTTAAAGCTTATGGCTATGAACCATTATGATATGGAAGCGAACAGCCGCATGGAAAACCTCGTGGAATTCAAGATTGCCTATAAGAGATCGATCGAGGCTGTGACCCGGTGCCTGGATAAATTTTTCCCGGAGATGACAGAAAAAGAGCAGACGGATTTTATTTATGCGTTTTATCCGTTCATGTTCGGGATTTATCCATACACGGTAGTCACTGCAAAGCAGAAAGAAGCGATGGAAACGGCTGAGATTGCATATCCACGGTTTTCTATTTATAACCTGACCTGTTCTTTTTTGAAAAAGCTGCTTTCCCATTCCTGAAAAGCGTTGTGAAAGATAGTAAAATAAGGCGGAAAAATCGGTTGAGAGATTTTCCGCTTTTTTTAGCGAATTTGAAAACTTCTATTGTTTTTATAGATATATCGTGGTACAGTTATTTTATCTATGAAAGCAGTCGGTTGACTGCATACGATTCTTTTTATTCAAAAGCTTCTTGCAAATCAGATCGAAGCAAAATCCCTAATATTATACGATTAAGAAGATTAGAAGGAGGATAAATATGGCAGATGTTTTACGTATTGCATTTGTTTCGCCAGTGGAATGATGAACAGCAGGAGGAATTTTTGAATTTTTGCACAGGAACCAAAGGAATAAAGATTTTGTATGATTCTGTTTTTAAGGAAATTATGAATCCGGAAACTGCTCCGGAACGGCTAGAAGAATTTTTGTCACTGGTGCTGGGACAAAGTTGTTTGCTGGACAAAGAAGCGCCTGCTATTCGGCAGATTTACTGTTAAGACAGTATAAGCGTGTAAAAGGGGAAAAAGGGAAAGCTTTTAGTTATCGAGATATAAAGAAAGTATATACAATTGTTTTATATGAGAAGAGCCCAAAGGTTTTTCATTCATTTCAAAAAAATTATCTTCATCGCTTTTCACAAAAATCAGACACAGGAATTAATATGGATCTGCTTCAGGAATATGTATATATTCCGCTTGACGTATTTCAGAAGATTGTGCAAAATAAAGGTGTAAGAAATAAACTGGAAGCATGGCTGATGTTTTTTAGTACAGACGAGCCTGAAAAAATGGCGGAACTTATGGAAAAGTATCCGGAGTTTCAAAAAATGTACAGAGAAATATATGAGTTGTGCCTGAATGTGGAAAAGGTGATGGAGATGTTCTCGAAAGAATTGCAGGAACTGGATCGAAACACAGTACAGTATATGATTGATGAAATGCAGGAAGAGATAGACGGTTTAAAAGCGGATTTGCAGGAAAAGGAGAATGTTCTAGGTAAAAAGGAAGCGGAAAATAACGCATTGCGTGAACAGATCAGAAAATTAATGCAGGAGTGATTTGGAAGAAGTGACACTGTAATAGGTTGAGGCGACTTGTTAGGGTGTCCTTTTTCTATAACAAATCTTGAATAGGAATTCTTGACAAGTATATGAAAACGTGCACAATATATAGATGGTAATAAGTCATACAGGAGGAAAATTGGGGATGAAAGCAGCAGCAAAGGATTATCTGATGATCACTGTGGGGATGATCGTAGTGGTCATCGCAGTATATTTTTTCATGATTCCGCTTCATATCGTACTGGGAAGTATGAGCGGTCTTGCGCTGGTACTGACACAGTTTGTGCCGGTATCGGTTTCTTTGATGACATTGATCTTAAACGGCGTCTGCCTGATCGCGGGATTCCTGCTGATCGGAAGAGAGTTTGGCGTAAAGACTGTGTATGCGTCTTTGCTCCAGCCGTTTCTGTTATGGGTATGTGAAGTGATCTTTCCGAATCAGAAATCACTGACAGGAGACGTGCTTTTGGACGCGATTGCGATGATCATCGTGGTGAGCGCCGGGCAGGCGATCATTTTCCAGGCGCAGGCGTCTTCCGGCGGTCTGGATATCGTGGCAAAGATCATGAATAAATATCTCCATGTGGAGCTTGGCAAGAGTATTGCTGTAGCCGGCGCGCTGATCGTACTGAGCGCGGCGCTTGTCTATGACAGCAAGACGGTGGTGCTGGGTCTGATCGTGACCTATGTAAATGGTCTGGTCGTGGATGAATATATCGGCGGATTCCAGAGAAAGAAAAAAGTGTGTGTGATCTCAGAAAAATATGACGAGATCCGGAAATACATCAATACCCACCTGGGGCGCGGAGCCACGCTTTATATGACCAGGGGAAGCTATGAAGGAACAGAGCGGACAGAGGTTGCCACCATCGTGACGCAGACAGAGTATGCAAAACTGATGCATTTTATCAATGAGACAGATCCCAGGGCATTTGTGACTGTTGCGACAGTGAGCGAGGTGTCCGGATTCTGGAATAAGAAAAAAGGAGTGCCGGGGGAGAAGAACATTTAGATTCCCTTTTCCGGTATCCTATGGTATACTTTATATAAATATGCGGAAGGCATGATAAACAGACGTAAGGAGCATAATTTACTATGAAGAGAGTGTTGTTAAAACTCAGCGGAGAAGCACTTGCAGGCGAAAAGAAGACAGGGTTTGATGAAGAGACCTGTCTGGGCGTTGCGCGCCAGGTAAAGAAGCTGGTGGACGACGGGATCCAGGTGGCGATCGTTACAGGAGGAGGCAACTTCTGGCGGGGCCGGACCAGCGAGACGATCGACCGGGTGAAGGCAGATCAGATTGGCATGCTGGCGACTGTGATGAACTGCATCTATGTGTCAGACATTTTCCGTCATGTGGGGATGAAGACGGAAGTGTTCACACCTTTTGTCTGCGGAGCATTTACCACGTTATTTTCCAAAGATGCCGCAGTGGCAGCCCTTGAGGAAGGGAAAGTGATCTTCTTTGCAGGCGGGACCGGGCATCCGTACTTTTCTACAGATACAGGCGCGGTACTGCGGGCGATCGAGATCGAGGCGGACGCCATGCTGCTGGCAAAGGCGATCGACGGTATTTATGACAGCGATCCCAAGGTAAATCCGGAGGCGAAAAAATTTGACGAGATATCTATCCAGGAGATCATTGACCGGAAGCTGATGGCAGTGGATCTGACGGCGTCCATCATGTGCCTGGAAAATAAAATGCCGATGCTGGTATTTGGACTGAACGAAGAGAACAGCATCGTAAATACCATGTCAGGAACATTTACAGGAACAAAGGTGACTGTATAGGAATAAAGGGAGGAACAAGCATATGAACGAAAAACTGGAAAAATATCAGAGCAAGATGGAAAAGACCATGGACAGCCTGGATGCAGAACTTGCAGGTATCCGTGCAGGGCGCGCCAATCCCAATGTCCTGAATAAGATCATGGTAGAATATTATGGAACGCCGACACCGCTGCAGCAGGTTGCAAACGTATCGGTTCCGGAACCGCGGATGATCCAGATCCAGCCATGGGAAAAGAGCATGATCAAAGAGATCACAAAGGCGATCCAGACTTCTGATCTTGGCATCAATCCGACCAATGATGGATCTTCTATCCGTCTGATCTTCCCGGAACTTACCGAGGAACGCAGAAAAGAGTTGGCCAAGGATGTAAAGAAAAAGGGAGAGGCGGCAAAAGTTGCGATCCGCAACATCCGCAGAGACGGAAATGATACTTTTAAGAAATTAAAAGGAAGCGATATTTCCGAGGATGAGATCAAGGACCTGGAAGATGATCTTCAGAAGATGACAGATAAGTATATCAAAAAGATAGACGGGGCTGTTGAAGTGAAGACAAAAGAGGTTATGACAGTTTAAACAGGATAAGAGGGGCAGATCTGGAGGATACCTGGTCTGTCCTTATGTCTGTAAAGGAGGAGAAAGTTCCAATGAATATACCACAGCATGTGGCGATCATACTGGACGGGAACGGCCGGTGGGCAAAATCGAAGGGAATGCCGAGAAACTACGGGCATGCCCAGGGAAGCAAAAATGTGGAAAGGATCTGCGAGGAAGCCTGGCGCATGGGGATCAAATATCTCACTGTCTACGCTTTTTCAACAGAAAACTGGAACCGTCCGAAAGATGAAGTGGACGCCCTGATGAAGCTGCTCCGGAATTATATGAAGACCTGTCTGAAGACCGCGGCAAAGAACGATATGAAAGTCCGGGTGATCGGAGATCTGAGCGGACTGGATGAGGATATCCGGAGCCGGATCCTGGAGCTTCAGGAGGCGACAAAAGGAAACGGCGGGCTGAATTTTCAGATCGCGATCAATTACGGAAGCAGGGATGAGATCTTAAGAGCCGTCAGAAAAATAGCAGAAGACTGCAGGGAAGGAAAGGTAGAGCCGGAAAAGATTGACGAGGCTGTGTTTGAACAGTATCTGGATACCCATGAGATACCGGATCCGGACCTTCTGATCCGGACCAGCGGGGAACAGAGGCTTTCCAATTATCTGCTCTGGCAGCTGGCTTACACAGAGTTTTATTTTACAGATGTTTTGTGGCCGGACTTTACAAAAGAAGAGCTGGAAAAGGCTGTTTTGAAATACAATGAGAGAGACCGCCGCTACGGCGGGGTAAAGGGGGAGTAAGGAAATGTTTAAGACAAGACTTTTGAGCGGGATCGTGCTGGTGATTGTACTGATCGCGACGGTAGGACTGGGAGGAGACCTGCTCTTTTTCCTTCTTCTGGCTGTCAGCCTGATCGGAATGACAGAACTCTACAACGTAGTAGGAGCCAGGCAGACGCTTCTCGGGGTAGTCGGGTATCTGGCAGCTGCCGTCTATTACCGCTTTCTGTATGTGGGAGAACTGGAGCATGTGATGATGATCTCTCTCTTGTTTCTGGTAGCGTTGATGGCGGTTTATGTATTTTCCTTCCCCAAATACCGGGCGGAACAGGTGATGACAGTGTTCTTCGGCCTCTTTTATGTGGCGATGATGCTCTCTTTCGTCTACCAGACCCGGATGCTTCCGCAGGAGGGAGGAGTGATCGTATGGCTGATCTTCCTGAGTTCCTGGGGATGTGATACCTGTGCCTACTGTGTGGGGATGCTGATCGGAAAACATAAGATGGCGCCAAAGTTAAGTCCGAAAAAATCAATAGAAGGCGGCGTTGGCGGCATCCTGGGAGCGGCGCTTCTGGGCGCGCTGTTTGCGCTTGCCATGAACCACTGGGCAGGAGCGGACGTTGTTGTATGGGAATGCGCCCTGATCTGCGGAGCCGGAGGCGCGATCTCGCAGATCGGCGACCTGGCCGCGTCGGCGATCAAGCGCAATCATGATATTAAAGACTACGGAAAACTGATCCCCGGACACGGAGGGATCCTGGACCGTTTTGACAGCGTGATCTTTACGGCGCCTGTGATCTTTTATCTGGCGAGCGTCATATAATGATGGAGGAGACAATTCATGAAAAAAATAGCAATCCTGGGTTCTACCGGATCGATCGGGACCCAGACGCTGGAAATCGTAAGAGAAAATAAAGACATAGAGGTTCTGGGAATTGCGGCCAGAGAGAATATACAGCTTCTGGAAAAACAGATCCGGGAGTTTTCTCCGAAAGTCGCGGCCGTCTGGTCGGAAGAGAAGGCTCTGGAACTGCGCTCCATGGTGGCTGACACGGATACGGAAATTGTTTCCGGCATGGACGGCCTGATCCGGGTATCAACCCTTCCGCAGGTGGAGATACTAGTGACTGCGATCGTAGGAATGATCGGCATCCGTCCCACTATGGAAGCGATCAGGGCGGGAAAAGATATCGCTCTGGCAAACAAAGAGACACTGGTGACAGCCGGACATCTGATCATGCCGCTGGCAGAAGAATGCCGGGTAAAGATCCTTCCGGTGGACAGCGAGCACAGCGCCATCTTCCAGACTTTGCAGGGAAATGAAGGCAATCCGGTCCGCAAGATCCTTCTGACTGCTTCCGGAGGTCCGTTCCGGGGCAAAAAGCAGGAAGATCTGATGTATGTGCAGGTGGAAGACGCACTTCGCCATCCCAACTGGTCTATGGGAAAGAAAATCACCATTGATTCTGCCACGATGGTAAATAAAGGGCTGGAAGTGATAGAAGCAAAATGGCTGTTTGGCGTTTCTGTGGATCAGGTTCAGGTTGTAGTTCAGCCCCAGAGTATCATTCACTCCATGGTGGAATATGAAGACGGGGCGGTCCTGGCGCAGCTTGGAACTCCGGATATGAAACTGCCGATCCAGTACGCGCTTTATTATCCGGAGAGAAGGGACCTTCCGGGAGACCGGCTGGATTTCTGGAAGCTTCGGAGCATTACATTTGAAAAGCCGGACATGGATACTTTTTACGGCCTGAAGCTGGCTTATATTGCGGGAAGAAGAGGAGGCTCTCTTCCGACAGTGTTTAATGCGGCAAATGAACTGGCAGTCCGGCAGTTTTTGAACCGGCAGATTACATTTCTGGAGATTACGGAGATTATTGAAGACTGCATCCGTGCCCACAAAGTGATCGAGCATCCGACCCTGGAGCAGATCCTGGAGACGGAGGCGGCAACATATGAACGGATCAACAGCAGGAGGTAGCGTTTGGGCATTCTATTAGCAATCATATTATTTGGCTTTATTGTATTTTTCCATGAACTGGGACATTTTTTACTGGCAAAGAAAAACGGGATTGATGTAGATGAGTTTGCGGTAGGTATGGGACCTGCGCTTTTTCAGAAGAAGTACCGGGGAACCGTATACAGTATCCGGATTTTACCGATTGGCGGATTCTGTGCCATGGGAGAAGATGAAGAGGCGTCAGACTCGCCCAATAATTTCAATAAAAAATCTGTCTGGGCGCGGATCAGCGTGATCGCGGCAGGCCCCATTTTCAACTTTATTCTGGCCTGGGTGTTTTCCGTGATCCTGATTTTTATGACCGGTTATGACGAGCCGGTGGTGGGCGCCGTGGAAGAAGGATATCCGGCTTATGAGGCAGGATTAAGACCGGGGGACCGTATTACGGAGATGGGCGGAAAAAATATCCACATTTTCCGGGAGATTTCTGCTTATCTGCAGTTTCATCCGGGAGAAAATGTTTCTCTGACCTATGAAAGAGATGGAAAAGAGACGTCTGTTACACTGACCCCGGAGTATGATGAAGAACTGGGTTATGCCAGGGTAGGGCTTGGAAGCGCCGGTTACACCAGGGCCGACCTTTTATCTGCATTTTCCTATGGAACGTATGAAGTGAAATACTGGATCCAGGTGACGATCGACAGCCTCAGGATGCTGGTGACTGGGCAGATCGGCGTGGATCAGCTCTCCGGTCCCGTAGGGATCGTGGATGTGGTGGACGATGCGTACCAGCAGAGCCGGTCTTATGGAGTGCTTGTGGTGACGGCCCAGATGCTCAACCTGGCGATCCTTCTGTCGGCAAACTTAGGGGTGATGAACCTGCTGCCGCTGCCGGCGCTGGACGGAGGACGGCTGGTATTTCTCTTCGTGGAAGCAGTGCGAAAGAAAAGGGTTCCGCCGGAAAAGGAAGGATATGTGCATTTTGCAGGGATCGTGCTTCTTATGATCCTGATGGTGGTTGTAATGTACAATGATATTCAGAGGGTGTTTTTCTAGAAACAGGATAAGGGAGCGATGCGCAGGGGAGAAAAACCTGTGCATGCTCCCTTTTGTACAAACAGAAGGGCAGAGGGTGAAAAGACGGCGTCAGGAGAGCTCCGCGATCCGGGAGACTCCCACATAGATCTCGGAAATTTTGTACCAGGTAGGATAATCGACGATCCCGGTGGCGGGAAGACCGAAGACAGACTGGAAGTCGCGGACCGCTTTCCGGGTGGTCGGACCAAAGATGCCGTCTGCATCGATTTTCGGAAGAGCCGGATAAGCGCCCGCGATGGTGTTCAATTCTTCCTGCATCTGCCGGACCTTGCTGCCCCTGGACCCAACTTCCAGATTGCTTCCCGGCCAGGAGGAAGGAATCCCGGAAATGGATTCGGCAGTATTGATGTACAGATCATCCCCGTAATAGTACCGCAGGATCTGGATGGGAGAATAGCCCTGGTCTCCGAGAGCTTTGGATCCCCACTGGGTCATCCATCCGCTGCACTGGACCTGGCGCCCGTCGCAGTACTGGGTAAGGATGGGCTGGCGCACGCCGGGCCGGGACAGATAGTTGGAAAACAGTTCATCCACGATCACGGAAATATCCGCGTAGATATTCCGTTCCGGGATCCATTTGTGGTCAAAGGCAGTGGAAGATGTGATGGTAAAGTCGTATCCCAGGTTCCGGTACCATTCTGTGTAGACTCGGTTCAGGGTAAAGGACATGATAGACAGAACATTCGCCCGGATGGTATCGGCAGGCCAGGTGGCATAGATCTCGCTGGAAGCAACATTTTTGATGTAGTCTTTGTATTTGACATAGTAATTCTGGGCGGTGGAGTCCCGGGGACTTCCGTCGTGGACAACAATGTACTCCGGCACTACCACACGGCTTAAGACGATCTCGCCGGTTTCGTCGGTGGGCTTGATCTCCTCCTCGGGGATTTTTGCCGGGTAGGACCCGTATAAGGTATGAGCCGGAATGACAAACACTTCTTCGGAACTTCCGGCAGGGCCAAGAGGCTTAAGGACTGTGTTCTGAAGAGCCTTTACATCCGGCAGGATCTCGGTTCCTGCAATGGTGACAGGTTCATAGCCGGGGGCCTCGATCTGCAGGGTATATTCCGAATAGGGCTGTTCCTCTGTGTCCGGAGTCAGGCTGTACTCCAGGGGAGGGGCGGCAAGCTCTATGGTTTCCGTCTGGCCGGAGGCATCGGTGGACAGTTCCAGGAATGTGCTGTCCGGAACGCCGGTATAGGAGACGCGGACAGAAGCGCCGGCTATGGGATACCCGTTCGCGGCAGAGGTGAGATAGACCTGAAGCTGCCCAAGATCCGGGGTGTCGCCGGCCGGGTTGGAAGAAGTTGTATTCATAACAGTACCTCATAAGAACTCTCTTACGATCAGTCTATGAGAAAATGGGAAAAAGGTTCTGTAAATATATATGGGAGTATTCTTGAAAAACGGTTGCAAACCGGGACAACATATAGTATAATTGCTACAATTTGTCGAGTAATAGGAAGGAAAAGGTGAATCAATGAAAGCATTTCTGATTTTGGAAGACGGAACCGTCTTCTCAGGAACGAGTATCGGGTCCACAAAAGATATGATCAGTGAGATCGTATTTAATACTTCGATGACAGGGTATCTCGAAGTGCTGACTGACCCTTCTTACGCAGGACAGGCCGTTGTCATGACCTATCCGCTGATCGGGAATTATGGGATCACTCCGGATATGGAGTCAAAGAAAGCATGGCCCGACGGGTACATTGTAAGAGAATTATCCAGAATGCCCAGTAATTTCCGGTGCGAGGGAACCATTCAGGATTTCCTTGCCAGTCAGGATATTCCGGGGATCGCAGGAGTAGATACCCGGGCGCTGACGAAGATCCTGCGGGAAAAGGGTACGATGAACGGTATGATCACTACAAGAGAAGATTATGATCTTCAGGAGATCATTCCAAAACTCAAAGCTTATTCCGTAGGGGACGTAGTCTCTGAAGTGACCTGCAGCCAGTCTTACGTGCTGGAAGGCCAGGGCCCCAAAGTGGCGCTGATGGATTTCGGGGCCAAGAATAATATTATCCGATCTTTACAGAATCGCGGGTGCGAAGTGGTGGTTTATCCGGCTGACACACCGGCGGAAGTCATTATCAATTCTAATCCGGACGGAATCATGTTGTCCAATGGACCGGGAGATCCGGCGTCCTTTGAAACTATCATTCAAGAAACCAAGAAATTATACGATTCAGATATTCCGATTTTTGCAATCTGCCTGGGGCATCAGTTGATGGCTCTTGCAAATGGCGCAAAGACATATAAGCTGAAATACGGGCACAGGGGAGGCAACCACCCGGTAAAAGACTTGAGCAACGGACGGGTGTACATATCCTCGCAGAATCACGGATACGCGGTAGATGCTTCCACTATGGATCCGGCGATTGCAAAAGAGGCGTTCGTCAATGTCAATGACGGCACCAACGAGGGGCTGATCTACGAAGGAAAGAAAATCTTTACTGTACAGTTCCACCCGGAGGCCTGCCCGGGACCGCAGGATTCCGGATACCTGTTTGACCGGTTTATGGATATGATGAAAGGAGCATAAGAATGCCAAGAAATAAAGAGATTAAAAAAGTTCTGGTAATCGGATCCGGGCCGATCGTGATCGGACAGGCCGCGGAGTTTGACTATGCGGGAACCCAGGCCTGCCGTTCCCTGAAAGAAGAGGGCATTGAGGTAGTGCTCTTAAATTCCAACCCGGCTACGATCATGACGGATAAAGACATTGCAGACCGGGTTTATATCGAGCCTTTGACCGCCGAGGTGGTGGAACAGCTGATCTTAAAGGAGCGCCCGGACAGCGTACTTCCCACGCTGGGAGGACAGGCGGCCCTGAATCTGGCTATGGAACTGGAAGAAAGCGGTTTCTTAAAGAGAAATAATGTACGTCTGATCGGAACTACATCCGAGACGATCAAAAAAGCAGAGGACCGTCTGGAATTTAAGACGACCATGGAGAAGATCGGAGAGCCCTGCGCTGCGTCTCTGGTGGTGGAAAATGTAGAAGACGGGTTAAGATTTGCAGAGAAGATCGGCTATCCGGTGGTTCTCCGTCCGGCCTATACTCTGGGAGGAAGCGGCGGCGGGATCGCCCACGACAGAGCGCAGATGGTGGAGATCCTGGAAAACGGACTGCGCCTTTCCCGCGTCGGCCAGGTGCTGGTGGAACGGTGCATCGCCGGATGGAAGGAAATCGAATACGAAGTGATGCGGGACAGCAAGGGAAATTGCATCACTGTATGTAATATGGAAAATATCGACCCGGTAGGTGTGCATACCGGAGACAGTATCGTTGTGGCGCCGTCCCAGACTCTGGGGGATAAAGAGTACCAGATGCTGCGGACCTCGGCTCTTAATATCATCAGCGAACTGAATATTACCGGCGGCTGTAATGTACAGTACGCCCTGCATCCGGATACCTTCGAATACTGTGTGATCGAGGTAAATCCCCGTGTCAGCCGTTCTTCTGCGCTGGCGTCCAAGGCGACCGGGTATCCGATCGCGAAAGTAGCGGCAAAGATCGCTCTGGGGTATACGCTGGATGAGATCAAAAATGCGGTAACGAAGAAGACCTATGCCAGCTTTGAGCCTATGCTGGATTATTGTGTGGTAAAAATCCCGAGACTTCCCTTTGACAAATTTATCAGCGCGAAGCGTACGCTGACCACACAGATGAAGGCGACCGGCGAAGTGATGAGCATCTGCGATAACTTTGAAGGGGCGCTTATGAAGGCGATCCGCTCGCTGGAACAGCATGTAGACAGCCTGATGTCCTATGATTTCTCCGGATATAAGGGAGAGGATCTTCTGGAGGAACTCCGTGTGGTGGATGACCGCAGGATCTGGAAGATCGCAGAGGCTATCCGTCAGGGCATCAGTTATGAGAAGATCCATGAGGCGACTAAGATTGATCTCTGGTTTATTGATAAGATCGCACGTCTGGTCGAGATGGAACAGACCCTTCAGACACAGACCCTGAATGCGGACACCTTAAGAGAAGCGAAGCGGATGGAATTCCCGGACAGCGTAATCGCTGGACTGACCGGCAATACCGAGCGACAGATCCACGATATGCGCCATGAATACGGAATCCGCGCGGCATATAAGATGGTGGACACCTGCGCGGCGGAATTTGCGGCGGAGACACCTTACTATTATTCGGTATACGGCAGTGAAAATGAGGTGGAAGAGACCACAGGAAAGAAGAAGGTGCTGGTCCTTGGTTCCGGACCGATCCGGATCGGCCAGGGAATCGAGTTTGACTTCTGTTCCGTACACTGTACCTGGGCTTTTGCCAAAGAAGGCTATGAGACGATCATCGTCAATAACAATCCGGAGACTGTCAGCACAGACTTTGATATTGCGGATAAGTTGTATTTTGAACCGCTGACTCCGGAGGATGTGGAGAGCATCGTTGATCTGGAGCATCCGGACGGAGCTGTGGTACAGTTTGGCGGCCAGACAGCCATCAAGCTGACGGAAAGCCTGATGAAGATGGGCGTGCCGATCCTTGGAACCTCCGCTGAGAATGTGGATGCTGCAGAGGACAGGGAATTGTTCGACGAGATCCTGGAACAGTGCGAGATCCCAAGACCGACCGGCGGCACCGTGTATACGGCAGAAGAGGCAAAGGAAGTGGCAAACCGGCTGGGATATCCGGTACTGGTGCGGCCCTCTTACGTGCTGGGCGGACAGGGCATGCAGATTGCCATTAACGATCATGATATTGAAGAATTTATCGGGATCATCAACCGGATCGCTCAGGATCATCCGATCCTGGTGGATAAATATCTCCAGGGCAAGGAGATTGAGGTAGACGCGGTCTGCGACGGCACAGATATCCTGATCCCGGGGATCATGGAGCATATTGAGCGTGCAGGTATCCATTCCGGAGACAGTATCTCTGTGTATCCGGCCAAAAGTCTGAGTGAAAAGACGAAAGAAACCATTGGCGAATATACCAGAAGACTTGCAAGAGCGCTGCATGTGATCGGTCTGATCAACATTCAGTTCATTGTATGCGGGGAAGAGGTCTATGTGATCGAGGTGAATCCAAGATCCAGCCGTACCGTGCCTTATATCAGTAAGGTGACCGGCATCCCCATCGTACCGCTGGCAGCAAAAGTGATCATGGGACACACCATCCGGGAACTGGGCTATACGCCCGGATTGCAGCCGGAGGCAGATTATTTCGCGGTGAAAATGCCGGTATTCTCTTTTGAGAAGATCCGGGACGCGGACATCAGCCTGGGGCCGGAGATGAAGTCTACCGGCGAGTGCCTGGGAATCGCAAAGACTTTTGACGAGGCGCTTTATAAAGCGTTCCTGGGCGCAGGCATCAAGCTTCCGAAGCATCAGAATATGATCCTGACTGTGAGGGATGAGGATAAAGAGGAGGCCGTGAAGATCGGACGGCGTTTTGCGGATATCGGATACCGCATTTTTGCCACCAGAGGAACTGCTCACGCGCTGCAGGAAGCAGGGGTGAAAGTCATTGCGGTCAATAAGATCGAGCAGGAAAGCCCCAATCTGATGGACCTGATCCTGGGACACAAGATCGATCTGGTCATCGATACGCCGCCCCAGGGAGCAGACCGGTCCAAAGACGGATTTGTGATCCGCAGAAGCGCCATTGAGACAGGCGTCAATGTTCTGACTGCCATTGATACGGCGGAGGCGCTGATCACCAGTCTGGAAAATACAGATATTAAGAAGCTGACGCTGATTGATATCGCAAAAATTTAAAGAAAAAGAAAGGAAGGGTGAAAAGCATGTACAAGATCCTGATCGTGGAAGATGACAGGACCATTGCCAGGGTGCTGGCGTCCCATCTGGAGAAGTGGGAGTATGAAGTCAGATGTACGGAAGATTTCCACAATGTGATGGTGGAATTTCTGGAATTTGATCCGCAGCTGGTCATGCTGGATATTGCCCTTCCTTTTTTCAATGGATTTCACTGGTGCCAGGAGATCCGCAAAGTTTCCCAGGTGCCGGTTATATTTCTGTCGTCCCTGGACGATAATATGAATATCGTCATGGCCATGAACATGGGCGGGGATGAATTTATCGAAAAGCCGTTTGACCTGAATGTGGTGACGGCCAAGGTGCAGGCCATGCTCCGGCGGACCTATTCCTTCCAGGGGTCTGCGGGGCTTATGGAGCATGGCGGGATGGTGCTGAATCTGGGGGATGCGACGATCCTGTACGAAGGACAGAAAGTGGAACTTACGAAAAATGAGTTCCGGATCCTGCAGGTCCTGTTTGAACGGGCAGGCAAGATTGTTTCCCGGGATGAGATCATCGCCAGACTCTGGGACAGCGATGAATTTATTGATGATAATACTCTGACGGTCAATGTGGCAAGACTCCGGAAAAAGCTGGAGTCCGCCGGCATGAAGGATGTGATCCGGACGAAGAAAGGGATTGGGTATATCGTAGAATGATGCGGCACAGATGTTGGAGACTATTACGAAAATATCTCAGAGAACATGCAGGGCAGATCTGTCTGTATATCGGGATCCTGGTCATTTTCCAGGTGGTTTTCTTTCTGCACAATATCCGTACAGATGCGGTGCGGTATGGATGTTTCCTGACAGTTGGATGGATGGCGCTGTACGGGGGCATCGGATTTGCCCGGTTTTATAAAAGGTGCCGGGAACTGGAGGAGAATCAGACTGCCATCCTGACAGATATTTCCCGGATGCCGGAAGCGGCAGGGCAGCTGGAAGCACAGTATCAGGAGATCATAGAACAATTATACAGCCGGATGCGGGAACTGGAATCTGCAGGCCGTATCTCCAGACAGGAGATGCTGGATTATTACGGCATGTGGGTCCACCAGATCAAAACCCCCATTGCGGCTCTGAAAGTGATGATCCAGTCTCTGGAAGAAGAAAGAGCGGATCTTCCCTATGTCAGGGAAATGAAGCTGGAGCTTTTCAAGGTGGAGCAGTATGTGGAGATGGTGCTTTCCTATCTGCGTATGGAAGATATGTCCGGAGATCTGGTGTTTGAAGAGTATTCTCTGGATGAGATCGTGCGCCAGGCTGTGCGGAAGTATTCGCGGATGTTTATTCTGAAAAAGATCCGGCTGGATCTGGGGCCTCTGGATCACCAGGTGCTTACGGATGAAAAGTGGCTGGTCTTTGTGGTGGAACAGATCCTTTCCAATGCCCTGAAATACACGAAAGAAGGAGGCATCTCCATCTATATGACCCGTTACCGGGACCGTCCGGTGCTGGCGATCGAGGATACGGGGATCGGAATCTCGGCAGAGGACCTGCCCCGGGTGTTTGAAAAGGGATTTACCGGGTATAACGGAAGAGCCGACAAAAAGTCTACCGGGATCGGGCTGTATTTATGCAAAAAGATCATGGACCGGCTCCATCATAACATTTACATTGAGTCGCAGGAAGGACAGGGAACAAAAGTGTACCTGTATCTGGAACGTGAACAGGGATTCTTACAGAAATGTAAGGATGAACAGGGAAATGTCATCTAAATCAATGGAAGGGCATTTCTCCTTTTTTTATAATAGGAGACGTAAACAGAACATTGAGGAAAGGACGGGAAAACAGATGACATTACTGGAAGTACAAAATGTAAAGAAGATTTATACTACCCGGTTTGGCGGGAATCAGGTGGAGGCGCTCCGGAACGTGAATTTTTCTGTGGAGCAAAGAGAATATGTGGCGATCATGGGAGAGAGTGGTTCCGGAAAGACCACGCTTCTGAATATCCTGGCGGCTCTTGACCGGCCGACCGGCGGCAAGGTCTACCTGAAAGGCCGGGATCTTTCCGGGGTAAAAGAGCGTGAGATGGCGGCGTTTCGCCGGCAGAATCTGGGATTTGTGTTTCAGGACTTTAATCTTCTGGATACGTTTTCTATTGAGGATAATATCCTGCTTCCGCTGGTGCTTTCCGGCAGGAAATATAAGGAGATGGAAAAGCGGCTCACACCGGTGGTGGAGAAGCTTCGGATCGCGGATATCCTGCAGAAATACCCCTATGAAGTGTCGGGTGGACAAAAACAGCGGGCGGCTGTGGCAAGAGCCTTGATCACCAGGCCGCAGCTTATTCTGGCGGATGAACCCACAGGGGCCCTGGATTCCCGGGCTGCAGATGCGCTGCTTCAGTTGTTTGAAGAAATCAACCGGGACGGACAGACGATCCTGATGGTTACCCACAGCGTTAAGGCGGCCAGCACGGCAAAAAGGGTGCTGTTTATCAAAGACGGCGAGGTGTTCCATCAGTTATACCGCGGAAATCTTACCAATGAGCAGATGTACCAGAAGATTTCCGATACCCTGACAGTGCTGACTACGGGAGGTGACGCAAGATGAGAGGACAGATTTATCGAAAACTTGCGGTGACCAATCTGAAAAACAACCGGAAGACATATGTCCCCTATATCCTGACAGCTGTTCTGACGGTGATGATGTTCTATATGATGGATGCGCTATCAAGGACCGAAGGACTTGGCACGGAAACCATGGAAGTGGTGCTGGCATACGGAAGAGGCGTGATCGTGGTATTTGCAGTGATTTTTCTGTTTTATACCAATAGTTTCCTCATCAAGCGCAGGAAACGGGAGATCGGAGTGTACCACATCCTGGGAATGGGGAAGCGGCACATCGCGAAAATGCTTCTGACAGAAACCCTGATCACAGCGGTTGCAGGGATCGGCGGAGGACTTCTTCTGGGGATCGCATTTGGAAAGCTTTTGTATCTGGCGTTTCTGAAACTTCTGCAGGCGCATACCAGCCTGAAGTTTGAAGTATCAGTTCCTGCGGTGACAGATGCGGTCCTGCTGTTCCTGGCGATTTTCCTTCTGACCCTTTGCTATAATCTTTTGCAGATCCGTCTTGCCAATCCGGTAGAACTTTTGCGCGGAAGCAGCCAGGGGGAGAAAGAACCGAAGACCAAAGTGCTTCTGGCCATCGCCGGATTTGCACTGCTGGGGACCGGATACGGGATCGCGGTTGTGACCGAGTCGCCGCTGGAAGCCATCTCTTCCTTCTTTCTTGCGGTGATCTGCGTGATCCTTGGAACGTATGCACTGTTTGTGGCCGGAAGTATCGCGGTCCTGAAGATTTTGAAGAAAAAGAAGTCTTACTATTATCAGGCAAAGCATTTTACAACGGTGTCGGGGATGATCTACCGGATGAAGCAAAATGCAGTGGGACTGGCAAATATTTGTATCTTAAGCACCATGGTGCTGGTGATGGTGTCCACCACCTTGTCCCTGTATGCGGGGATGGATGATATCTTGCGGTACCGGTTTCCCAGAGAGTACGGTGTCAGGCTGCTCATGACTTCCCCGGAACTGGAGACAATGACAGAGGATGTGATCCGGGAAGAAACTGCGGGGCACTCTGTTACCATAGACCCGGATACCGAGCTTTCCTATCATCAGGGATCAGCTGCGGGGATCCTTGGCACAGACGGATTTGATCTGAAAACGGAGACGGATTATACGATATCAGCGCTGCGGGAAATTTACCTGATCCCTGTGGCAGATTATAATTCCATGGAGGGAAAGAATGTTTCACTGGAGCCGGATGAAGTGTTGGCTTATTCCACAGGTGAAGACTGGAAGAAAGATACGATGCGGATCGGATCAAAAGAGTATCAGGTGGCCGGCACGATTGACGGACTGAAGGTAGAGCCAAAGAACCGCTCCCGGGTGACGGATGCATATTACCTGATCTTATCCGACGAGCAGGAGATCGAGAGCATCCTGAAAGAAGCCTGGGAGGGCAGCGATATGGCCGAAGAGTGGATCGAGCAGCAAAGTTCCGTCGAATATGTGCACTTCTTTGACCTGGAAGGAAAAGAGGCGGATTGTACGGCAGCGGAGCAGGCTATAACAGACCGCCTTGTCAGCCAGGTGCCGGGGATCCAGTGCGAAAGCCGGCAGCAGAGCAGGGACAGCTTTTACGACCTGTATGGCGCCATGTTCTTCATCGGCATTTATCTGGGCGTCCTGTTCCTGATCGCGGCAGTGCTGATCATTTATTACAAACAGATCTCCGAAGGCTACGACGACAAAGAACGGTTCCAGATCATGCAGAAAGTCGGCATGGATCAGCGGGAAGTCAGACGCACCATCAGAAGCCAGGTGCTGACCGTATTCTTCCTGCCCCTGGCCATGGCGGTACTCCACGTGGCAGTCGCCTTTCAGGTGATCAAAAAACTGATGGTCACCCTGAATTTTACCAACACACCACTGTATCTTCTTTGCACCGTCATATGCATAGCCGTATTCGCGGTGTTCTATGCCATCGTGTACGCCATAACAGCGCGGGAGTATTACAAGATCGTGCGGTAATGGGGACGTAGTCCTTTTGCAAAGGACTACGTCCCCATTTGCAATTTGCCCTGTACCTTTTTGGAAAACAGGGTGTACCCGAAAGGATTTTTCGGTAATGATTGACAGTTTTCGGCTGTCGGTGTATTGTTTTTTTAGGACTATTTGTATACGAAGGAGGACGAAACGAATGACTAGAGCAGGAGAGCGGGAGATTGTGAAGGCGGAGCATGCCAATGGAGGCGCCGGATATATTTTGAAGGAGGCGCTGCTTACCGGGGAGGATCAGGGTCAGCACTGCCGGATGTTCAGCAGGGTGACGATCCCGGCCGGATGTGAGCTTGGCTATCATGAGCATCACGGGGAGAGCGAGACGTATTATCTTCTGACCGGAAAAGGTGTGTACAGTGATAACGGGAAGGAGATTGAGGCTAAGGCCGGAGATGTGTTCTTCTGTGACGATGGGAATGGACATGGCCTGAAGAATACAGGGGATGAGGAGCTGTCTTTTGTGGCTTTGATCCTGAAGAAGTAGAGTGCGCCATATCACTGGATGGTCTGTGGCGTCGGCATAACAGAGAACGGCAGGTATCCGCCGGAGTTTTGGGAGATTTCTCCTGAAACTCCGGTGTTTTTTTATTAAATGAGAATAAATATCAAAATCTCGGTTGCCTGCATAAAGTAAATATGGTATTCTGTAAATGTAAATGATTATCAAAATCAATTATAAATTCTTGGTTCGCGGAGGGATGAGTATGCCTGCAGAGGTAGTTGCGGATCTGCTTTCAGATAAAGACGGAGTAAGAAGGCTCATGTTCCAGGTAGTGCTGCAGTGTGCGCCTTTGCTGAAAGGGATCAAAATTGCCTGTATGATGAATCTGGATTACGTGTCATGCCGGATGCTTTCTTCAATCTTACAGGGAACACAGATTTCATGGTACCGGCTCGCAGTCAGGGATGGCAGATATCTGGTGATTCTTTTCAGACCGGACGAGTTTGCGGCTTATCTGAAGCGGGACGAGGTCTGCGGTTTTTTGGAAGAATACGGATATGAACCGGAGAATCTTTTCGGAACTCTGGAAAGGCTGTCGCGCAAGATCCGGTACTGTTTTGAACGGAATCAGGGATTCCCTCATGAGATCGGAGTTTTTCTTGATTATCCCATTGAAGATGTGAAGGGATTCATTGAGAAAAAAGGCCAAAGTTCCCTTTTGTCAGGTTACTGGAAGGTCTATCACGACCGGGAGGAAAAGGAGAAGACATTTCTTGCCTATGACAAGGCCAGATCTGACGCGGTTCAGGAATTTTTAATTGGAAAATGTATCTGTGATATTGCAAAGGAGGGTTTTTTATCATGAGCATTTCAGTGGTTTATTGGAGCGGTACAGGAAATACGGAGGCAATGGCAAACGCCCTGGCGGAGGGAATCCGGGAGGCAGGCGGGGAGGCCGTTCTCCAGACGGCGGACAGTGTGAATGCAGCGGAACTTGCAAAGGAAGATACTTTTGCGCTGGGCTGCCCGTCCATGGGAGCGGAGGAACTGGAAGAAAGCGTGATGGAGCCTTTTGTTTCAGAACTGGAAGGAATGGTGCAGGGGAAGAAGATCCTTCTGTTTGGCTCTTACGGCTGGGGAGACGGCGAATGGATGCGGAACTGGGAAGAGCGGATGAAAAATGCCGGTGCAGAATTAATTACTGGAGAAGGGATCATTGCAAATGAAGCGCCGGACACCGAAGCGGTAGAAGCGCTGAAGGCTGCGGGGAGAGCGATGGTATGAGTGTTGTGATCATAGGTGGAAACGAGCGGATGGAACAGCAGTATAAAGAGATCTGTAAAAAATACAGCTGTAAGGCCAAGGTATTTACCAGGATGTCCGGGAATCTGAAGACCCAGATCGGCCGGCCGGACCTGATCATCCTGTTTACCTCTACAGTGGCTCATAAAATGGTCCACTGCGCGTTAAAAGAGGCGCAGCGTTATCAGATCCGTGTGGAACGGTCTCACAGCAGCAGCGCCAGCGCGCTGGAAAATGTACTGCAGGAGTGCACATAATATTCTGAAAAAAGAGGATACAGAATCAATGCCGGTTTTGAACAAGACATTGGTGATGCCTCTTTTTTTTATGCGGGATTCATGGTACACTATATCTAG
>NZ_JACJLV010000130.1 GCF_016902415.1 Mordavella massiliensis | reverse complement strand
CGAGAGCGATGAGTATATTTGAATATGATCAGGAGAGGCATATGCAGCAGGAGCGTGAGGCCGGGATTGAGAAAGGCCGGCGTATCGGGCTTGCAGAGGGTGAAGAGCAACTGCTGCGCAGACTGGTGCAGAAGAATCTGTCCAGAGGAATGAGCATCTCAGAGATTGCGGAAGTTTTGGATGAGACAGAGGAGCGGATCCGGGAGATTGCTTTAGAAGATCCGGGAGAGCAGGCGGAATAGGAAGAGGATTTTGGTTACAGGTCATTGTATCTATTTATGAGATACAGTGACCTTTTTTCTGGCATTTTCTCCCCGCCTGTGCTATCATATGTAAGCGCTTTATATTCACCCGGATAGCAAATCCGCAACTTTTGTGAGATACTTCAGATACTTGGAGTAATTCACTTCATATCTGGTTCTCAGAGTGTTACAAAAGC
>NZ_JACJLV010000129.1 GCF_016902415.1 Mordavella massiliensis | reverse complement strand
AAACAAACTTGATCAATTAATAGTTGTAAGAGAATATGAAGAGAAATTCTTGCGTGATAAGTATAATTGCGTGATTCCTGAAATGTATAATGAATATTTTTATGATTTACATGGAATGCTGTTTACTATTGTTCATAAAAGATTAGCTTATAATATTTTTTTGGAAAACTTAACTAAAAAAGAGTATTCTGAGATATATGATTATACTAAGTTTGGGCGAAAATATTATAAGTATTTTGCATGGTTAGTATATAAAAACAAAGGTAGACAAATTTATTTGTTATTAAAACTAAGATCTATTATTTTGAAAAATATATCTATTTTGAAAAGAAACTAATCTAATGTAAGCGCTTTATATTCACCCGGATAGCAAATCCGCAACTTTTGTGAGATACTTCAGATACTTGGAGTAATTCACTTCATATCTGGTTCTCAGAGTGTTACAAAAGC
>NZ_JACJLV010000128.1 GCF_016902415.1 Mordavella massiliensis | reverse complement strand
CTAGTAATCGCGAATCAGCATGTCGCGGTGAATACGTTCCCGGGTCTTGTACACACCGCCCGTCACACCATGGGAGTCAGTAACGCCCGAAGCCGGTGACCCAACCTTTAAGGAGGGAGCCGTCGAAGGCGGGACCGATAACTGGGGTGAAGTCGTAACAAGGTAGCCGTATCGGAAGGTGCGGCTGGATCACCTCCTTTCTAAGGAAGAAGAGTCTTTCGTCTGGAGCAATCCAACTAAAACGGAAGAAAGTAGGGGCCGTTGTCTGTTATTTAGTTATCAAGGGAGATAACGATCCGAGACAGCTGTCAAAAGCGTCGAGGGACTCCTGGTGGCGATGCGCTTAGGGGAAACACCCGTACCCATCCCGAACACGATGGTTAAGCCCTAAGCGGCCGATGGTACTGCACTGGAGACGGTGTGGGAGAGCAGGTGGCTGCCAGGAATAAAAAAAG
>NZ_JACJLV010000127.1 GCF_016902415.1 Mordavella massiliensis | reverse complement strand
TTGTATATGCATGCATTACAGTTTACTCTTCCTCGCTTTCATCTTCAGTTATTAGTTGCATTTTAAACGCATTTCCACACTGTACTACCAAATTAATTTTTTCCGCTTCGCCAACAATCAATAGTAAAGTCCCTGGAAGAGAATCTTTAACTTTTAATGAAATTTCTGATAAAGAATTTAAATCTGTAGTAGATGGTATCGCTTGCATGCCGGGATGAGTATGCCATTCTCCAACGTAATTAATTACGCCAGCTGTTTGACGCCATCTTTTATTAATTATTTTCTGTGCTTTTTTTGCATTCCTCCTGTATAGTATTCTGGAAAATAAATTAGATTTTAATTCATAGACTTCCGCTATTTCTATGACTTTATTCTCTTTATTAAATTTTCCTAATAAAATGCCACCAGTTTCGTATTTCCAGCTAGAGTAATAATATTTTTTTAAATCACTTAACACATC
>NZ_JACJLV010000126.1 GCF_016902415.1 Mordavella massiliensis | reverse complement strand
TGCATAGAAGAAACGAAGATCAAAATATCTTGATCAAGACATCCGAGGTAATTGTTATAACAGGAAACTGTGTAATGATTACACACTTTGAAGAAAACAAAGCAAAAAAATTGGCCGAAGACCAACGCGTATAACGCTATATACGTGTGAGTTTTGGAAGAATACAGCGGAGGCAGCGCTTTGAAGCGGTCATCTCCAGAACGTCCCGTTCTGTCGATGTCATTTGCTTCGCAAATGTCTGCCGGATTTTTCAGACACATCAGGAAATAAATTTCCTGCCGTGCAGAAAAACCGCCACCCGCTTTCAAAGCTAGTTGGTCATGCATGAAAGAGCGTATGGTGGATGCCTTGGCACTGAGAGCCGATGAAAGACGTGATAAGCTGCGAAAAGCTTCGGGGAGGAGCAAATATCCATTGATCCGGAGATGTCTGAATGGGGAAACCCGGCGGAGAAGACCTCCGTCAC
>NZ_JACJLV010000125.1 GCF_016902415.1 Mordavella massiliensis | reverse complement strand
GCTATTATAATATCTATAACTGTTCCAACTATAGCCAGTGCCCTTATCATTTGTCTATAATCGTATTAAGTTATTCCTTCTATAACCTTTCGCTATATAGTCATGTTTGGTATAAATCTGATATATTAGGTAATGTTTCTTTACACATCTTCTAATATCTTTGAACTACTGTGGTATCATTTTCAATATGTCTGCAGATTGAATTGTCTTTTTCTTTTATCCGGCTTTTTTATCTTCTCCGATTTCTCTTTTCATTCTATATTTGCCGGTTTATCTTTCTTTATGGTAAAGGCTTATTCTAAAGGAACGATGATCTGCCATACCACTAACATATTGAATTTTAAGTTCTGTTGCTGTGTCCAATGGATTAAGCCTCCTTTTCTGAAATATTTCCAAATCAATGTATTTTTTATGATTCCCTTTCTCGTCAGGAAGTCATTTCTTATTGAGTTTTGGATTGATTATAT
>NZ_JACJLV010000124.1 GCF_016902415.1 Mordavella massiliensis | reverse complement strand
AAAGAAAAAAAGTGGCGGAAGCCCTTTTTGGAACGGGCTTATAGCTCAGCCGGTTAGAGCGCACGCCTGATAAGCGTGAGGTCGGTGGTTCGAGTCCACTTAAGCCCATGTACCCGGGGGATTAGCTCAGTTGGGAGAGCGCCTGCCTTGCAAGCAGGAGGTCACGAGTTCGAATCTCGTATTCTCCATTTGATAATGATCAGTGCAGCCGATGCGGCTTGCAGACAGCCTTGCCAAGCTTGCTTGAGCATGGATGTCTGAGGAGACGCAGAAGGATATTCGGAGAATATCCGTGAGCGAAAAACTTTGTTTTGAGCTCTCGGCGAAACAGTGGTGATTATCAAACCATGTACCTTGAAAACCGCATATAAGAAACAAAAGATCAAAATATCTTGATCAAGACATCCGAGGTAATTGTTATAACAGGAAACTGTGTAATGATTACACACTTTGAAGAAAACAAAGCAAAAAATTGGCCGAAGACCA
>NZ_JACJLV010000123.1 GCF_016902415.1 Mordavella massiliensis | reverse complement strand
CATATATATCTCGGGTTTCTTCATACTCAGGAAGATACCTGCTATTTGCAGGCAAATATTTTCCTTCAATATTTACGAAAACATGATAAGAATGTACATTCTCTATAAAAATTTTTCCTTTACTAGTATTATGTGAAAATTGTCCAGTTTGTTTTTCGCTATCATAATTCAGAACTCCTCCAATATCAAGCGTATTGTTCTCATTCCAAAAAAGAAAAGGTTGACCCAATTCAGTAGCAAACCATATTTCCTTTGAACCTGTTGTTTTTTCATATTTCTGAGAATTAATTATATTAAGACTTCTCTGTTTCATTAGTGGTTCATAACCATGTTCTTCATGTTTGAAGAAATCTATTTCGCTTAGGTACTTTTGTAGAGACTGCGAAATTTTAGGGGATAATGGTTGTCGTTTCATTTTTCTCCTTTCAAAAAATATTAAATAGGCGTTTGCGAAACGCCAAAAGCCGCATAAATACGGCATTTTTTGTTGCCAAAATAAAATATCTCCTCAAGGTTTATGGTAAAATAGAGTTGACTAGAAACTATTA
>NZ_JACJLV010000122.1 GCF_016902415.1 Mordavella massiliensis | reverse complement strand
TGGTCTTCGGCCAATTTTTTGCTTTGTTTTCTTCAAAGTGTGTAATCATTACACAGTTTCCTGTTATAACAATTACCTCGGATGTCTTGATCAAGATATTTTGATCTTTCGTTTCTTATATGCGGTTTTCAAGGTACATGGTTTGATAATTAAAGAAGAAATCTACTCCGCACCCAGGACCTCGAAGCAAAGCTTCTCGGTCACGGATATTCTGCGAATATCCTCACGCGCTCATCCAGACATCCTCGCTCAAGCAAGCTTGGCTCGCCTGTCTGTCCGCTCACGCTGGCTGCTCTTTAATTATCAAATGGAGAATACGAGATTCGAACTCGTGACCTCCTGCTTGCAAGGCAGGCGCTCTCCCAACTGAGCTAATCCCCCGGGTACATGGGCTTAAGTGGACCTTACCTCCTTCTCCGAAGGCATTTCCCTAAAACCCAATGGGCTTAAGTGGACTCGAACCACCGACCTCACGCTTATCAGGCGTGCGCTCTAACCGGCTGAGCTATAAGCCCGTTCCAAAAAGGGCTTCCGCCACTTTTTTTCTTT
>NZ_JACJLV010000121.1 GCF_016902415.1 Mordavella massiliensis | reverse complement strand
GTCATAGTATATCGCATAATATATCCAAGTGGTGTCAAGCGATTGTTTTGTTGGTAAACATCTTGATTTTCTATAAGTAATACCTCCAATTTATCAAATCCACATTGCGACAAAATTTCGTATACTCTATTTGCTACTTCTACACCAAATACTCTATCAGTAATCAAAAACCTGCTTCCTGTAATCTTCTTCAAAATTTTAGCTGGAATACTCCCTGTCGCAAGAAAACTTTTATCTTCTAGTTGAATTTCGTTAAGGTGAAGCACATCTGGCCAATCATAATCACGGTATAGCCCTTGAGAAAAAATTTCTATTTTCCTTTTTTTCAAATTCCATGGTTGTTTACATTTATCTTTGATGATTGTAACAATCTTTTCTGCATATTGAATTGAATTTAATCCAACAAATTTAACCCTCTTTTCTTCTTCGATTATCTTTCTACTTTCTTCTTTTAGTTCATCTGCAAATCCCATAAACTTTCTTGTATGATGTTTGTAAAAGTAAAACACCATAACTTCCTTTCTTTTTAATTTTGTAGTTCAATATATTCATATAC
>NZ_JACJLV010000013.1 GCF_016902415.1 Mordavella massiliensis | reverse complement strand
GCAAAAAGGACCATTGCTTATGCAACAGCCCTCTTCCCTTACTCTTCCACTAATGACAGATGTAGTTCTACTTCTTCTATATTCTGATTTTCGGTAAGATTATCATATTCTTCTCCATTACTGTCTTTTTGTAATGTGAAGTTTATTTCTGTATTAGGAGCAATATTTTGTTCTGTAACTTTGTATTTTTTTAGTTGCTCTTCATCTGTGGGATCAATATAGCTCCCGTCGTCCGGAATCAGCACAAACTTAACAGTTTCCGCGCCGTAAGCATCCCGGAAGTCTCCGGCTAAAGACAAATATCCGCATTCCTCCAGATTTCTCCCAACATAATCCCTGATATAATATGTATATGCATCCGGAGCTGTTTGGATTGGAGTCAGCGATATTTCCGTATCGTCTGTGTTTCCGACTTCTTTCACATAGAGTAATATTTCCTCCACTGTCTGACTGGAAATCAGCCCATTCTCATCATTCCCTTCTGCATCTTTTTGGAATGTGTATTTTATTTCCGTATTGGGTTCTAAATTTTGCGCCGCCACATAATACTTGTCTTTTTCATTACGGCCTTTCCTTTCTCCGCATACAGAAAGCATACGCTATCACGCTTCCGTAATAGCAATACTCTTTTGCGGTGCAACCTGTTTTTTGTGTCGTGAAAGGCCATGTAAATTTCGCGAATATTAGACAAAGAAATCCCGGTTGTCCCAAAATGATTTTTAGGACAACCGGGATTTCTCCTGAAGTCTTACTTTATTCTATTGCCAGAGTATGTGGATTAATCCAGTTCGATCTCTTCCAGCTCTTTGGGCGGAATCTGTCTGGAGGACGCTTTCACAAAGTCCTTGATCTTCTTCTGAGCCTTGGCAACCGGAATATTGGTTCCCGCGCCGGCCACACAGCCGCCGGGGCAACCCATGCCTTCAATGAGGCAGCCGTTCATTTTGCCTGCCTTGGCAAGAGCCAGTACTTTCTTACACTCCGACAGTCCTTCTGCGTGCTCAATGTTCACTTCCACATCCGGATAATACTCGCGGATACATTTGTCGATGGCTTCCGCCACGCCGCCGGCCACCGCATAGCCTCTTCCGGCTCCGGTCGCGTCATGGAAGGAGGATTCTGCCTCGTACTTGGTCAGGTCGATCTCTTTGGCGTCAAACATCGCCTGCAGTTCTTCAAAAGTAATGACAAAGTCCACGTCGCTGCGGACGGTTCTTCTCATGGCTTCCAGTTTCTTTGCGGCGCAGGGTCCGATGAATACCACCTTGGCATTGGGATGCTGCTGCTTGATGGTGCGGGCTGTCGCCACCATAGGCGTCAGTTCCTGAGACACCTCATCCACCAGATCCGGGAAGTATTTCTTTGCCAGCATCGCCCAGGAGGGGCAGCAGGAAGTCAGAAGGAAGGGAAGTTCCCCTGTGGTTACCTTTTCCACATAGTGGTGCGCTTCCGCGATCGCGCCGATATCTGCGCCAAGGGCTACTTCATAGAACGCGGAAAAGCCCATTTCCTCCAGAGCGGCTTTCAGGTTCCTGGGGGTGATATTATCTCCAAACTGCCCGTAAAATGCAGGAGCGATCTCCGCAACAATTTCCTCTCCTTCGCTCAAGGCTCTTGCAAGCTGGAAGATCTGAGACTTATCAGAAATAGCGCCAAAGGGGCAGTTTACCATACACATTCCACAAGACACACATTTGTCCGGATCCACATAAGCCCGTCCCATCTTATCGGAAGTGATGGCGCCGACTCCGCAGGCCTGGGCGCAGGGGCGCTCCTTCTTTGCGATGGCGTCATATGGGCAGACAGATTTACACTTTCCGCACTTGATACATTTGGACTGATCAATATAGGATTTCCCCTTTACCATGGAAATCGCTCCTTTTGGGCAGACTTCCATACAGGGATGAGCCAGACATCCTTTACACATATTGCTGACTTCGTAGCCCTTTTCCTCGCAGGCCTCACAGGCTGACGGGATCACCTGCATCAGCGGCGGCTCGTAATATTTATCAGAAATATTGCTTGCCTCCATTCCTGCTGTCAGATGGACCGGCTTATCCTCCGGTCGCAGAGAAAGTCCCATGGCAAGTCTCAGCCTTTCGCTTAAGACCGCACGCGCCCGGTATACGCTTTCCCGGTACCGTTTTTCATCATTGACCATCCGGTAGGGGATCGCCTCTACTTCGTCATTGAGTGTCTCTGCAAAGTTTTCCTCATTGGCGCGGAAACCAAGTCTTGCGACCTCTTCAAAGACCTTCCTTCTTAATTTTCTTACTGTGGTATCCAAACCTCTTACCATCGTATGCTCTCCTTTATCTTGTTTTTATACTCATACTATGGACAGGCTGTCCTGTCTCTATGTATTTTACCCTGTTTTACAGCAAAATGATATGGTGTTTTTTGCAGGTTTCCCGCATCTCTTCCGGCCAGATGCTTGCCTGTACCTCGCCGATATGGGCTCTGTCCAGAAGCAGCATGCACAGTCTGGACTGGCCGATGCCGCCGCCAATAGTATACGGGAGTTCCCCGTTTAACAGCATCTTGTGATAAGGCAGGTTTTTACGATCCTCGCAGCCTGCTTTTTTCAACTGTTCTTCCAGGGATTTTTCGTCTACGCGGATTCCCATACTGGAGATCTCCAGCGCGCATCCAAGCGTATCATACCAGAACAGGATATCTCCGTTCAGCTCCCAGTCATCATAGTCCGGTGCCCGCCCGTCGTGGGGTTTTCCGCTCTTTAACTTATCGCCGATCTTCATCAGAAATACACAGCCGTATTCTTTGGTGATCAGATTTTCTCTTTCTTTGGGCGTATGGTTGGGATACCGGTCTTCCAGTTCCTGTGTGGTGATAAAGACCACATTTTCCGGAAGCCGTTTCACAGCCTGCGGATACTTATACCATACCTCATGCTCCATATGTTTGATGATCTTAAACAGCGTTTTCACCGTTTCTTTCAACTTTTCCTCTGTGCGCTCTTCTTTTGTGATCACCTTTTCCCAGTCCCACTGGTCCACATAGCAGGAATGAAGGTTGTCAAGCTCTTCATCTCTCCGGATCGCGTTCATATTGGTATACAGACCTTCTCCAGGCTGAAATCCATATTCATGGAGAGCCATTCTTTTCCATTTTGCCAGAGAATGCACCACTTCCATGGTTTCTCCTTCGATGGCCGCCATATCAAACTGCACCGGGCGCTCCACGCCGTTCAGATCGTCATTGAGGCCGCTGCTTTTTGCCACGAACAGAGGCGCGGAGATCCTCTCCAGGTTCATTTCTTTTCCCAGTTCCTTCTGAAAGGTGTCCCGGATATACTTGATCGCTTCCTGTGTGGTCCGCACATCCATACGCGGATCATATGCATTTGGTAATACTAATCCCATGTCTGTCTCCTCCTTGTTGTAAGTTATATCTGATGAAAAATTTCCTGCGCATAATACACGGACTGCATAGCGTCTTTCCCATAGAAATCCGCTCCGATCATATCCGCATATTCCTGATTCAAAACCGCGCCGCCTACCATCACCCTGCAGTCCGGCTTCTCCCGGCGCAGCAGGCGGATCGTCTCTTCCATGCTGGCTACGGTGGTGGTCATCAGAGCGCTTAAGCCTACAAGCTTTACATCCTCATCCACAGCTTTTTTCAAAATGTCCTCCGGGGGAACATCTTTCCCCAGATCCAGTACGTCAAAACTGTAATTTTCCAGCAGCACTTTTACGATATTCTTCCCGATATCGTGAATGTCGCCTTTCACAGTGGCAAGAATGACCTTTGGCCGGTCTTTTTCTCCCTCTTCCTGCGCGGGCATGGCTTCTTTTAATACGGAAAATGCCTGCTTTGCCGCATCGGCGCTCATCAGAAGCTGGGGAAGAAATACCGTCCCTTTTTCAAATCCTTTTCCCACTCTGTCAAGAGCCGGGATCAGATACCTGTTAATAATGGAAAGGGAATCCTGCTCTTTCAAAAGCTGTTCGGCCGCCCAGGCTGCTTCCTTTTTCATCCCTTTTTCAATGGCTGCCTCAAGCGGCATTTCCCCGGAAGTTTCCGGATGTTTCTTCCCTGTCTCCGAGGCTTCCGTTCCGCCATACTGGCCGATGTATCCTTCAAAATTAGGATCCTGTCCGGTCAGGGCAAGGAAAGAACGGTAAGAACACATCATATCTTCCGACGCCGGATTGATGATCCCTGCGTCAAGCCCTGCCTCCAGAGCCATGGTATAAAAATTCGCATTGAGCGCCGCCCGGTTCGGCAGTCCAAAGGAAATGTTCGATACGCCCAGCACGGTCGCAACTCCAAATTTTTCTTTGACGCCACGCAGCGCATCCAGTGTAACACGGGCACTGCCCGGATCAGAACTTACTGTCATGGTCAGTACATCGATCACCAGATCCTTCTTTCTGATCCCGTATTTTTCTGCCTCTTTTATAATTTTCCCGGCGATCCGGATCCGTCCCTCTGCTGTATCCGGAATCCCGGACTCATCCAGAGTAAGACCGACCACGACTCCCCCGTATTTTTTCACCAGAGGAAATACCTGATCCATAGATTCCTGCTTGCCGCTTACAGAATTTACCATCGGCTTCCCGTTGTAGATCCGCATGGCAGATTCCAGCGCCTCCGGGTCCACCGTGTCGATCTGCAAAGGAAGGCTGGTAATACTCTGCAGTCTCGATACAGCCTCCCGCATCATCGCCGTTTCATCGATATCCGGCAGTCCCACATTAACATCCAGGATCTGAGCGCCCAGTTCCTGCTGGCGGATTCCTTCTTTTAAGATGTAGTCAAAGTCCTGCTCCTTCAGCGCCTGTTTCAACCGCTTCTTTCCTGTCGGATTGATCCTCTCTCCGATGACCACCGGACAGTCGTCAAGAACGACTGCGGCCCCATAGGACGATACGACCGTCTCTTCTTTATGATCCACCTTTTTTACCGCCCGCCGTCCGAAACTCTCCGTCATGTTCCGGATATGTCCCGGCGTGGTCCCGCAGCATCCGCCGATCACAGCAGCTCCGCCGTCCACGATCTTTTCCATCACACGGACAAACTCTTTTGGCGTCACATCATAGTAAACCGCTCCATCCTTCTGTTTGGGAAGTCCGGCGTTGGGCTTTACGATCACGGGAAGGGAGGTATGGCTGACAATTTCCTGAAAAATGGGCAGCATCTGCTCCGGTCCCAGACCGCAGTTGATGCCAAGCGCATCCACGCCAAGTCCTTCCAGCATAGCCATGGCGGAACGCACGTCCGCGCCGGTCAGAAGTCTTCCTTTCTCATCAAAGATCATCGTGGCAAATACCGGTAGAGACGTCTGCTCCTTTGCAGCCAGCACAGCGGCTTTCATCTCATAGGTATCGCTCATGGTCTCAATATGGATCAGATCCGCTCCAGCTGCCTCGCCCCAGCGCATCACCTGGGCAAATGCCTGGTATGCGTCTTCAAAATCCAGATCCCCCATCGGCTTTAACAGCTTTCCTGTCGGGCCGATATCCAGAGCGGTATAGACCTCCCTGTCATCATGGACTCCAAGATAAGCCGCTTCTTTTACATGAATCACGGCTGCGGTTACAATATCCTCCAGTTCGTATTCTGAATCCTGGAATTTCAACGCATTTGCGCCGAAAGTGTTCGTCAGTACGATATCACTTCCGGCTTCAAAATAATCCCGGTGGATCTCGATCACTTCTTCCATATGCGTAAGGTTCCAGATCTCCGGAAGCTCTCCGGCCTGCAGTCCTTTTTCCTGAAGAAGGGTACCCATCCCACCGTCAAAATATAATACTTCTTTTCCTAATCGTTCTTTCAGCATCTATGTGCTCCTCCGATAAACACAGTCTGTCTTTTCACATTCTTCACAGCCGCCTTTGCCGCACAAGGTGTTTTCCCTGCCAAGACCGATCAGCGCAGTCACTGATTTGGTCGGCGTCAGCATATAGCTGTCCGTCATAGTAAGTCCGATTCGTTTTGCCGCGTCCAGCATCCGAAGGATCTGCTCCTGGCAGAGAATGGAAAAATCACCGTATCCGGGACTGAATCTGGGTCGCAGATACCATCCCTCTTTTGCCATCTTCTTTTTAAATCCTTCCTGCCATTCATCCAGATATTCCTCCAGATCGGCAGCTGCACACGCCTGCATAACGGCCGCTCTTGCAACTTCTGTCAGTGCGTAGCGGCGAAGCAGAAGATCTACGCCTGCACCGAGCGTAGCCCCTAAAAGGACCACTTTTTCACATCCCTGCAGATTCCTGGCCAGATTCCTGCTTTTCACCAGATAATTGCCAATGATGACCTGTTCGTCATCCGGAGTCTGTAATTCAAAAATGCGATAGACGATTCGTTTCTTTGCCGTCTCCGAAAGTTCCGAAAAGGAAGCTTCGATCAGGCCAAGCGTATCCTCATCTACCGCATGGTTTCCATACCCCAAATAACGAACAGCCTCTCCTGTTCTTTTATCCATACGAGTATCCTTATGCTTTCACGATCTGTGAAAGATTTTTCATGATAGCTTCTGCCACTTCCGGCTTATTCATAGAATAAACATGGACATGGTTCACTCCATTGGCAAAAAGATCAATGATCTGGTCCGTAGCATAAGCAATGCCTGCCTGCTTCATGGCTTCCGGGTCATCCCCGAACCGGTCTACCACTGCAAGGAAACGCTGCGGAAGCATCGTTCCTGACAAAAATCCGATCCGTTTGATCTGCTTTGCACTGGTTACCGGCATAATCCCCGGCACTACCGGAACCGTGATCCCCTTCTCCCGGATCCGATACAGAAAATTGTAAAGAATGCTGTTATCAAAAAACATCTGTGTTGTCAGAAAATCCACACCGCAATCTACTTTATGCTTCAGATTCAGGATATCATCCGCTTTATGCTCGGTTTCCACATGGCCTTCCGGATAGCAGGCCGCGCCGATACAGAAATCTCCTCTGCTCCTGATATCCTCGATCAGTTCACTGGCATACCGGTAATGATTCGGCAGCGGAAACTCTGAATCCTGCGGAATATCTCCCCGGAGCGCAAGCACATTTTCAATCCCCTGTTCTTTCAGCTCATCGATCACCTTATGTACCATGTCTTTGGTAGAAGACACACAGGTCAGATGGGCCAGGCTGGTCACATTCTTATTATGCTTGATATGGGAGGCGATCTTCACCGTATTCTTGCTGGTGCCTCCTCCGGCTCCGTATGTCACACTGATATAGGACGGGCGAAGCTCCGCGATCTGGTCTGCGGCATGGATCACGCTCTCAAATCCTGCGTCTGTTTTCGGCGGGAATATCTCAAAAGAGATATGCGGCTCCCTGCTCTTTAATATCTCACTTATTCTCATCCTAGTACTCCTCTGAATCGGGGTCTACATATTATCATACAGTTCTTCGTACTGTTTCGCGGAATTCTTCCACGAGAAATCCTTTTTCATGCCTCTTTCTACAATCTTGTTCCAGTCTCTCTTCTTGTCATAGAAAATGCGTTCCGCATAGCGTACCGTTCCAAGCATCTCATGGGCATTGTAATTCATGAAGCTGAATCCGGTGCCTGTCTTTTCATATTCATTATAAGGCTCTACCGTATCTTTCAGTCCGCCGGTCTCTCTTACGATCGGAACGGTACCATACCGCAGGCTCATAAGCTGGCTTAATCCGCAGGGTTCAAACAGCGACGGCATAAGGAACGCATCACTGCCCGCATAGATCTTATGAGACATCGCCTCGGAATAATAGATATTTGCGGAAACCTTTCCGGGATATTTCCATGCAAAATGGCGGAACATATTTTCATACTGTTCTTCTCCGGTTCCCAGCGCCACGATCTGCACTGCATCCTGACACAACTCGTCCATTACGTAGGCCACCAGGTCAAATCCCTTCTGGTCCGTCAGTCTGGATACAATACCGATCATCATAACCTTATTATCCTGATCCAGATTCAGTTCTTTCTGCAGAGCCAGTTTATTCTTGATCTTCTCTTTGCGGAAATTCTCTACTGTATAGTTCTTTTCAATAAATCTGTCTGTCTCCGGATTATAGTCGTCATAATCAATACCGTTGACAATACCGGACAGACAGTTGGCGCGGGCGTTCATAAGACCGTCCAGCTTCTCTCCGTAGAACGGCATCTTGATCTCTTCCGCGTAAGTATTGCTCACTGTCGTGATGCGGTCTGCATAAACCATACCGCCCTTCAGGTAATTGGCGTCCTTGTATGCTTCCAGTTTATCCGGAACAAAATAATACTGGGGAAGTCCGGTGATATCTCTCACCCGCTTGGTATCCCAGGTGCCCTGGAACTTCAGGTTATGGATCGTCATAATGGTCTTGATCCCCCTGTAATATTCATTGCCATAGCGGAAGTTGTCAAGGAATACCGGGATCAGTCCGGTCTGCCAGTCGTGACAGTGGATGATGTCCGGCCGGAAATCGATCAGCGGCAGGGAACTTAAAACCGCCTTGGAGAAAAACGCAAATTTTTCAATATCTGCATACATCTCTCCATATGGCGCAAAACCATTGAAATAATATTCATTGTCGATGAAATAAAACAGAATTCCATCATATTCCAGTTCCAGGATCCCTACATACTGTTTTCTCCAGTTCAGATCCATGTAAAAATGCGTGCGGTATGTCAGTTTATCCTTCCATTCCTGCTTCATGCACATATATTTTGGCAGCATGACCCGAACATCATACTTTTCTTTATCAAAATACTTCGGAAGGGAACCGACAACGTCTGCCAACCCTCCTGTCTTAATAAAAGGTACTGATTCAGAAGCTGCAAATAGTATTTTTTTCATGGCTTTTCCTCCCAACCTCGCGATATACATCTATTATATCCTATTTTTTATCAGAAGAAAAGCATTAGTTTTTCGTTTCTAACCGGATCGTATCTGCGATCAGCGCAATAAATTCCGAATTCGTCGGTTTTCCTTTTCCGTTACTGACCGTATACCCAAACAAATGGTCCAGTGTATCCAGCTTTCCCCGGCTCCAGGCCACTTCGATGGCGTGCCGGATCGCCCGTTCCACCCGGCTTGCCGTAGTCTGATGCATCTTTGCCACTGTCGGATACAATACCTTGGTGACCGCATTCAGCACATCCATATCCTCTACTGCCATCATGATCGCGTCCCTCAGATAATGATATCCCTTAATATGGGCGGGTATCCCGATCTCATGGATCATATCTGTGACCCTGGTCTCCAGGCTGATCCCCGGGGCAGCCGCCTGCGCGGCGAAGGAAGCCCCTGAATCCGCACTTCCTGTATGCGCCGGTTTTCCCGCCATCTTGATCCTGCTTACGATCATATCATTTTGAAAAGGTTTCATGATATAGTAACTTGCTCCGTTTTTGAAGGCATCTTCTGTAATTCTCTCCTGTCCCACTGCTGTGATCACAATAAATCCAGGCTGTTTTTTCAGATCTTTATCCCGGTTCACCGTCTCCATGACGCTAAGCCCGTCCATTTTTGGCATGATCAGATCTAAAAGCACTACATCCGGCTGTTTTTCGCGGATGATGCGGTATGCATCCTCACCGTTATTTGCTTTACCGACCAAATGAAGCTCTCTGTCATTTTCAACGATTTCGCCAAGCAGATCCAGTATTCGCTCGTTGTCGTCGGCGATTGCCACGCTTATCTCGCTCATTTTGCCTTATGCCTCCTTCTCCTTACAGAAAACCGTCGAGATAAATTATATAATTCGAAAGCTGGCAAGGCAAGAAATTGCTGTCGGAAAACAGGAACAATTCTCGACAGGATTATGGGGAATCGACATTTTTCAGCATGTTTTCGATGAAGATCCCATACCCCCTGGAAGAGTCTTTTACAAAGACATGCGTGACCGCTCCGATTAGTTTCCCGTTCTGGATGATGGGGCTTCCGCTCATTCCCTGGACGATCCCGCCTGCTGCCTTAAGAAGTCTTTCATCTGTCACTTCAATCTCCAGCCCTTTGTTCACTTCCTGGGCATGTCTGTCAACTTTTGTAATACGAATCTCATATTCTTTTACATCCCCCTCCACCGCGCAGCGGATCACTGCCGGCCCTTCCCTGATCTCATCTCTTACGGCTGTCTCCATCGGCGTCTGATCCCCAAAAAGAGCATCGATCCGGTCAATCTTTCCGTAAATCCCTTCTTCTGTATTTTTAGAAATACTCCCCAGTACATTATAATTGTTGTAGACAATGATCCCTTCCATTCCGCCCGGATTTCCACTGGTGCCTTTCTGTACATCCTTTATACTGGTGGAATAGACGGTTCCTTTCGACGTCTTGAGAAGCTGGCTGGTATCTACATCATGGATGCCGTGTCCCAGTGCGCCAAACTGACTGTCTGCATTCAGAAATGTGATGGTTCCAAGTCCCTGTGCATTATCCCGCACCCAGATGCCGAGTTTGTAATCCCCGTCGTCATCCGCCACTGCCTGGAACCGGACTTTGGTTTCACTGCCATCCCGTTCAATGTCAAGGACCACGTCTTCCTGATCCAGCTGATTCACCGCCTCAATCAGTTCTGTTTTCTTGCGGATCTTTGTTCCATTGATCGCAGTAATATAGTCTCCTGCCGAAACCAGATTCCTTGCCGGCTCTTTTTCGATCCCGCCGGTCCCGGGAACGGCCTGTGTACCAAGGACCATCACTCCGTCTGTCTCCAGATAAATCCCGATCGGCATGCCGCCAGGGATCACAAGTCCGCTGCCTGCTGTCCCGGCGTTTACTTCCTGCTTTAGTTCCTCCTGCCGGTTCCGGATCAAATAGTAACTTCCGCCGACCGCCACAGAAAAAACCACCGCCATAATTAAAATTCTTCGATACCAGTATTTTCTCATATCTCTTCCCTCACATAAAAAAGATAGATGCCTGTCTCGACATCTATCTTATTATGTGACGTTTTTCTGATTTTAACCGGTGCTCCTGAGACTGTTTTTTTTCTCCTTAGCAAGACTTTTCATTTCTGCGGCGCTTTTCATCACCGTATCAGTAATCTGCGCGCCTCCCAGGATCCTTGCAAGTTCTTCCTCTGCCTCTTTATCCGAAAGCAGACTGATCTGTGTACGGGTGTCCCCGGCTTCCACTTTTTTCTCGATCCGGTAATGATGATCCGCCATCGCCGCGATCTGGGCCAGGTGCGTGATACAGATCACCTGATGCACTCCGCCGATCAAAGCCATCTTTTCAGAGACTTTCTGGGCCGTCCTTCCGCTGATCCCCACATCGATCTCGTCAAAGATCAATGTCTCAATATCATCCTTCTTTGCCATCACCGTCTTGATCGCCAGCATGATCCTGGACAGTTCTCCGCCGGATGCCACTTCCGCAAGCGGTCTTGCCGGCTGTCCCGGATTCATGGAGATCCTGAACTCTATGTCATCCGTTCCCTGCGCCGTATAATCCGGTGTCTGTGAAAAACAGATCTCAAACTGGACCTTTTCAAAATTCAGTTCCCTTAATCCCTGTTCAATCTCCTGCTGCATCCGCGCCGCCTGTTCCTTTCGAATCCCGGACAGCCTGGAGGATGCATCTTTTAATTCTTCTTCTGCATTCCGAAGAGCGGCCCGGAGATCTTCCACATACTGGTCATAATTTTCCAGTTCTCCAATCCTCTCTTCCTGTTTCTCACAATAGGCAAGAATCTCTTCGATCCGGTTGCCGTATTTTGTCTTCAGATGATTGATCTCATTTAACCGGCTCTCTGCAGCGGCAAACTCCTCTTCGGAAAATTCACAGGATTTCCCGTATTCTGCCAGTTCCCGGTTGAAGTCGTTAAGCAGACTGTCAATTTCTGAAAGCTGTTCATAAAGTTCTCCGGCTCTCTCATCCAAAGAAGCCGTATCTGAAAGGGATCGGATGGCACGGCTTAATGCGTCGCTGGCATTGCCGCTGCCGGCGCTGGTATAAGCATAGGCCTCCTCTATGCCATCGGAAATTCTCCTGGCATTCGTCATTTTACGGTACAGGGTTTCCAGTTCTTCGTCTTCGCCGGGTTTTAATCCGGCCTCCCGGATCTCCCGGACCTCAAACCGGAGGAAATCCAGTTCCTTTGCCCGCTGGGACTCATCGCTCTGCGACTCTGCAAGCTTTTTCTGACAGGACCGGTATTCCTGATAAGCCTTTGCCGTCCGTTCCTTCTCGTCCTTGATCAGATCTTTGGCATAGGCATCTGTAAGATCCAGATGATTCTTCTTATACAAAAGCGACTGGTGTTCATGTTGTCCGTGAATATCGATCAGGATCGAGGCCGCCTCCTTAAGAAGCCCGGTTGTGACAGTCTCGCCATTGATCCTGCTGACGCTTTTTCCCTGCATCAGACGTCTGGAAAGCGTTACCATTCCCTCTTCCGGATAGATATCCAGTTCCCTTAATCTTTGCTTCTGCCGTTCGTTTTCCAGATGGAACGTAATTTCTACAAATCCGTATTCTGCGCCCGGCCTCAGGATATCTTTGTGATATCTGGCTCCCAGGGCAAGATTTACCGATCCGAGGATGATCGACTTCCCCGCGCCGGTTTCTCCGGTCAGGATATTCAGTCCGTCCTGAAATTCCACCTCGATCTCATCGATCAGGGCCAGATTTTTGACATGTAAATTCTGTAACATCCTTCCTCCTACAATACAATCCTTCCGATCTTATCCATGACCTTTACCGTGTCCTCTGTACTGCGGATCGCGCACAGGATCGTGTCGTCTCCTGCGATACAGCCCACCACTTCATTCCATTTCATTGCGTCCAGGGCAGCAGCCACTGCCATAGCCATCCCGGCCACCGTTTTGATCACCAGGATGTTCTGGGCCATATCCATGGATACATAGCCGTCCTTCAGCACCCGGATATACTTCTCACTCATGCCTGATCCCGAAGTCTGATGAAGAGCGTATCGCTGCTTGCCATTCTCAGAAGGGATCTTCGTCAGCTTCAGATCCCGGATATCTCTGGAAACGGTTGCCTGGGTCACCGTAAAGCCTTCCTGATTCAGATAATCCGCCAGTTCCTCCTGGGTCTCGATATGATATTTGTTGATCAGTTCGATGATTTTTGCATGTCTGTTTACTTTCATGTCTTTATCCCCTTTGCATTAATGCATTAATTCCCCCTCATTTTTCTGCGGAGTGTTTCCAGAAAGCTGACTCTGCTCAGCTTGACAAACTTTGTAGAAGCTTTCGCCCTGCGGATCTTCACCCATTCTCCTGTTTTCAGGGTTCTCGTATCTGCCCCGTCAAAGCTGACAGACACCTCTTCTTCCATTTCATTGCGTCCCATGCCAATCTCCACTGTGATCTCGTCCTCCGGAGAGAGCACGATGCTGCTGGTATTCAGTGCGTGGGAACAGATTGGCGTGATCACGATCAATTCTGCGGTGGGTTCCACGATCGGGCCGCCGGCCGACAGGTTATAGGCTGTAGAACCGGTAGGCGTAGAGATAATGATCCCGTCCGCCTCATAGGAATTGAGAAGCGCCCCGTTGACATACAGCCGGAAATGGATCACATGGGGCTCTCCTTTCCTGCACACAACGATATCATTCAAAGCCACATCTTCTTTCTGTCCTTCAAAAACGCCTTCCAGCATCATGCGGTTTTCCAGCTCGTATCTGCCTTCCGCGATCTGCGTGACCGCCTCTTCAATATGCGTGACTTCAACCTCTGTCAGATAGCCAAGCGTCCCCATATTGATCCCCAGAACCGGCACATCCCGCTTCCAGAGCACTCTTGCCACCTCGATCAGACTGCCGTCGCCGCCGATCACGATGGCGCAGTCCAGTTCAGGCGGTATAGACTCCCGGATGATCATTTTCTTTTCATCCTTATGGCAAAGAGTGCAAGTTTTCCCTTTTTCTTCCAGTAATCTGCGCACCTTTGCAGTCACGCTGTGGTCAATATCTTTTCCGTCGTTTGTTACAATCAAAAAATGGTCCATAGTTTCTGATCCTTCTGTTATTTTGCTAGTGTATCAAATGCAAGATCTACAATTTCCGCCTGTTTCTTCTCATCGATCAGTGATCCCGGACATTCCGTCTTCTTCAGATGTACCAGGTATTCAATATTTCCTTCCGGTCCTTTGATCGGAGAAAACTCCAGTTCCTGTACAAAAAAGCCGATGGAAACCGCATAATCGATCACTTTGGCAATGACCTCCAGGTGCGTGCTTTTTTCCCGTACCACGCCTTTTTTTCCGACCTTTTCTCTTCCCGCTTCAAACTGCGGCTTGATAAGAGCAACGATCTCTCCGTCCTCACTCAGATAGTTCCGGATCGGCTGCAGTACCTTCGTAAGAGAAATAAAGGAAACATCAATGGAAGAGAATTCCACCGATTCTCCCAGATCTTCCGGCGTGACATACCGGATATTCGTTTTTTCCATACAGACAACCCTTGGATCCTGCCTGAGTTTCCAGTCCAGCTGTCCTCTGCCCACATCGATGGCATACACCTTTCTGGCGCCGTTTTGCAGCATGCAGTCCGTAAATCCGCCGGTAGAAGAACCTACGTCTGTACAGACCTTTCCTTCTACGCTGACGTCAAAATGCTTCAGAGCCTTTTCCAGCTTCAGACCGCCTCTGCTGACATAGGGAAGCGTATGCCCTCTTACTTCAATCTGCACTTCCTCCGGAAATGTTGTGCCTGCTTTATCTTCTCTCTGGCCGTCTACAAATACATTGCCTGACATAATGATCGCTTTTGCCTTTTCTCTTGATGCGGCAAGATTCCGTCTGACCAGTAATACATCCAATCGTTCTTTCATGTTCTCTCCTGTCTTTAGCAGATGGTTCTCTCAATCTTTTTTACTACGGAATCTGCATCAATGCCTGCCTCTTTCCGGAGGATCGATACATTTCCGTGTTCAATATACGCGTCAGGAAGCGCGATAATAAGTACCCGGACCGGAAGATTTTCCTGGCACACAAAGGTCTGTACCTGCTGCCCATATCCTCCCGTCTCCACGTTTTCTTCCAGTGTAACGATCCAGTCGTGGGTTTTACTCAGTTCCCGGATCATCTCCTGATCAATGGGCTTTACAAATCTGCCGTTTACAAGGGTACAGTCGTATCCTTTTTCTTTCAGCCTTCTTCTTACCTCTTCGGCTTCTTCAAACATATGGCCGATGCTGACAAGCGCGATCCCTTTTTCACGGACGATCATTTCACTTTTTCCATATTCCACAGGCGCCCGGTATTCCTGGTACTGATCCAGGGCCGCGCCTCTGGGATACCGGATCGCGACAGGGCCGTCGTGACAAAGCGCAAAGCGGAGCATATCGGCCAGCTCCCATTTATGCTTGGGCGACAGGACTGTCATGTTGGGGATGCTTCCCAGATAAGACAGGTCAAAGATCCCCTGATGGGTCTCTCCATCGCTTCCCACCAGTCCGGCCCGGTCCACTGCAAATACCACCGGCAGATTCTGAAGCGCCACATCATGGATGATCTGATCATACCCTCTTTGCAGGAAGGAAGAATACACTGCAAATACCGGTTTTAAGCCTCCTGCAGCCAGTCCGGCCGCAAATGTGACTGCATGTCCTTCTGCAATTCCCACGTCAAAGAACCGGTCAGGATATCGTCTGGCGAATCGTTTGAGCCCTGTTCCGTCTGCCATGGCAGCCGTGATCGCAGCGATCTTATCATTTTTCGCCGCGCAGTCGCACAGCACTTTCCCAAACACATCGGTATACGTATCTTTTTTCTTTTCTTCTTTTATCTCACCCGTCTGTACCTGGAACGGGCCGACGCCGTGGAACTTATCCGGCTGCTCTTCCGCAGGGCCGTATCCTTTTCCTTTTTGCGTCATCACATGGACCAGCACCGGCCCATCCACCCTGGCCGCCTCCCGGAGCGCGCGGCATAAAAGCGAAAGGTTGTGGCCTGGGATCGGTCCCAGATAAGTGATCCCCATATCTTCAAAGAACATGCCCGGCACCACCAGCTGTTTGATGCTGCTCTTGGTCTTGCGGATCTGGCTGATCATGTGATCTCCTACCAGCGGCACGGTGTGAAGCGCGCTTGTCACTCCTTTTTTCAGGCCGGTATAAATATCCGCTGTCCTCAGCCTTGCAAGGTAAGCCGACATGCCTCCCACATTTTCGGAAATAGACATGTGGTTGTCATTTAAGATCATGATAAAATTAGTTTTCAGGGAAGCCGCATTATTCAGCGCCTCATAAGCCATGCCGCCGGTCATGGCCCCATCGCCGATCACCGACACGACATGATAGTCTTCCCCTTTAATATCTCTGGCATGCACATAGCCAAGACCTGCAGAAATAGAAGTAGAACTGTGTCCCGTATCAAAGGCGTCGCAGGGGCTCTCCTTGCGTTTGGGGAAACCGCTCATACCGCCGAATTTACGCAGATCCTCAAATCCCTCCCTGCGTCCGGTCAGCAGCTTATGTGTGTATGACTGATGCCCCACATCCCAGATCAGCTTGTCTTTTGGAAGGTCAAACACCAGATGCATCGCCATGGTCAGTTCTACCACTCCCAGATTGGAAGCCAGATGGCCTCCGGTCACACTGACCTTTTCCAGCAGAAACTTACGGATCTCACCCGGCAGTATTTCTAATTCTTCTTCTGACAGTTTCTTGATATCATTTTCCTTCTGTATCTTATCTAATACCATAAGACAGCCCTCTTTCTATCTGTCTCTGTGGATCAGCGCAAGAAGCAGCTGCTCCAGAAACTCATGTTCTCCCGGAAGCTGATGAAGCAGGGATACTGCCTCGTCGGAAAGTTCCTGTACTTTTCTTCCGGCCTCTTCGACTCCCATCAGTGTCACATAGGTTGTTTTTTCATTCTTTTCATCACTGTGTACCGGCTTTCCCAGCACCTCGCTGGTACTCGTCACATCCAGAATATCGTCCTGGATCTGGAATGCGATGCCTACATTGCAGGCAATCTGCTCTGTCTTCTTTACTTCTTCTTCTGACGCGCCGCCAAGGATGGCCCCGATCATCATGGCTGCCTCAATCAGCGCCGCTGTTTTCAGCTTATATATGGTATCCAGAACCTCTTTGGAAACCGCATGCCCGGTCTCTTTTACATCGATCACCTGTCCGCCGATCATTCCGTAGATTCCGGCCTTCTCTCCCAGCACTGACAAGGCGCGTCCGATGGTCAGGCTGTCCTCCGGATCCAGGACAAAAGCCCGGAACGCCGTTTCAAAGGCATAATTTAAAAGCGCGTCTCCCGCAAGGATCCCCATATCTTCTCCATATACCACATGGGTGGTTTTTCTGCCCCGCCGGTATTCATCATTATCCATGGCCGGAAGATCATCATGGACCAGGGAGTACGTATGGATCATCTCAATTGCAGCCATAAATGGATGGAGCGCACGGGATTTTCCGGGAAACAGACGGAAGGTCTCGCTCATCAGAAGCGGTCTGAGCCGCTTTCCTCCGGCCATGAGACTGTAACACATAGCCTCCATAATGATGCTCTGGCGTCCCTTCTGTCTGGGAAGATACTCCTGCAGGATCTCTTCCACTAAATGGACTTTCTGATTCATCTGTTCTTTGAAATCACAATTCAAACTCATGCGTATCTCCTTCTTCATCCAGGACCAGCATCTTTTTTTCTACCTGGTCAATTGCCTCATTGCATTTTTTTAACAGTTCCATACCTTTATGATAGAGTGTAAAGGAATCCTCCAGGGAAAGTTCTTCTGTCTCCATCTTTGTCACTGTCTCGTCCAGAGCGGTAAACATCTCTTCCAGAGATTCCTTTTTTTCAGCTTTATCCATGCTTTTCCTCCTTGACTTCTCTGACTTCTGCGCAGATCACACCATCTGTCACATAGACAGAGAGATTCTCTCCTTTACAGATCCCGGATATACTCCGCACACTCCTGCCCCGTTCGTCCTGCACATAGGCATACCCATGATTCAGCTTCTCCAGGGGAGAAAGAGCTTTCACTTTCTCGATATAAAGAGCAAGCCGGTGCCTTGCCTTCAAAAGCCTGTCCTCCATCCCGGCCCGCAGACGGTCTTCATAATCAGCCGCTCTTTGCTGTTGATCCAGAAGCCTCTGCCTTGGATGCCGCACCTTCATACGCGTCCAGTACTGGTGAAGGCGCATCCGGTTTACCTTCAGTTCCTGACCAAGCAGCTTCCTAAGCTTCAGGGATGTCTCTTCCAGATAAGACTGCACCTGTCTGACATCGTATACCGCCAGCTCGGCTGCCGCAGAAGGAGTCGGCGCCCGCAGATCCGCCGCATAATCGGAGATCGTTGTATCCGTCTCATGACCCACTGCCGAGATAACCGGGATCTGGCATTCAAAGATCGCCCTTGCGACGATTTCCTCGTTAAATGCCCAGAGATCCTCCATAGAGCCGCCCCCTCGTCCGACGATGATCACATCCACATCCGTCTGTCCAAGCATATGGATTCCCCGGACAATACTTTCCGCAGCTCCTTCTCCCTGTACTTTGGCAGGATACAGGATCAGCTGTACATAAGGATTACGCCTTGCGGAAATATTCATGATATCCCGGACGGCCGCACCGGTAGGAGCCGTCACCACGCCTACCTTCTTCACATAGCGGGGGATCGGCTGTTTGTACTCCGGCGCAAACATCCCCATCTCTTCCAGCCTGCGCTTCAGTTCCTGAAAACGCTCGAACAGCTGTCCCTCTCCGTCCAGGCGGATCTCTCTGGCATAAAGCTGATAGGACCCGCTTCTTTCATAGACGCTTACCGAGCCGAAGACGATCACCTGCTGCCCTTCACTCATACGAAAAGCGAGCCCGCTCCGCTGCCCCGCAAACATAACGCAGGCAATCGTTCCGGACTCGTCCTTTAACGAAAAATATATATGTCCTGATGTGTGGTACTTGCAATTGGAAACCTCACCCTTCACATAAATGCGGTTCAGCATAAAATCCTGGGTGAACATATTCTTAATGTAAGCATTTACCTGCTTTACCGTATATACATTTTTTGTCATGGTTTACCTCTGATCAGTCCGCAAGCTTCGCAAGTACGCCGTTGACAAATGCAGGGCCGTCGTCGCTGCTGTATTTTTTTGCAAGTTCCACGGCTTCATTGATAGCAACGCCCACCGGCACAGAATCATCCCATTTCATCTCATAAACGGCCAGCCTTAAGATCGTAAGATCCACCTTGTTCATACGGCTGGTCTTCCATCCCTTGGTATGTGTGTTGATCAGCTCGTCGATCTCCTGGATCCGGTCTGCTATTCTTTGTACCTTTGTCTGAATATACTCCTGTTCCTTTTCATCGGCTCCTTCGATCTCCCGGACATAAGTCCCGGTCTGCTCTGTAAAATCCGCGTCCTCCCGGAATTCAACGCCAAACAGGAGTTTAAAGATGTGTTCCCGTAATTCTGATCTTTTCACTTAATCTTCCTCCGGAACGTCCACGCCGGCCACACGGATATTCACATCTGCCACCTCAAGACCTGTCATGTTTTCAATGGCTGCTTTTACCTTCTCCTGTACCTTTGTGGTGATATCTTTGATGCTGTAGCCGTATTTCAGATTCAGAGACAGGGATACGGTCACCACGCCTTCCAGCACGTCTACCTTCACGCCCTTGGAAAGCGACTTCATTCCCAGCTTGCTGATCAGCTCTCTGGTCGCGTTGCCGGCCATAGAAGCAACACCTTCTACCTCCATCGCCGCAAGTCCTGCGATCATTGCTACCACTTCATCTGCGATCTTTACTTCGCCCAGACTCTCATCCGCCTGGATCGTATATGTGTTTCTTTCCTCTTTACTCATTTTGGAAACCCTCCTGTCTGGTCTAACACTTCTATTTATTATAACAAATTAATCCGGATTTGCCTAGTATGAGTTTTACCGTCCGAATTCCGAAAGGACCAGCCCTTCGTTCCGCTCAACCGTCATCCGGATGCTCCACTCGTTCACAAACAATAAGAGCGGACGGCCTTTGAGATCCTTGACCTTCTTCATATCCGAAGTTCCTGTGATCTTGTCCACCTCTGTCTTACTGCTTTCGATCCAGCGGATGTACTCATAGGGAAGGCTGTCCATGCGTATTTCCACATTATACTCATTTTCCAGTCTGTACTTGAGCACGTCAAACTGCAGGACTCCTACCACGCCGACAATGATCTCTTCCATTCCGGTATTAAATTCCTGGAAGATCTGGATGGCTCCCTCCTGTGCGATCTGATTGATCCCTTTGATAAACTGCTTGCGCTTCATGGTGTCTACCTGGCGCACCCTTGCGAAATGTTCCGGTGCAAACGTCGGGATCCCTTCATAAGAGAACCGGTTGGCTGATGCGGTCAGCGTATCTCCGATTGAAAAGATGCCCGGATCAAATACACCGATGATATCTCCGCCATACGCTTTGCTGATCATTTTCCGCTCACTGGCCATCAGCTGCTGCGGCTGGGACAGGCGGACCTTCTTTCCTCCCTGCATATGCCATACGTCCATGCCTGCCTCAAACTCGCCGGAACAGATCCGCATAAACGCGATACGGTCTCTGTGGGCTTTATTCATATTTGCCTGGATCTTAAAAACAAACGCAGAAAAGTCCGGCTCCACCATGGGATCGATGGGTCCGGCGTCCGACATCCGCGGAAGCGGGGATGTGGTCATCTTCAGGAAATGCTGGAGAAATGTCTCCACGCCGAAATTGGTCAGAGCGGATCCAAAAAATACCGGCGACAATTCTCCTTTGCTGACCAGCTCCTGATCAAAAGGCGCTCCTGCTCCATCCTGCAGCTCAATCTCTTCCTCCAGCTGCAGCTTCTGAGAATCCGAGATCAGCCAGGAGATTTCCGGATCATTGATGGAGACTTTTTTCACTTCTCCCTGTGTGGTTCCCTTCTGTGTGCCGGAGAAGATCTCCACCTGCTTTTCGGCCCGGTCGTACACACCCCTGAACTCTTTTCCCGAACCAATGGGCCAGTTAATGGGACAGGTGGCGATCCCCAGTTCCTGCTCGATATCATCCAGCAGTTCGAACGTATCCATGGCTTCCCGGTCCATCTTGTTGATAAAGGTAAAAATCGGGATATGTCTCATGGTACATACCTTAAAAAGCTTCCGCGTCTGGGCCTCCACACCTTTTGACGCGTCAATGACCATGACCGCTGAATCCGCGGCCATCAGGGTACGGTACGTATCCTCCGAAAAGTCCTGATGGCCGGGGGTATCCAGGATATTGATACAGTATCCGCCGTAATTAAACTGCAGAACCGATGAAGTGACGGAAATGCCTCGTTCCTTTTCAATCTCCATCCAGTCAGACACCGCATGTCTGGCTGTGGCCTTGCCTTTTACGCTTCCCGCCTGATTGATGGCTCCTCCGTACAGAAGAAACTTTTCTGTCAGTGTAGTCTTTCCTGCATCCGGGTGTGAGATGATCGCAAAAGTCCTTCTTTTTGCGATCTGCTCCTTTACTTCCTCCTTGATCTCTGACATATATGATAACACTCCTAATCTATGATATTCTATGATATCCGCGCCAATGCGCTATTAGTCAGTATATCATACAAGGCCGGAATCCTCAAATAGATTTTCTCTATTCTGTCTGGGCGCTGACCGGGGTGATCACCACGTTCTGTGCCGGCACGCCGGTTTTTCTTGTCACAATGTCTTCGATCTGCGCCAGACTGGCATCATCAAGTTCCGCCTGCCCGATCACCACATCCGCAGAATCGGCGGTCATGCTTACGACGGCATCTGTAAATCCTTTGGAAGCAAGAAGGGTTTCTGCCGCCGCTTCTTTTTCCGCATAGTCTGTCATTGTCACCATCTGACTGACGGCATCCTGCTTCTGCTCATCGCTTAAATGTTCATTGTCGATAATCTCCAGCAGAGATTCTTTGTTCTGCGCCCGCACCTGCTCTCTGGTCACCTTTGCCTCCGCCACGATATTTCCTGCCTGGGCGCTGGTCAGCACCGCCTCTCCGGGCGTTCCTTCCACAGTTCCATCCTCCGCCGGCTCCCCGGCGTCACTGTCCTGACTTTCAATGTCTTCCCCGGATGCCGTCACGTCTTCTTCCGAAATATCCAGAAGTTCCTGGCTTGCCAGATCGGCATTTGCTTCTTCCGTATCGTTTCCGGCCGGAAAGATCCGCCCGGAATAATTCAGATATCCTGCTGCCGCGATCATCACTGCCAGCACCGCGATAATGATCTGATTCTTTTTCAATAATTTTTTCACTGTTACCCCTCCTGCTTTTTGACCTGTCATGGTTCCTGCTTCTTCATTATCCTAATCTTATGCGATTCGATCCCGAATAATGCCTCCACAGCTTCGGTGATATCCTGTTTGATCTCTGCCCTTCCGCCGCCCTCTGCCACCACCAGAACGCCTTCGATCCTGGGACTTAACTCCTTGCTGACATAGGGGCTTCCTTGTGTGTCTTCTCCGGATGCATAGACCGTTGTTTCTTCCAGATTTTTGCTGACCGTGGATCTGGTTCCCCCCTGGCTGTCTGCTTCCGTGACGTTTTCCTGCCCGGAGGAGGCGTCTTTTTCCACCACCTTTTCCGAAGAAGACTGCAGGGTGACCATCACAGTCACGTCTCCGGCCCCTTCCATCTGGGAGATCACCTCCTCCAGCTTCTGTTCCAGATACCGGACATAATCCATCTGATCTTCCCCGGAAGAATCCGCCGGGGCGTTCCGGCCCGCGCTGTCCGGATCATCTGAGTGCGCGCCGGTCTTTCCCCCGCCGGAAGGAAGTGCGATCACCACCAGCAGAACCCCTGTCAGAAAGAGGATCAGAAGCTGATCTTTTTTCAGCTTCCGTATGGAACATCCGGCCAGCATTTCTTTGATTTTTTTACTGTCCAATTTCTATCTCCTCCACTTGAATCTTTGCCGGATCCTTTTCGTCCCCGTCCCCGCCTGTGTCTTCCAGAAACGGAGAGGCTTCCTGGATCTTCTCCATCTGCGCCTCATAATCCCGGTTCTGTGAAATATTTTTCAGTTCTTCGTCTATGCCGAAAAGCCCGGACACCGGTGTAAGAAGAAGGACCACCAGCGTCAGACCGGTAAAGAAGCGGACATATTTCTGATAATCCGAATCCGGCAAAAGATGCATCACCGCTGTTACCAGAACCATATAAAATGCAATATTTTCCATCCATTCGTAGATATATTCCAGCATCGGATCCTCCTTATGGATCTGTTACGTCCCGTTAGTCACAGCGGCCGCCACAGCTACCGTTAACAGAAAAAGCACGCCTGTGGTAAAAAACACCCGCATCAGAAGACGGCACCCTTCTCCGACCGTGTCCACGCATCCGGTGATCCTCTCATCGGACACCGGCTGGATCACAGCGGCGGCAAGCTTATAGAGAAACGTGATACAGGCCATCTGGACAAGCGGCACCAGACAAAGCGCCACACAGAGCAGGGCTCCTGCCATACCAATCCCGTTTTTGACCAGTACCGCTGTTCCGGCCGCCACTTCCGCCATACCGCCCAGCGCATCCCCTACGCCCGGGATCGCCTCGGCCCCACGGGCCAGGATGCTCCTCTTCACAGAATCAATCGCCGGGCTGATCATTCCCTGTACCACATTGAATCCTGCCACAACTGCAAGCAGCGCTTTTAAACTCCAGGAAACACCGGTTTCGATCAGTTCTGCAAATTTCGTCAGATAATTTTCTCTGGAAAGATCGTTCAGCACACGGACGATCATATAAATGTGGATCATGGGAAGCAGGACGTTGGCGATCAGAAGCTCCGTCAGATAAATAAGAAAAAGCACCAGCTGATAAAACGCAACCGCTGTCACGCTTCCCTTTGCCGCCGCAACCGCCACAAAGTACAGAGGGCAGAAAGCGCCCATAAAGGCCGTCAGCATATGCACCCCTTCTTCTGTCCATTCCACCACTGCCGCAAAGGTCTTAAGCGTCAGCGCCATCATCAGAAGGTAGACCGCATAAAAACTGATCTGCGAAAGCTGGCGGCTCTGAAATACCCTGGAAAAATTCCGGAATACCGCTGCTATCACAGCGATCAGAAGCACATGAGCCAGTTGGTCCTTTCCCACACGGAATGCATAGGTCAGCCGGTCCCGGATCAGACGGCGAAAAAGTCCGGACAGCGAATCAACGTCGCCTTCGATCAACCGGCTCACCGTCTCCTGAAAATCCAGCCGTTCTTCCGGAAACAGTTCTTCTAAAGCGTCATCGACCTCGTCAAAGGGAAACGTCTCCAGCAGTTCTCCGCCTGCGTCCTCTACACTTGCTATTGGTTCTTCGTCTTCCCGGTTATCCGGATTTTCTTCCTGAACTGCGCCTGCTGTAAGCGGAAAAAGAACGGCAAGCAGAACAGCCGCCATACAGAGCCGCACCGGGCCCAGTCTTCTTCGCGCTCCCCGTCTTATTTTTCTTCTCTTCGTGCCAGTCCTCCTCACACCAGCACCCCCTTACGCCAGAAAATCCCGGATCGCTGACAGAAGCGCCATAAGAACAGGCATGCTTAACACCAGGATGGCCAGTTTTGCAAAAATCTCGATCTGCACGGCAATCGTCTGATAGCCAGCGTCTTTACAGATCGCGGAAGAAAACTCCGCCACATAGGTGATGCCCAGCATTTTGAGCAGCGTGCCGGTGTAAGCAGCATCCATCTGTATGTAGGCCCCGATCTGGGCCAGAAGATCCACCAGGATCTTTAACCGGCTTACCACCGCAAAAAAGATAAACAGGCTCAGTGCAAGACTGATATAGATCCCGTATTCTGTTTTTCCGGATTTAAACTGAACAGCCAGAAGCGCACCGGCCACGCCCAGGATCCCGATCTGTATCACATCCATTCTGCCACCTCATTTTCTATCTGCTTTACAGCGAGAACAGATCCTGGATCGACACAAACAGATCGTAGATATACGGCACGATCCAGAACAGTACCAGCAAAAGTCCAGCCAGACTGGTTAAAAACGCCTGCTCCTCTCTTCCGCTGTGCTTGAGCACCTGGCTTAAGATCGATACCAGGATCCCTACCGCCGCAATTTTAAATAACAGACTGATATTCATGTAATCCTCCTTAGCCGGACAGGCGAATGTCCATCTTTTTTAGATCAGCAAAATGGTGACGAATATCCCGCCCATCACGCCCAGGCACTGGCAGAGCCGGATCTTGATCTTCATCCCCTCCCTTATTTCTTCCATGGAATGCTTAAGTTCCTCCAGATACCGGTCAAGACTTCGGATCTGTGCTTCCAGATCTGCGTCTCCAAGCTGCGTTCCCAGTTCTTCCAGGCGCAGAAGATCTCTCTTTTGGATTTTGGAGTTTTTCAGCGCATCCCGGACCCCGGTTTTCCAGATGACAGAAAGCATTCGGTCCTGTCTTCTTTCCATCTTCCGGGACATCTCCATCATCCATCCACGGTATGGCTCCCCGGCGTCTCTTCCGATTTTCAAAAATGCTTCGCCCAGGCAGGCTCTGGCATACAGGATCTCGCTTCGAAGCGCATATAGCAGGGTCTGAAGCTCCCGCATTTCTTCATACTGCTGCCGGACCCTGTCCGCGGCGGACATACCGGCAAGAATGCCTGTGCCGATGATAAGAATGCTGCCGGCAAGCTTTAACATGTACATTCTTCCCGGTACAGAAGGCTTCCCCTCTCATCATAGATTCCCAGCACCTGTCCTGCCTTTGGCTGATTTCCCAGCAGCACATACCGCTCAAAGCACCCGCGCCTGATCAGCTGATGGAACAGGGGTTTTTGCCTCAGCTCTTCCATAGACGCCCCGTGTACCGTTGCCAGGATCCGGCAGCCGCAGTGGATCGCATATTCTATGGCATGTACATCTTCCGCCTTGCCGATCTCATCCACTGCGATCACCTCCGGCCCCATGGAACGGATCAGCATCATCATCCCCTCCGCTTTCGGGCAGCCGTCCAGGATGTCTGTCCGCCTTCCCAGCCTGTTCTGCGCCACACCCCGGTAGCATCCGCCGATCTCCGAGCGCTCGTCCACCACGCCCACCGTCCTTCCTGCAAGCAGCCGGGTGCCATCAGAGATCTGCCGGATCAGATCCCGGAGCAATGTGGTTTTCCCGCACCTGGGCGGCGACACCAGAAGCGTATGGCAGACCGACTGGTCCCGGATCAGATAGGGCAGCACCTGGTCCGCGCATCCGGGCTTTTCGTGTGACACCCGGATATTCAAAGAAGAAATATATTTCAGATTTTTTATCTGCCCCTTCTCCATGATCGCCTGTCCCGTCATCCCCACACGGTGCCCCCCTTCCATCGTAATAAACCCCTGGCGCATCTCCTGTTCATACGCATAAAGCGAATAATTGCTGACATATTCCAACGTCTCCTTCAGATCCTCCTCCTGCACCCGGTAAGGTTTCCCGTCCTGCATGGGAAAAACCTCCCTGTCCCGGTAGATTAAGATCAACGGCTGCCCCGTCCGCAAGCGGATTTCCTGCAGCAGGTCCTCCTGCAGACGCTCCTTCTCCACCAGAAACCGGATCTTCCCCGGCAGAACATCATAAATTCCAATCCTCTCCTGCATCTTTGTCCACCTCTTTCTACACCAATATATGTCCAAACTGAAGTTTTATGCACAAAAAGGGACGTAGACCTTTTGCATTTGTCTACGTCCCTTTTTGACATTCAGGGTGTACCTAATTGGAAAACACCCTGTACCCTGTTTAAATTTACTCTGCTACATCTTTGATGCTGAAGGAGAATCTGCCCATCTTATCCTTGCCCAGGCAGACAACTTTTACCACATCGCCAAGAGTCAGCACGTCTTCTACGCGGTTCACTCTTTCTTTTGCAAGTTTGGAAATGTGGACCATTCCTTCTTTTCCGGGAGCGAACTCCAGGAATGCGCCGAATTCTTTAATGCTGACTACTTTTCCTTCCAGTACCTGTCCGGCTTCAAAGTCGGTTACAATGATGTAGATCAGCTTTCTGGCTTTTTCCATGCCTTCTGCATCTGTGCCGCAGATAGATACGGAACCGTCATCTTCGATATCGATCTTCACGCCGGTCTGTTCGATGATGGCATTGATGGTTTTTCCTCTCTGTCCTACTACATCGCCGATCTTCTGCGGATCGATCTGCATCTGAATGATCTTCGGAGCGAATTCGCCTACTTCCGGTCTCGGCTCGGAAATGGCCTTATTCATGACTTCATCAATGATGTAGGTTCTGGCCTTTTTGGTCGCTGCAATCGCCTCTTCGATGATCGGTCTGGTCAGTCCGTGGATCTTGATGTCCATCTGGATGGCAGTGATACCTTTATGTGTTCCGGCTACCTTAAAGTCCATATCGCCAAAGAAATCTTCCAGTCCCTGGATATCTGTCAGTACCAGGTAGTCATCATCGGTATCGCCTGTCACAAGTCCTGCGGAAATACCTGCCACCGCGCTCTTGATCGGAACACCGGCAGCCATCAGTGACATGGAGGATGCGCATACGCTGGCCTGTGAAGTGGAACCGTTTGACTCAAAGGTCTCAGATACGGTACGGATCGCGTACGGGAACTCTGCCTCGCTTGGAAGTACCGGGATCAGAGCTCTCTCAGCAAGCGCTCCGTGTCCGATCTCACGGCGTCCCGGTCCTCTGGACGGTCTGGTCTCGCCTACAGAATAGGATGGGAAATTGTAATGATGCATATATCTCTTGGATGTCTCTGTCTCATCCAGTCCATCCAGTCTCTGTGCGTCCGAAAGCGGAGCCAGAGTTGTAATGTTGCAGATCTGTGTCTGTCCGCGGGTAAACATGGCGGATCCATGCACTCTCGGGATCAGGTCGATCTCAGCTGCCAGCGGACGGATCTCATCGATCGCACGTCCATCCGGACGTTTGTGGTCCTTTAAGATCATCTTGCGGACGGTCTTCTTCTGGTACTGGTAAACAGCCTCGCCTAATTTTGCAAGCCACTCTTCCTTGTCTGCAAATGCCTCTTCCAGTCTTTCTGTAATCTTGCGGATATTTTCTTCTCTGGTCTGCTTGTCATCGGTAAATACAGCCTCTTCCATCTCTTCTGCCGGAACGATAGCGCGGATCGCGTCAAATAATTCTTCCGGAACCGCAAAGCTTTCATATTCATGTTTCGGCTTTCCGCACTCTGCCACGATGGTCTCAATAAATGCGATCACCTTCTGGTTCAGTTCGTGCGCCGCAAAAATCGCATCGATCATCTGCTGCTCCGGCACCTCATTGGCGCCTGCCTCGATCATGATCACTTTTTCTTTGGTAGAGGCAACTGTCAGAGCCAGTTCAGAAGCGGTCTTCTGTGCTTCTGTGGGATTGAATACAAATTCCCCGTCAACCAGTCCTACCTGTGTGGTAGAGATCGGTCCGTCAAACGGAATATCGGAAATGCAGGTTGCAATGGCTGCTCCCAGCATCGCAGTCAGTTCCGGAGAGCAGTCCTGATCCACAGACAGCACCAGGTTTTCCAGAGTCACATCATTGCGGTAGTCCTTGGGGAACAGAGGACGCATCGGACGGTCAATAACACGGTCTGTCAGGATCGCATTCTCAGAAGCCTTGCCCTCTCTTTTATTAAATCCGCCCGGGATCTTTCCAACCGCATACATCCGTTCGTTGTACTCTACACTTAACGGGAAAAAGTCGATCCCTTCTCTTGGCTTTTCAGATGCTGTTGCTGTACAAAGCACTGTAGTGTCTCCATAGTGCATCAGCACCGCGCCGTTCGCCTGCTTTGCCACACGGCCAACGTCAACACGAAGTGTTCTGCCGGCCAGTTCCATTTCATACTTCTTGTACATAATTTTCTCCTTTTTACCATATTTTCCTGTAAGCCAGTCCACACCGAAACTACTGAAAAAAGTACCCGCTGCTTTTGCCGATACACTTTTCAGTGGTCTCGGTTATCAGATGACTGCTCACAATCTTATTTATTATATCATACTCCCCGGAAATGTGCTACTAAAATATTTCAGTCTTCCCTTTCTTTAAAGGACGCCGGATTAGAAAAACCGCCGTGTTCCTTTTTAGGAATACGGCGGTCCAGAATACCTTACACAAAGAATTATTTTCTAAGTCCAAGTCTTTCGATCAGAGTACGGTATCTCTCGATATCTTTCTTTCTTAAATATGCAAGAAGACCTCTTCTCTGTCCAACCATCTTCAGAAGACCTCTTCTGGAGTGATGATCCTTCGGGTTTGCCTTGAAGTGATCTGTCAGATCATTGATTCTTGCTGTCAGGATCGCGATCTGTACTTCCGGTGATCCGGTATCTCCTTCGGTTCTTCCATAATCTCTGATGATCTGTTCTTTCTGTTCCTTTGTAATCATGTTCTTTTCCTCCTTATCTTCTATAAAACGCCGGATATTAAGCAACGGTCGGAGTGATCCGGTTACCGAACATCGGCTTTCACACTCGGTTAGTATACCACGGACAGCCGGGGATGTAAAGATTAAACTTTAAAATATTCCTGTCCTGCCGCAATATCCCGGTCCACCTGTACTTTCAGGCTCTCCACATCCGGAAACTTCTGTTCCGGCCTGTGATATTTCAGAAACTCCACCAGGATCTCTTTGCCGTAGGCGTCCCCTTCGTAACCGAACAGGAAGCTTTCCACCAGAAGTCGCTGTTCGTCCGATACGGTCGGCTTGATCCCCACATTGGAAATCCCATGATAAACCGCTCCGTCCACACGGATCCGGCTGAAATATACCCCCTTAGGCGGAACGATCTTATCTTCCGGCCAGTGCAGGTTCACCGTCGGAAATCCAAGGGTGCGCCCCAGTCTCTTCCCATGCTCCACCACGCCGTCTACCGCATAGGCATACCCCAGCATCTTCGCCGCCTTTTCCACATCTCCGTCCCGCAGCACCTCTTTGATATAAGTGCTGCTGATGATGCGGTCCTGATAGCGTTCCTTTTCGATCACAAACAGCTGGTATCCATACTGTCCGGCATACTCCGACAGCATCTGCACATCTCCTCTTTTTTCATATCCGAACCGGAAATCTGTTCCCACCACAACATATCTGGCGTGAAGACGCCTGCTGATAATCTGTTCGATAAAATCTTCCGCAGGCATTCTGGCAAATTCCGGGGTAAATGGATAATCGATCAGAACATCCACCTGAGTTTCCAGATGGAGATACCGCTCCCTCTGATCCATGATAAGCTGTGGCGTGATCCCCTTTTCTTTCCACAGCGGATGCATATCAAACGCGCAGACAATACTGTTGACGTTCTCATTTGTGCTTAACTCCTGTACCTTACGGACAAGCTTCTGATGACCTCTGTGAAGTCCGTCAAACTTTCCGAAGGTCACTGCTGAATCTCTGTCACTGTGATATTGCGACAGCTCTTTGATATACTGCATATACTGATTCCTTCTTCTTATTCTTCTCGTTCCGGGAAAAACATTTTCTCGATACGGTAACTGTCATCCTCTTCCTGACGCCGGTAAAGCGCGATAAAATGTCCGTCTTTGTCATACAGACGGACTCTCTGCCGGTCGCCCGTTCTTTCCATCTCTCCGGGGTTTTCAAAAGATACTGCGCTTCCTTTCAGCCAGCCGCCGTTTCTTGCCGTCATCTCCCATTCCGCCTCCACAGATACACGCGGGGCATCCGGAAACACCTGGTCAACAGGCAGCACTTCGGAAAGCAGGCAGCCCTCCTCTTTGCGGCGGATGATCTCGTCAAACTTCAGACTGTTCTCCATCTGAAACATCCCGGATCTGGTACGCAGAAGACTTTCCATACACCCTCCGCACCCCAGTTTTTCTCCGATATCATGGCAGAGAGTACGGATATACGTGCCTTTGGAGCATGTCACTTCCATCTTTACCCGCGGAAGCGCCATTTCCAGGATCTGCATCTTACAAATGATGACCTTCCTTGGCTTTCTCTCCACCGTTTTGCCTTCCCGCGCCAGTTCATACAGCTTTTTCCCGCCTACTTTTACAGCAGAATACATGGGCGGGATCTGCTCATATTCCCCCAGAAATGACAGAACCGCTTCTCTTACCACTTCTTCCGTCAGATAACCGGTATCCTGTTGTGCCAGAACTTCTCCGGAAATATCCTGGGTATCGGTCGTCTTTCCAAGAAGCAGGACGGCTTCGTAGGTCTTTTCCTTTTCCGTCAGAAGATCGCAAAGCTTTGTGGCCCTCCCCAGGCAGACCGGAAGAACGCCTTCCGCGTCCGGATCCAGGGTGCCGGTATGGCCGATCTTTTTCTGGCCCAGGATTCCCCGCAGCTTTGCCACCACATCGTGAGAGGTATAGCCTTTTTCTTTATAAACATTCAAAATCCCGTGTATCATACTGCACACTCCGAAGCAGCGGACTGAAGTTCTTCTTCCAGCTGTCCGGCCAGATTCGTCAGTACATCCTGAGGCGTTCCGGTCATGGAGAATCCTGCCGCTCTTGCGTGGCCTCCTCCTCCGAAATATGCCGCGATCCTGCTGACATCTACCCTTTCTTTCGACCGGAGGCTGACTTTATAGACACTGGCGCCGGTCTCATACATAAAGATCGCCACCTCTACGCCTTTGGTCACCCGAAGCTGGCTTACGATCCCGTCCAGATCCGCAGGCTTCACCCCGTAAAACTGCATGGTCTTTTTGGTAATATAGGACGCGATGCATTTCCCGTCCATAAAAACAATACTCTCCAGAAGCGCTCTGCCAAGGATCTGATTCTGGGCGTAACTTTTTTCATAATAGGTGTCCTGGATCAGCTTTGGCGCGTCCACTCCTTTTTCCAGCAGCTTCGCAGCCACGCGGAAAGTAGACGGTCCGGCGCAGGAATACTGAAAGACTCCGGTATCATGGGCGATTCCCATGTATAAAAGCTCCGCCGTTTTGCGGGAGATCTTATCATCCTCCAAAAGTCCGTACACCAGCTCTGAAGTAGAACTTGCATCCGGCACCACATGATTTTCCTCTGCAAACTCCGGATTGCTCACATGATGATCGATACAAAACGTATGCTCTGCCTGTTCAAAGAGCGGCGCGGAGAACCCCAGTCTGTCCTGATCGCCGCAGTCCAGACAGATGAACAGATCATAGGATTTCCCCTCCGGGATCTCATGGCGGATCACGCCTTCCGGAACCCATGGACGATATGCTTCCGGAATTTCCTCCAGGTAGACGTCTACTTCTTTTTCCGGTTCATTTTCCTTCAGATACTGATACAGCCCCATACAGGAACCCACACAATCCCCGTCCGGGCGGATATGGCCGCCGATCGCGATCCGTGCGGCCTTATCAATTCTATTCTTCCACATCCTTCTCACCTTCCGATGTTGTCATACCTCTGGTCACTTCTTCTATTTTCTTTGACATCGTTACACCATACTCGATGGACTGGTCCAGAACAAATGTAATTTCCGGAGTATTGCGCATATTTAAGGTTCTGGCAAGTTCCCTGCGGATGAACCCTTCTGCGCTTCGAAGTCCTTCCATGGTGTTCTTCTGCTCTTCCTCATTTCCCAGCACGCTGATGTAAGCCTTGCATGTCTTAAGGTCCGGGGCGACTTCTGCCGCCACCACGGACGTCCACGGCGCGACCCGCGGGTCTTTCAGCCCGCTGCGGATAATGTTGCTGAGCTCTCTTTGCACCTCTGTATTCACTCTGGTGTTCTTAATACTTCTCTTTCTCATGATCCATCCTTCTTTCACTCGAAAAGCCTGCCGGGAAGATCCCTATCGCGGGATCTCCACCATCTTAAATGCCTCTACCTGATCGCCTTCCTTAACATCGTTAAAGTTATGGAATACAAATCCGCATTCATAGCCTGCTCTTACTTCTTTTACATCATCTTTAAACCGCTTCAGAGACGCAAGACCGCCTTCGTATACCACAATGCCGTCTCTTGTGATCCGGACAGAGCAGTCTCTTTCAAAAGTACCATCCTGCACATAGGATCCTGCGATCGTTCCGACGCCGGAAGCCTTGAACAGCTGGCGTACTTCCGCATGACCCAGTACTTTCTCTTCAAATACCGGATCCAGCATACCCTTCATGGCCGCCTCTACGTCCTCGATCGCATTGTAGATCACGCGGTACAGACGGATATCCACGCCTTCCCGTTCTGCGGTATCTTTTGCAGTCGCATCCGGGCGGACGTTAAATCCGATGATGATCGCATTGGACGCAGATGCAAGGCTTACGTCAGATTCATTGATCGCTCCTACGCCGCCGTGAATGATCTTCACAACCACTTCCTCATTGGAAAGTTTCAGAAGACTCTGCTTCAGCGCCTCTACAGATCCCTGTACATCCGCTTTTACCACAATGCCCAGTTCCTTTAAGTTTCCTTCCTGGATCTGTGTAAACAGATCATCCAGGGAAAGTTTGGTCTTGGTCTCGTCTAAGAGTTTTACCTTCTCCTGTGAAATAAATGTCTCTGCAAAATGTCTGGCCTCTTTTTCATTCGGACAGCATACAAATACTTCGCCTGCATTGGGGACATCGTTAAGTCCCAGGATCTCCACAGGCATAGACGGGCCCGCCTCTTTGACCCGGCGTCCCTTATCATCCATCATAGCACGGACCTTTCCGTGGGCGCTTCCTGCCGCGATAGAATCTCCTACCCGGAGGGTACCCTTCTGTACCAGCACGGTCGCCACAGATCCTCTTCCTTTATCCAGCTCTGCCTCCAGAACCAGACCGCGGGCGCGGCGGTTCGGATTGGCCTTTAATTCCATAACTTCCGCTGTCAGAACGATCATTTCCATCAGTTCTTCCAGACCTTCGCCTGTCTTTGCCGATACCGGAACAAAGATGGTGCTTCCGCCCCAGTCTTCCGGGATCAGTTCGTACTCTGCCAGTTCCTGTTTAACACGGTCAATATTTGCGCTTGGCTTATCAATCTTATTGACTGCCACTACGATCTCTACTCCGGCCGCCTTTGCATGGTTGATCGCTTCCACGGTCTGCGGCATAACGCCGTCGTCTGCAGCTACAACCAGAACCGCGATATCGGTAGAACTTGCGCCCCGCATACGCATCGCCGTGAAGGCTTCATGTCCCGGCGTATCCAGGAACGTGATCTTTTCCCCGTTTACTTCCACTACATAAGCGCCGATATGCTGTGTGATACCACCGGCCTCTCTGTCGATCACATTGGTATGGCGGATCGCATCCAGAAGAGAGGTTTTTCCATGGTCAACGTGACCCATAACGCAGACTACCGGCGGACGCTTCTTCATCTTGGATTCATCCTCTTCCTCTTCTTTGAGGAGTTCCTCGATCACGTCCACAACTTCTTCTTTTTCGCACAATACATCATACTCCAGAGCAATCTCTTCTGCCGTCTCATAATCAATCTCCTGATTAACGGTAACGATCTTGCCCTGCATAAACAGTTTCTTCACAATAACAGACGGCACGACTTTCATCTTGTCTGCCAGTTCTTTGATCGTCAGAACTTCCGGGATCACGATGGATTTCACTTCTTCTACCTTCTGCTCCTTCTGCTGCGGTTTCTGAAGCTGCTGTCTGGGCTCGTTCTTTTTCTTGCCCTTGCTCATTCTCTCGTCATCGTCATCTCTGCGGTAATCTTTCTTCTTGTGATCGTCCTTGCCTTTGCCTTTGGATCTCTGCGGTTTCTGTCCTTCCATCGCCGGAGCCGGAACTGCGCCGCCTCTTCTCTCCGGACGCTCTCCCGGTTTTCTTCCCTGGTGGCGGTCACGGGACTGATCATGATCCCGGTCGCCGGAGGGTCTTCTGTCTCCCCTGCGGTCATTTCTTCCCTCATGAGAATCCCTGGACTGCGCGCCTCTGTCTCTTCGCTGGTTCTTTTCCGGCGCTTTTTCCACTGCTTTCTCCCGTACAGGAGCCTCCTGCTTTCTTTCTGCCGGCTTTTCTGTACGCACAGGTTTTTCCTGCTTCGGCGCTGCCGGCTGTTTTACAGGCTCTGCCTTCTTTACTTCCGCAGCCTCGGCCGGACGGACCGGCGCTTTGGCAGGCCTTCCGTTATTCACCTGCATGGGTTTTCCCTGCATGGGCGCACGTCCCCCCTGCTGGGGTCTTCCGCCCTGGGGTGTACGTCCTCCCTGTTTTCTGCCCTGTTTCCCGGCATTCTGTGTATTCTGGGGGCGGAACACATGCACGATATTTTTCTTCTTCGGAGCTTCCGCCGCTTTTTCCTGGGCAGGAGCTTCTTCTTTTGCCGCTCCTTTTCCCATACCGCGTCTGACCATCTCAGCCTCGCTCTCTTCAATACCGCTGCTGTGACTCGTAACCTCTATCTTATTTTTGCCAAGGAACTCGATCACGTCTTTACTTTCCACGCCAAGCTCCTTTGCCAGCTCATATACTTTCACTTTCGCCATACTATCTACCTCCTCTATGCAGCTTTAGTTCTCTTCCGTATCCATATGTTTCCTGATCCCTTTCGCCAATCCCTCGTCCAGTACCGCAAGAGATGCGCGAAACTGTTTTCCCATTGCATGCCCCAAGGTATCTTTATCACCGTAAAAACGGATCGGTACTTTGTAATACTCACACATATTCTGAAATTTCTTCTTTGTATTCTCTGAAGCATCCTCTGCCACGATCACCAGGGTCGCTCTTCCGGATTTGACTTCCCGTTCTGTCAGGAACTCTCCTCCGGCAGTCTTTCCTGCTTTTGTAGCCAGTCCGATGAGCCCCATGGTTTTATTTGGTTTCAAGATCATCCATCTCCTTCTCCAGCCGGCTGTAAACCTCCGGCGGGATCGCCTGCTTAAAAGAGCGTTCCAGCCCTTTGCTCTTTACCGCCTTTTCCAGACATTCCCGGCTGGGGCAAAGATAAGCGCCGCGTCCGTTTTTCTTTCCGGTGGCGTCCAGCTCAAATTCCCCCTCCGGGGTGCGGATCACACGGATCATTTCCTTTTTATTTTTCATTTCCTGGCACCCCACGCAGCGGCGCACAGGCATCTTCTTACTCATGGTCTCCGTCCTCTGCCTCGTCGTAAGCATCTTCCTCATATGCCTCGTCATATGCGTCATCGTATGCTTCCTCATACGTTTCCTCATATGCTTCATCATACGGCTCTTCGTATTCTTCCTCGTAGACGCCTTCACTTAATTCCATATAGTTCTCCGGCAGTTCTCCTGACTCGATCGCCTGCGTCTCACTCTTGATATCGATCTTGTATCCGGTCAGACGGGCGGCAAGTCTTGCATTCTGTCCTTCTTTTCCGATTGCAAGGGACAGCTGGTAATCCGGTACGATCACGCTGGCTGTCTTTTCATCCGGATCCGCCATGACGGAGATCACCTTTGCCGGGCTTAATGCATTTTCGATCAGGATCGCCGGGTTATCGCTCCAGTTTACAATGTCGATCTTTTCTCCCCGCAGTTCGCTTACGATAGCATTGACTCTTGCCCCGTTCATACCCACGCAGGCGCCCACCGGATCCACATCCGGGTCATTGGACCATACCGCGATCTTTGTACGGCTGCCGGCTTCTCTGGCAATGCTCTTGATCTCTACGATGCCGTCCTTTACTTCTGTAACCTCTGCCTCAAACAGTCTCTTTACCAGTTCCGGATGGGTTCTGGACACCAGGATCTTCGGCCCTTTTGTGGTGTTTTTCACTTCTACGACATAGAGTTTGATTCTTTCCGTAGGTTTAAATACCTCGCCTTTTACCTGCTCGTTTTCTGTCAGCATAGCGTCGGCCTTGCCCAGATTGATGCTGATATTCTTGCCTACGTATCTTTGTACGATACCGGTTACGATATCTTTTTCTTTTTCAAAATACTGATCATATACGACTTTGCGTTCCTCTTCGCGGATCTTCTGCAGGATCAGGTTCTTGGCGTTCTGTGTCGCGATCCGTCCGAAAGACTTGGATTCCACAGGAATCTGTACAATGTCGCCCAGTTCGTACTTACTGTCGATCTTTTTCGCGTCTTCCAGGCTGATCTCTTCTACGCTGTCCTCCACGTCCTCTACCACTGTTTTCTCTGCATACAGCTGATAATCGCAGGTTTCCCGGTCCATGATCAGCTTGATATTATCCGCTTTGCCGAAATGGTTCTTACAGGCGTTCATCAGGGAACTTTCGATCGCGTCCAGGATCGTATCCTTGCTGATTTCCTTCTCCTTTTCCAAAATATTCAATGCTTCCATTAATTCTGTGTTCATGATCTTATCTCCTCCTATCTCTCTTAAAAATCAAATGCCAGGCGGATCAGTGCGATGTCGCCTTTGCTAAATGTCTGATCTGTTCCATCATCCAGTTCTATGGTCACGGTCTCTTCATCATAAGATTTCAGAATGCCCGTAAACTCTTTTTTCTTATCTACCATCCGGTAGGTGCGGATCTCCACTTCTTCTCCCAGACTCCGTTTGAAATCCTTCTCTTTTTTCAAAGGCCTTCCAAGCCCGGGGGAACTGACTTCCATAATGTAACTGTCCTCGATATAATCTTCCCGGTCCAGAATATCCGAAAGCCTCCTGCTTACCATCTCGCAGTCGTCTACCGTGATACCGCCCGGCTTATCAATATAAGACCTTAAATACCAGGTCCCGCCTTCCTTTACATATTCTACATCCACCAGTTCAAATCCATACTCCTCTACAATAGGCGTCAGGAGTTCTTCTGTTCTGGCTTCGTAAATTTCTCTTTTTGACAATGTAAAATTCCTCCTTATCAACAAAGAAGAGTGAACATTTCGTTCACTCTTCTGCCGGGTTATTTATGCAACTATAAGGAGTATAGCACTATATTCCGCTAAAATCAAGGGTTTTTTCCAGATTTCTCTGTCCCGTTTCTCTATCTGCTCCTTTGCCGGAACCGCCGGTACAGCCTGTCTGCCAGAAGGACCAGCATGATGCCTGCCAGAAGTCCGGCGCTGTCAAGCAGCACATCTGTCAGCTGGCAGCTTCTTCCCGGTACAAACCGCTGGTGAAATTCATCGCTGGCCGCATAGAGGATCCCGATGGCTGCTGCCGGCATGACGCGGCGTCTGTCGGTAAGCGCCATCGTAAGAAGCACACCCAGTACCGCATATTCGCCGGCATGGGCACATTTCCGCACCGGATAGTCGATGTCTTCAGCAAATTCCTGCCGGCTTGCCTCGTCCCATTCTTCATATCCGGGAACAAATACTCTGCCCACCCAGTCTCCCACAGAATGGCTCATCCTGGCGGATTCGTCCGCAGGCCGGGCGGAAAAACTGAAAATTACCGCCATCCAGAGCAGGGCGGCCAACAGGCAGATCCGCTTGTATCTGTACTGCATCAGTTCCTGTGGCATGGCTCTTCTCCCCTTTTAAATACCTGCATCATTTCGTTCGTCAGACTTAAGTCATCCGGCTGTTCTTTTATCTCCTCCCGGTTCACCCATTCTGCCAGAGAAAGTTCCTGCCGGTCCAGACGGATCTGGTCGGACCCGTCAAGCTGGCAGAAGAATCCGAACAGCAGAGTGTCGGAAAATGACCAGGGCTGGCTCTTGTAATAAGTAAGATTGCGGACTTTCAGCCCCACCTCTTCCATCACTTCCCGCTTTACGGTCTCTTCAATCGACTCTCCTACTTCCGCAAATCCGGCAAGAAGCGCATAGGAGGTGTATTCTCTCCCCGCATATTTGCTCATCAGGATCCTGTCTCCGTCCGTCACGGCAATGATCACTGCCGGGCAGATCTTCGGGAATTCCATCAGTCCGCATTCCGGACAGCGCATCATCCGCTCTTTGTCGTCATGCACCATGGAAGCCCCGCATCTTCCGCAGAAACGACGGCTTTCATACCACTGAAAAAGCTGCCAGCCGGTAACCCCGGCAAACCGGAGATGTTTGGATTCTCCTGTTCTTAAAATACGGATATCCTCATACTGATACCCCTGTTTCAGAAACGGATCGATATCCTGTCCGCCTCCCAGGAAAAATTTCTTTTCATCAATCGCGAACAAATATCTTGGTTCTTCTGCGCACCCTTCTTCATATACAGGCAGTTTTATGTACGGTCCGTCTTTTTTTACCAGGATTTTCCTGCCCTCATAAAAGAGCAGATGATCGCCGGGCCCAGGAAGCTGCGGCTGGTATTCATTTTTATAGATCTTAGGAGCAATGTCCTGTATCATCTGGAACCCTTCTTTCTGCTTTTCCTTCTGCTTTATCCTCTGGTCTTGGTGCCGTTTCCGTCCCGCTTTGCCATCTTTAAGCGGTTCAGACTCACCTCTTTTTCCCCGTATGTTACTTTGGTCTCCGTACCCTCTTCAAACAGATACGCATGCTCCAGTTCATCCTTTTTCTTCAGCCGGATTCCCCGTACGCCGATCGCGCCTTTTTTCTTTTCCGACACTTCGTCCGCGGCAAACCGGAGAAAATATCCTTCCCTGGTCTGCAGCACCACATTTTGATTATCCGTGATCACCTGCACGGTCACCACCTCGTCGCCGGCCTGCAGCTTTGTGGCTGCAATGGTGCGTTTGGCCACCTGGAACTCGGTTCCTTCCACCTTTTTGATCATGCCCTGCCTGGTGGCAAATAAGAGTTTCGCATAACGCATCTGTTCCGCGTCGCACAGATAAACCGCATCCTCGCCGGTGCTGTCAAAATTGCTCACATTATCCACAGGAACGCCTTTGTCCCGGAATTTTCCAAACGGCAAATCCAGCACCTTGATCTGGTGCATTTTCCCGGTGTTGGTAAACAGACAGATCTTGCCGGTATTTTTGCAGGCGATCACCACTTTATTCTCTGTGTCCGCCGCATCTTTATTTCTTTCATACGTGCTGACGTCAATGGTCCTTGCATAACCGAAACGGTCCATCAGGAAGATCACATCCTGCTCTTCGATCTTATGTTCTTCGTAAACTGCCTCTTCCCCGTTTTCGATCACAGTACGGCGTTTTCTGCCGTATTCTGCTTTGATCTTGTCAAGATCTTCCACGATCACTTCCGCCATGGAATCGTAATTATTCAGGATATCCTCGTAGCGTGCGATATTTTTCAGTGTCTCTTCATGCTCCTGCATCAGAGCCTCGATCTCCAGGCCGATCAGGCGGTAGAGACGCATTTCCAGGATGGCTGTCGCCTGACGCTCCGTAAACCGCAGCATAGCCGCCATTTTTTTGGAAATACCTGACTTGAACTTGATGTTTTCTGTCACACCTTTTGTCAGACATTCTTTTGCGTCTTTTACCGACTGGCTGCCCCGCAGGATCTCGATGATCAGATCGATCACATCGCAGGCCTTGATCAGTCCTTCCTGGATCTCCTTTTTATCCTGCTCCTTTTTCAGCAGTGTCTGATACTTCCGGGTCGCCAGTTCAAACTGAAAATCCACATGATGCTCAATGATCTTTTTCAGGCCCATCGTCTCCGGACGCCCGTCTGCCACTGCCAGCATATTGACGCCGAACGTATCCTCCAGCCTGGTCTTTTTGTAGAGCATATTGGTGAGATTTTCCACATCCGCGCCCTTTTTCAGTTCGATCACGATGCGGATGCCTTCTTTGGAAGACTGGTTGGAAATATCCGTAATATCACTGGTCTTTTTGGATTCCACCAGCGCGACCACGTCATTCAGGAATTTACCGATCCCGGCGCCGATCATGGTATACGGGATCTCCGTGATCACCAGTCTCTGGCGGCCGCCCTTTAGTTCCTCCACCTCGACTTTACCCCTGAGCTTGATCTTGCCGGTTCCGGTCTCGTAAATATCTGCCAGGTCGTCCTTATTGATCACAATGCCCCCAGTCGGGAAATCCGGCCCTTTGATATAGCGCATCAGCTGCTTTGTGCTGATCTCGTCATTTTTCATATACGCTTTCACGGCATCGATCACCTCGCCCAGATTGTGGGTCGGGATGCTGGTAGCCATACCAACCGCGATACCTTCCGCTCCATTTACCAGCAGATTGGGGATCCGGACCGGCAGCACAGAAGGCTCCTTCTCCGTCTCATCAAAGTTCGGCATAAAATCCACGATATCCTTATCCAGATCGCCCAGAAAAACCTCCTGCGTCAGCTTCTCCAGCCGGGCTTCCGTATAACGCATGGCCGCGGCGCCGTCTCCCTCGATAGACCCGAAGTTGCCATGGCCGTCCACCAGCGTCATGCCCTTCTTAAAGTCCTGGGCCATCACCACCAGCGCTTCGTAAATGGAACTGTCGCCGTGAGGATGATATTTACCCATGGTATCTCCCACAATACGCGCACACTTCCGGTACGGGCGGTCATAACGGATCCCCAGTTCATACATATCATAAAGCGTCCGGCGCTGCACCGGCTTCAGGCCGTCACGCACATCCGGCAGCGCCCGGGCAATAATCACACTCATAGCATAATCGATGTAGGATTTCTTCATCACATCGGAATATTCTGTTCTGATAATCTGCGAATCTTGCATAATTTTCTCCTTCGCAGGACGTAGACTTTTGCAAAAGGTCTACGTCCCAAATTGCATTTCACCCTGTCACTTTTTGCATTTCAGGGTGTACCCTGTTAAATATCTAACTCAGCCTCGGTGGCGTTTTCGTAGATGAACGCCCGCCGCGGCGGTACTTCTGTTCCCATGAGCATCTCTGTTACGGAGGATGCCATTCTTGCGTCCTCGATCTCAACCAGCTTCAGCAGCCTGGTCTCCGGGTTCAATGTTGTTTCCCACAATTGCTCTGCGTCCATTTCTCCCAGTCCTTTATACCGCTGCAGGGTAAATGGCCCGTCGTGGGTTTTCCGGTATTTTTCCAGCGCCTTGTCGTCGTAAAGATACTCTTCCTCGCCTTTTTTCGGCATGGCTTTGTAGAGCGGCGGCATGGCGATGTACACATGTCCTTCGTAGATCAGTTCCGGCATGAAACGGTAAAACAGGGTCAGAAGCAGCGTGGAAATATGTGCTCCGTCCACATCCGCATCTGCCATGATGATGATCTTATCATAGCGGAGCTTTGTGATATCGAAATCGTTGCCGTATCCTTCGGAAAATCCGCAGCCAAAGGCATTGATCATGGTTTTGATCTCTGCGTTGGCAAGGATCTTATCAATGCTGGCCTTTTCTACATTGAGGATTTTTCCCCGGATCGGAAGGATCGCCTGATACATCCGGTCTCTGGCTGTTTTTGCGGAACCGCCGGCGGAATCTCCCTCCACGATGAAGATCTCGCATTTTGAAGCGTCCCGGCTCTCGCAGTTGGCCAGTTTTCCGTTGCTGTCAAAGGAATATTTCTGTTTGGTCAGAAGGTTTGTCTTGGCCCGCTCCTCCGTCTTGCGGATCTTGGCCGCCTTCTCCGCGCATCCGATCACTTTTTTTAGATTTTCCACATTCCGGTCAAAATACCGCACCACCTCGTCGCCGGTCACTTTGCTTGTGGCTTTGGCAGCATCCGGATTGTCAAGTTTTGTCTTGGTCTGTCCCTCAAACCGGGGATCCGGATGCTTGATCGATACAATCGCTGTCATGCCGTTACGGATGTCCGCTCCGGTGAAATTAGAATCTTTTTCCTTCAGAATCCCCAGTTCTCTTGCGTACTGGTTGATCACCGTAGTAAATGTGGTCTTGAATCCGGTCAGATGGGTGCCGCCTTCGGCATTGTAAATATTGTTACAGAAGCCCAGGACATTTTCGTGGAATTCATTGACGTACTGAAATGCCGCCTCTACCTCGATCCCGTCGCATTCTCCCTTGAAATACACCGGGTCGTGGACTACTTCCTTTTTGGCGTTCAGTTCCCGGATAAATCCCAGGATCCCGTCCGGCTCATGGTATTCAATATGCTCCGGCGTCTCGCCTCTTAAATCTTCAAAGATGATGGTCAGTTCCGGATTCAGGTAGGCCGTCTCATGCATCCTGCTCTTGACCTCTTCTGCCCGGAATCTGGTCTTTTCAAAAATCGTATCGTCCGGCAGGAAATTTACTTTTGTTCCGGTCTTTCTGGATTTTCCGATCACCGGAAGGAGCCCGTCTTCCAGTTCGATCACCGGCTTGCCCCTCTCATATCTGTCGTGGTAGACCTGTCCGTCCCGGCTGATCTCCACATCCATATGCGTAGACAGAGCGTTGACCACAGAAGAGCCCACTCCGTGAAGTCCTCCGCTGGTCTTATACGCCGTATCGTCAAATTTTCCTCCTGCGTGAAGCGTGGTATAAACCACCCGGGCCGCCGAAACTCCTGTAGAATGACGATCCACCGGAACTCCACGTCCATTGTCCGCAACCGTCGCGGAACCGTCCGCCTCCAGCGTCACCCGGATCTCGCTGCAAAATCCGGCCAGATGCTCGTCCACCGCATTGTCCACGATCTCATAGATCAGATGGTTCAGCCCCTTGGTGGACACACTTCCAATGTACATTCCCGGGCGCTTTCGCACCGCCTCCAATCCTTCCAATATCGAAATACTGTCTGCATCATATGTACTTTTCTTTGCCATTTACTGCAACCCTTTCTATTTCCCTGCCCCGCGGAAGATTTCCTGCAGGCATACTTTTCCATACTGCACCTATCTTAGCACAAAATATGGTATGAATCAAACATATTTTATTCTGTAAGTACACAATCTAGTGTATCCGCCAGGATTTCCATCGCATTTCGCATCTCTTCCACCGTATTTGTCTGGGCTCCCGCCTCAACAAGAAGCGCCCTCGGAGCCAGATGCATATTATACCGGTACGCCCGCAGATAAATATGTCTGGTAAACCCCGGATATTTCTCTGCAGCCGCAATCTGCATCTGCAGGGAAAATGCAAGATTCTCCTCTATGTACGGATTGGGCAGATAGCTGATCTCCCCGTTGGCCCGGCTGCGGCTGAGTCCGTTAAAAAACATGATCTGGGCCGTTGCTTTCCCGTCGATATCCGTCACCAGATGGGTGCCTTCCGCCACTCCGTCCCGGTGAAGATCAATCACCACCTGGATGCTTGGATTTTCCTGAAGGATCTTTGTGATTTCCGGTTCCGCCAGCTGATACGCCATGCTCCGGTCCAGTTTCCCGTCGATCAGATCATACACCCCCTGGTGATGGAGCGTCTCTATCTGATAGGTGTTATTTAACAGCTCTGCCAGATAGGCACCGATCCCTACAATGGAAGTGTTCACATCTCCCGGCACGGAATCTGCAAATGTCTCCTGGGAATGGGTGTGATAAATCAGCACCTTGGGGCCTTCTGCATTCTGGTCGATCTTAAGATCTTTTCCTAATAGGTTCTCCGCATTGATCAGCTGCGAATCCGCCATCGTGCTGCTGTCTACTGTATAAAAATTCCCCAGAAGATATTCATAATCTGACAGCTTTTCCATGGAAGTGTCGATAGCCTGCGCGCCGGGAGCCGCCGCCTCGGCCGTCTTATTTTCCCCGATCAGATTTCCCTCCTGGTCCACTGCATTTTCATCATTTTCCTGCTGCGCCAGGATCATCTGATATGTCTGGGCGTCCTCCACCTGCGTACTGACAGAAAACCGGCTGTCCACATACATCCCCACAGGGATCATCTGCATGGCCTGACCGGCAATCCAGGTGCCTGCAGGAATTTCATCGACTTCCTGATATGTCATTCCCGCCAGAAAAGTTCTGGACGCCTCCTCAAGAAAGAAGCGGCTTGCCTCTGCTTCCATCTCCCGGCGTCCCTCTGCCGGAATGCTGCCAGACAAAGCCGCTCCCAGAAGGCCTGTCAGTCCGATCAGAATCTTCCCCGGGATCCGTCTCCTTTTTTTCAATCCATCACCCTTCTTTTTCGCATGAGTCTTAACACTATATGAGTTCTGGAGAAAAATTATGAGCATGTCCCCGGGGAAAACAACTGATTTAATGCCTCTGAGATTGTATAGCTGATCCTTTTTACCGTCTCATCAATATCTTTTGGCGTCACAAACATGCCATGAAGATGAGGGGACGTCAGTTCTTTTACCAGTTCATACTTTTCTGCCGGGTGGTATCCCTGCAGCACCAGTCCTGCCCCTTTCAGCGTCTCTGAACTTTCCATGGCCCGGATCAGATTTTCCATGGCGTCATTGACAATCGTTGCCGCTTCCACAACCGTGGGCACGCCGATGGCAATGACCGGAACACCGACAGTGGCCTCTGTGATGCCGCACCGGTGATTCCCCACGCCGGAGCCCGGATGGATCCCCGCATCGCTGATCTGGATCGTCCGGTTCAGCCTTCTGGAACTCCTGGCCGCAAGCGCATCAATGACTACCAGTATATCCGGCCGGGTCTCTTTTACGATTCCTTTTATGATCTCCACGGTCTCCATTCCGGTCTGTCCCATCACCCCCGGAACAATTGCGCTGACCATCTGTACCTTTTCTTCTCCCATGGCATACTTCCCATATTCTCTTACGATATGCCGGGAAATGTTCAGATGATCCACAACATACGGGCCCAGCGCGTCAGGCGTTACTTTCCGGTTCCCAAGCCCTGCCACCAGAACGGAAGAGTCCTTCTTCCGGGGCGTCAGAAACTGCTTCAGATACCCGGCCAGCGTCTCCGCGATTTCCCGGTGATAATCTTCATCCGGCACAGCAAGACCCGGCGCTTCCATAGTAATATAAGTGCCAACAGGCTTTTTCATGGCTTTTGCGCCGTTCTCTGTCTCAATCCGGACCGTCGTGATTTTCATCTCCTTTTCTTCATCTTCCTCTTCCTCCACGATCACGCCCGGGATCTCCACATGATCCGCCTCAAACCGTTCTTTCTGCTCCAGCGCAAGATCTGTCCGGATACTATATTTTTCGATCATACCTCTCGTCCTCATTTCCGTATCATTTTATTTGTTAGTTTTTACAATAATTCCGGAAATATGTATTGACAGAAACCATTCTCTGTCCTAAAATAAACTAGTATGTTTCGTTAGAACGTCCGTGTCCGGATCTAACGAACTGGCAATCGATCAAACGCAATCGAAATACACGATATCGGAGGTGGACAAATTGGCTAACATCAAATCTGCAAAGAAAAGAATCTTAGTAAACGAAACAAAAGCAGCAAGAAACAAAGCGATCAAATCTAAGGTAAAGACTTGCGTAAAGAAAGTTGAGACCGCTGTTGCAAACAAGGATGTTGAGGCAGCAAAGGCAGCTCTTAAAGTTGCTACTGTTGAGATCAACAAAGCTGGCAGCAAGGGTGTTTATCACAAAAATACCTGCTCCAGAAAGATTTCCCGTCTGGCAAAAGCTGTCAACGGAATCGCTTAATAATAAATCGTACAAATGTGCATGAAAAAAACAGCCAACCCGTCACTGGCTGTTTTTTTATTTTCCTTTTACTTCAACTCTGAATATCCAAAACTGTTGACAATTGCCTCTACCCTTCTTCCTTCCTGGCACATCGGACAGTCAGCCGGCTCATAAGCCCGGTAGTCCGGAAGATCTCTGCTGGTGAAAATGGTCTTGATCTCCATACCGGCCACCCTGGATACCGCGCTGAAAATGGCGCAGACCGCGCACACCGTTCCTCCGTAATAAAGCACCGATTCAATTGCCCTCAAGATCGTCTTTCCTGTTGTCACAGACGCCGCCAGGATCATGACCTGCTGATCCTTGATCATCCGCTGCTTGTTATCCCTAAACAACATCTGTCCCATGGAATGGTACTCCGGCGTGACCACGGAAATATTGTTTCCTGCGCTTAAAGACATCCGGTTGGAATCCGCCAGCTGTTCCGCAAGAAATGTACCGATGACCTCTGTCTCGTCCAGGCACACGATCGTATTTACATAAGTATTGGTCAGATACTCTTCCGCCAGCACCTTTGCCGCCTCCCGGGAATTGTTGTGACGGGTCTTGACGGTGGACATATCAATATACGTATTCAGATGCGAGTTGCTGGTGGCAAAGTGTCCTTTTAAGATCTTGATCCTTGCCTTCGGATTCTTCGCTGACCGGAGATCCGCCATTTCTTCAATTCTGCTGTTCATCCCTTTTCCTCCTTTTCGTTCCTGTTTTCAGATTTTATTTGATAATTCCCGAACATTTCTGTCTTTATTTTAGCACGCAGGAAACGGCGCCGCAACAGTTTCTCTGCCGCGGCGCCGCCTTGTATTTCTCTATCTTTTGTTCTGATTAGTTGTTGATCAGTTTTGCAGAATCGCTCCAGCTGTAGAGGCTTCTTACTTCCTCTCCAACCTTCTCCATCTGATGATCTGCTGCCAGCTTGCGAAGTGCGCGGAAATGTGCTCTTCCGCCTGCATCGCTCATCTCAAGCAGGAAGTCTTTTGCAAAGGAGCCGTCCTGGATATCTGCCAGGATCTTCTTCATAGACTTCTTGGTCTCTTCTGTAATGATCTTCGGTCCTGTGATGTAATCGCCATATTCTGCAGTATTGGAAATAGAATATCTCATTCCGCCGAATCCGGATTCATAGATCAGATCTACGATCAGTTTCATCTCATGTACACACTCAAAGTATGCATTTCTCGGATCATAACCTGCCTCTACCAGTGTCTCAAAGCCGGCTTTCATCAGCGCGCATACGCCGCCGCACAGAACTGCCTGCTCACCAAAGAGGTCTGTCTCTGTCTCGGTACGGAATGTGGTCTCAAGAACGCCTGCTCTTGCTCCGCCGATAGCCAGAGCATAAGCCAGAGCTTTATCCAGAGCTTTTCCTGTATAATCCTGCTCTACTGCAACCAGACACGGAGTTCCTTTTCCTGCAAGATACTCGCTTCTTACTGTGTGGCCGGGAGCCTTTGGAGCGATCATGGTTACATCCACATTTGCCGGCGGAACGATCTGTCCGAAATGGATGCAGAAACCATGTGCGAACATCAGCATGTTGCCTTCCTCCAGATTGGGCTCGATGTCCTTTTTGTACATTTCTGCCTGCTTTTCATCATTGATCAGGATCATGATAATATCAGCCTGCTTTGCAGCCTCTGCGGCTGTGTAGACTTTCAGTCCCTGTGCCTCTGCCTTTGCCCAGGATTTACTTCCTTCATACAGGCCGACGATCACGTCGCATCCGGATTCCTTTAAGTTCAGCGCATGAGCATGTCCCTGGCTTCCGTAGCCGATGATCGCAATTTTCTTTCCCTCCAGTAAGGATAAATTACAATCTTCCTGATAATAAATTTTTGCTGCCATCTTTATCATTCCTCCTAAATATAAAAATGAATTATGTATTGTTAAACAGCGGCAGAACCTGTCATTCTGTCTCCATTTAATAATCTTTTAAATCTTACGGATATTGCCTTCCTGGTCGATCAGGGTTACATCCTTAATGCCACGGTTCAGTCCGGTAATACCTGTTCTTGCAAGCTCCAGGATCTCATATCCCTCCAGCAGACTCAAGAACGCTTCCAGCTTGGACTGGGTTCCGGTAAGCTCAACGATCAGAGACTCCTGTTCTACGTCCACGATCTTTGCCCGGAAAATATCCGCCACAGAAATGATCTCTGCCCGTTCTTTTCTGTCCGCCCGGATCTTCACCATGATCAGTTCACGGTAAACCGAGTCCGCCGGATCCAGTACCTTGATCTCAATCACGTCCTCCAGTTTGCGGACCTGCTTTTCAATCTGAGATAAGATCAGCTCATCGCCGCTTGCAACGATGGTGATACGGGTGAACCTCGGGTCCGCGGTCACGCCGGCGGTAATACTGTCAATGCTGTAGCCTCTGCGGCTGAACAGACCGGCGATCCGGCTTAACACACCTGCGTTGTTGTCAACCAATAAAGAATAAACTCGTTTCATAACTGCACCTCTTTCTTTGTTTCCGATTAAAAACAGAGTGCGTTCTGTTTTTAAATCATAACAATATTTTCTCTTTTTGTCAATACTATCTGAAAAACAAATCCATTTTATAAACAATACTCCAGGATTCCTTCTACCGTAGCCGTAATCCCGGACGCTCCCGCCGTCAAAAGCTCCTCCTCTGTTCCAAAGCCATAGAGTACGCCCAGACAGTCGATCCCGGCCTTTTTCGCGCCAAGCACGTCATGCTCCCGGTCGCCGATCATCAGTACCTTCGTCCGGTCCGGCACCTTGCAGGCCTCCAGGGCATATTCAATCACCTCGGCCTTCGTCCCCCTCCCGCCGTCCAGCTCCATGCCGGCCACATATTCAAAATACGGATCCAGGTGAAAATAAGAGATAATCTGTCTTGCGAACACCTCCGGCTTAGAAGTCGCTACAACCAGATGCCTGCCCGCTTGCTTCAGCACTTTCAGCACCTCTTCCATCCCGTCATAAACACAGTTTTCGTAAATGCCCCGGTCCCTGTAATATTCCCGGTAATACCTGACAGCCTCCAGACACCGCTCCTCGGAAAACCCATAAAACTCCCGGAAGGACTCCGTAAGCGGCGGCCCGATAAACCGGTACAATTTCCTCCGGTCCGGCTCCCGGATCCCATATTTATCAAGCGCATACCTTACCGCATTGGTAATCCCGGAAGAAGAATCCGTAAGCGTTCCATCCAGATCAAAAAAACAATACTCATAACTTTTATTTCCCGCCTTTTCCACTCTCTCCTCCTGCCTTTCCATTTCTTCACAAACACACAGATATTATACTACAGATTCCAGAAAAAATCATTCGGGTACACCCTGAAATTCAATTTGGGACACCCTGAAACGCAATTTGGGACGTAGACCTTTGCAAAAGGTCTACGTCCCAAATAGTTACCGTACAAGCAATGATTTGCCCGTCATTTCCTTTGGCTGCTCCATGCCCATCAGATCGATAAGGGTCGGCGCAATGTCTGCCAGACACCCGCCTTCTCGTAAGCGGTAAGCAGGATCTGCGTTGATCAGGATGAACGGCACCGGATTGGTGGTGTGGGCGGTGAACGGTTCCCCGGTCTCTTCATCAATCAGCTGCTCTGCATTTCCGTGGTCCGCGCAGAGGAACATCTGTCCGTCTACTTCTTTGATCGCGGCAACGGCTTTTCCCACGCACTCATCTACGGCCTCAACCGCTTTGACGGCTGCGGATTCCACGCCGGTATGTCCTACCATATCCGGATTTGCAAAGTTGATGATGATTACATCGTATTTTCCGGACCGGATGGCTTCTGTCAGCTTATCGCATACTTCGTAAGCGCTCATCTCCGGCTTCAGGTCGTAAGTGGCGACCTTGGGGGAATTGACCAGGATACGGTCTTCTCCTTCGTTCGGCTTCTCTACCCCGCCGTTAAAGAAGAAGGTCACATGTGCGTATTTTTCGGTCTCCGCGATCCTTGCCTGCTTCAGGCCATGAGACGCCAGATATTCTCCAAATGTATTGGTAATCTCTTCTTTTACGAAGGCGATCTGTTTGTTGGGGATCGTCACATCATACTCGGTAAAGCATACGTATGTGGTCCTGATCCTTTCGCCTCTGTCAAATCCGGTAAAGTCATCTGCACAGAAGGCACGGGTAATCTCTCTTGCCCGGTCCGGACGGAAGTTAAAGAAGATGACGGAGTCATTGTTCTGAATGGTTGCCACCGGATGTCCGTCTTTTTCCACTACCGTAGGAAGGACAAATTCATCTGTTACCTCTTTATCATAGGAAGCCTGGATGCCTTCCGGGCCGCTTGTAGTCTTTTCTCCTTCTCCGTATACCAGCGCGCGGTATGCCTTTTCTACACGCTCCCACCGGTTGTCGCGGTCCATCACATAATAACGGCCCATGACTGTCGCCGTCTGTCCCACTCCGATTTCACGCATTTTCGCTTCCAGTTCTTCCACATATTCTTTTCCGGAAGCCGGAGGCGTATCTCTTCCATCCAGGAAACAATGTACGTATACTTTGGAAATCCCCTGTCTCTTTGCCAGTTCCAGCAGCCCGTAGAGATGCTCGTTATGGCTGTGGACGCCGCCGTCAGATACCAGTCCCATCAGATGCAGGGAAGAATCATTGGCTTTCACATTCTCGCAGGCAGACAACAGGACTTTGTTTTCAAAAAAGTCCCCGTCCTGGATCGCCTTGGTAATCTTGGTCAGATCCTGATAAACGATGCGTCCGGCGCCCATATTCAGATGGCCCACCTCAGAATTTCCCATCTGTCCTTCGGGAAGTCCTACTGCCATTCCGCTGGCATTTCCTTTCACAAACGGATATTCTTTCATCAGCTGATCCACTACCGGAGTCTTTGCCTCTGCCACTGCATTTCCCTTTTTGCTGTCATTCAATCCATAACCGTCAAGGATCATAAGAACTGTTGGTCTTTTACTCATTTTACATTTCCTCCATCATATGAAATTCTTTATTATACGAAACTATCTGTGCGTATTATTTTTCCTCACACAACCGCCGGATCCAGTCGCAGGCAAGTTCCATCCAGAACCGGCTGGCCTCATTGACGCCTGTACCGTCCGCACGGCGCACCTGCTCTGTTCCAAGGCTTAGACCGTGTACGCCTTCCGGATAAATATGAAGTTCCACCGGAACCTTCTTTTCCATCAGCGCCTGCGCCATCAAAAGGGAATTCACTGCAGGCACGGTCTGATCCACAGCCGTATGCCACAAAAATACAGGAGGCGTATCCGCCGTCACCTGTGTTTCCAGGGACAATTCTCCCCGTTTCGCCTCAAATTCTTCTCCCAGAAGATTCCGGAAGCTGGGCAGATGTCCCTTCCCTTCCCGGGAAGTAATGACCGGATAACTCAAAAGCAGCCCCGCCGGCTTTAACACGTCGCCGGTAGTCTCCAGCATGTCCGCCAGCCATCCCTGATTCCAGAACACGCCAAGCATTCCGGCCAGATGAGCCCCCGCGGAAGCGCCGCTTACAAAGATCTTGTCTGTGTCGATCAGCCATTCTGCCGCGTGACTTCTTAAAATCCGCATCACCTGTCCCAGTTCCAGAAGCGGCACCGGATACCTGGCCGGCGCCACCGAATAACGCAGCACGCAGGCGTGATACCCCCTTGCCAGAAACTGCATGGCAACAGGTTCCCCTTCCCGGAAGCTTAATTTTTCATATCCTCCGCCCGGGCAGATTACAACCATGGGCCGCCGTTTGATCATAATCTTCTCGGTCGGCGTATCCAGAATATAGGTTTCCAGTCTGGCATCTTCCACAGATCCATTTACCTCAATCGGTATTTCCAGATATTTCATATGCTCTCCTTCAAGTTCATTTCTCATTTCTACCGAAAGTATTATACACCAGATTTTTCATTTTGAAAACCTTTCTGGCAGATACTGCACGGCAATCCTGTTTTCCGGCCTGACATCCACTGCATAGATCACTGCAAGAAAGATCCACTCCAGCGGTTTCATCAGGAAATAGACCGCATCTGCCGCATAGGGTGAACGGATCCGCTTTGCAAGCGGAAATCCATACGTGTCGTAGAAATCCCGGATCCTGCGATGGGTTTTCGGCAGCCGTTCCTCCAGGATCTGCTCAAATGCATTCGCCACGCAAAGCTGCCGGTTCACGATCACCGGATGTCCATGCCGCAGCCCCATTCGAAGCGGCTTTACGACCTTTCTGTGACCTCCGGCCGCCACCGTACACAGATAATGCTCATCATAGTAAAGATTCTGGGGCGAAACCTGCCCGGACAATCTCCAGTCACTGGTCTGTGTCCAGGCCCGGATCACATGGTCCGGCTGCTGTCCAAACAGAGTCAGGATACAGATCAGGATCCCCAGTAGCGGCCACATAAGCAAAAATGCCGCGCCCGGCCAGGAGGCAGAGGATGTCAGTTTCTCATTCATCCATTCCAGCCCCCGGTTCCGGAATCCTTTGATCTCCTCCGGAGATTCTTTTTCCTGCCCCTTTCTCCATTCTTCTATTTTCAGCCGGATCACCCGTACTCCCATAAAAATGCAGTTCAATGGAAAAAGGCAGAGATAAAACCGGCCGTTTAAGAGGTCCGGGTCAAAGACCTGGAGGATCCACAGCGCACACTCCAGCATACCGATATACATAGACGCGATCGCCAGCACACTGATCAGCGGCGGAATTCTGGTGATCCTGACTGCTGACAGGAAAAGATACCCTGCGATTCCCAGACACGAAAGAACAGCCACTGTCAACATCCCGTCCGGCCAGATAGGCGCATGCTTTTGATCATTATATAAGGTCTGTGTCCAGTCTGCAGTTGTAATATCCGAAAAAGCCAGTAATATCAAAGAATACAGACTTCCTAAAAGAAGTGTGATCCACTGGAAATGGCGCAGCTTGCGCATCGCTTCCGGATTCCGGAACCCGGTAAACAGGCTGGCGAGATTGATCCCGGTCAGGATCAGCGGATAAAGGAACAACAAGCCAAAAACAATCCCCGTCACCAGGTAGCCGGGAATCTCCGCCAATGCCCACGTCCCCAGGAATGCCGCGGCATAAACGGCTGTCCCCAGAATCCCCAGAAGGACCGCGCCGGTCACAGACAAAGAAATACTGTGTTTCAGGATCCGTTGATACATAAAAACTCCTCTTTCCGACAGGTATTATTTTCATATACTACACCTGTCCAAAAGAGGAGTCAAGTTCCAGGGCCGTCTTCTTACGAGACCCGTTTATTTATAGTTTACGATCTTTCCGAAGTCTGCTTTCAGGGAAGCGCCTCCTACCAGACCGCCGTCAATGTCAGCCTGTGCAAACAGTTCTGCTGCATTTCCTGCGTTCACAGATCCGCCGTACTGAATACGGATAGCTTCTGCGGTAGCTTCGTCATACACTTCTGCCACACACTCACGGATACCCTTGCAGACTTCTTCTGCCTGCTCAGTGGTAGCAGTCTTGCCGGTTCCGATAGCCCAGATCGGCTCATAAGCGATGACCATAGCCTTTGCCTGGTCAGCTGTTACATTCTGAAGACCTACCTTTACCTGCTGACGGATAAAGTCCATGGTCACGCCCTGCTCTCTCTGTTCCAGAGTCTCGCCGCAGCACATGATCGGAGTGATGCCGTGCTCGAAGGCTTTCAGCACTTTCTTATTTACATCCTCATTGGTCTCTCCGAAATAATCTCTTCTTTCAGAATGTCCGAGAACTACATATTTTACGCCGGCGTCTACCAGCATAGCCGGAGAAATCTCTCCTGTATATGCGCCGCTCTCTTCAAAATACATATTCTCTGCGCCAACCTGGATATTGGTTCCCTTGCAGGCCTCTACTACCGGAACGATATCGATGGCCGGCACGCAGAATACAACGTCAACTTCTTCATTTGCTACCAGTGGTTTTAACTCTTCTACCAGGGCAACTGCCTCACTTGGAGTCTTGTTCATTTTCCAGTTGCCTGCGATAATTTTCTTTCTTGCCATTTTTTGTCTCCTTATGATTCAATCAAGTTAAGTTTCCCGCTAGTCAGACGGGTATGTTCGCCTCCGATAAGGCGGGTATGTTCGCCTCTACTAAGACGGGTATGTTCGCCTCCGATATAACTCACGCTTCGCATTTCATGCTCGCATTCGTCAACTACGGCGAACTAAGTAATCACTAGCACTCGTCTCTCGCCTGCGGCTCGGTCTCGTTAAGTGCTTACTTATTATTAGCGGCTGCTACGCCCGGCAGTTCTTTGCCTTCCAGGAATTCCAGGGAAGCTCCGCCGCCGGTGGAGATATGTGTCATCTTGTCGCCATATCCCAGCTGGTTTACTGCCGCCGCGGAATCTCCTCCGCCGATGATGGTGGTGGCGTCTGTCTCTGCCAGGGCTTTCGCGACTGCCTCTGTACCATGTGCAAAGTTTGGCATCTCAAAAGCGCCCATCGGTCCGTTCCATACAACCGTTTTTGCGTCCTTTACAGCGTCGCAGAAGATCTTCTCTGTATCCGGTCCGATATCCAGGCCTTCCCAGCCTTCCGGGATCTCGCCTGCTTTTACTACTTTCTTATTGGCATCATTGGAGAAATCGTCTGCGATCACGGTATCTACCGGAAGCAGCAGTTTTACGCCTTTCTCCTCAGCCTTTTTCAACATATTCAGCGCATATTCACAGTAATCTTCCTCAAGAAGTGATTTGCCTACGCTTCCGCCCTGTGCCTTGCTGAAGGTATAGGACATTCCGCCGCCGATGATCAGGGTATCTACTTTATCAAGCAGGTTTTCGATCACGGAAATCTTGCTGGAAACCTTTGCTCCTCCAAGGATCGCTACAAAAGGTCTCTCCGGATTGTTTACCGCATTTCCGAGGAAATCGATCTCTTTCTGCATCAGATATCCGACTACAGCAGTATCTACATACTGGGTCACACCTACGTTGGAGCAGTGTGCGCGGTGCGCGGTTCCAAAAGCGTCATTGACAAATACATCGCAAAGAGAAGCCAGCTCTTTGCTGAACTCTTCGCCGTTCTTGGTCTCTTCTGCACGGTAACGGGTGTTCTCAAGAAGGATCACGTCGCCGTCTTTCATGGCTTCTACTGCTGCCTTTGCATTTGGTCCTACAACTTCCGGATCAGCGGCAAATGTCACGTCCTGTCCAAGAAGCTCGGACAGACGAGCTGCCACCGGCGCCAGGGAAAGTTCCGGAACCGGCTGTCCCTTCGGCTTGCCCAGATGGGAACACAGGATCACCTTTCCGCCGTCAGCGATCAGCTTTTTGATGGTGGGAAGCGCTGCCACCAGACGGTTCTCATCTGTGATCTTTCCGTCGATCAGCGGCACGTTAAAATCGCATCTTACCAGTACTCGTTTTCCTTTCACATTGATATCATCGACTGATTTTTTATTAAGCATCTTTTTGCCTCCTAAAGCTTATTTTAGGGAAACTTCTGTTTCTCCTTACAAAAAGGGTCCGGCCCACTTAAGACCGGACCCTTACTTGAGTCTTAGCTGATCTCTGAATTATGCTAACTCAGAGAAGTATTTGATCGTTCTTACCATCTGGCTTGTGTAAGAATTCTCATTGTCATACCAGGAAACAACCTGAACCTCTGTAGTTCCGTTCTCAAGCGGCAGTACCATGGTCTGTGTTGCATCGAACAGAGAACCATATCTCATACCAACGATATCGCTGGATACGATCTCATCTGTGTTGTATCCGAAGGACTCGTTGGAAGCAGCCTTCATCGCCTCGTTGATCTGATCTACAGTTACATTTCCTTCTACAACTGCTGTCAGGATGGTAGTAGATCCGGTCGGGGTCGGAACACGCTGTGCAGCGCCGATGAGCTTGCCGTTCAGTTCCGGAATAACCAGACCGATCGCTTTTGCAGCACCTGTGCTGTTCGGAACGATATTTACTGCAGCTGCACGGGATCTTCTCAGATCACCCTTTCTCTGCGGTCCGTCCAGAGTCATCTGGTCGCCTGTGTAAGCGTGGATGGTGCACATGATACCGGACTTGATCGGAGCCAGGTCGTTCAGAGCCTTAGCCATCGGTGCAAGGCAGTTTGTGGTACAGGAAGCTGCAGAGATTACAGTATCTTCCGGTTTCAGTGTGTCGTGGTTAACATTATATACGATGGTCGGCAGATCATTACCAGCCGGTGCAGAAATAACTACCTTTCTAGCGCCTGCTTTGATATGTGCAGAAGCTTTCTCTTTGGATGTGTAGAATCCAGTACACTCCAGAACAACGTCAACACCGATCTCTCCCCACGGAAGCTCTTCAGCGTTAGCCATTGCATAGATCTTGATTTCCTTACCGTCTACGATAATAGAATCATCAGTAGCTTCAACTTTGTCAGCCAGAGCGTATTTGCCCTGAGAAGAATCATACTTTAATAAGTGTGCGAGCATCTTCGGAGATGTTAAGTCGTTGATCGCAACAACCTCATATCCTTCTGCTCCAAACATCTGTCTGAATGCAAGACGTCCAATACGTCCGAATCCATTAATCGCTACTTTTACTGCCATGATTAATTCCTCCTAAAGTTTTTTACTTGATCCCTTCAAATTCGTTAAAGAATCATCAACCAAGAATTATTGTACTAAAAACGCTGCAAAAATTCAAGTGCTTTTCCCCTTTTTATCCACCGTTTTTAAGTCAGCTGACGGAAAACGGGCCTGCGTCCTGCAAATTCCGTATAATAGCGGAATCTGCAGCTTTTCAGGATATCCGAAACCTTATCATAATCATATGCGATATGCTCCGGCTTATGTCCGTCCGCTCCCACCGTGATGATCTCGCCGCCAAGCTCACGGTACCGTTTCAGGATATCCGGGTGCGGATGGGCAAAGGGAAGTCCGTACTTTAAGCCTGCCATGTTCAGCTCGATCCCCTTTCCTTTCCCGATCACAGTACGCAGGATCTCATCGATGATATCCGCATATCTGGCATAAGAATATTCTTTTTCCTGTGCTTTTCCGTAACGCACCATATAATCTATATGTCCCAGCACATCAAAATCCTGATTCTTCCGGACATCTTCCAGCATCTCTTCCAGTGTGATCCGGTAAAACTCCTCATCTGTCAGCTTCTGGAATTCCGGATCATGGCGCATGCCGTAAACCACGTCCTTCCTGCGGACACTGTGAAGAGATCCGATCACAAAATCAAAGGGATATTTTGCCACAAATTCGTGGTAAAACTCTCCCAGGTGGGGCTGCAGTCCCAGTTCTACGCCGATCCGGACCTCGATCTTTCCCCGGTATTTTTCCTGCAGCGGCACCAGCGTCTGAAAATACGGCTCCGGTTCAAATATATCCTCCGGTCCCCAGGACATGTTGTCCTTATCATAATGATCCGTAAAACAGATGACTTCCAGTCCTTTCTGGATCGCTCCTTCAATCATCTGCTCCGGCGTTGCCTCGGAATCATGCGAAAAATTCGTATGCATGTGAACATCTGCTCTCATTTTATTCCTCCTTCACGATCGTTCCGCCGCCCAGCACATAGTCTCCGTCGTACAGCACCAGGGCCTGTCCCGGCGTCACTGCACGCTGCGGTTCCTCAAAGGTACACAGGATCTCGTCTTCTCCTGTCTTTTCTGCCACGCACCAGGCTCCTTTATGATTGTAGCGGATTTTGGCCCAGACTCTCATTTTCTCCGGCAGATCCGGCAGGGACATAAAATTAAGCCCCCGGGCTCTTACCTGACGGGTCAGAGACTCCTCATGGCTTCCCACCACGATCTCATTCGTTTCCGGCCGGATTTCCAGTACGAATACCGGCTGTCCAAGCGCCAGGCCCAGTCCTTTTCTCTGTCCTACCGTATAGTGGATGATTCCTTTGTGAGTCCCCACTACCGTACCGTCTGACAAAACAAAACTGCCCGGCCGGCTTCCCGCATCGGTCTGCTCCTCAATAAAGGAAGCGTAATCTCCGTCCGGCACGAAACAGATGTCCTGGCTGTCCGGCTTATCCGCCACCAGAAGCCCCATATCCTTTGCCATCTGGCGGATCTGTTCTTTGGTATACTCTCCCACAGGCATCAGTGTGGAAGCAAGCTGGTCCTGGGTCAGATTATAAAGAGCATAGGTCTGATCCTTTGCGCCTGTCTTGGAAGTTCTTAAGCTGTAACGGCCGTTTTCCAGCCGGTCAATCCTGGCGTAATGTCCGGTAGCAATATAATCTGCTCCGATCTGACGGCTCCTTTCAAGAAGCGACTCCCATTTCACATAACGGTTGCAGGCAATACATGGATTCGGCGTCCGGCCATTTAAATATTCTCCCACAAAATAATCTATGACATGTTCCTGAAATTCTTTCCGGAAATTCATGACATAGTGCGGGATCCCCAGGGCGGACGCCACTCTTCTTGCATCTTCCACCGCGCTTAAGCCGCAGCACCCGCCATTTTCCTCTGCCACAGTCTCTTCTTCTTTCTGCCAGATCTGCATGGTTACACCGATCACGTCATATCCCTGTTCTTTTAAGAGCCAGGCCGCCACCGACGAATCCACGCCTCCGGACATCCCCACTACTACCTTTTTTCGTTCCATATCTGATCCTCAGTCTTAATATTCTTCTTCCTCTTCTTCCTCGCCCTCATGGATGTCTGATTTGGGCTTTGTAAGCCCCTCGATCTTAATGCCGTGCTTTTCGGCATAGTCCCACAAGGCCGCGTGGATGGCTTCTTCTGCCAGCAAAGAACAGTGTACCTTAACCGGCGGCAGTCCGTCAAGCGCTTCCATCACCGCCTGATTGGTCACCTGCATGGCCTCCTGGATGGATTTTCCTTTTACCAGTTCCGTCGCCATGCTGCTGGTGGCAACCGCAGCGCCGCATCCAAAAGTCTTAAACTTCACATCCCGGATGATCTGGTTTTCGTCAATATCCAGATAGATCCGCATGATATCTCCGCACTTTGCGTTTCCGACCGTTCCCACGCCGCTGGCGTTCTCGATCTCTCCTACATTTCTTGGGTGTTCAAAATGATCCATTACTTTCGCTGAATACATATCTTTCCTCCTGACTGATCTCTTTTATCTGTTTTTCTCTGACGCCCGGCCGGCCTGCTTTTTCATAAAATCCTCATAAAGAGGCGACATCCGGCGGAGTCCTTCTGCAATCTCTTTTAAGCTTTCCACTACATAATCAATATCTTCTCTGGTAATCTCTTCATTTAAGGTAAGCCTTAAGGAACCGTGCGCGATCTCATGGGGCAGCCCGATAGCCAGAAGGACATGGGAAGGGTCCAGAGATCCGGATGTGCAGGCGGACCCGCTGGAACCGCAGATTCCTTTCATATCCAGACGGATCAGAAGGGATTCTCCTTCAATAAACCGGAAGCTGAAATTCGTATTGCCCGGAAGCCGGTCCGTGGGATGTCCGTTGAGCCTGGTATAAGGAATTTCCTCAAGCACCCGCCCGATCAGGTAATCCCGCATCTCCTTCTCTTTTCCCGTCCGCTCTTCCATAGATGCAAAGGCACGCTTTACCGCAGCTCCCAGCCCCACGATGCCGGGAACATTTTCTGTGCCTGCGCGGCGCTTCCTCTCCTGGGCTCCGCCATGGATAAAGGAGCGGATCTTCACACCGGTACGGATATAGAGAAAACCGATCCCTTTGGGGCCGTTCAGTTTATGTCCGCTGGCGCTCAGCATATCAATATGGCACGCATCCACATCAATGGGCAGATGGCCGTATGCCTGCACCGCGTCTGTATGGAACAGGATGCCGTGCTCATGGGCAATGGCGCCGATCTCCCGGATCGGCTGAATGGTACCGATCTCATTGTTGGCATACATCACCGAGATCAGGATCGTATCCGGACGGATGGCTGCCTCCAGATCCTGAAGTCTTACTTTTCCATCTTCATCCACATCAAGGTAGGTCACCTCGTATCCTTGTTTCTCCAGATACTGTGCGGAATGAAGGACCGCATGATGTTCGATCTTCGTTGTGATGATGTGTTTCCCTTTCTGGGCATAAGCTTCCGCAGTTGCCTTCAGGGCCCAGTTGTCTGATTCTGAACCTCCCGCGGTAAAGTAAATCTCTTTTCCTTTGGCTCCCAGTGTCGCGGCGATCAGGTCCCTCTGCTCATCGATCACTGATTTATTCCCTGCAGCAAACTGATACACGCTGGAGGGATTGCCGAATTTTTCTGTAAAATAAGGCAGCATGGCCTCCAGAACCTCAGGCGCTGTCTTCGTGGTTGCCGCATTGTCAAGATATAAGAATCTACTCATATGATGAATCCTCCTGTTTCTTTTTGAGTCTTGAAAATGTTCAGGTCCGGCTGCATTGCGGCCCTTTGCATTCTCCTGCCGGATTAACCTTTCTGCTTTCCCGCACCAGCTCGTCCAGCATGATATGGTTTACGGTATCGTTGATGCTGTCGTTGATCTTCTGCCAGACATATTTTGTCACACAGCCGTCTGCAGCCTGGCAGCCCTCTTCTGAATAAAAGGCCGCGCATCTTACCGGTTCCAGATTGCCTTCCAGGGCCCGCAGGATATCTCCTACAGAGATGTCAGACGGATCCTTTGCCAGGACATATCCGCCCTGTGCGCCCCGGATCCCTGCCACCAGCCCTGCTTTTTTCAGCATGGCCACCAGCTGTTCCAGATAGCCCTCTGACAGATACTGCCGTTCTGCAATACTGCTTAAGGATACCGGCTCCTTTTCACTGTACCTGGCCAGATCGATTATGGCCCGGAGCCCGTATCTTCCCTTGGTTGAAAGTTTCATTCTTTCACCCCTTTTAATTCCTAGTAGTTTACTTGGTTATTTCTTTTTGTAGAATATCACCAGCGGACGGTTCTGTCAAGATTTCTATCAGAATAATTTGTAATAATATCTTTTCAGGAGACTTTCCTATGTCCCGCAGATCCATCTTGCTGAAAGGAACGCTCATCTTGACTCTGACCGGCCTTTGTACCCGTGTCATGGGCTTCTTTTACCGCATTTTTTTAAGCCACACCTTTGGAGAGGAGGGCATGGGGATCTACCAGCTGGTGTTCCCTGTCTATGCCCTGGGTTTTTCTCTCACCTGTGCCGGCATCCAGACGATCCTCTCACGCCTGACTGCCAAAAACACAGCTCTTGGCAAAGAAAAAGAAGCCCGGGAGCTTTTGTACTCCGGCCTTCTAATCACGGTCTTTTTATCCTGTATTGTTACACTCCTTCTGCAAAAATATGCAAACTCTGCAGCCGTAAACTTTCTTAGGGATCCCCGCTGCGAAGATCTGCTGATCCTTCTGTCCTATGTCTTTCCCTTTGCCGCCGTCCACAGCTGTATCTGCGGCTATTATTTCGGGCGCAAGGAAACCGGGATCCCTGCCGTATCCCAGCTGCTGGAACAGTCCGCCCGCATCGCAGGCGTCCTTTTGATCTATCACATCGGCAAAAGCCAGGGCGTCTCCTTCCAGATCTCGCTTGCAGTCATCGGACTGATCCTTGGAGAACTTGCCTCTTCCTCTTTTTGCCTCTATATGCTGCGAAAACAAGAAACCCGGAGGATGCATACGCCTTCCTTCCTGGGGCTTGCCCGCCATGCGCCAAAACTTCTGGTCCCTTCTCTTCCTCTGACCGGCAGCAGGGTTCTTTTAAATCTTCTGCAAAGTACCGAAGCTGTCTCCATCCCCTTGAAGCTGCAGCTCTATGGAATGACCGGCCGGGAAGCCCTCTCGGTCTATGGGGTGCTGACCGGAATGGCTCTCCCCTGCATCCTTTTTCCCAGCGCGCTGACAAACTCGGTCTCCACCATGCTTCTTCCGGAAGTGGCAGACCTGCAGGCTGTAAAGGACCGTTCCGGCTTTCTTTCTCTTGTCCGAAAGACCGCCTGCTCCTGCATCGCCATGGGAAGCATATGCTGTGTATTTCTCTTTGTTACCGGCCCGTGGATCGGCAGATGGCTGTTCCACAGTTCCCTGGCCGGAACCCTGATCCGCACACTGGCTTTTATGTGCCCTTTCCTTTACACCAACGGCACACTGATCAGCATGATCAACGGTACAGGGAAAACGTCTGTCACCTTTCTGATCAACGGGGCCAGCCTTTCTCTTCGTCTCTTTAGTGTCTTTCTTCTGATCCCGCTCTTCGGGATCCTGGGTTATCTGTGGGGAATGCTGGCAAGCCAGATCCTGGTGTTTCTTTCCTGCCTGATCTTTCTGATCCGTTTTTCAGGAAAACGTCTTTAAAAACAGTTCCAGAAGCACCGGGTTCACATAGCATTCCAGCAGGATCCCCGTCACCAGTAAAAAAGCCGTGGCCGCGGTTTTGGAAAGATTCCACTGCACCCCGGGGTACCGCAACAGATACCACAGAAGGATCAGATAGCCGGCGGCATAAAAGAACAGATGGGGCGTAAAAGCAGCCAGACAAAAGAGCCAACCTTTTACCCCCATCTTTATGACCGCGGCCGTCATGATCAGTCCGCAGGAAAAGCCTGTCCACAAAAGCATGACAGCCGCCGCTCCTTTCCGGAACCTGGTACAGCCAAAAACAGCCAGGAAAAGAGCCGGCATAAGCCGGATCCTCGCAACATACCAGAGAAATCCGGCCGACATGGTGTCAGCCTGTGAAAAACGGCTGAAAAAATGTTCCTGAAAGATCCCCATATCTGCAATTTCGTTCCTGGCAGGCAGATTCGCGTACACGATCCCGGCCAGAAAACCAGCCATACAGATCCAGACGGCATATGTTCTGTTTTCCCGTATCCTCACATAACCCCTCCTTATGTCAGATACTTCATTATATGCCGTATTTTGCTTCATATGCCAGGATCGCCGCAATGGTTTTGGAATCCTGGATCTCGCCTGCAAATATTTTATTCTTCAATTCTTCCACGGTATATGCTTTTACATCTACATATTCGTCTTCATCCAGATGCTGCTTTGTCTTTATCAGATTTCTTGCCACGAATATCTCAATTTTTTCATCACAGAACGCCACGGTTGTCCGGAGGGTAAGCAGCCGCTCCAGCTGGTCGCAGCGGTATCCGGTCTCTTCTTCCAGTTCCCTTGCGGCACAAAGGATCCCTTCTTCTCCCGGATCATCCAGCTTTCCTGCCGGGATCTCCAGCGTGTCCCTTTCCAGGGCATTCCGATACTGACAGACCATAAGAAGCCTGCCGTCCGGCAGCACAGGTACTACGGCAGCGGCGCCGTCATGGTGGATAAAGTCAAAGATCGCCGTATTGCCGTTTTCAAATTCCATATAATCTTTATAAACCGTCAGAATCGATCCCTGATATGCCAGTTCCCGCCCTGTACGTTTCACATTTTCGCCCATTGTTCTTTCC
>NZ_JACJLV010000120.1 GCF_016902415.1 Mordavella massiliensis | reverse complement strand
ATTTAATACAGGATAAAGAAAAAAGAAAAGTTCTATCTAGTAGAACAAAAAGTGTATTAGATAAATTTTTGATAACATCAATTACAGAACAATGGAAAGAATTAATATAAGAAATGAGAATTGGAATTATAATTGAAAAATATCCATTACCACCAACTAAAGGTGGTGCAATTCAAACGTTGGTATCTCATTATCTTGAAGAAAATGAGAAAACACATATACATGATTTTTTTGTGTATTCATGCTATGATATGGATGCTGAGGCTTGTTCGAAAAGATATAAGTATACTAAGTTTTATTATGTTAAAACAGACTCTTTGAAATATAATTTCTCAGTAATAATATCGTATATTTGTAATCATTTTTTCAAAATGTCTATAGGAAATGGATTTGCACGTACAATAGGTAAAATGATGAGTACTCAAGAATTTGATCAAATTATTGTTGAGGGAAATCCTAGACTTATACAAGGATTAAAAAAATATAATGATTGCGGATATATTTTACATTTGCACAATGATTATTTGAATAGAGACAATCCAAACTCATCTAAACTAATAAATTCATATAATTATATC
>NZ_JACJLV010000119.1 GCF_016902415.1 Mordavella massiliensis | reverse complement strand
AACTTGTTTGTTTCATGGTATATCAGAATGGTATGGAGGAGAATAATAAAGTGGATATTAGAAGATGTAGTAGGAAAGAAGTATTATTGTGTATATGTAGTGTTTTAATAAGTGCATTTTCTTTTATTTTTTATTTGATTAGTTCAAATTCATATCCGTTAATATATATTACTCTTGCATTGATTTTTGTATGGTGTATGAAATATCGAAAAATACACATTGAAAATGATTCAATTTTCTGGATAATATCTGCGTTTGTGATTTTTGTTAGTTCGTTTTTTTCTAATGATTCTGCAGCATTGCAGTATGGAATAACCTTTGTAGCATTTATTTTTATTATGTTGGTTTTGAAAGAGGCAATACTTGATTGGAGAAAATATTATTTCTACTCAGTGGGTGTTTTTTCTTCTATACATGTATTCGCAACCATTTTACAGTTTTTTGCTCCGGAAGTAATTGATTCAGTAAATAAAACTGTTTTACCAGCTACAAGTTATTCGGAAAATGCTAGATTATTACAATTTTTTGGCGCACACGCTGGAATTACTGGTCAGACAGGAAGAAATGGTTTATATATTAGTGTTGCACTAGGTTTTTGGATAGTATTGTTT
>NZ_JACJLV010000118.1 GCF_016902415.1 Mordavella massiliensis | reverse complement strand
TCTTTCACAGTCAGCCTGGAATACAGATGCGAAATGTAGAGCAGAAACCGCAGCGGAAGATTCGGGTTCTTCGTGGACTGGTGTTCATACAAAGAAAGCCTGCCGTCGATCAGAAAGGATACATCATTCTTCATCGACATATAGATCGCATTCTCCAGCGTGTTAATCTCAAGCAGTTCCGGATCCGCGTAATGTTTCCCTGTGATGGCATTATACAATTCCAGCAGGTTCTTCTTATCCTCGAACAGCATGATAAACAAAGTGGACTTGAATGTCCGGTTGACATGTAACGCTTCACTCGTGTTAACATTTGTCATAAGCACAGCCTCCTTTTCAAAATGGAATGCAAAGAGACTGCACAGGCCGTCCTTCCAAAGACTGCATCTGCCAATCTCTCTGCTGTTAATAAGGGAATTAAAAGCATTGAGATTTTCCTGAATGTAATAGAAAAACAGATACAGCTGTTGCTGCGTTAGAATCAGACATGCCGGAAATATAATGCTTTTCCATATGATAGTAAGCGCTCAATAAAATAATGGATATCTTTTCACAAGGTATTCCACTATAGTTGAAGTAAAAGACTCCAACTTCAACTTTTCGATCTGATCCGGCATCTCTGCTGTAT
>NZ_JACJLV010000117.1 GCF_016902415.1 Mordavella massiliensis | reverse complement strand
CTCCACAGCGATCAGCTGCTGTGTGGATAAGTACTCTGAAAAACTGAAAAAACTAGTAGTTTTTTCGGCTTTTCAGAGTGTTTATCCGTTGGTGAGAATGACGGACTCATTTTTCGTCCGGTTCGCTTTTTCTTTTTGTTTGCGGTACAATAGTCCCAGCAAGACAAAGGAGCGCCGAACATGACGAAGATCTACTCACCGGAAGAACTGAATAGTTTCAGCAGGGAAACACTCGTGGCAGTGATCCTGTCCATGCAGGACCAGCTGGCCAGGCTGAATACAAACATGGAACGCCTTACCTCGCAGATCGCGTCTGCAAACAATCACCGTTATGGGCGCTCTTCCGAAAAGCTGGATGTGATCGCCGGACAACTGGAACTGGAGCTCATCTTTAACGAAGCGGAAGCTCTGACAGAGACACTTTATGTTGTCGAACCTGCCGAAGAGGATGTGATCCAGGTCACGCGCCGGAAGAAAAAAGGAAAACGCGAGGCAGATCTTAAGGATCTTCCCGTGGAAGTCATTCCCCATACCCTTCCGGAAGAAAAGCTGCAGGAGATCTTCGGCGCTGTTGGCTGGAAGCAGCTTCCGGATGAAGTTTATAAAAGAGTCCGGGTACAGCCGGCAGTCTACACAGTTGAAGAGCAC
>NZ_JACJLV010000116.1 GCF_016902415.1 Mordavella massiliensis | reverse complement strand
TGAAAAAGAATCCTTATGAACTGTCCGGCGGTGAGAAGCAGAGGGTAGCCATCTGCCGTGCGCTGATCAATGACCCGGACCTGATCCTGGCGGACGAGCCTACCGGGAACCTGGACTCCAAGTCCGGCCAGATCGTCATTGACGCGCTGGTGCGGATCAATCAGGAGTTTGGCAAGACTATCGTAATGGTTACCCACGATCCGCAGATGGCCAGCTACTGCAGCCGGATCATCCTGTTAAAGGACGGCGTGATCCTGGATAACCTGAATCACGGAGACAGCCAGGAAGCGTTTTATCAGGAGATTATCGGGCGGATGGCGGATTTGTAAGCGGCAGGAAATTTAGGGGAAAAGCGATTTATGAAAATTATTTAAAAGAAAAAAGAAGATATCTGGCGTTTCTGGTGCTGGTGATTGGGCTGGGGGTAGCGATCTCCGGCCTTTCTCCTTATGTTTTCGGGGAAGTGATTGACATCTTTTCAGGAGAAAAGCAGGGGGATTTTCAGGCCTGGATCTCTTTCCGTTAATGTATCTGGTAAACTTTGCATTCCAGAGCAGAGTAAGGAGGCTGGAAGCACAGCAGAAAAAAGTAAAGGATCGATACTATAGTTTTGTAGGAAGCCTGCAGAAGAACCGGGATTCATCGGGACATTATGGAGATGGACCGGCAATATCGGACTGTACTGGAAGAAGGGGGCAGAAATTTGTCCAGTGGTCAGAAACAGAAGCTTGGGCTGGCCAGACTGCTCTTGAGAATGGATGTTTTGTTCTGATTATTAT
>NZ_JACJLV010000115.1 GCF_016902415.1 Mordavella massiliensis | reverse complement strand
GATCAAGTTTGTTTTCTCTATATTGACGATTTAAAGAATTCTCATTATCCAAAAATACATTATATAAACAATTTTCCAATATCCTAATCTTATGTACATTGCTCATATAATCCAAAACAAATTTTGTATCCTCACCTAAACTTAAATTCAAATCAAATACTTTTCTAATTAAATGTTTTTTGTATAACTTATTACATGGTCCCAAATTAATCCTTCTTAATTTCCAGTAATTTTCTGGTGACTCATCCAAATTAACTATATTATTATCAAGATGAGGTGTACGCAACAATTTCCCTGATCGATAAATATTTAATCCGAATATTATCAAATCAATATTCTCAATATCTACATTCATTAAAAGAGAACAAGTTCCTGGATTAAGACTATCATCACTATCCACAAATATCACATAATCGCCCGTAGCAATTTCTAACCCTTTGTTTCTTGCCACCGATACTCCTTGATTATTCTGATGAACCAAAGTAATATTAGAATTTTTTTTCCTATATTCTTCAACGATATCATAGGTATTATCACTAGAACCATCATCTATTACAAGTATTTCTATATTTGAATAATCTTGATCAATCAAACTATCTAAACATCGCTTGATAGTTTTTTCTGCATTATATGCAGGGACAATTATACTTATTTTCTTCATATCATTATCACACCAAAAATTTTTTAATAACTTTTTCATATCGTACTTAAATACAACATAGATTTTTCAATTAATATATTCATTTTTTCATTAACACTTTGATAATCAATTTCATCATTTATATTGCATTTTCCCATACATCTATTAGTTACTCCAAGAA
>NZ_JACJLV010000114.1 GCF_016902415.1 Mordavella massiliensis | reverse complement strand
AGCTGCCGGAAATCTGCCGGAGCAAAACAAAAACAACAAATGTGTAAACCGGCCGCCAGAAACGGCGGTCAAAAAATACGCTGGTACTTATGATTTACCGTGTACAATAAGATACTTGGCAATGACTTTTTGGTTATTTTAATCCGATGATAATTGGTGATTTTAACCCGATGAAAAATGGTCAAAATCACCCGATGCTAACAGTGAGTTTAATCATATCTAATAGCTCAAAAAATTTACTGCAATAGTTTTGTTTAGAATAATTTTCAACCATTTGTTTTCCGAGGTTACCCATTTTTTTTCTAGCAATCTCATTATTGACAAGATATTCCATTGATTTCTTTAGATTTTCAACATAATTATAGTCTCTAGCTACTACGATACCACATTTTTCCCCACTCTGATTTTCCAACAAATCCGGAAGGGCCCCAGAATCAGAAACTATCAATGCATTTCCAGCTGCCATATTTTCAATAGCACACAAACCAAATGCTTCTTCACACATAGTTGGTATTATACCTATATCTGACATCATATATAGGCATGGCATTTCTTGATAAGGTATATATCCAGTCATTATGATACTATTTATGTTCTTTATTGCCTCTTGAACCCGCTTCAAATAATCCGATTTTCCATTTTCTCCATAAATAACACCACCAGCAATTACAAGATTGGCATTATTTAATAAGTAATCACTACCTTTAAATGCATTGATTAACTCTAAACAACCTTTTTCTGGGACAATTCTTCCAGAAAATATAATAGTAACCTTTTTATTATCAATATTATATAGTTTTTTTCTATTAATAATTATTCTATTATCAATAGTATAAAA
>NZ_JACJLV010000113.1 GCF_016902415.1 Mordavella massiliensis | reverse complement strand
CGTAATCCCCGTTTATACCCTCTCGATGATACACAACACCATTTTTCTCTTTTGCAATTGAACATTTTTTGTTCTCACAAGAATCATTATCCGGGAAGCCGTTTGAACCACATCCATCACAATCTGGAGTCTCTGTGCATAAAAAGCATGCAAGGCCACATCTGACAATTCCCAATTCCCGTTTCATAAAGTCTCTCCTCAACTGGTGTTTATCGCTTAATATATTCCATTATTGGTTCAATGTACTTTTTGTCAGTCCAGTCGCAGTTGTTATCCCCGGCTTCCATTAATGCCTTTTCCCATATTTCATAATCAGATGGATCTTTCTTTGCAACAGCTTTTCTAAGCAAATTGCACAAAGTTCTATCTTTGAAAGACATTGCGTCCATATCCCATGCGCCACGACAGTAAAAGACTGGAATATCAGATAAATTATCTTTTATGTTATGCTTTTTGATTTGTAGAAATGCATTTTCTTCATATGGAGATGCACCACAACAAAACACAATAACTTTTTTGTCTGCCAATTTATTGATATTCTTTTTTAGGAAAGACAAACCAGCAATACCGGAAGCATATATTCCTCCGCCTAAAATAATAACGTCATATGCAATAATTTCATTAATATCAGCTTTTTTTGTTTCTATACACTGAAACCCGGTTTCCTCAGACAACCATTCAGCGTATCTTTTTGTAGCACCATATTTTGATTGATATAGGATTACTCCATTCATAAATTGATCTCCTCAAATTCTAATTTATTGGACATAATCATTTACTATTCTCTTATTTTCAAATGATAACAGGACACTAAATATTATTTCTATCAGTATCATCATTATTG
>NZ_JACJLV010000112.1 GCF_016902415.1 Mordavella massiliensis | reverse complement strand
GAGGTAGAGTTGTTTTAAACATATTTATATTGAGTATAATATTATCATCATTTCTTACAATCTGTCTCGGAGGGCCGATAACATCAGCAATGATGTGGTTAAGGCAATATAAATGGATTTCTAGTATGTTGAATTTGTGCGACACGCTAGGAGTAACAACAAATTTTATAGGCGTTACGTTTTTATATGGGATAATATACTGGATTTTTGATAACTATGCTTGGAAATGGAAAATACTTAGAAAATTTCTTGGCGTGCCCAATCTTAATGGACATTGGGAAGGAACTCTAACTTCTAAAACGTTTCAAACAACGATAGATATGAGTTTAGATGTAGTACAAACATGGAGTAAAATTAGTTTTGTTTCTTCCTTTCCTAAATCAAAATCAGAGAGTAATGTTGCATCAATATTTATAGAAAGAGATGGCATAATGAAAGTGGGATTTGGTTTTATCAATCATAGTAGAGAACTACAACATCAATATGATGGATATAATATTTTAGATTTGGATGACGAAACTCATTTATTTGGGAGATATTTCAATAATAGGGATAATAGTAATGTTGGTAATAGAGGTGGAAATATCGGGACATTTAAGTTACATAAGATAAATTAAAGAGCAGAGGGGAGAATCTTCAAAGCTTAAGAGAAGACTTCCGTAGGAACTGACAAAATAGAATAATTAAAGTATTCCAGGCGCAGTAAAAAACCACTGCGCCTGTTGTGATGTGATTAAATAATTCAGTTGTGGCTATGATCTTGTTTGTACACGGTAAATCATAAGTACCAGCGTATTTTTTGACCGCCGTTTCTGGCGGCCGGTTTACACATTTGTTGTTTTTGTTTTGCTCCGGCAGATTTCCGGCAGCTGC
>NZ_JACJLV010000111.1 GCF_016902415.1 Mordavella massiliensis | reverse complement strand
GCATCTTGTTTTCCGGAGCAGGCTGTGTTATGATGATTTCACATCAAATTCCCGGATATTTTTCTTCTAAATTTTCTAACATCCGGACAGAGTTTTCAGGCGTTTCAGCCAGAGATACCCAAAAGTTTGATGAAAAAATCGAATAAAGGAGGCTTTGCCTATGGGAAAAGCAAACACATCAGTGAATCAGTGGCTGAGAGACAATCACCGGTTTGCCAGCCTGTACAATGGTTATGTATTCGGGGGCCGGCAGATCATAAGGCCGGAGGAACTGGAAGACCTGGACCGGGAGACGGATATCCTGGTCACGGACAAGGCGGGAAAGACAAAAGCGGTGGGAAGGCGCAGGGATATTGTGAAACGCTGGAAGAACACGGTGAATCTGGCGATCCTGGCCTGTGAATCCCAGGATAAGATCCATTATGCCATGCCGGTCCGCTGCATGCTGTATGACGGACTGACCTATGCCGACCAGATCCGGGAACTGTGGCGGACGCACCGGGGAACTGGAGAAATCCAGGGAAAAGGGGAATTAAGTACGGAGGAGTTCCTGTCCAGATTTAGGCGGGAGGATTTCATCTATCCCATCCTTACGCTGGTATTTTATTACGATGAGAAGAAATGGGACGGGGCCACGGATCTGTATGGGATGTTTCCGCCCGGAACAGAAGAGAAGGATGGAGAGACAAAAGAGGTTTTACGGAAATATGTGCCCAACTATCGGATGAACCTGATCGATGCGGGACATATGGAAGACGCAGAACTGCAAAGACTTTCAGAAGATTTACAACAGGTACTGGGCATGTTAAAATATAGGGGCAGAAGGAAGGAGCTGCAGGGATATATACAAAAGAACGAAAAGTATTTCAGCAGTGTAGATGCGGAGA
>NZ_JACJLV010000012.1 GCF_016902415.1 Mordavella massiliensis | reverse complement strand
TTGTCATGTCTAATTTTGATGTCACCTGCTTCTCATCTTAGGAATCCTGCATTGCAGGATTCCTACCGCATTTTTAATCAGGATTGCGACCTTGTTTCGCAATTACCTATTTTAAATAATACAAAAACCTCCCAGAACAAATGTCCTGGGAGGCCATGCAGCGCCTTGCGGCGTCTGGATCGTATATTGTTGTATCCGATTAACGCTTGCTTAACGTTTGCGTAACCGAAAACACTGGAAAATCAAGGGGTTACACGGAAAGTTGTTGCAGATACGTTACAAACCCTGGGCGTCTTACCACGATTGATTACACCTCTTCTTTTATTAAGAAAAACGTTGTCATTACCGCTTCCTTTATAAGCGTTGTAATGTAATTTTTTCTATATTAAAACGCTTTTCTAACAAATCAATCATCTCATCTGATAATCTTCTTAATGTACCCAAAAAAGAATAGTAATCCACTCCATTATAACAAGTTTCAACAATACCATAAAACGGCTTTTCAACATTTTCTATAGAAATTACTCCCTGATTTTCAATCCCATAATGCATCATACAATTCCGAAACTTAGACTGGAATAAATTTTTTGCTGAACTAAGCATCTCTGCAAACCCTCCCAAATCAATACACAGATCAATATTATTGTCACAATAATTTTTTAACCGTTGAATTGCTCGATAAGTATAATATGTTACAATATATTCCACTCGAAAAACCCACATATTGCTATCATCAAATAACGGTCTCAAAATATGTTTCACAAAATTCATATTACAAACTAAATCAAGAAAAAACAAATTTAAGACCTGCGATGAATTATCAACGAACAACTCATCATTCTTATTTGTATTCAAGTCATAAAAATAATCTATTGATACCCCTGTATGCAATCTTTTTACCTCTGGTGGATCAATAACTTGCGAAAATCCATCTTTTATTGATGCCACAAATGACCCCATTTGCCGCCCCAATTCAAATTGCAATTTTCCTGTTTTCGGATTAAATATATCATCAATTCCTAAAAAATCAGCAAGCATCTGAGTGTTTCCTACAACATGATAATCTTCTGTCCAATAGGTACCAAGATTCAAATGGATATTCCAACTTTTCATAAAATCAAATCTTAATTGTGCTCTATACTGTTCATCTTGCTCGATATCTACCAATTCTATTCTTTTCTTTGATTTTCCAAAGCTTTCTCCGTATACTTTAATAAAATTACGTATATCTTTTACTTTATCCGCAGAAGTTCCCTCGATAAAGATTTCTCCCATATATTCTTGGCAAGATTGAATAAACAATGCATAATACGGGATAATCTCCATTGCAAATACAGGATCCCTTTCGGTCTTCATAAGAGAAAAAATAGATTCCACATCTTCTTGCATAATACGAACAGTAATCATCTTTTCCAAATTTTCCATCTTTTTATCTTTACATTACCTCGATACATCTCGAATTTCTGAGTTTATTTTTTCTGTTAATCCATAAAAATTTACTCATCAAGCATCAACTTTCCTGCCTTAGCTTTTGCTTTTAATCTGGCAAGTTGCTCTTTTTCAATTTGTTGAATACTTTTTTCCGGTGTGGGTAAATCTTCCGGCATAGTACCACCTATCTTTTCAATAGCGCCACGCACTTCCTTTCCTACCATATAATGAGTAGCCGTTGCAGCTTTGGCACCACTAATCTCATCGTTTCGTAACTTTTCTTCTGTCTGAGATATTCTAAACAGATTGGCAATAAGTTCTGTGCTTCCCATATAATCATGAATTTTCTGACTAATTTCGAGACTCTTTCTTTTATGTATATTATAATCATCACGGTGGCAAACAACATCATTCCTCTCATTTCTTCCCAAATAATCCAATAGGCTATTTTCACCACACCTTTTATATCGATTCCTTTTCTATAATATGTTTAATTGTTTCAAAAATAGGAAGAAAATTGGTGAAATCAAAATGATCAAATGGTGGTGCTTTCGACAAAACCAACGAGGCAAATTGAGACTTGGGCAATGCATAATTGATTCCATCATCATTATTGAGACAAGTCACACGTTCCTTGCTGGATCCCTCAATAATTGCAATACTATCCGGTCCACATTTATTTTTCTTTTCACAGAATCTATCAATAGCAACAGCTACACCACGGTTGTCAAACTCTCCGCCCATATAGAGACGCCTTACAATACCATCCTCCGAACCAGTGTATTCAGTTTTAATTTCTGCATCACTATACAAGTGTTCGATACAGATTGCCGGAGTATTTTCACGAGTTTTAGGTAGTGGAAGGATAAAGGAATAAACATTATTTCCCCATTCTTTAAATTCAGCCCCCTCTACAGATAAAGCATTATTTGTTTTCTGATCATCCCTGTCAGCAATACATATATATTTGGTTGTCTGAGGCAATTTTGCATAGTTTTCGCACAAGGCAACTAATTGACTGCAGCCCATATTAATTTTATAAGGTGAACTATTACTGGATTCTTTCTCCTCATACTCCAGAAAGTCAAAATTTAATCCATCAAATATCTCAGAATAATTAGAATCAGACTTCAATTTTTCATAAGCAGCTTTCATATGCTTCCAATCAGTAGACCCCTCAGTGATAACAAGCACTTTTTTCTGGCCGCTTGCTCGTTTAACAGCAGCAGCAACTTCCGACTGGTAGGATTGAGTAGCTTGCAGATATTCGAATGCTTTGTGGAATTCGGAGAAGCGTTCCACAGTGATTTTTGATGCTATGGGCATCTCATACACATCGAAACCATTTTCTCCAAAAGTCTCCACCATCCCCAGTAAAAACAGCGGAGCATGGGGTGTAATGATAAACTGCACCTTAGGAAATAATTGAATCAGACTGGGCAGAACTTCTTTTTGCAAATTTGTATGCAAATGAAGCTCTATTTCGTCAATAACAACTATTCCTGTAATCCTATCTAGATGAATACTCTGATTAATATCATTATTATCAGCATAACGAATGATTGTAGCAAATGTATTAAACATTGCAATTTGTCCTGTGGAAAGTGCGTCTAGAGACGGCGCAACGATGCTATCGTCATTTTCCCTCAAAATTCTAAACCGCGATCCTCTGGCGTTTCTAAAATTCAAACTAAAGTACACATTTATGCCGAGAATTCTGCTCATAATAGTTTCAAGATTTTTTCTTGCTGCACCCAGCAAAAGTAAATCATCCATTCTAACATGTACTATAGACAGGCCATTACTATTGGAAATATCTGCTCGAGAATCAGCAATTACATCCAATAACCATTGAAGATTTGTTTCCGTAACATTTTTAACATTTATTCGGTTCTCTAGACTATCCTTTATCCGTTCACTAATTTTTATATGTAGCGAGTCGGTATCTTGATAGTATTTTTCTCCCAACCACGCAGGTTTCTCATACCGATCAGGTCCAAAATAGCAAATAACATTTTCCCGGAAAATCTTTTCAGCTTTCGCTTTATCTACTGTTGTTCCTTTGAAATTATTTTCCTGTTTCCAAGAAAGCTTATCTAATAAAATTCCATCTAATTTTTCTTGAATATTTTCTTTTGTCAAGTCTCCACATTTACATAGATATACATCCTCTTGTCTTTTGTTCTGAAACTGAATACAGGAAAACATGCTCGTTTGTCCAACGTGGATATCCGCTGGACGAATTGATTTATAATATTGATGCCCATTGTCAATAGACTCCCATGCGTCTCCATAGGCTTGTCCTGCCATCTCATAGAATGCGTCAACAATGTTAGAAAGAATCGTGGACTTTCCCGTGCCATTTTCCCCCACTAAAAGTATAGGTTTGGGATTGCCATCCGCAGTAAAAGATGGCATAATATCCACTCGTTCGATTGGTCCCACATTTTCATAAACCAGTTTCTTTATATACAATTTATAACACCTTCTTATATTTATCTTACGCTCAGTTTTAATCACACATCCGATAATGACTATTTCTAAGAAAACTTTTATACCATAATCAGACACCGTTGCAATTGTCACCTGATTTTTGTACGGGATATATAAAAGCTAATGCTTTCTCAAAGAAATAAATCAAAGGTTAAATTATCTGATTTCTCAAAACATCTTTAAAACATCATTCAATACATCTTTTTGATGTTTTGGAATTTTTGCATCTATATTCTTTGAATGGAATGATTAATTATCTTCTTCCTCAAAAATATTACTCAATGTTTCTTCCATTGCATGTTTCCAAAGCATATTTCTTTGCCATGGATTCACCTTCTGCTTTAGAACTCGCTTTATTCTTTGGTTTTTTTCTTGGTTTACCGTTTTTCCCAACAGCATAAAAAAGTTCTAAATATTCTGCTGCTCCGATGGTCATAATATATCCTGCCATTATTTCCGCCCCTCCCTACTACACTTTTCATAATATTATCATTGTATCAAATCTTATAGATTCCTTCAATTCCTAGCTTTACTAACCTTTACTCTTAAATAATTTGACATTCTCTCCTCTCTTTGCTAATATAAATATAGAAATAGGCACTACCGATAAGCGGTTAGTCCAAAAATGAATTAGTTACAAAAAAGTAACCGCACACTTTGGCTGAGGGGCGGTTACTTTTTTGTGTGATCTATATACGCTATCAAGATTGTAACGACAATACCAAGTATCATCAAAACGATGGAGAGCATTTCGAAATCACTCATAAGTTCGCCCTCCTTTCCAAGATTTCTCTTTGCAGAGATTTCTATGTAATCAGAGGGTTCAGTCCCTCTGTCGAAGGACTAACCGCCTACCGTTCTCTGGCAGTGCCTGATTTGATTTTATCAGAACATCCGTTCTATTTCAACTGCTATTTTTTTTACAGACAATCTCTGTCATATCCCCGTTTCTTTGTTCGCTGCCTCTTTTCCATCTCCCTTTTCCTTTTATCCAGCTGTTCCAGTACACTTTGCCGCTCTGCCCTCTGTTCCGGCTTATTACTTCGGATCACCAGATACTGTTTTTCCGGAACACTTTTCTGATCCCATTCTTTCTGCCTGTTGCGGATTTCTTCCAGTTCCTTTGTTGCAGCTGTATATGCTTTTTTCACTGCCAGCGCATTTTCATATCCATGCAGTCCAGGTATTCCGGCGAGTGTAGCCTTCGCTTTTTTCAGTTCCTGCTGTTTTCCGGCAATCTTCTGATCCAGCTCCTTCTTTTCTTTTCCGTGAAACCATTTCCCGTCAATATTCTGCCGTTCTTTCTCCAGCCGGATCAGAACTTTCTCGACAGCATAGATCCTCTGCTCTGCTTTCTTCATCTTCTGCAGAATGTTATCCAGCCTCATTACTTCTGCTTCCTGCGCTGCTGAAGATGGTCTTTTCCCTTTTGCAATCTCCGGCAGCGGCGTCGGCGTCACATCAAATTTCAGGTCACGGTGAAATATTGGCTGTCCATTCTCGTCATATTCTGCATTCCGGAGTTCTTTGATATATTGGATAAAGCCTCGCAACTTTCCAATCGCCTTTTGCAGGATTGTCCGGAAAATCTCCGGTTTCCACCCTGACCTTCGGATGAATTCTGCCGCCGGATCTGTGATCTCTTTTTTCTTTGCAAAGCGCAGTTCCTCTTCGGTCACACCTTCCACTATCGCCCGGTCTACCATGTTGTTCCACTCCTGCCGGAGAAAATTATCGATCCGTATCTCCTCTGCTTTTGGATTATTTTTCCCGATCTTTCTGGTGGGAAGATACGGACTGTTCTTATCAAACACCTTCAGTTTCTCCGCCGGATCCTGCACCAGTTCATTGATCAGATCCGTATAGAAATATTTCATATCCTCTGTACGGATCCTGATTGACGCCATAAACAGGACTCTTGAGTAAAGATATTTTTGTTGCAAACGTGTTACAAACGCGCTGCTAATCCGATGATTTTCACCCGGTTTTCCCCCGTTCCACCGCGTTTCCAGGGCGAAAAGAAAAACCCCGGAAACGTGATGTTTCCAGGGTTTGCCTGCAATTTCAATAACTGTTCGGTTATCTCTTGGGTAATCCCGATTAACGCTTGCTGAACTGCGGAGCTCTACGGGCTGCTTTGAGACCGTACTTCTTACGCTCTTTCATTCTCGGATCACGTGTCAGGAATCCTGCTTTCTTAAGCACCGGCCTGTAATCAGCGTCTGCCTCAAGCAGCGCTCTTGCGATACCATGACGGATCGCTCCGGCCTGTCCTGTGTAACCGCCACCTTTTACGTTAACGATCACATCAAATTTGCCCTCTGTCTCTGTAGCTACCAGAGGCTGACGAACAACAACCTTTAATGTCTCCAGTCCGAGATACTCATCGATATCTCTCTTATTTATTGTAATCTTACCGGTTCCCGGTACTAAATATACTCTTGCTACTGATTTTTTTCTTCTGCCTGTTCCGTAAAATCTTGCGTTAGCCACTGTAATATCCTCCTTTCAAACCTTTCCTTAAAACTTAAGCTCTACCGGCTTCTGAGCCTGCTGCTCATGATCCGGACCAGCATATACGTGAAGCTTCTTGATCATAGCTCTTCCCAAAGGTCCCTTCGGAAGCATTCCCTTTACAGCAAGTTCGATCACTCTCTCCGGCTTCTTGGCCATCATCTCTGCCAGTGTAGTCTCTTTCATTCCTCCTACATAGTCAGAGTGACGATAGTAGATCTTCTGATTCATCTTCTTGCCTGTTACAGCAACTTTCTCTGCATTTACAACGATCACATAATCACCTGTATCAATGTGCGGTGTAAATTCCGGTTTGTTCTTTCCTCTTAATACCTTAGCCACTTCAGATGCCAGGCGTCCTAATGTATATCCCGAAGCGTCAACTACATACCATTTTCTTTCAATCTTATCTGGATTTGCCATATAAGTTTTCATTGGGTTCCCTCCTGTAAATATAAACATTTCACTTGGTCATTTTATTGAAATCAGCAAGACTCCGGGGCTTTGGTTTCTCACTGTTTCTCCTTTTGTCATACTGCATTATTATATTATACGCATCCTGGCGTGTCAACCGTTTTTATGGAAATTTCTACGGTTTTTTCGGATTTGCTGTCTGTATTTCTCACCCGGATTATGTTATACTTTTTTCTGCATGGTTTTGTACTTTTACAAGACCGCAGACTCTATGATAACACATCCTGGGGGAATTACCAATGAAAAAACATATCGATCTTCTTCACGGCCCGGTTTTATCTTCTCTGACCCGGCTTGCGGTTCCGATCATGGCCACCTCGCTGATCCAGATGGCGTACAACCTGACGGACATGATCTGGATCGGAAGACTGGGAAGCAACGCGGTAGCCGCAGTGGGCGCGGCCGGCATGTACATGTGGCTCTCCAACGGGCTTGCAGTGCTTTCCAAAATGGGCGGGCAGGTCAATACCGGTCATTCTCTGGGCGCAGGCGATCCAAAAGAAGCTGCCGGATATGCCACCGGAGCTCTCCAGCTCGCCGCATTTACCGGTCTCCTTTTTGGACTGATCTGCATCCTTTTTTCCGTTCCGCTGATCGATTTCTTCAAATTAAATAGTCCGCAGGTCATCGCAGATGCACGGATCTATCTTCAGATCACCTGTGGTCTGGTCTTCTTTTCTTTTTTAAACCAGACATTTACCGGACTGTTCACAGCCATTGGCAACAGCCGGGCGGCTTTCCTTGCCACTACAAGCGGACTGGTGATCAACTTTTTCATGGATCCGGTTCTGATCTTTGGTATCGGTCCGTTTCCGGAACTAAAAGTCATGGGCGCCGCCATTGCCACCGTATTTGCCCAGATGATCGTCACCTGCATGTTTCTGATTTTCGCTATGCAGGATGACCTTTTGTTCTGTCATGTACGGTTCTTTTCCAGGCCAAAATTCGATGCTGTCAGATCCATCGTCCGGATCGGCGTGCCGTCCTGCCTGCAAAATATGCTGTTTACCGGCATTTCCATGATCATTGCCCGCATGGTAGCAGGATATGGAGACGCCGCCGTGGCTGTCCAGAAAGTAGGCTCCCAGATCGAATCCATTTCCTGGATGACCGCCGATGGATTCGCTGCAGCCGTCAATTCCTTTATCGCCCAGAATCACGGGGCAGGCAATCCCGGACGGATCCGCAAAGGTTACCGCAGCGCCATGATCATTGTGCTGCTCTGGGGTCTGTTCTGCACCTTCCTTTTGATCGTATGCCCGGCGCCTATTTTCCGTGTCTTTATCACCGAGGCAGACGTTCTGCCCATGGGCGTGGACTATCTGGTGATTCTTGGCGTCTCTCAGCTATTTATGAGTGTAGAGATCACGACTGCCGGGGCTTTCGCCGGTTTTGGAAAAACCGTGCCGCCATCTGTTGTAAGCATCGTGTTTACCGCCATCCGCATTCCGCTGGCGCTGGTGCTGGTACAGACGGCTCTCGGACTAAACGGGATCTGGTGGAGCATCACCATTTCCAGCATTTTCAAAGGAATCATTCTGCTGTGCTGGTTTTTGATCTTTCTCAAGAAAGAATTACCGGGACAACAGAAAACTTTTTGACCCGGATCCTTTTCTATATTAAAATGAAAAAAATGGAAAATAAAATGGAAAGAGAGGCTTTCATTCATGTGGGCTTTTAATAGTATTTTTTATCAGATTTATCCTATCGGCTTCTGTGGCGCCCCGGTTCACAACGATGGGGTTTGCGAGCCGCGGATCCGCAAGCTTATGGACTGGAGCGGATATCTGGAGAACCTTGGCATCGATTCCATCCTTCTGAATCCGGTATTTGAATCCGACAACCACGGATATGACACCAGAGATTTCAAAAAAATCGACTGCCGTCTGGGTACGAACGAGGATTTCGCCCAGGTCTGCCAGGATCTTCACAGCCACCATGTCAAAATCGTACTCGACGGAGTTTTTAACCATGTAGGCCGGGGATTCTGGGCATTTCAGGATGTACTGGAAAAGAAATGGGACTCCCCATACAAAGACTGGTTCTGGATCAACTTTGACGGAAACAACGGCTACAACGACGGCTTCTGGTACGAGGGCTGGGAAGGCCATTTTGAACTGGTAAAACTGAACCTGAAAAATCCGGCGGTTGTAGACTATCTTCTGGAGTGTGTAAAATTCTGGGTGGATACCTTTGACATTGACGGATTGCGGCTGGATGTGGCCTACAGTCTGGAACCGGAATTTATGCGCCGCCTGCGTTCCTTTACCATGCAGCTGAAGCCTGACTTTGCCCTGATCGGAGAAGTGCTGTTTGGCGACTACAACCGGATTGTCAACGATGAGATGCTCCACAGCTGCACAAATTATGAGTGCTATAAGGGAATCTATTCCAGCTTCAATTCCATGAATATGTTTGAGATCGCACATTCCCTGCAGCGCCAGTACGGCTCCGAGCCCTGGTGTCTCTATCGCGGCAAGCATCTGATGAACTTTGTGGACAACCATGACGTAACGAGAATTGCCAGCATTCTGACGAACAAAAAGCACCTGCCGCTGACTTACGGGCTTCTGATGGCCATGCCGGGCATTCCCTGCATTTACTACGGAAGCGAGTGGGGCGAACCCGGGGAAAAAGCTCCCGGAAATGATTACGCTCTCCGCCCCTGTTTCGAAGAACCGAAGCCCAGCGATTTGACAGATCTCATCAAAAAACTGATCCGCATCCGCCAGAACAGCGACGCCTTGTGCAACGGTTCCTACCGGAATGTCGTGCTGACCAACCACCAGCTTATCTTTGAACGCGTAACAGAAAACGAAAAAGTATTTGCAGCCATTAATGCTTCTGATGCCGCCTATACCGCCTGCCACGGTGACTTGAGCGGCACAGCCGCTGAGCTGATAAGCGGAGAAACACTGACACTGAACGGCACACTGGAAATGCCGGCATACAGTATACAATATTTACAATTCTAAATGGGGACGGGGGATTTTTGAAAATCCCCCGTCCCCATTTAACATTTAAACCTATTTTATCCACACTTTCACAATTTCTGCAATGTACATTGTGTGATAATCTTTAGTTGGATACCATTTTGTATCGCATTCTGTATCGATAAAACATTCCGGAAGCATCTCCTGTGCATACAGTTTCCGGCACTCGAAGACCATTTCCGCCTCTTCCACTGCCGCCACTTCATCCGGCGTTCCCTCATTCAGATAGCAGGGATGCAGCCCGGCTTCTTTCCATTTGTCTTCCACATCTCTTCCGGACACGGAACCGCAGATATTTAATGCTTTCCTCTGTTCTTCCGGCAGGAAGGAAAGGGTAAAATACTCGTTGTCGTCTACAAATTCTTTTGTATACCTCTGGGGCCGGATATAAGCGGTTGCCACCGGTTTCCCCCACATGATGCCAACCCCGCCCCAGCTTGCTGTCATGGTGTTGGAACCGTTTCTGTCTCCTGCGGTGATCAGCATCCACTGCTTGCTGATCTTGTCAAAGGGGTTAAATGATAAGGTGTGAATGTCTGTTTCATGAAATGTCATTGTTATCTCCTCCTGTTCTTTTCTGACATATTTTAACTGATGTGTTTTTATCACATTTCTTCCTCTCCATAGACGCTGATCTCTGCGATACAGGTATCGTCCCAGTCCGGATTGCTGCCATGATAAACCGAAACAATCTCAAATTTTATTTCTGAGGTATTGCAGTCCCCGTCAACTGCGATCCACTGTTCTTGTTTCAAATCTGCAAATGAGAGTTCCGCACTCTGCCCGCCCATGGTAATCTTCAGTGTTTCCGGGCGGTTATTCTGCGCGTAATAATCATCCGATCTCCAGTTTCCAAGCTTCAGCGCAATGTATTTGACTTCATATTCCTGATCAAAATACAGGGAAATCCCCTCTCCGATGCCATCTCCGGACACACCCTCCTGCCAGGATGTCTCGTCTTTTCCATCCAGAACCATGTCTGCGCTGTTATCATATCCCTGCTGATCGATCACAGAAGTGGCCATGGCCTGTGCCACAGAAAGTTCACGGGCAGATCCGGTAGACGCCGGCGCCGCCACATTGGTGATCTGCCATCCTTCTTCCCTGGACTCTTCATCCTGTACCTCGCCTTCTATTTCGCCGGCAGCCTCTTCCTCCGCTTCCCCGGTGTCTGGCTGCTGCTCCTCCTGACGCACTTCTTCCTTATCGTCAGAAAGGAAATCATAGGCAAAATATCCGATCACGGCTGCTGCCAGAATGACAAACACGATCACAAGCGCGATGATCAAAGGGGTTTTCGACTTTTTTTCCGGCAGCCGGGCGCCGCAGTTCCCGCAAAACCGGGAATCCTTTTCATTTTCAAATCCACAGTTAGGACAAATCATAGATATCCTCTCCTTTTTCATCTTCTTTGGCTTCTGCCGCCTGCCGCCTAAAAGAGCATGGACGGATCCAGATACCATTTTCCATCCAGTCTGATCACTGTAAGCGTCGTATCATCGGCAATTTCCTCTACTTCTTCTCCGTCCACAAAAATCTCCGCAGAAAATTCAACTTCCTTTGCAGCTTCGATTTCGCCCAGAAATCCAAAATATCCGCTCTCCAGATTCTGGATCTCAAAATCTGTCAGATCTCTGGCGTCTCCAATCTCATAGTCTATTTTGATTTTTCCTTCATATCCTTCCAGCACTGTTCCAAGGCTCGCTTCCAGCATTTCCTCCATCGCGTCCTCGTCCAGGCCGGTCATTGTCCGGGCTACTGTCAGATACTGCTCCGGGATCAGATCCATTGCCGCCTCGCCGTCCTGTTCCTCAATCACCTTCACCATATTTTTAATCGGCGTTTTATAGGTGTTCCGGAAAAACAAAAGCCAGACTGCCAGGACGGAGCAAATCGCCAGAAAAACGATTACTGCGACGATCACCGCGATCACTGCCGGGGAAGTCTTTTTTCTGACTGCCGCACCGGGATATCCTGGCCCCGGGGCTCCGAATCCTGCCTGTGGGTTTCCTCCGGGTTTTTCTCCGAGGTTTTCTCCGGGCTCTACCCCCGGCTCTGCCTGCGGGCCTTCCGAAGCCTCAAACCCGTTCCCGTCCACCGGCGCGCCGCATCTGGGGCAAAACTTTCCGCCTTCTATCAATTCTTGTCCACAATGAGTACAATACATCCTGGTTCTCTCCTTTATATGCTATTTATCAATCCACCCTGGTTCCGCAGGCTGTGCAAAAATGCATCTCCGGCGGAAGGATCTTTCCGCAGCCGGGACACCGCTTCGGAACATTCGCAGCTTCCGGCTGGGCCTGTCCGCCGCCTGCCTGCTGCCCAGGCTGCCCCAGGCGTGTCCCGCACATGATACAGAAATCCTGATCGTCATTTACCGGCGCGCCGCAATGAGGGCAGACATTTCCAGGCTTCGGTGTATCGCTTTCCAGGTGCATCTCTGTCACCGCATCATCTTCCACCAGCCGGATCCCGCAGTTCACACAAAACACCTGGTCCGGTTCTACAGGCGCGCCGCAGCCGGGGCACACGCTTCCCTGATACTCCGTATCTTCACCTGGCATCTCCTGATCCAGTCTGGCGATTTTTTCAAGGATCTCCGCTTCTTCTGCTGTCACATTGCCGCTTTCTTTACATTTTTTATAATAAATTTCTCCTAATCTGGCCATCAGATCTTTCTTTTCCGACTCCAAAGGGGTCATACTTTCTAATCCTTCCATCCTTCGCACCTCCCGAAAAAATCTAGTTATTTTATTTTAGCATATTTTCCCGAAAAGGACGCATAATTTTTCTAATTTTAACAAACGGTAAAAGAAATGCCCCGCGACATATTCTGTCATGGGGCATCTCCGTTTCTTTATCTGATGAATGCTAACATTTCTGCTTATTTCATCACGATCTTCCGAAAACTTTTCTTTCCTTTTTTCAGGACCGCGCCTTCGCCGCCAAAGTCTTCTCCTGCAAACTGCGCGTGGATATCTGTCACCTTCTCGCCGTCCATGGCAACGCCGCCCTGCTGTACCGCACGCCTTGCTTCGGATTTGGACGGAACCAGCCCGGCCTTCACAAGAAGTGTCAGAATGTCAATATTTCCATTCTCAAGATCCGCTTCCGTAAGCTCTGTGGTCGGCATTTCGGCCGCAGCTCCCTGGCTGAATAAGGCTCTGGCAGACTCCTGGGCCTTTTTCGCTTCCTCTTCGCCGTGTACCAGCTTGGTCAGTTCAAATGCAAGGATTTCCTTTGCCGTGTTAAGCTGCGCGCCTTCCCAGGAATCCATCTTGTTGATCTCTTCCAGCGGAAGGAAGGTCAGCATACGGATACATTTCAGGACGTCTGCATCCGCCACATTTCTCCAGTACTGGTAGAACTCGAAAGGAGAAGTCTTCTCCGGATCCAGCCACACAGCGCCGCTCTGGGTCTTGCCCATCTTCTTGCCTTCAGAATTCAAGAGCAGTGTAATGGTCATGGCGCAGGCATTTTTGCCGAGTTTCCGGCGGATCAGTTCTGTGCCGCCCAGCATGTTGCTCCACTGGTCGTCCCCGCCAAACTGCAGGTTACAGCCGTATTTCTGGTACAGCATGTAAAAATCAAAACTCTGCATGATCATGTAGTTAAATTCCAGGAAACTTAAGCCACGTTCCATCCGCTGCTTGTAGCATTCTGCGGCCAGCATGCGGTTAACGCTGAAGTGCGGTCCCACTTCCCGCAGAAAATCGATGTAGTTCAGATCCAGCAGCCAGTCGGCATTATTTACCATCAGCGCTTTGTCATCGGAAAAATCAATAAACCGGCTCATCTGTTTTTTGAAGCAGTCGCAGTTGTGCTGGATCTGCTCCGGCGTCATCATGGAACGCATATCCGTTCTTCCGGACGGATCCCCAATATAACCGGTGCCGCCACCGATCAGGGCGATCGGCTTATTGCCGGCCTCCTGCAGCCTCTTCATCAGACACAGCGCCATGAAATGTCCTACATGGAGACTGTCCGCCGTCGGGTCAAATCCGATGTAAAAAGTAGCCTTTCCATTGTTGATCAGCTCGCGGATCTCTTCCTCGTCCGTCACCTGGGCGATCAGCCCTCTTGCCTGTAATTCTTCATAAATTCCCATGTTCTTCTCTCCTTTTTATTTCTGAATTTATTTTCATTTTTTACTTCTGAAATATGAGAAACCCACATTCCGTCGGATGATCTAGCACATAGCCCGTCCGGTAGCGGCGGGCGTACCATGCGATCAGCAGGTCGCCCCCTGCGCCCAGCACATTCAGAAGGCTGAGCCACAGCAGGACATTACTTCCGGTCAGAAAAGCCGCCAGGTAAATGCCAAGTCCCAGAAGGGTCCCTGGTAGCAGACAGCCAATCAGATATTTCCCCGGCTCCAGAGGCTCCTTGCAGTGGCAATACGGAGTCAGGCTCGACCACATCATGCCGATATATATGCTCTTCCATTTTTTCTTTGTTCCCAGGCACCAGCCCACACCATGCAGCACTTCGTGGATGTAGGCCGTCACCAGAAACAGCGCCAGTACCAGCACATAGTTAAGATCTTTTGTCCAGATCGGTCCCCGGTCCGCCAAAATCCAAAGCAGGATCAAAATCAGCGCGATAGGAAAAGATGTCACAAACACCATAATATTTGCTTTTGCCACAGAAAACACTTCCGAAGATTCCCGGTATCCTTTTCGCACAAACTCCGCCTTCTGCTTTTCGTAGTTGTCAATGAGCATCTGCTTCGTTTTGCTCGTTTTTCTTTCCTTCGCCATGATCTCCCTCCTTTTTCCCGGAACACTGCGCCGCCACAGCGTGATCCTCGCAGAGCATTTTTTATTTCACAGAAAAACAATTCCCTGTGAAATAAAAAAACCCTTACTGCTTTCACAGTAAGGGCGAATCTACATTTCCGCGGTACCACCTTGCTTCACCGAAACCTTGCGACATCGGCCTCATCCGGCTGCTCCCGTATCCAATCCATGCATCTGATCTTCATATCTGATCTCCATACCTGACCCACGTTCACAGCCTGGCACTTTAACGCGTGCCACTCCGTCACAGCCTACTCCCCCTCCCTAATATGGGACGGTGTTCGGTGTGAGGCTCCAGGACGTATTCATATACGGTTCCTTCGTGCGCCTCTCATCTGCCGGCTGCTTTCTGTACGGGTGTTCCGGATATTACTTGTTCCCTTCCAAGCCTTTCACATATTTCCTTGTCTGATTGAAATCCTATCCTATTTGGGGATAAATGTCAACCCCAAAATTGGGGGACGGGGGTTTTCCAGAAAACCCCCGTCCCCCAATTTTGTTAAAGCCGGCTTTTCCACATCTTATCCACATAAGTTGTCCACATTTCGGGGAATAATGACCCATATCATCCAAAGGGGACGGGGGATTTTCAGAAATCCCCCGTCCCCTTTGGATGATATGGGCATCTGTTTTTCAGACACTGCTGGTTTTCCACATAGAATCCACATTCTATGTGTTCCGGCAGTTCCATTTCTATGCCCATTTTTTCTTTTGTCATCTGTACTGCTTCTTTGACCGCAGTGAACGTATCCCGTTTGCAGCATCTTGGCCCGCCGATCTCGCCGATGGCCTGCAGCGCCCTGGCGGTCATGCAGTTGGACAACCCCCAGGATTTTCCGCTCAGCGGCGTGGCTTTGGTGATGATACTCATGTATATGCCGGTGCTGATGCCTGCGCCGCAGCATCCCCAGAATCCGCACACGCCGCCTGGCACCTGACTGCCCCGCTCTTTCATTTCCTGCAATGCGGCCGGAAGATCCAGCTTGCCGCCGCAGTTATGATAAGCGGCCAGAAGCGCCGCTCCGGCCATGACATGGTGCTCCGGACCGTGCATGTATATATACGGGTCTTCCATGATCTTCTGCATGATCTCTATGGGATTTTTCGATGCGGTAACGCCGCACTCCCGCATAATGGCTTCGATTCCTTTTTCTGCATGGCAGGAATCGCAGACATAGTGCCCTTCTTTGCAGGATGCGTGGCTCATTTCCTTTTTACCGCAAAAAACGCATGTCATTTCTTTTGCTTCCTGGTAATACGTAAGTTCTGCCCCGCATACCAGACAGGCTCCTTCTCCTCGCCGCATTAGAATGGCCTCCTTTTTGGTTTTGCATGTCCGAATCTAGCGGATGACCCTTCCGTCTTTGATCACGCTCTTGAGTTCCAGTTCTTCATCAAGAAGCACGATATCTGCTTTTTTCCCTTCTGCAAGGGAACCTCTTTCTGCTTCCACTCCCAGGCTCTTTGCCGGATTGATGGAAGCGCAGGCCACTGCCGTCTCCAGCGGTATCCCCATTTTCTTCACAGCCGTGCGCATACAGTCCATCAGGTTCGTGGCCGACCCTGCCAGCGCTCCGTCGCTTACCAGCACCGCCCTGTTTCCTTTCACGTCCACATCCAGGCCTCCCAGCGTATATCTGCCATCCGGCATACCGGTGGCGCGCATGCTGTCACTGATCAGGATCATCCGGTCCGCCCCCAGCATCTGGAAGGTTCCTCTTACCACCGCCGGATGGATATGCACGCCGTCGCAGATCAGTTCCGCCATAACAGAGGGGCTGTCCGCCACAGCTCCCACCACGCCGGGCGCCCGATGGGTAAATGCAGGCATGGCGTTATAAAGATGCACTGCATGACTCGCTCCGGCGTCAAAAGCCTCCTTTGCGCGGTCATACGCTGCATTGGTATGTGCAAGGGAAATGTGTACCCGATCCTTCATTTCCTCTATAAATGCAATGGCATTTTCGCTTTCTTCCGGCGCGATCCCGATAAACTTCACCAGGCCTTTTGACGCCTCCAGAAAACGGCGGGCTACTTCCACGTCGCAGGGCAGGATATTTCTCTCATCCTGGGCTCCTTTTTTCACCTTGCTGATAAAAGGCCCCTCCATGTTGACGCCTACCAGGTCCGCTCCCGCGCCCGTTTCTTCTTTCCCGGCCTCTTCCCGGTACTCTGCCGCTGTCCGCAGGATCGCCTCCAGTTCCTCCACCGGAAGCGTCATGGTGGCCGGTGCAATGGCCGTCACACCGACAGAAGCCTCATACTCGGCAATCCTTCGGATCGCATCTTTTGTTCCGTCGCAGAAATCATCTCCCATACATCCATGGAAATGCAGATCGATCAGGCCGGGGATCGCATAAGCGCCCTGGCAGTCGATCACTTCTTCCCCCGGAAGAGCCAGAAATCCTTCGCCTCTCATTTTCCCGGCACGTACTTCTTCAATGCGGCCGTCCCGGACCCGGATCTCTCCCTCTTCAAATGTCTGGTTTTCCAAAAATACCTTTGCGTTCTTAATGATCATGTTTTTGTCTCCTTCTTCCCCAAATGATCCACAACACCGATACGATGACCAGCACACCTGCCAGCAGCTGGGACACCGGGATCGCAGTCCCCGGGAGCAGAAGCTGATCGGTCCTGAGGGATTCGATCCAGAACCTTCCTGCCCCATATCCGGCAAGATAGATCAAAAAAACTTCTCCATTAAATTTCTTGTGTCTGGTATAAACAAGCAGCAGGATCAGCACCAGCAGACACCAGACCGATTCGTATAAAAATGTGGGGGACACCTGGATGCAGGATACTCCGTCGATCGTTTCCATGTGTTCCCGCATTTTCTCTGTTACATCCCCGCTCCGGACCGCATCCAGCGGAAGCCGCATGGCAAAGAGGCCGTCTGTATACTCGCCAAAGGCCTCCCGGTTAAAAAAATTGCCCCATCTGCCGATCATCTGGCCTGTGATCAGTCCGCAGCCACCGGTATCCAGCATCAGGCCCACCGGAATCTTTTTCACATGAGCCACCACAAATACGGTGATCACCGCCGCGATCACTCCGCCGTAAATAGCCAGTCCGCCGTGCCGGGTATTGAAGATTTCCAGCAGGTTATCTTTATACATGTCCCAGCTGAAGATGACAAAATAAATGCGGGCGCCGATCACGCCGAAAATGATGCCGAAAATCGCCAGATCCACGTAATCATCCTGCTTCTGTCCGGTCCGTTTCGCCACCTGCGTGGCAACGAAAATACCGGCCAGCATGCCGATGGCAATGGTAATCCCATAGTATGCGATGTCAATTCCAAATAAAGTAATGGTTTTTCCCACATTTTCCAGGTGGATGCCCAGATGCGGGAAATCAATAAATGTATGCATGGTCAGTTGCTCCCGTCCTCTTTGTCAGCCGGACAATGCTTACACATTGAACCGGAACAGCATAATATCGCCGTCCTTTACCACATAATCCTTTCCTTCCAGGCGGATCAGGCCCTTTTCCTTTGCCGCATTATGGCTTCCGCAGGCGATCAGATCATCATAGGAAACCACCTCGGCACGGATAAAGCCCCGCTCGAAATCACTGTGGATTTTTCCGGCCGCCTGAGGCGCTTTGGTCCCCTTGGTGATCGTCCAGGCGCGCACTTCCGGCTCTCCTGCCGTCAGATAACTGATCAGTCCCAGGATCCGGTAACTTGCCTTGATCAGTTTCTCAAGACCTGACTCGGATAATCCCAGATCTTCCAGGAACATTTTCTTTTCATCTTCATCCAGCTCGGCGATCTCCTGCTCGATCTGAGCGCAGACCACAAATACCTCGCTCTGCTCCCCGGCCGCGTACTCACGCACAGCCTGCACTCCCGGATTGGAAGCCCCGTCGTCCGCCAGATCATCCTCCGCCACATTGGCAGCATAGATCACTGGTTTATAGGTCAGAAGATTGTAGCTTTTCAGCCATTCTTCCTCTTCTTCATCCTCAGTTCCCTCAAATGTTTTTGCCATCCTGCTCTCTTCCAGATGTGCCTTGATCTTCTCCAGAAGCTTTAACTCCTTGGCCGCCGTCTTATCATTTCTTGCCACCTTGGTGGTCTTGGCGATCCGGCGCTCCAGGATCTCCAGATCCGAGAAAATCAGTTCCAGATTAATGGTCTCGATATCCCGCAGCGGATTGATGCTTCCATCCACATGGACAATATTACTGTCCTCAAAACAACGGACCACATGGACGATGGCGTCCACCTCACGGATGTTGGCCAGGAACTGGTTTCCCAGTCCCTCTCCTTTGGAAGCGCCCTTTACCAGTCCGGCAATATCTACAAATTCAATGGCTGCCGGGATGATCTTCCTGGTGTGATACATCTCGCCCAGCACATTCAGCCGCTCATCCGGCACGGTTACCACACCCACGTTAGGGTCGATGGTACAGAACGGATAATTGGCTGACTCCGCGCCAGCCTTTGTCAGTGAGTTAAATAATGTACTTTTTCCTACGTTGGGAAGTCCCACAATTCCTAATTTCATGTATCAATTTCTCTCCTCTGTCAATGATTCTTTAGTCTTCTTTATCCCTGGTCTCCATCAGGATCACAATCCCCGCTGAAAACGTGATCACCACCTCGTCTCCGGCAATCTCATTGCTGACGCACAGGCTGTCATACGGTGTCAGCACATGGTTCTCCAGCGGATATTTCGCGCCTTCCATATTGAATCCAAAGACCTCTTCTCCCAGTGGAAATACGGAGAAATACGGGCCGTATGCCTCTGTCTTTTTCAGATGTGTCTCTCCTTCTCCAATGAGGGTAATCCGGTTCTGGCTGTCCAGGATCTCTGCGTGAACCCCGGCTTTAAAGGGAATGGTCAGGCACTGGACATTGGCCCACAGATGGTCGATCCGTCCCCCGGTAGCTCCCAGGATCACCAGATCTGTGCCGCCCAGAGTCATGGCCAGACGGATGGCGATCTCTGTGTCAGACGCATCTTTTACCGGATTAAACTCCCGGATCCCCACATGCGTCTCATTACGGTAGTAATCTACGATCTCCTGCTTTACACTGTCAAAATCCCCCACGATATAATCCGGCATGATCTGATGATCGTAGAGAAATTCCACGCCTTTATCCACGCCGATGACATACCCTTCCTCCTGGCCTTCCAGAAGAGGAAGACAGACTTTTTCTTCCAGCTTTCCGCCGGATACGATCACAATTCTCTTACTCATAACTTTTCATAATCTCCATATATCCTCTGGTATTCTCCCCTGCATCCCCTTTAAATACTCCGGAGCCGATAACAATGACATTGGCTCCCGCGTCCAGCACTTCCCGGATGTTGGACATCCCGATGCCGCCGTCTACCTGAATATCCAGATCAAGGCCCCTTTCTTCTGCCATCTTTCTGGTCTTACGGATCTTCTCCAGAGATTCCGGTATGAACGACTGGCCTCCAAAGCCTGGATGCACGCTCATGATCAGCGCCATGTCAATCTCCTCCAGGTATGGCGCCAGTTCCTCCACATCTGTCTCCGGACAGATGGACAGTCCGCAGCGCAGTCCTGCGTCCCGGATCTTCCCAAGCGTTGCGTGTACGTCTTCACAGGCTTCCAGATGCACGGTAATGATATCTGCCCCTGCCTTCTTAAAATCTTCCACATAGCGGATGGGCTCGCGGATCATCAGATGCACATCCATCACCTGCTCTGTTGCGCCGCGAATAGACGCCAGCACCGGGATCCCAAAAGAAATGTTGGGAACAAACATGCCGTCCATCACATCAAAATGCAAATACTTTGCTCCCCCTTCTTCTGTCTTCTTCATTTCCTTTCCCAGTTCCTTAAAATCTGCGGAAAGGATGGATGGAGCCAGTATATAGTCCATGCTAATACCTCCTTTGTCCCTTTAATTCCTCGTAAAAAGCCACATAGTTCTGATATCTGGAAGGATGGATCTTTCCTTCTTCTGCCGCCTGCTTCACCGCGCAGTCCGGCTCATGGATATGATCACATCCCTGGAACCTGCATCTTCCCTCGTAAGGGGCAAATTCCGGAAAATAATATTTCAATTCCTCTTTTTCTATATCTGTAACGTATAAAGAACTGAATCCCGGTGTATCCATAATGTAAGAATGGTCTCCCAGGGAAAATAATTCCGCATGCCGGGTGGTATGCCTTCCCCTCTCGATCTTCTTACTGATCGCCCCGGTCTCCATGTTGGCCTCCGGCGTCAGTCGGTTGATCAGAGAGGATTTCCCCACGCCGGACGGGCCTGCGATCACGGTTGTCTTCCCCTCCAGAAGTTTCCGGATCCCGGCGATATTCTTTTCTTCCCGGGCGCTGGAAAACACCAGCCTGCACCCGCAGTCCCGGTATATTTCCTGCAGATTTTGGATCTGTTCCTCTGTTCCAAGATCCTCTTTATTAAAACAGAGAACCACCGGGATCTCTGCCTTTTCCATCATGACCAGAAAACGGTCCAGAAGATGAAAATGAGGATCCGGCTTTGCCACCGCAAATACGACCAGAGCCTGATCCACATTAGCCGCCGCCGGGCGGATCAGTTCGTTCTTTCTCGGAAGGATCTTCGTAATATTCCCCTCCCTGTCTTTTTCATCCAGAACCTCGATCTCTACATTGTCGCCCACCAGAGGTTTCACCTTCTCCCGGCGGAACGCACCCTTGGCTTTACACTCATAAACACCGGATTCTACTACGTCAACGTAGTAGAATCCGGCAATCCCTTTTATTATCTTTCCATTCATCGATCAGTCCGTTTCTCCCTCTGGTTCTTCCCCACCGGTTCCAGGACCTGTTCCCGGGTCCGGATCCGGCGCTACCTGCTGCGGTCCGGTACTGATCACCAGGCTCACCGTGGTTCCCTCGTCTACACTGCTTCCCACGCCCGGGCTGCAGCTGATCACGTTACCTGCTGCCACAGAATTGCTGTGCTGGTAAGTCACATTTCCGACATTTAAGCCCGCGCTCCTTAACAGCTGCCTTGCCGTACTTTCCGAAGAACCGGTCACCGGCGGAACGCTTACCTTGGCTGCCGGCTCCGGTCCGTTACTGATCACCAGATTCACTGTGGTTCCGGCATCCACTTTCTTTCCGCCATCCACGCTCTGGGAAATCACGATTCCCTGAGCAACCGTATCACTGTAATCATAGGTCACGGTACCCACGCTTAAGCCTGCGCTGTTGATCGCATTCTGGGCGTCTGCATCTTTTTGTCCCACCACATTGGGCACGGTCTTCTTCTCTGCACCCTTGCTGACCTGCATCACGATCTCTGTATCTTCCGTCGCCTCTGCATTGGCCTCCGGCGTAGTCTTGATCACCTGGCCGCTGGGCACGCTGTCATCATAAGTAAATTCCGAAGATATCTTCTTAAATCCGGCGTCTTCCAGGATCTTCTGGGCTTCCGCTTCATCTCTGCCGCTGACGTCCGGAACTTTGATGGTCTCTCCCACCAGTTTGGAACTCACCACTACCTCAATGGTCGTGTTTTTCGCCACTTTTTCTCCAGCCTTTGTCCGCTGCTCGGTCACCCGGCCTTCCTCATATTTTTTCGACTCTTCTCTGGCGACAACCTTGAATCCCAGTCCTTCGTCATTCAGAGTCTCTTTTGCCTTCTCCTCGGTCATGCCCACCACATTGGGCACTTCTACCTTGCCATCTTCCGGATCCGGCTTGATCCCCGGTCCGATCTTAAAGATACCTGCAGCCCGGCCGATCGCAAACATCACAATAAATGCGATGATGACCGCCACCACGATCGTCAGGATCCGGGTCAGCTTCTTCATCCGGGGATTGACTTCGTCAGACCCTTTGCCCCGCTTTCCGGGCACGTCATAGTCTTCATCCTCGTCATAGTCCTCGCCGTCGTAATCCTCGTCGTCCTCATCTTCATCGTCTTCATCATAATCCCGGTCGTACTCATAATCGTCATCCTCATCCCCGTCGTAGGAATTCTGGATCTCGTCCAGTTCCTCATCGGTAATGATGACGGTATCAGCGTTTCCAAGCGGCGGGATCACAACGAAATCCCCGTCCGGATCTACCAGGGAACGCTTCAGGTCCTTGATCAGTTCCTCCGTATTCGGATAACGTCTCTCAGAGTTTTTCTGGGTACATTTTAATATGATCTGCTCAAGACTGTACGGGAGATCCTCTGCCAGTTCTGACGGAGGGGTGATCTCCTCCTGAAGATGTTTGATCGCCACGGATACGGTAGAATCCCCGTCAAAGGGCACCTGTCCGGTCACCATCTCATAGAGCGTGATTCCGATCGAATAAATATCACTCTTCTGGTCGCTGTATCCGCCCCTTGCCTGCTCCGGGGACGTATAGTGGACAGACCCCATGGCATTGGTGCTGATAGTATTCGAAGTAACGGCCTTTGCGATTCCAAAGTCCGTCACCTTCACCTTTCCTTCTTTGGAAATAATGATATTCTGCGGCTTGATATCCCGGTGGATGATCCCTGCCGCGTGAGCCGCGCCGATACCGGCGCACATCTGAATGGCAATGCTGATCACTTCTTTGTGGGTCAGCCTGCCTTTCTTTTCAATATATTCTTTCAGGGTAATGCCGTCTACCAGTTCCATGACCATGTAGTACAGGCCCCTGTCTTCTCCTACGTCATATACATTTACGATATTGGGATGCAGAAGTCCTGCCGCAGCCTGTGCTTCGGAACGGAATTTCCGCACAAAACTCTCGTCCTCCCGGTACTCTTTTTTCAGTACCTTGATCGCCACATAACGGTTCAGCATCCGGTCCCTGCCCTTATAAACATCGGCCATGCCGCCTGCTCCAACCTTACTCAGTACTTCATATCGTTTTCCCAGTACAATACCGTCTTTTACCATACACTCACCTCATCTGAAAGCGGTTCCGCCAATACAACCCCTATATTATCTCTTCCGCCATTACTGTTTGCTTTCTCGATCAGCATCTCCACAGCTTCTACCACGTCCCTGGAACCTTTGACAATGTCAAACATATCTTCGTCTTCCACCATATTGCTCAGTCCGTCGGTACACATGAGGATCACGTCGCCCTTCTTCAGCCGGTATTCATAAATGTCTGCTTCTACGTCTTCCTTCACGCCAATAGCCCGTGTAATGATGTTTTTGTCCGGATGGTTCTTGGCTTCTTCTGCCTTGATGCCTCCCAGACGCACCATCTCTTCTACCAGGGAATGGTCTTTGGATATCTGCCGGATCTTTTCATTGATCAGATAGAGCCGGCTGTCACCCACATTGGCAAAGTACAGCGTATTTCCTATAACCGTACCTGCCACCAGCGTGGTACCCATGCCTTCCAGCTTTACATCCGTGGCCGCCACTTCGATCAGCTTATGATTCGCAATGCCGACAATATTGCGCAGGATCTCTTCCGGCTTGTCAAGCGGCGTTTTTTCCAGTTCTTCCAGCACCGTATTTACCGTATATTTTGACGCGAAATCTCCGGCCTTATGTCCGCCCATCCCGTCTGCTACTGCAAGAAAATTCGGGAAAGGTCCCACCGGCTGGTCTGTCACATATACGTAATCCTGATTGACCTCACGCTTTCTCCCCACGTCAGTCATTGCATATAATTTCATCTGTTTCTCCTTCATGATCTGCTGCGTATCTTCTGCGCAGCTGTCCACAGGCCCCGTCAATATCAGAGCCTCTTTCCCTTCTTATAGTAACATTAATTCCGTTTTTTTCAAGTTTATTTTTAAAATCCAGGGCATTTTCAGCCGCAGGTCTCTGGTAATCTCTCTCCTTGATCGGGTTCACCGGAATGAGATTCACGTGACAGTTCCGGTGCTTCAAAAGGGCCGTCAGTTCCCGCACGTCTTCTGCCTGGTCATTGACGCCTTTTACCAGGCTGTACTCAAAGGTAACCCGGCGTCCGGTCTTTTCAAAATAGTGATCGCAGGCAGCCAGCACCTCCGAAAGCTCGTAGCGGTTTGCCACCGGCATCAGCTTCTGCCTCTTTTCCTGGCTGGAACCGTGCAGGGAAAGAGCCAGCGTGATCTGCAGGTTTTCCTCTGCAAGTGCATGCATTTTCGGAACAATGCCGCAGGTAGAGGCTGTAATGCTCCTCTGGCTGATGTGAAGGCCATGTTCGTCACTGATCATATGTATGAATTTTACAAAATTCTCATAATTATCCAGAGGTTCGCCGGTTCCCATTACCACAATATTGGATACCCGCTCGCCGCTGAGTTTTTGTACCTGATAGATCTGGCGGAGCATTTCTGAAACTGCCAGATTCCTTTTTAATCCTCCAATGGTAGAGGCGCAGAACCGGCAGCCCATCCGGCAGCCGGCCTGGGAAGAGATGCAGACCGAATTGCCATATTCATATTTCATCAGGACGCTCTCGATCATATTGCCGTCTTCCAGCTCAAATAAAAATTTTTCCGTCGGATCTTTTCTGGAAATCTGATGAGCCGCCACCAGCATCCGCGGGATCCGGTAATGCTCTGAAAGCTTTTCTCTTAAGGCCTTTGACAGATTGGTCATCTGGGAAAAGTCATCCGCCAGCTTTACATGCAGCCATTCATAGATCTGCCTGCCGCGGAAAGCCTTTTCTCCGATCTTCTTCATTTCTTCCTGTATTTCTTCATAATCAAAGGAACAGATATCCTCTTTATACATGGTTACTCCTTTCGGAACATAGCGATATAAAAGCCGTCGCCCACATCTCTTCCCGGAAGCCGCTGTTCTTCCTGGATCAGCGTATATTCCGGAAACTGTTCCACAAACCATCTGGCGTTCTCTTCATTTTCTTTTTTATGGATGGTACAGGTACTGTACAGAAGTTTGCCGCCTGGTTTCACATAGTCCTTTACCACACCTAAGATCCGGCGCTGCAGACCGGCCAGTTCCTCCGCTGATCCCGGAGTCATCCGAAGCTTCAGATCCGGTTTCCTTCCCAGAACGCCGAGGCCGGAACAGGGAAGATCGGCGATCAGAATATCTGCTTTTTCCTTCCAGTCCGGATCCGGAAGCGTGGCGTCATGACAGACCGCTTCTATATTGGTAAGCCCGCTTCTTGCGATATTTTCCCGGATCAGTTCCACCTTCTGTCCGCTTAGATCTCTAGCCTCCACATGCCCGGTCCCCTGCAGAAGTTCCGCCATGTGAAGGGCCTTGCCTCCCGGCGCGGCGCAGACGTCCAGCACCTGGTCCCCTTTCTTTGGATCTGCCAGAAGCGCCACCTGCATGGAACTGATATCCTGCACCTGGAAAAGCCCTTCCTGAAAGCTTGGCAGTGCGCCAAGATAATCGATCCCGGAAAGATACAGGCCGCAGGGCACGCCCGGGATCTTGCGGGCCTCCACCCCTTCTTTTGCAAGCCGCAAGATCAGCGCATCCCGGGTTATTTTCCCCGGATCAAACCGGACCGTCAAGGCTTCCGGCATAAGAAACGCTTCTCCCATCTTCTCAATGGTCTCCACGTCATAGCTTTCCAGCCATAATTTAACCAGCCACTCCGGCAGGGATTCCTTCACTGACAGGTAAGAGACCGGATCTTCCTTTCCGGGATAAGAAATGTGGTCTAAATTTCTGCTGACATTTCTCAGCACCCCGTTAACAAATCCTTTCAGTCCCCGGAACCCTCTTTTTTCCGCCAGCTTTACCGCTTCGTTGCAGACGGCGGAATCCGGGACACTGTCCATATACTTTAGCTGGTAAACGCCAAATCGCAGGATGGTCCGGATCACAGGCTTCATTTTCTGTATCTTTACACTGGAAAACCGGCTGATGATGTAGTCAATCTCTATCTGGCGCTCCAGTGTGCCGTTGACCACCCTGGTAATAAACGCCCGTTTCTGCTTATCCAGATACTGGTACAGATCCAGCATATTTTTTAACACAATATGGCTGTATTCCCCGTCCCGCGTGATCGCAAGCAGGGCATCCAGCACCAGTTCTCTTTCGTTCATCCTCTATCTTCTCCTTGAATTTGACAGCACAATGATCCTGAGAAGCTGCAGGATCGCAGACGCCGCTCCTGCCACATACGTCAGGGCCGCCGCGGTCAGCACCTTTCTGACCGAACGCACTTCGTCCTCATAGAGCATACCGTTTCCGCTGAGCAGATGAAGCGCCCGGCTGGAAGCATTGAACTCTACCGGCAGCGTCACGATCTGGAACAGGACCGCCAGGGAAAATGCCAGGATTCCCAGATTCAAAAACAGCGCCGAAGACTGGCCGTTGATTAACAGTCCGATCAGGATCAGAGGCCAGGCGATGCTGCTTCCAAAATTTGCCGCCGGAACCAGGGAACTTCGAAGCTTCAGGGGCACATAACCGGTGGCATGCTGAACCGCATGGCCGCACTCATGGGCCGCCACCCCGACAGCCGCCACGGATGTGGAATTGTATGTGGCGTCGGAAAGCCGTAAAACCTTGGATCTTGGATCGTAGTGATCGGTCAGGTTTCCGGAAATGTGCTCCACCCGCACGTCGTAGATGCCTGCCCGGTGAAGAACCTGCTCCGCCGCCTCTCTTCCCGTCATGCCCCAGTGATTGCGCACTCTGGAGTATTTGGAAAATGTAGATCGCATCTTTGCGGATGCGGCCAGACAGATGATCAGTCCGACCAGCACAAAAATATACGTTGGATCAAAATAAAACATCGGATAATACATGTGTAAACGCCTCCTGTTTCTTACGATTTGTTACCTATTCCCCGCCAAGTACCATTCCTTCTTTGACAGAATATCCCCGCAGAAAGGCGCCGGCATCCATCCGTTTCTTTCCCGGGATCTGCAGCGCAGTAACTTTTAAGAGCCCATTTCCTGTCTGTACCAGAAATCCGTCTTTTTCCACCCGGACCACGGTACCGGGAGCCGCAGGTTCCGCTTCCTGCGGGATCACTTCTGCCTCCCAGATCTTCATGACCTTGCCTTCCCATCCGGTATAGGCGCTGGGCCAGGGATTCAGCCCGCGGATCAGTCGCTCGATCTCTTCCGCCGGACGCTCCCAGCAGATGTTTCCCAGATGCTTATCCAGCATTCTGGCGTACTCTGTCGGGCTCTCCCCCTGTTTTTGCGGGGTGATCGTATGTGCTTCCAGCCCTTTTAATGTCTCTACACACAGTCTGGCTCCCGCCTGTGCCAGTTTATCATGGAGGCTTCCGCCGGTCTCTTTGGGATCCAGCACAACCTCGGTCTTCAGCAGCATATCGCCGGTATCCAGACCGGCATCCATCTGCATGGTGGTAACTCCGGATACCTGCTCCCCGTTCATCACCGCCCACTGGATGGGGGCAGCGCCCCGGTACTTCGGCAGCAGGGACGCATGGACGTTGATGCAGCCATAGGGCGTCATGTCCAGGATCTCCTGGGGCAGGATCTGTCCAAACGCTATCACCACCATCACGTCAGCCGGATATTTTCTCAGTTCTTCGATATTTTCCGCGTCCCGGATCTTCTTTGGCTGAAAAACCGGGATCCCATGGGCAAGGGCTGTCTCCTTTACCGGCGGATACTGCATGTTCCCGCCGCGGCCCTTTGGCTTGTCGGGCTGCGTCACTGCCAGCACCACCTCATGGCCGGCCTGGATCAACGCCTCCAGCGTTCCCACCGAAAACTCCGGCGTACCCATAAAAATGACTTTCATCTAGTCTTCCTCCTCTTCTGCTTCCGGATCACTGTACTCTACATCGTGCAGTTCTCCCTCTACCAGGTCTACATACATTTTCCCGTCCAGGTGATCGATCTCATGGCAGAATGCTCTTGCCAGAAGTCCCTCGCCTTCCAGTTCAATCTCTTCCATTTCCTCATTCTGTGCAACCACTTTGACATAATCCGGTCTTGTCACCTGTCCGGCTTTTCCCGGCACGCTTAAGCAGCCTTCTTCGCCGGTCTGTTCTCCGGAAGTTTCCACGATCCTGGGGTTTACAAGAACGATCGGTCCTTCCCCCACGTCGATCACAACGATCCGCTTTAACACGCCTACCTGCGGCGCCGCAAGACCTACGCCCATGGCCTCATACATGGTGTCCAGCATATCGCCGATCAGGATCTTGTTGCGAAGCGTCATTTTCGGAACTTCTTTACAGGTTTTTGTCAATACTTCATCGCCAATCTCTCTAATTTTTCTTATTGCCATAATTGTATCTCCTCTGTCTGATTTTTATACTAAAACACACCCATCGGGTCCAGATCGAACTGGATCCGGAAAGGTTCGAATCCTCTGTTTGCTTCAATATACTGTTCCATCCGGTTTTTTGCTTCAATCAGGATAGCTTCTTCCTCTTCCTTAAGATAAAGCACCCGGCGGTATACGTCGCTTACCTTTCCCACATAGGGACTGGCAGGTCCGATGACCTGGATCCGGCCCCTGGGATCGATCTTGTGAAGAAATTCTTTCAGATATCCCGCCGCTTTCATCAGTCCCTCTTCGTCCGCCCCGGTCATAAGAACGGCCAGAAGATGGGAAGCCGGCGGATACCCCATCAGGCTGCGGTAACGCATTTCCTCTTCATAAAATCCTTCATAATTCTGAGACGCCGCCATCCGGACCGCATAATGGTCCGGGCTGTAGGTCTGGATCACTACCTCTCCGGATCGTCCACCCCGGCCGGCTCTTCCCGCCGCCTGCGTAAGGAGCTGGAACGTGCGCTCTGCGGACCGGTAATCGTCGCTGTAAAGGGAAAGATCCGCGGCCAGGATCCCCACCAGTGTGACATTCGGGAAATCGTGGCCCTTTACGATCATCTGCGTTCCGATCAGGATATCCGCTTCTTCGTCAGAAAAGGTTTCCAGAATCTTTTCATATCCGTCTTTTTTCCGGGTGGTATCCAGGTCCATGCGCAGAACCCTGGCCTCCGGAAATCTCTTATGGATCATCTCCTCCACCTGCTGCGTCCCTGCCTTAAATCCTCCGATATAAGAAGATCCGCAGGAAGGGCAGGTCTGTATGGCCGGCTCCTCATACCCGCAGTAGTGGCAGACCAGTCTTCCGTTTCTGTGGGCGGATAAGGACACATCACAGTGAGGACATTTTACTACATATCCGCAGGCCCTGCAACTGACAAACCCGGCGTACCCTCTCCGGTTCAGAAAAAGCATGATCTGCTCCTTCTTCTCCAGCCGGTCCCGGATCATTTCTTCCAGCCTGCCGCTTAAAATCGACCGGTTGCCTTTTCGCAGCTCCTCCCGCATATCCGCGACCAGCACCTGCGGCAGTTCCCCGCCTCCGGTGCGGTTCGTAAGCTGCAGCATCCGGCACCGGCCGCTCCTGCATGCGTAAAAAGTTTCCAGCGAAGGAGTGGCCGAGCCCAGCACCACGCTGGCCCCTTCCATCCGGGCCCGCCGGATGGCCGTTTCTCTTGCATGATACCTTGGCGCCTGTTCGCTTTTATAGGTTCCCTCATGCTCTTCGTCGATCACGATCAGTCCCAGATTGGAAAATGGTGTGAAAAGCGCTGACCTTGGCCCGATCATCACATCCACCTCGCCGGCTTTCACCCGCTCCATCTGATCCGATCTCTCTCCCTGTGACATGCGGGAGTGGAGAATGGAGACCCGGTCTCCAAACCGTCCGTAAAACCGCAGTACCGTCTGGTAGGTCAGGGCTATTTCCGGGATCAGCATGATAGCCTGCCGGCCTTGTTCCAGTACCCGGCTGATCATTTCCATATACACTTCGGTCTTCCCGCTTCCGGTCACACCGTATACCAGGTAAGTCCCGTATTTTTCCTGCCTGTAATCCTGCCAGAAAGCTTCCACAGCCTTTGTCTGCTCCGGCGTCAGCGCCACCTTTTCTGTCTTCCGCGCCGAGGCAGGAAGCGGGGTCCGGTACATCTGTCTGACACGCACTTTCAGCACACCCTGTTCTTCCATGGTGCGAAGAACTGCCGCCGACACATGAAGCTTCTTTGTCAGAAACTCATAATCCTGGGCCGGCTGATCTAAAAGTCCCGCCAGCACTCTGGCTCTGGCCTTTTGATTTTTATGAAGGTACATCTCCAGCCGTTCTCTTCCCTCTTCTTCCGAAAGCAGGAGATGTACGGTTCTTTTCTGCTTTTTACGTTCCTGTTTTTTGATGGGCAGCACGGTTTTCAGCGCCTGGATCATGGTGCCGCCATAAGTTTCCTTCATCCATCCTGCCAGAGCCACAAGCTTTGCCTCTATGGCCATGCCGCCTTCTGCCAGGCCCGTGATCTCCTTCATCTTTGCGGGATCATAGTCTGCTTTTTCTGAAAAACCGATCACATAGCCTCTGGTCTCTTTATTGCCCCGCCCGAAGGGAACCACAACTTCCGTGCCAATCGTAAGCATCCCCTCCAGATGAGAGGGGATGCGGTACTGAAAGATCTTATCCAGTTTTTCATGCGTAATATCTACAATAATATCAGCGTACATGTAACTCCTCTAATACTTCTTTGATGAGAACCCTGTCATCCATATCGTACTTGACGCCTTTGATCTCCTGATAGGTCTCATGCCCTTTTCCGGCCAGCACAATGATATCTCCCGGCTGTCCATGCTCAATGGCATAACGGATGGCTTCCTTGCGGTCGCAGATATCAATATATTTTCCATCTGTCTTTTTCATACCTGTGATAATGTCATTGATAATATCCTGCGGTTCTTCGAATCGCGGGTTATCGGAAGTAATAATGGTAAAATCCGAAAGGCGGCCAGACACTTCGCCCATCTCATACCGTCTGGTCCTGGAGCGGTTACCGCCGCAGCCAAAGATCGTCACGATCCGGCCCGGATTGTAATCTCGTAAAGTTTCCAGAAGACTCTCCAGACTCATGGCATTGTGGGCATAGTCGATCAGCATCGCGAACTCGTCGGATACCTTCACCATTTCTACCCGTCCTTTTACTTTCGCCTGCTTTAAGGCTGCCTGGATTTTTTCAACCGACACGCCAAAATGACGGCACACCGCGATGGCTGTCAGAGAATTGTAAACGCTGAAATTGCCCGGAATGTCGATCTCCACGTCAAAGTCCATAAGACCTGTGACATGATAGGCAACCCCAAGACAGCCCTGTTTTGCGATATGCTGTACATTGGTCGCCCTAAGATCTGCTTCTTCGGAAAATCCAAAGGTCTCCACCTGGCAGGTGGCATTTTTGAATACGTCCTTATACCACTGGTCGTCCACATTTGCAATGCCAAGCTTACACTGGGTAAATAAAATCCCCTTGCACCGCTTGTAGTCTTCAAAATCTTTATGCTCGTTTGGTCCGATATGGTCTTCGCCCAGATTGGTGAAAATACCGATCTCGAATTGGATCCCGGCTGTCCGGTGCAGCATCAGTCCCTGTGAGGACACCTCCATTACCACGCAATCACAGCCCGCCTCTACCATCTGTGCAAAATACTGATGGATCGTATAAGACTCCGGTGTGGTGTTGTTGGCCGGAATGGATTTGTCGCCGATGATCGCTTCAATGGTCCCGATCAGTCCAACTTTATAGCCTGCCCCCTCCAGGATGGATTTTACCATATAGGTGGTCGTGGTCTTGCCCTTGGTACCGGTGATGCCGATGACTTTAAGCTTCTTTGCCGGATAATCGAAATAAGCCGCGGACATCAGCGCCAGCGCATACCGGGTGTCGTCCACATGGATCACAGTCAGGCCTTCCGGCGCATCCACCGGGCGCTCCACGATCACGGCCGCAGCGCCCTTTGCCGCCACGTCCTCTATATATTCATGGCCGTCTGACACAGCTCCGCTGATGCAGACGAACACACTTCTTTCTGTCACCTTTCTGGAATCATTGATCAGTTCTGTGACTTCGATCTGGTCGCTCCCCTGTCTGACCTCATATTCTAAACATTCCAGCAGTTTGGTTAATTTCATATGATTGCCTCCCAGTTTTCATTTACTCATTGTAATAAGAATTCCTAATCTCAGGCCATAATGACCATATTCTCATTATATCATCAATTTAGTATACCGCAAAGACAAATTTGTGCTATAGTATAGGAGGACAATTACTACAGCAGACTGTAGCAAAAACAAAGCAAAGGGGAATCCTAACATGAAAGCTTATGAAAGACTTCTGAAGTACGTTGTAGTACGTACACCAAGCGACGAGAACAGCGAAACTGTTCCCTCTTCCCAGTGTCAGTTTGACCTGGCAAAAATCCTGAAAGAAGAGATGGAAGAACTGGGCTTACGTGATGTGGTGCTGGACGATCAGTGTTATCTGTACGGCAAGCTCCCGGCGACACCCGGATACGAAGACAAGACCTCCATCGGCTTTATCGCCCACATGGACACAGTATCCGACTTCTGTGACCAGGACATTCATCCGGTGATCACAGAAAATTATAACGGAGAAGATCTTCCTCTGGGCGACAGCGGCCTTGTTCTCAGCACAGAGACCTTCCCGCACTTAAAGGATCTGAAGGGCAGAACCCTTATCACCACCGACGGACATACCGTTCTTGGCGCCGATGACAAAGCCGGAATCGCTGAGATCCTGACCCTCATCGAATACCTGAACGAAACAGGAATGCCTCACGGACCTATTTCCGTAGCATTTACTCCGGACGAAGAGATCGGAACCGGCGCCTCACATTTCAATGTAGAACAGTTCGGTGCAAAATACGGTTACACTCTGGACGGCGATACCGAAGGCGAGATCCAGTATGAGAACTTCAACGCCTGCAAGGCTGACTTCGAGATCACCGGCTTCAGCGTTCATCCCGGATCCTCCAAGGATACCATGATCAACGCCTGCCTGGTAGCAATGGAGATCAACCAGATGCTTCCCGGCTGCGAGACCCCCCGCGGAACCGAAGGATACGAAGGCTTCTTCCATCTGACCTCCATGTCCGGCGACTGCGGACACGCAGAACTTCATTACTTCGTCCGCGACCATGACGGCCACATGTTTGAATCACGGAAAAAGACCCTGCAGCTCATCGAAAAAGATCTGAATGAAAAGTGGGGCGAGGGAACCGTCAAACTGACCATCACCGAACAGTATCAGAACATGGCTGTTATCATCAAAGACTGCATGCACCTGATCGAAAACGCAAAAACCGCATGCGAAAACGCAGACGTGACTCCGCTGATCCTTCCGATCCGCGGCGGTACAGACGGCTGCCAGTTAAGTTTCAAAGGCCTGCCCTGCCCGAACCTGGGTACCGGCGGACACGCCTACCACGGGCCTTACGAGCACATTACCGTAGAAGGAATGGACAAGGCCGTAGACGTATTGATCGAGTTAGTAAAGCTTTACGCGTAACAATTTGGGACGTAGACCTTTTGCAAAGGTCTACGTCCCAAATTGCGTTTTGCCCTGTACCTAATTGAATTTTACCCTGTACCCGACAGATCAATCTAGTTTCTCATTTCCCCCTTTTTTCCCTTCCGACAGGAACAGCCCGACCAGCGTAAGGAGCGTGCCGGCCCCGGTCATCCAGGTGACCGGTTCTTTCAGAACCAGTGCAGAGGTCAGCACCGTAACCACCGGGATCATATAAATATAAATGCTGGTTTTGATCGCGCCCAGCACCTTCACGGAGTAATTCCACGTGACAAAGCAAAGCGCCGACGCACCCAGGCCCAGAAACAAGAGATTTCCTATGGAAACGGGCTGGAAAAATCGTTCCGTATCCATCCGGAATCCGGACAGGCAAAGCGCAGGGATCATAAACAGGATTCCGTAGAAAAAGGTTCTTCTGGTCGTCAGGATCGTAGAAAATCCGTACCCGCTGATTTTCCTTGTAAATGTAGAATAGCACCCCCACATCAGAGCCGCCATAAGGGCAAGAAAATCTCCCGTCAGATTCAGCTTCATCGCCGCTCCGTTAAAGCTGATCAGGGCAATCCCGGCCATCGCCACAACAAATCCCAGGAAAAACCGGGCATGAAGTTTCTCTTCCTTTAAAATGATACGGGAAAGTATGGCAGTGAAAAACGGGCTTACCGAAACGATAACGCCCACATTGGACGCCATGGTGTAAGTCAGCGCGATATTTTCCATTAAATAATACAGGCAGACGCCGCAAAGACCCGCCGCCGCAAAAGTCAGTTCCTGGCGCCGGGAGGCTTTCTCCATTTTCCGCGGGGCCGCAAGATACAGCGCCGCAAAGCCCATAACAAACCGCAGAAATAATATTTCCACAGGTGCAAAATCAGCCAGAAGCACTTTTGTCGATATAAATGTTGTTCCCCAGATCAGAACCGTGACCAGCGCGGAAAAATGCCCGCCCAGTTGTTTCCGTTCCATGCCTGCCACCTTCCTCATTCATTCACTGTCTTTTATTGTAGCAGAAGCCGCAGGCAAATTCCAGCAAAGATCCCCAGCAGCCTCTGTCTGCCGCACTTCTTCCGCAGCCAAATTTCTCCGTCCGTGGCCGCCGAAATGTGGTAAAATGATAGGCAGAACAAGCAGAACGAGCGCAAGGAGGAGATTATGAGCCAACTAACCGAAATCACCCACACGCAAAGCGTACGATTAAGCGATGACGAGAACGCCGTTATCATCGTTGACCAGACCAGACTTCCCGGGCATCTGGAATATCTGTGTCTTTCCTCCGCCGGGGAAATCTGGGACGCCATTCATTCACTGAAGGTCCGCGGCGCGCCGGCCATCGGCATCTGCGCAGGCTACGGAATCTACTGCCTGGCAAAGCAGATCCGCGCCGCTGATTTCAAAGAATTTCTGCAAAAATTTCATGAACAGAAGGAATATCTGAATTCTTCCCGGCCAACCGCCGTCAACTTAAGCTGGGCCCTGAACCGCATGGAAGGCGTTGTCACTGCAAATGCCGGCCGGTCCCCGGAAGAAATCCTCCCGCTTTTAAAAGCCGAATGCATGGCGATCCACCAGGAAGACATCCGGATGTGCACCGCCATTTCCGAATATGGACTTTCCCTTTTAAAGGACGGCGACGGCATCCTGACCCACTGCAACGCCGGTCCTCTCGCCACCTCCCGGTACGGCACCGGACAGGGCCCGCTTTTTCTCGCAAAAGAAAGAGGCATGCATTTGAAAGTATTTGCAGACGAGACAAGGCCGCTCCTCCAGGGTGCACGGCTTACCGCCTACGAACTAAGCCGCGCCGGAATTGATGTCACCCTGATCTGCGATAACATGGCCGGCATGGTTATGAAAAACGGGTGGGTACAGGCCTGTATGGTGGGCTGCGACCGGGTAGCCGCCAATGGCGATGTTGCCAACAAGATCGGCACCAGCAGCGTGGCGGTACTGGCACATTACTACCACATTCCCTTCTACGTACTCGGCCCCACTTCCACCATCGACATGGCCTGCAAAACCGGCAGCGAGATCCAGATCGAACAGCGCGATCCCGATGAAATCCGGGAAATGTTTTATCAGGAACCCATGGCACCGAAGGGAGTCAATTACTACAATCCCGCCTTTGACGTAACAGACCACAGCCTGATCACTGCCATCATCACAGAAAAAGGCATCTGCTACCCGCCCTTCACCGACAGTCTGGCCGCGCAAATGCAATTTGGGACGTAGACCTTTTGCAAAGGTCTACGTCCCAAATTGCGTTTTGCCCTGTACCTAATTGAATTTTACCCTGTACCCGTTACAATTTTTCCACAAATCTCATAAAGGCTTTTCTGCCTTCTTCCGTGCATTTGTACACGCCTGCGTCCTCCAGTACGTGAACAAATGTCTGTCCGACTTCTTCTTTCAGAATGTCCATTACGTTTTCTCTGGTGATGTTTTCATATTTTGGCAGGAAGGCTTCTGTCCAGGCCGCATGTTTTTCGATCTTTTCGTTGCTGCGGATGTCTTTTCCTTCTACCAGGTAATCAGCCAGGATCTCCAGTTCTTCTTTCAGTCTGGCCGGCAGCACCGCCAGGCCCATGACTTCAATAAGGCCGATGTTTTCTTTTTTGATATTGTGGTACTGTGCATGTGGATGGTACACGCCCAGCGGATGCTCTTCAGTGGTAATGTTGTTCCTAAGTGTCAGGTCCAGTTCGTATATGTCTCCTACTTTTCTGGCGATCGGTGTGATGGTGTTGTGAGGCTCTCCGTCTGTCTCAGCGTAAATGAACGCCGCTTCGTCGGTGTAGTCTCTCCACACGCCCAGGATATGGTCTGCCAGGTCGATGAGCCGTTTTTCGTCCTTATGGCGGATCCTCAGCACGGACAGCGGCCATTTTACGATCCCGGCTTCTACATCTTCATACCCGGGAATGGTAACCGCCTTTTCCATAGGTGCCTTTGCCATGGCAAAGGTGTAATGTCCGCCCTGGAAATGATCATGGCTTAGGATCGAACCGCCTACGATGGGCAGATCTGCATTGGATCCCAGAAAATAATGGGGGAACTGTTTTACAAAGTCAAATAATTTGGTAAATGCAGCTCTGTCGATTTTCATCGGGATATGTTCGCCGTTAAATACGATGCAATGCTCATTGTAGTATACATAAGGGGAATACTGGAATCCCCATTTCCCTCCGTTGATGGTAATAGGGATGATCCGGTGATTTTCTCTTGCGGGATGATCCAGTCTTCCCGCATACCCTTCATTTTCCATGCACAGCTGGCACTTTGGATAGCTGCTGTTTTTCGCGTTTTTCGCCGCAGCGATGGCCTTCGGGTCCTTCTCCGGCTTGGACAGGTTGATGGTGATGTCGATCTCTCCGTAAGGAGAATCCACTTTCCATTTCATGTCCTTCTTTACCCGGTACCTGCGGATGTAATCGCTGTCCCGGCTGAACTTGTAGTAAAATTCTGTCGCTTCCTCCGGAGAATGTGCGTAATGCTCCCAGAACTCTTTTTGCACCTGGGCCGGACGGGGCATCAGGCAGTTCATGATCTTGGTGTCAAACAGATCCCGGTAGCCGATGCTGTCCTCGATGATCCCGCGTTTTACCGCCTCGTCAAGAAGCTCCGCCAGCACCTGCTCCAGGCCGCATCCTTCCTCGTCGATCACGATCTCCTCTGCCTCCACGTCTTCATAGCTGTCCTCGTGAAACATTTCCAGCAGAAGATTGATCGTGTAGATCCTCTCACACTCCGGAGTCAGTCCGGTGCGGATCCCGTATTCTACTAATTTCTTGATATTTTCATACAACATTTTTATGTCCCCCTGTTTCTACTGCTCCAGCTTTCTCGCGCCGTCGCCGATGTCTACCACATAAAATTCCGCCTCGTGGCCCACCTTTTCCTGGTAAGCCTTTCCGATGCTGTCGATAAACTCGTCCACCGTGTCATTCTTTACGATGCTGACGGTGCAGCCGCCAAATCCGCCGCCTGTGATCCGGGATCCTACCACGCCCGGCATAGCCTGCGCCAGATCCACCAGGATATCAATCTCCTCGCAGGATACTTCGTAATCCTCACGGAGAGATTTGTGGGAAGCGTTCATCAGCTTTCCAAACAGTTCTACATCGTTGTTCTTCAGGGCCTCTACCGCGCGGATGGTCCGCTGGTTCTCATAAACCGCGTGTTTTGCCCGTTTCTGACGTACCGGATCTTTGATGGCGTTCTTGTGCATCTCGAACTCCTCTTCCGTCAGATCTCCCAGCGTCTGGATCTCTACCGCCTGCTGCAGCTCATGAAGCGCAGTCTCGCACTCCTGTCTTCTGTCATTATAGGCGGAGTCTACCAGGCTGTGCTTTACCTTGCTGTTGGTGATCACGATCTTGGCGTCCTTTAAGATCACCGGCGCGTATTCATATTTCAGCGTATTGGTATCCAGGAAAATGGCATGATCTTTCTTGCCCATGGCGCTGGCAAACTGATCCATAATGCCGCAGTTGCAGCCGTTGAAATTATTTTCGGAATCCTGTCCGATCAGGGCCACGTCCACCATGCTCACCTGGTCAAATCCAAATGTATCTTTTAAAATGATGCCGGTAAGCACTTCCAGAGACGCAGAAGAGGACAGTCCGGATCCATTGGGGATATTTCCCCAGATCAGAATATCCATTCCGTGATCCAGATGATACCCTCTCTTCTCAAACGCCCACATCACTCCCTTGGGATAGTTGGTCCAGGATGCTTCCTTGTGGGGAACCAGGTCGTCCAGGCTTGTCTCCACCACGCCCATCCTCTCAAAATTTACGGAATAAAACCGAAGGACGCGGTCCTCTCTCTCCCGGACCAGCCCGTAGGTTCCCAGTGTCAGCGCGCAGGGAAATACATGTCCTCCGTTATAATCTGTATGCTCGCCGATCAGATTGACTCTTCCGGGCGCAAAATAAGTGCGGATCTCGCCGCCCTCTCCGTATAATTTCTGGAATGTCTCCATCAGTTGTGTCATCATGTCCCACTTCTCCTCCAATTCCATAATTTTTCTATCTATTGTATGATTATAATGAGATTCCGGAAGATTCTCAATAAAAATATTCCGGAAAAACAGAAAGTTTTCTCCCGGACCCTGCCGGAAATCACGCCTGTGACAATTCCCGGTACAGCTTCATCGTCTCTTCATAGGAACGCATACCGTCAGTGCCGTTGACCTGGGACAAAGAACAGGCTGCGCAGGCTGTCCCCAGAATCATAGACTCTTCAAGGGTCATGTCCTGATACGCGCCGTAAAGAATTCCGGAACAATATGCGTCTCCCGCGCCGTTGGTGCCTTTGATATAACCTTCCGGCAGGTGCAGGCTGGGCACGCTGACAAAGGCATCTGTCCGGCAGTCAAAGCCATAGCCGCATCTGGGGCAGTGGATCACCGCCCAGGTGGTGACGCCTTTTTCTTTCATTTTCTGCAAAGCCTCTTTTGCCCAGCTTTCTGTGGGTCCTTCTTCCGGCAGTTTCACTCCAGTGCCGGCTTCTGCCTCCACTTCATTGATGGCACAGTAATCCGCATATTTCAGCGCAGCGCTGACGATCCCAGGCGCCCGGCTGCTCTGTTCCGAAACCATATCCACCGAAGTTTTCATCCCCCGCTCTCTGGCTGCGTGAAGGATTCTGGCCGCATGGGTGCCGTACTCCGGATCCGGGCTGTCCGCCTTGTCCATCAAAAGCAGGTACTGCAGGTGGAAAATCTCTGCGTCAATGGCTTCCCAGTCAATGTATTTTTCTTCATAAATATCCCCTGCGCCACCCTGGTAAAAGAATGTCCGCTGTTTGGTATCCTGGGCGTTCATCACATGGGTCACGGAACTGAATCCGTCTTTTGTCACCGTCAGATTGGCAAGGTCGATATTGGGGAACTCCTGAAGCCTTTCTCTCATCATCCGCCCCTGCGCGTCCTCTCCGATGATGCCGCTTAATTTTAAGGGAAGCTTCGGATCCAGTTTTGCCAGATCCAGGATGGTATTTCCGGTGCCTCCGATATAATATACAATATCGCGGATCTTGGTCAGATTTCCCGGCGCCGGATAGGTGTCGATCTTATAAAATGTATCTGCGATCAGCGTTCCTGCGATCGCGATTCCCTTTTTCCCTTCCGCCATCTTTTTCACCTACACTTCCATACTGAATACCCGGATCGCCTGTTTTACATTTTCCTTCATGGCCCGCACCGCGATCATCGGGATATCGTGGAAAAATACATTTTCATCCGCGCCTTTCTGATCCATGGCCTCCTTCACCGCTTTTCCGCCGGCCAGAGTCATATAGGTATAATAATTGATCTTGCGGATGCCGTTCTGAATGGCAGTCTGAAACTCCTCTTTGCTCAGGCCGGATCCCCCGTGCATGACAAAAGGAATGTCGATGGCCTGCCGGATTTTTGTGATCCGGTCCAGGTCCAGTACCGGCTTTTTCGTATAAATCCCATGGGTCGTTCCAAATGCAATGGCCAGCACGTCCACTTCTGTGCGCTCCACAAAATCCTTTGCGGTCGCGGGATCCGTGTACACGTCATCAGCGCTTTCATAAGAATCCAGCGTCTCTGCTTCTTCCGGAGATTCTGCCAGTCCCATATTGGAAGAGAAAATGTGTCCCAGCTCCGCCTCTACCGTTACGCCGACACTGTGGGCCAGCCGCACGATCTGGTCCGTTGCTCTTACATTGGTCTCATAATCTTCCGCGGAAGCATCCAGCATTACAGACGTAAATCCCAGGCGGATCGCCCGGATGCAGGCTTCCATGGAAGATCCGTGATCCAGGTGGACACACACCGGCACGCTTGCGTTTCTGGCTGCGTCCAGCATGATCACAGCCGCCTGTTCCATGGACAAAAACGGAGCGTGGACTTCCGCATAATTTAAGATCACCCCGTGTCCCGTTTCTTCTGCGGCCTCCATAATGGCCATCAGGGATTCCAGATTGGACACATTAAACGCGCCCACCGCATAGCCGCCTTCTGACGCCGCTTTCATAAGTTCTTTTAGCGAAACTAACATTGTGTGCTCCTCCTGTATTTCTGCTATTCTTTAATTTCCTGTCGGCATGTAAGGTCTTAATACGCCTGCCACATTACTGAGCGGCATGGTCTGCAGCCAGATCCTGCCCGGGCCTGTGATCAGGGTATTGAAGATCCCCTCCCCGCCAAACAGCATATTTTTCACACCTGGAACACTCTTTACTTCCATGCTGCAGGTCGCTTCCATGGCCGCCAGATATCCGGTGTCCACCACGATCTGCTGGCCGGGAGCCAGATCATATTCCACTACATGACCGTCAAACTCAGCAAACGCAATGCCCTGTCCGGACAGCTTCTGCATGATAAATCCCTCGCCGCCAAACAGGCCGGATGCGAATTTCTTGTTAAAGAATACAGACAGCTGGATGCCAGCCTCGCCTGCCAGGAATGAACTCTTCTGGAAGATCATTTCCTTTCCGGGTGCAATCTCAAAAGCCCGGACAGATCCCGGAAAACTGGATGCAAAAGCGATCATTCCCTCGCCGCCCTGCGCCGTGTAAATATTCTGGAAAATATGCTCTCCTGCGAACATCCGGCCCAGTGCTTTGCCAATCCCGCCATTGCTGGTCGTTTCCATTTTCATATTCGGAGACATCCAGGACATGCTCCCACTCTCTGTGATCATCTTCTCGCCGCCCTCCAGCTGGCATACCACTACCGGCAGCGTGTCGCCTAAAATCTGATACTTCATCTCTTTGCCCTCCTCGGATTATTTTTTGTCTGGGTAAATTACTATTACATTTATCTTACTGGATTTTGCCCTGCCCGTAAAGCAAATGTAGCAAGATTTCACATTTCCTGCCATTTTCTTCATCAGCTACAGCCTCTGATTGAGAAACCGTGCGCCCAGACCCAGGGCTTCAAAACTCTTCCCGTAGGTCCAGTTGAAAAATCCATGGAGCATCCCCTCCATCACATAACATTCCACAGGGACGCCGGCGTCTTCCAGCCTGGCCGCGTACATCAGCCCCTGATCCAGCAGAGGATCGCAGCCGGCCAGCACCAGGCAGGCAGGCGGAAGTCCGGTCAGGTCCTTGGCAAGAAGCGGGGACGCCAGCGGATCCTTTCTCTCTTTCTCCCTGTTAAAATAAGGCGCCATGGGATCGTCCACACAGCGGTAATCCAGGAAATGGCCCCGCCCGTAAAGTTCCTCCGACCGTGTCACCTCCTCTGCATAGTTGCATACCAGCGGATAGACCAGGAACTGTCTGCGGATCTTCGGGCCCTTCCGGTCTCTTGCCAGCATAGAGAGTACCGCCGCAAAATTTCCGCCGGAACTGTCGCCGCCCACATTAAGATTTTCCGGATCACCGCCGTACTCTTCCGCGTGAGCCTCCGCCCATTTTAACGTCTCATAGGACTCTTCCAGTCCCTTCGGGAACCGAAACTCCGGAGCCAGGTGGTAATCCGGAGCCACCACGATCAGATTGCCCGCCATGCACAGGTAGCGGCACACATACTCATACACTTCAATGCTGTTAAACGAAAACGAGCCGCCATGGCAGTACACCAGCACGGGACGCTTTACGGCCGCTTCCGGCGGCAGGTAGATCCGCACCCGGAACGGCCCGTTCCCAGAATCCAGTAGGACATCTTCTGTCAGCACACGCATCACCTGGGGATAACAGTTACATTTCCGGTAGGCAGCCGTCATAAGCGCCAGCGACTCATAATCACTCTGCCGCCGCCAGGCCTTTTTGTGCTCCATATCCATCACCTGGGGAGCCATAATCTCCACCTCCGGCGCCACGGGGCCGTAGGATGGCTCCAGATACTTCCGGTAAATTGCCATAATTCCACCTCCACTACTTTCATTTAGGACGTAAACTTTTTGCAAAGGTCTACGTCCCAAATTGCATTTCACCCTGTACCCAATTGAACTTTACCCTGTACCTTTATGTTGTTTTCTTTGCAAATGCACAGTAAATCACAAATGCCAGCAACAGTACGGCAAATGTCATCCAGCCTGCCAGCGTGGCGGTTCCCATGCCGCTGAACTTGTCATAATAACCTTTCAGATAGATAATTATAATGATCAGGGGAATCCCATAGGATACATAGCCTTTCAGCCAGCCCGGAAATTTCAGGCCTTTGCCGGCATTTGCTTCTGCCAGGAAGTTTTCCCAGCCCCAGCCATTTTTCCTGGTACAGAACAAAAGGTATCCCAGACTTCCCAGCGGGAGAAGGTTGTTAGATACAATAAAATCCTCCAGATCCATGATAGAGCTTCCCTCGCCCACAGGCTGAAATCCGGCCAGCACATTAAAACCGAGGATACACGGAATACTGAGCACCGTGATTAGGATCAGACTTACAATGACGCTCTTTTTTCTTGACCAGCCAAGCATATCCATATCAAAAGAAATGATATTTTCAAACACAGCTACCAACGTGGTAAATGCCGCAAAAGTCAGGAAGAGGAAGAACAAAGCCCCCCAGAACCCGCCGCCCGGCATCTGCGCAAAAATGTTGGGGATGGTCAGGAAAATGAGGCTTGGCCCGGAACCCGGCTCAATTCCATAGGCAAAGCAGGTGGGAATAATGATGAAGCCGGCCATGGTGGCCACAAAAGTATCCAGCACAGTAATGCTGAACGCTTCGCCAGTTAAACTCCGCTCCTTGTCGAGATAACTTCCAAAAATCATCATGGCTCCGATACCAATAGACAAAGTAAAAAACGCCTGACTCATGGCTCCGAAGATCACATTTCCAATGCCGATCTCCTGCATCCTTGCAAAATCCGGGATCAGATAAAAACGTACACCCGCGTCGGCCCCTTCCAAAAACACAGACCGCACCGCCAGAATCATCATAATGATCAGCAATGCCGACATCATAACCTTAGAGACCTTCTCAATTCCGTTCTGGATTCCAAACCAGCAGATGGCAAAACCCGCCAGAATCAGGAGAAAAGTCCAGAATCCCATCACCGGCGCATTTCCCATCATTTCCGCAAATCCGGCCTCTACCTCCTCGGGACCTGCTCCCGCAAAGTCGCCGCGGATATTCCTGAAACAATAGTACAGCATCCAGCCCGCCACCGAAGTATAAAACATCATCAGCAGATAACTGCCAAGAATACCAATCCATTTTGTCCAGTGCCACTTTGTTCCTTTCGGTTCCAGCGTCTCGAAGACTTCCGCAACGCTGTAGTGGCTGGCACGTCCCATGGCAAACTCGCACACCAGCACGGGAATCCCCATGATCAGCAGGAAGACCAGATAGATCAAAATAAACGCTGCCCCACCCATTTCCCCGCACAAATACGGAAATTTCCATACATTTCCAATACCAATCGCACATCCGGCCGACACTAAAATAAAACCGATGCGCGACCCAAATTTTTCTCTCTCCATAGTTCTCTCCTTCACACTGTTTAAGACGTAGACTTTTTGCAAAGGTCTACGTCCCAATTTGCATTTCACCCTGTACCTAATTGAATTTTACCCTGTACCCGATGGCTAAAACAGCCCCTTCAGCGCCGGGTAGAATTTCTGGAATTTTTCGTAGTGTCTGGCGTATTTTTCGACCAGTTCCGGCTCGGGTTCGATGGTGTCCACCACCCGGACCAGCTTCCCGGCTGCTTCTTCCACGCTGGCAAACACGCCGCAGCCTACGGCTGCCAGCATTGCCCCGCCAAGTCCCGGTCCTTCTTCGCTTTCGATCATGTCTACCTTCAGGCTCATGACATTTGCGATGATCTGTTTCCATAGTGTGCTTTTTGCCCCGCCGCCGCAGATCCTGGTCCTGGTCAGCTGTACGCCCAGGCTTTTTGCCACCTCCAGGGAATCTCTGAGTGCGAATGCCACGCCCTCCAGCACGGCCTGGGTCATTTCTTCTCTGGTGGTGTCCATGGACATGCCGATGAAGCAGGCCCTGGCATCGGGATCGTTATGGGGCGACCGCTCGCCCATCAGATAAGGCAGGTAATACACGTGATTTTCCCCCAGCCTGCAGATCTTTTCCTGCTCCGCGCCATAATCCACGGTCTTCAGGATCTCTTCCATCCACCACTTATTGCAGGCCGCCGCGCTCAGCATGCAGCCCATCAGATGGTAATACCCATCCGCATGGGCAAAGGAATGCAGTGCATTATGCCGGTCCACGCCAAATGTCCTGCTGGAAATGAAAATGGTCCCGGAGGTCCCAAGGGAAATATTGCACCGCCCGTCACCCACGGTTCCGGTTCCCACGGCCGCAGCCGCATTGTCCCCGGCTCCCGCCACGATCTTCACCTGATCGGACAGCCCCAGCTCTTTTGCCAGCCTGGGCTTCAAAGTCCCCACCGCCTCATAGCTTTCAAACAGCTTCGGCAGCTGTTCCTCGCGGACATGGCAGATCTCCATCATTTCCTTTGACCAGCATTTATGCTCCACATCCAGAAGCAGCATGCCCGACGCGTCCGAATAATCGGTGCAGTGGACGCCGCTTAACCGGTAGGACAGGTAGTCCTTGGGGAGCATGATCTTTGCGATTTTCGCGAAATGTTCCGGCTCCTCTTCCTGCATCCACAAAAGCTTGGGCGCCGTAAATCCCGCAAATGCAATATTTGCCGTATATTTTGACAGGGTCTCTTTTCCGATCACCTGATTGAGATATTCCGTCTGCTTCGCAGTTCGTCCGTCATTCCAGAGGATGGCCGGACGGATCACCTGATCGCAGCCGTCCAGGACCACCAGCCCGTGCATCTGTCCGCCGCAGCCAATGCCGGCCACCTCGCGCTTTTCCACTCCCTCTGTCAGTTCCCGGATCCCTTCCAGAGTCTTCTCATACCAGTCCTTTGGATTTTGCTCCGACCATCCCGGATGCGGGAAATACAGAGGGTATTCTTTTGACACCACCCGGTGGATCGTCCCCTTTTCATCCATCAGAAGAAGCTTGACCGCCGATGTTCCCAGATCAATACCGATAAAATACATAGCCTTCCTTCCTCCTTTTCCTTTTGTCATTCACATTCTGATTCTTATTTTACCATAAAGAACCGCTGTCAGCAAAAGAAAAAGCCGGGGCTTCCGCCCCGGCCAGTACCATTTCGAGAATCACTTCTGCTCTTCTGTTTTCTCCATTTCTTGTGCTTTCACCAGAAAATCCGCGTCCTTGCTCTTAAGCCTCGGAATAAACTTACGGGCCAGTTTCCCTTTCCCCCGGCTTTTCACATAAAAATAACCGATCACGGAAAACACCACCGCCCCGATGAAATTGACAAACAGGTCGTTCATGGTATCCAAAAGCCCGATATCCAGGTAGCCGCCCAGCCCCAGTTCCTTTCCGTTCACGATCACCTCAGTGATGTTCTCCACAGGAACCGGAATATTGCTGTGCGTCGGATCCAGCATCACGGAAGAAAATCCGTGGATGATCGTGTCTTTCTGCATGTCCATGCCAAAAAACCGGTCCATGGCACATTCGAAAAATTCCCACAGCACGCCCACTGTCATGGAAAAACAAAATGCCACGATCGCCAGGAATACCGGCGACAGCTGGATAGAAAATTTCTTGCTCCGGTTCAGGATATCCACCAGCGCAAATCCGATGGCCGCCATCAAGAATCCATTAATCGTATGAAGCACCGTGTCCCAGAACGGAAATTTAATGTAATAAGACTGGATCTCTCCCAGGATCTCCGCGGCAAAAATGAAGATCAGGATCGTGATCTCCAGCGCGGTCGGCAGCTCGATCTTCAGGTTGATCTGGATCAGGCTTGGCATAATCAGCAGCACCAGGGTCAGGGCGCACAAAAACACATTTTCATAGTTCCGGTTAAAAATCTGCAGGATCATCATCACGATGACCAGCGCCCGCAGCGTCACATACACGAGAAAGGAGCTTTTGTGCTCTCTGAGTTCCATGTGCAGCGCTTTCCCCATCACGTGCAGTCGTTTCTTTAATTTCATAGATTCCTCTTCTCTTCTGTCAAAAAACTACATAGCCTCTCAATTTAAAAAGTTTTCGATGATCACGCCTTCTGCCTCTTCTTCCGTCATGCCCAGCGTCCGAAGCTTGATCAGCTGTTCATCGTTAATCCTTCCGATGGCCGCCTCATGGATGATGGCCGCGTCCAGATGTCTGGCGTTAATCTCAGGGATCGAGCTGACCTCCGCATGATCCATAATGATCGAATCACATTGTACATGGGCGTGGCATTTCGCATTGCCCACAGCCTTGGGATGAAAGATCTGTTTTGAGGTTCCTTTGGCAACAGACCGGGAAATGATCTGCGCAGAGCTTCCCTCTCCGTCCAGATCCACCTCCATGTTGGATTCCGCCGTCTGCTGGTCGTGGGTCATCAGCTTCTCCAGCACATACAGCTTTGCGCCGGCTCCCAGATGGACGTCTGTTTCCCGCAGCGTAGAATCCACGCCCTTGATCTGGGCCGTATCCAATGTAAATACAGAGTCTTCCTCCATATAGATCTTTGTCACCGGGTTCAGAACCTTTGCTCCGGTTCCTTCGCCCTCTCCATAGTGCTTTTCTTCATAGCGCACATTTGCGCCTTTTCCCACATGAAAGGAATGGATCCCGTCATGGCGGCTCTCATTGCAGCCGCTGTTATGGATCCCGCAGCCGGCCACAATGGTCACATCCGCGCCATCTGCAATATAAAAATCATTGTACACAATATCTGTCATACCGGAAGCGTCTACCACCACAGGAATATGCACCTGCTCGCCCTTCGTCTCCGCGTCAATATACACGTCGATCCCCGGCTTGTCCTCTTTTTTACGGATCTTGATATGCTCGCTGTCCCCGTGGCAGAGCGCGACCCCATTGTGGCGCAGGTTAAATGCACCCTCCTGAGAAAATCCATTTCCATTGTCAATCTGTTTTAAAATCTGTTCCGTAATCCGGTCCAGTTTTGCCTGGTCGATTGTCTGTTCCATCTGTCGTCTCCTCCTATTCCCGGTCCATACATACGCAGCTCTCACCCTTATCCAGGAGAGTGGGCAGGATCTCGTCTCTTGGCCCGATCGCCGCGACCTTGCCGCCTTCGATCACCATGATCCGGTCCGCCATCTGGATGATTCTCTCCTGATGTGAGATCAGGATCAGGCTTTCTTCCTTTTTCTGATGAATCTTTTCAAACTGCTGGATCAGCATGGAAAAACTCCACAGATCAATGCCTGCCTCCGGCTCGTCGAAAATGCACAATTTATGATGTCTGGCAAGAACGGTGGCAATCTCCAGCCGCTTCATCTCGCCTCCGGACAATGTACCGTCTACTTCTCTTTTGATATACTCTCTGGCGCATAAGCCTACCGCGCTGAGCATCTTGCAGCACTCCGGCTCGGAAAGCTCTCTTCCCGCAGCCAGGGAAAGCAGTTTATTGACCGTCATTCCTTTAAATCTTGGCGGCTGCTGAAACGCGAAGCCGATCCCTGCGCCTGCCCGGTGATCGATGTCATAACCGGTAATATCTTCTCCATCCAGAAGGATCTGTCCGCCGTCAGCTTTTTCAATTCCCATCAGCACCTTGGCAAGCGTAGATTTTCCGCCGCCGTTTGGGCCGGTGATCACCAGCATCTCGCCGTCCTGTACCTGAAAACTTATATTCTCAACAATGCTTCTTTCTACTCCATTTTCATGGACATTAAATGTCAGATTTTTTACTTCCAGCATCTTTTTTCCGCTCCTTTTAAGCCTCTTCTTTTCCACAAAGCACATTATATCCTCTTTTCCCCAGATATTCAAGCCGGGGAATGACAATCCTCCGCTATAAAAAAAGAACCGCAACCCCCGATGCAAGATCAGAAATCACGATCCTAATGCGGATGACAGGAATCGAACCTGCACACCGAAGTACTAGATCCTAAGTCTAGCGCGTCTGCCAGTTCCGCCACATCCGCCCATGGTATCAAAAGAGCGGAAACCTCTGGTTCAAGGAATCCGCTGTTTTCATAAAATGAGCGTGCGGGGATTCGAACCCCGGACAACTTGATTAAAAGTCAAGTGCTCTACCGCCTGAGCTACACGCCCGTAAAAAGCTGGGCTAGTTGGATTCGAACCAACGAATGCAGGAGTCAAAGTCCTGTGCCTTACCGCTTGGCGATAGCCCAATAAAAGAAAATAGAAAAAGGTGGGTAATGGGACTCGAACCCATGATATCCAGAACCACAATCTGGCGCGCTAACCAACTGCACCATACCCACCATGCTAATTACTTATCGAACCAAGCGTCCAACTAAGTATCCCTGTATTTAATTGTCGCGGTTCTAACGAGCCTGGGGGGATTCGAACCCTCGACCTACGGCTTAGAAGGCCGTTGCTCTATCCAGCTGAGCTACAGACTCATAGAAGCGGGTGATGGGAATCGAACCCACGTATCCAGCTTGGAAGGCTGGTGTTCTACCATTGAACTACACCCGCAGGTGATATGTCATGATCGGGGTGACAGGATTCGAACCTGCGGCCTCCTGGTCCCAAACCAGGCGCTCTAGCCAAGCTGAGCCACACCCCGACATTTTTGTCGCCTCACAACGCAAAAATTATTATATCGGATGGTTTCCTGGTTGTCAACAACTTTTTTTATATTTTTTGATAACAGATCTGAAAATCCACACCGCCCCGCTCATCTGCCTGCATCACGATATAGCTGGGATCTCTCCCCGCCTGTCTGGGATAAGAAACGCTTCCCGGATTAAGGGTCACCAGATCCTTCTCCTCCTCCAGAGAGGGTCTGTGCGTGTGTCCGTACATGACAATATCCGCTCCCCTTCCTCTGGCTTCCGCCTTGATCCGGTCTTCTCCCAGGGAAACCCCGTAATAATGTCCGTGCGTGATAAACACATGATGTCCTTCAATAAAAAATTCCTGTTCAGCCGGCAGATCGGAAAAGAAATCATTATTTCCCCGCACGATGTGGACCGGACAGTCTGCCAGAGCCTCGATATAATCCTCCGCGCCTTCCACGTCGCCTAAGTGGATCAGCATCTGGAAAGGCTTCTCCTTTTCGATGATCCTTTCCAGATTGCGATGGGACTTATGGGTATCGCTGACGATCAAAACCTTCACAGTCCCTTCCTCCTCTCCAGGATTTCGCGCATCTTCCGCAGGCCTTCCCCCCTGTGGCTCAGTTCATTCTTTTCCTCCGGGGACAGCTCTGCGCTGGTGCAGCCGTATTCCGGAAGGAAGAAAATCGGATCGTATCCAAATCCATTTTCCCCGGCGATCTTATGGCCGATGATCCCCTCCATTGTTCCTCTTACCACTTCCGTAGTTCCGTCCGGAAGCGCCGCCGCGATGGCGCACACAAAACGGGCCGTCCGCTTTTCATCCGGCACGCCCTCCAGCCGGTCCAGAAGCGCCTGGTTCTTAATATCATAGGAAGTATCTTCTCCCATATATCTGGCCGAGTAGATGCCAGGCTCTTTGTTCAGATAATCAATCTCCAGCCCGGAATCGTCCGCCAGCACCACCGCATTTTTGTACTCCGGCCTGGCTGCCGCCGCTTCGCGGATCCTGGTCGCCTTGATCAGCGCATTTTCTTCAAAGGTAGATCCATCCTCTACCACATCTGCATGGATCCCGGCTTCTGCCTGCGAAAGGATCTCCACGCCCAGATCCTTTAAGATCATACGGATCTCTACCATCTTATGTGCATTTCCTGTTGCAAAAATAATCTTATCCATTTCTCTTATGCGCTCCTTTTCGCTTACTCCAGTCCCTGCTCCGGGCTTTTCGGCCTTCTTGGCGGCTTTGGCCCCTGGAATTGGTAAAAATATGTTTTCAGCATCCCGTTATAGATCTTCCGGTTCTTATCCGCTTTCCTTCCGAAATATTTCTCCGCGTCCTCGTAAGACGTGATCATGTAGGCAGACCAGGAATCCAGTCTGCGATACGCCTCTCCAAAGGCCCGGTAGAGCTCCGGCAGGTCCTTTTTATCCTCCAGCCGTTCCCCGTAGGGCGGATTCGTGATCAGGAATCCGTACTTTTTCGGATGGTGCAGATCCCGCACATCTCTTCTCTGAAAATGGATCAGATGCTCCACTCCGGCTTCCCTGGCATTTCTTCTTGCTATGCGGATCACGTCCTCATCCACATCATATCCCTGGATATCCGTCTCAATCTGATCATCGATCAGGTCGCCGGCTTCATTTACCGCGTCATACCACAGTTTCTTCGGGATCAGTTCCGTCCAGTTCTCTGCTGTAAAAGACCGGTTCATGCCCGGCGCGATATGCGCGGCCATCATCGCTGCCTCGATCGGAAATGTCCCGCTTCCGCAGAACGGGTCCACCAGGATCCGGTCCCGCTTCCAGGGCGTCAGCAGGATGAGAGCGGCCGCCAGCGTCTCCGTGATCGGCGCTTTACCGGAAATTTCCCGGTACCCTCTCTTGTGCAGCGACATGCCGGAAGTGTCGATCCCCACCGTCACCTGATCCTTCATCAGGAACACCCGGAGAGGGTACTGTGCCCCATCCTCCGGGAACCACTCCAGATGATATTTCTCCTGCAGCCTTCGCACCATCGCCTTCTTCATGATCGACTGGATATCCGACGGGCTGAACAGCCTGCTTTTCACAGAAGAAGCCTTGGCCACCCAGAACTTCCCGTTCTTCGGGATATACGCTTCCCAGGGAAGCGCCCTGGTCTTTTCAAACAATTCCTCAAACGTCACTGCCCGGAAGCTTCCCACCTTAAGAAGGATCCGCTCCGCAGTGCGCAAAAACACATTTGCCCGGCAGACCGCTTCTGCATCTCCCAGAAATGTCACTCTTCCATCTTCCACCTCCAGGATCTCATATCCCAGATCCAGGATCTCCCGTTTCAAAACGGCCTCCAGCCCAAAATGACAGGGCGCGATCAATTCCATACGACTCATCATATCCTCTATCCTCAACAATAAAATTCCTTACCTGCTCCTTACATCTTACTTGCTTTTTGTAGAATTTGTCAATCGGGTACAGGGTAAAATGCAATTTGGGACAGGGCAAAACGCAAAAGGGGACGTAGACCTTTTGCAAAGGTCTACGTCCCCTTTTGCGTTGCTAGTATTTGTCGCTGTAGTCGGATGCGCCGGATGTGTAATTCCGGGAAGCGTTATTTTTCCCGTAGGAATTTTTGTTGTTCGCGGAATTTTTTCCGGCTGTCTGTTTGCCGGCGCCATTCTGTCTCGTGTTATTTGCATTCTGGTTACTGTTGGATGACTGATTGTTTTTTGCCATGTCAATTCCTCCTGCTTCTTTTATTTTCGAGATTATTGTTTCCTGTTTGAGAAATTCTATGTATCGGAACCGGCGGAATTATTTATACACTTATTGCCATCTGTACAGCAATCTGGCTGTTTCAAATTTTGCTTAAGATTTTTTTAATATTTTGCTTGCTTTTTGATCTCTGCTATATTATACTAAGTCATGTAGAAAGGATTCTTTCTACAACCCCTTATTAATTATTTATACTCCCCTCAAAAGACCGATGGCTCCCCCATCGGTCTTTTACCTTTAAAGAAAAACGCCTAACAAAAAACGCCGGTTTTCACCGGCGTTTTCCCAATATCTGAAATATAATAAGTATCACGAGTAATGGCACCAGGATTGGAGCCAGAAGGGAAAAGATCCCTCCGATCACGGCGATCACCAGCGCGATCACACCGATCACACCCAGCACCACCAGCAGGATCTGCCACCAGCTGGGCGCTCCGAAGATATGGATCTGGCTTCCGCTCTCTTCCCGGTACGCGCCGCTTCTGCGCCGTTCCGGTTCCTGATAGCGTCCCTCGCTCTCCTGTCCGAAGCTTCCTTCGCCTGTGATCTCCGCGGCGCTGATGATATTGCGGGCGATTGCCCAGGGATCCCCGAGTTCCGCGGTTACCGCTTCCTCCGTTCTCCCTTTTCGCACCTCGTCCCGGATATAATCATTATAAAATGTAACCTGCTCCTGCACTTCGCCGGGGCTTAGATCCTGCTCCAGCGCGGCTTTCAGCTTGTCGATAAATTCTCTTCTTGTCACGAAGTCTCTCCTTTACACTTCAAACATCAGATCGCCGTAGGACGGCATCGGCCATGCGTCCTTATCCATGATCATCTCCATGGTATCTACCGGCGCGCGCAGCGCTTCCATGGCCGGAACCACCTCGGAGTGATAATATCTGGCCTGGTCTCCTCCCTCTGCCATGGCAGCCGCCTTTTCTGTTACCACCTTCAGCTTTTCCAGCGCCTCTCTGGTCTCGGCAAGATGAACGGTCACTTCATTTAAAATATCAGACTGCACGGAAGGATCTGCTCCTGCTTCCCGCACAGCGATCACCGTGTCCGCCAGCGTTCTGGTGTACTTGATAAACGCCGGAAGGAACTGCTTGCTGGCCATATCGATCATGGTACGGGCCTCTATATTGATCGCCTTTGCATAATTTTCGTATTTGATCTCTTCTCTGGACTCCAGCTCCGCCCTGGTAAATACTCCGAACTTTTCAAACATTGCCACGGATTTTTCCGTCGTCAGAGCCGGGATCGCCTCCACCATGGAGCGGATGTTGGGCAGTCCTCTCCGCTCGGCTTCTTTCACCCACTCGTCGGAATATCCATTGCCATTGAAAATGATCTTCTGGTGCTCTGTTGCGTACTTTTTGATCAGGTCATGCACTGCCATCTCAAAATTATCGGAATTTTCCAGTACATCGCAGGCCTCGGAAAATGCTTCCGCCACGATGGTATTCAACACCACGTTGGGGCCGGCTACAGAATCTCTGGAGCCTACCATACGGAATTCAAATTTATTTCCGGTAAATGCAAACGGGCTCGTCCGGTTCCGGTCTGTCGCATCTTTTGCCAGATCCGGCAGCGTGCGCACGCCGGTCTCAAGCTTCCCGCCCTTTAAGCTGTGGGTTGCCTCTCCGGTGCTGACAAGCTGCTCGATCACGTCCTCCAGCTGGTCGCCAAGGAACACGGAAATGATCGCCGGCGGCGCTTCGTTCGCCCCCAGACGGTGATCGTTCCCCGGATCGGCCGCAGACTCTCTTAACAGATCTGCATGCTCATCCACCGCCTTTAAAATACAAGTCAGTACCAGCAAGAACTGAATATTTTCATGCGGGGTTTTGCCAGGATCCAGAAGGTTCTTTCCGTCGTCTGTGGTCAGAGACCAGTTGTCATGCTTGCCGGAGCCGTTCACTCCTGCAAAGGGTTTCTCGTGGAGCAGACACTTCATGCCATGCTGACCGGCCACCCGTTTCAGCGTCTGCATCACCAGATGGTTGTGGTCCACCGCCACATTGGCCGGCGCATAGATGGGCGCCAGCTCATGCTGTGCCGGAGCCACTTCATTGTGCTGTGTCTTGGAGCTTACGCCCACCTTCCACAGTTCAATGTTCACATCACGCATAAATCCGGCGATCCGCTGGCGGATGGTTCCAAAATAATGATCGTCCAGTTCCTGCCCCTTGGGCGGCATCGCGCCAAACAGGGTCCTGCCGGTATAGATCAGGTCTTTTCTCTGCTGAAATTTCTTTGCGTCTACCAGGAAATATTCCTGTTCAGGACCTACGGAAGGAGTCACTTTTCTGGAGGTCGTATTTCCAAAGAGGCGGATCAGGCGGAGCGCCTGGATGTTAATGGCCTCCATGGAACGAAGAAGCGGAGTCTTCTGATCCAGCGCTTCTCCTGTATAAGAACAAAATGCAGTGGGAATACAAAGTGTCGCACCTGCCGCATCTTTACGCACGAACGCCGGAGACGTACAGTCCCATGCCGTATATCCTCTCGCCTCAAAAGTGGCCCGAAGCCCGCCGGAGGGGAAAGACGAAGCGTCCGGCTCTCCCTTGATCAGTTCTTTTCCCGAGAAACTCATCAGAACCTTTCCGCTTGGCATAGGCGCTGAAATAAAGGAATCGTGTTTTTCTGCTGTTACGCCCGTCAACGGCTGAAACCAGTGGGTGTAATGGGTGGCGCCTTTTTCAATGGCCCACTCCTTCATCTCATGGGCGATCACATCCGCAGTCGCCAGATCCAGCTCTTTTCCTTCCTCAATCGTCTTCTTCAGGTCCTTGTATACCTTTTTCGGGAGACGTTCCTGCATAACAGTGTCGTTAAAAACGTCCTGTCCGAAAATGTCAGCCACGTTAAATGCTTCACTCATATTCTCGCATTTCCTTTCTTCCTTCTCGTATCATTCTGCCGCATATCAGAAAAAGGCACTCCAACTTCCGGTTGGAACGCCTTTATTCTTTTTATCCCTGTGCCTGATGCTTAGGCTTTTCCTACGGAACCAAACAGTTCCATCTTTTCTTTTACCTTGTCGATAATAGCTTCTGCGCCCGGTTTGAGAAGTTTACGCGGGTCGTAGCCTTTGCCTTCCAGGTCTTTGCCTGCCTCGATGTACTTGCGGGTAGCTTCTGCAAATACTAACTGGCACTCTGTATTTACATTGATCTTGGCAACGCCAAGGTCGATGGCTTTTTTGATCATGTCGTCCGGGATTCCGGTACCGCCGTGGAGAACCAGCGGAAGATCTCCTGTCAGCTGCTGGATGGCGTCCAGAGTCTCAAAGCTTAAGCCTGCCCAGTTTGCAGGATATTTTCCATGGATATTTCCAATGCCTGCTGCCAGCATGTCTACGCCAAGGTCAGCGATCATCTTGCACTCGTTAGGATCTGCGCATTCGCCCTGTCCGATCACGCCGTCTTCCTCGCCGCCGATAGCTCCGACCTCTGCCTCCAGGGACATTCCCTTCTCACGGCAGATCGCAATCAGCTCTTTTGTCTTTGCAACATTTTCATCGATCGGGTACTTGGATCCGTCAAACATGATAGAAGAAAATCCTGCCTCGATACATTTCATACATCCGTCATAGGTTCCGTGATCCAGGTGAAGCGCTACCGGAACGGTAATGCCCATCTCTTCGATCATAGCAGATACCATGGAAGCTACGGTCTTAAATCCTGTCATGTACTTGCCGGCTCCCTCGGATACGCCTAAGATTACCGGAGATTTGCACTCCTCAGCAGCCTGAAGGATACATTTGGTCCACTCCAGGTTATTGATATTGAACTGACCAACCGCATAGTGACCTGCGACCGCTTTTTCAAGCATGTCTTTTGCTGATACTAACATTTTCAATTTCCTCCAATTCCTAAAAATTTGCTTTAACCATTATATCTCATAATAAGAAAAATGACAAGGAAATCAGAAATTTTCGCTTTTTTTAGACTCTGAACATATTTTGGTCACATTTTCCTTCTATAATAAAACCTGGATAGTTGATAGATTCGACTATCTCCCCCCTCATAAAGTATGGCATCCGAAGGCATTATGCTTTCGGATGCCATATTTTATATCCGCATCATCCCGGACATGATACAGACTCCTGTCGCACCCTGTTCCAGTGTCTGGCGGATCTGTTCCGGGTCAGGTCCGATCCCGCCGATCCCGTAAACCGGCACTTTCGCAACATCACAGATTTCTTTTAAAAAGGGCAGTCCCCGGGGTGCAAGCCCCTTCTTGCAGTCCGTGGCAAACACATGCCCTGCCGTCAGATACGACGCACCAAGCCCCACCGCTTCCTTCGCTTCTTCTACAGCATGCACTGATACGCCGACCCGGAGGCCATAAAGATCAGAAGTCTCCCTGTATTTCCAGAGCGGCAGATGCACCGCGCCGCACCCCAGCGCTTCTGCCGTGGCCGGATAAAAATGGGGGATCAGCTCGACCTGATATTGGTCGCAGAGTTTCTTCACCTGCTTTGCAAGCTTTCGATATTCTTCCTCTCCCAGATCCTTTTCCCGCAAAAGAAAGGCCTTCGGATGCAGGCGCAGGATCCTCTCCACCTGTGCAAGGTAAGGAAGTCTGCTCAGATGCCGGTTGGATACTGCTATCACTTTTGTAAAATCAATTCCTTCATACATCCTCTTTTCCCTGCCACATCTTATTTCCCGCTGACGCCGGTCACCGGAGAGGAGGCGCTGGCCCCGCGTTCAATGACGCGGCCCATGCCTGCAAGATACGCCGCGCGGCCCGCCTCAATGGCCTGCTTAAATGCGCCTGCCATGGCCGGGATATCTCCTGCTGTGGCAATGGCCGTATTTGCCATCACAGCCGCCGCTCCCATCTCCATGGCTTCACAGGCCTGGGACGGCTTTCCGATCCCCGCATCCACAATGATCGGCAGATCCATCTCATCGATCAGGATCTGGATAAAATCTCTGGTGCAGATCCCTTTATTGGATCCAATGGGCGCGCCAAGCGGCATGATGCAGGCTGCTCCCGCATCCCGCAGCGCCTTTGCGGCATTCAGATCCGGATACATATAAGGCATTACGATAAATCCTTCTTTTGCCAGGATCTCTGTGGCTTTCACAGTCTCATAATTGTCCGGAAGCAGGTATTTTGTATCCGGGATCACTTCCACTTTTACAAAATCACTGCCGCAGATCTCTCTGGACAGTCTTGCGGTCCGGACCGCCTCCTCAGCTGTCTTTGACCCGGAAGTATTGGGAAGCAGCGTCACCCCGTCCGGAATATAATCCAGAATATTGTCTCCATACTGGCTCGCCCTGCGAAGCGCCATGGTAATGATCTGCGCGCCGGCATTCTCCACCGCAGCTTTGATAAGTTCAAAGGAATATTTACCGGATCCCAGGATAAACCTGGATGTGAAGGCATGTCCTCCGATCACCAATGTATCTTTTTCTCTGTCTGTCATTTCTTCATTCCTCCTGTTTCTTTCTTCTGTTTCTTCTATTATTTATCGTCATTTTTATCCGTCTGGCCGCCGTCACGCCCGTCAATTAGAAGCTCCGCGATCAGGTTTGCCTCATGGCCGGCACAGACTGCCACGCGGGGCGCCATCAGCCCCATACCATTTCCGGAATCACTGACCCCGTCCCCGCAGAGATAGAAATTTTTCCCGATCTTCCGGGTGCGGATCTCGTTGCTTTGCCCGTACCCCGCCATGCCGGAGGCGCTGACGATAATCTTTTCCGGAAATCTCTCCAGAATACCGTTGACCAGCATGGCCTTGCATTCCGGGTCATCAAAGGCCTCGCAGACAATCTCTTCCTCCTGGAACAACGCCTCCAGGTTTTCCTCTGTCACCCGGACGCAGTCCGTGCGGATATCCAGGTATGGATTGATCTCCAGCAGTTCTTCCTTTAAAGCATCCGTCTTGTACCTGCCGATCTGGCGCATAAAATACTGCTGTCTGTTCAGGTTGGTCACGTCCACCCGGTCAAAATCAACCAGATGCAGGTGTCCGACGCCAATCCTTGCAAGGGAAACGGCCACATTGGAGCCCAGGCCTCCCAGCCCGGCCACCGCCACCTTCCCGGCCCGCAGCCGTTCCTGCACAGTTCTGGAATGCCTGGCCTCCAGAGCCGCATCTATTTCTTCCTTTGTTAATACCCAGTCCCGGTCCGCCATCTTAGCCTCCTCCTACAAAACTCACCACTTCCAGCACATCGTCATTGTGAAGAATGGTTGCCTTATAATTTCTTTTCGGAATGATCTCTCCGTTTCGCTCCACAGCGATCCGCCCGGTCTGATATCCTTCCTGCTCCAGATATTCAGAAAGCAGGATCTCTTTTTCCAGGACTTTCTCTTCTCCATTTACTTTCATGATCCGGTTCTCCTTTCCCGAAAACAGATTTCCCATGGGACAAAAAAGGGTTCACAAAGCAATACACCCGCGGTGGTGCACCCCTTCATGAACCCTTGTTCACTCTATGTTTCCGATATTCACATCTCCCTTATCATACCACAGTTTCCGGAAATGTCAATATTTCCCCTCCCCTGTCCGGACAGGATCCGCTCCGTTCCGGTAAGCCGAGGGCGTACAGTGGTACATTTCGCGGAAGGATTTGGCAAAGTAACTCATTTCCGAAAATCCGCACTGGTCCGTGATATCGGATATTTTCCGGGAGGTTCCGGCAAGCAGTTTTGCAGCCGTCTGAAGCCGGTAATCCCGCAGATAAGAAATCGGCGTAGTCCCAAGCACGCTCCGGAAACACCGCAGACACTCGCTTGGGCTGACTGAGGCGCTGGCCGCGATCTGCTCTGCAGTCAGCGGTTCTCCATAGTGTTCCCGGATAAATGTCAGCATCTGCTTCATCCGCTCATTGTACCGCCTGGATCTTTCCCGGCCGCCCTTTTCCTTTCCGGCAGACGCCGGATATTTCCCGCCAAGAAGCAGTAATAGCCGGGTCAGATCTTCCCGTACCCGGATCTCAAAGCCTTCCTCTTCTTTTACACAGGCAAGCCAGGCGTCCTCGATCAGATCCCTTACTGGTTTTCGAAGATCCCGGTCCAGCCCCATTCCTTCCAGCTGCGGGTTTCCAAGAACCGGAAAAATATATTTATCCCAGAATATACTGCCTTTCGCGCCTGCAAGTTCCGGCTGAAACGCCAGGATATGCACCTCGCAGGGGCCCTCCTCTTCACGGTGCATCTCATGCAGGACTTCACTGTTTACAAAGAAGCCGTCTCCTTTTGACAGGGAAAGGTCCTGCCCCGGCGTCCGGAACCGGATCCTCCCTTCCGCCACGATCCCTGCCTCCATTTCCCCGTGCCAGTGCCAGGGAATGGTCTTATGGCTCAGATCGTCAAAATAACACCCTACCGGAAATCCCCCGGCCACATGCCCCAGGTCTTCCCTCCCTCTTTCATCTGTGATGGTATCGCCAAATTCTATCATGATTTCCTCCTGTTTGACGAAATTGTCATATTTTTAGGCTCGATATTATTATCTGTCCACATTTTTTGCTGATATAATCATACTTGAACCCGGAGAAATATACAAGACACAGGAGGAAGATTATGCCAAAACTCACCAGACGCCAGCTTATCATTCTGACACTGGGCGGATTTCTGAGTTATCTGCTCTTCGGTATGTTTGACAGCATGCGGGGCGCTACCCTTTCGGTACTGCTGACAGATCTGGATCTTAGCTATACCGCGGGCGGCTCTGTTGTCATGGGACAATACGCCGGATATTTTGCCGCCACACTGCTGGTCGGCATCCTGGCTGACCGGACCGGGCCGAAATTCACCCTGGTACTGGCAGCCTGCTCTTTGATCTTCGGTGTAGCCGGATATGCCGCCTCTTCCGGGCTTCTCGCTCTCATTGCATTTATCTTCTTTATCGGGATCGGCCTTGGTTCCCTGGAGCTTGGCGGCTGTAACATCATTGCCGCCATCTATAAGGAAAAGAAGGGCCGTTACTTAAATATACTGGCTGCCATTGCCGGCTGCGGCGCGTTTGTCACTCCCATGATTGCCGGTCTCTTTCTCGACCAGGGCGTTTCCTGGCGGTTAATCTACCGGTCCGGACTGCTGATCGCCGTCCCGGCTGCCGTATATTTCGTCCTTCTGCGCTGGCCCGCCTCCTTCCGACATGCCGGAAATGCGAAAGAAACTTCCGCCCCTTCCCCCGGCTCCTTCCGGGAGGGCGCAACCTCTGCCAGACATCCGCGCAGGGCCCGAAGCCTGGCCGTATTATCCATGAATCTATCGAACTTCGCTTATATGGCGGCTGAAATCGGCACCGCCACCTGGCTGGTGGACTTCTATTGTCATGTGAAGCACTTTTCCATACTGGAAGCTTCCACCGGCCTTTCCCTTTTTTATATCGGGATCACACTGGGACGGCTCTGTGGCAGCCTGTTCGTTGACCGGGCGGGCCACGTCCGAAGCATCCTGGCCGCCTCGCTCCTTGCAGCCATTTGCATCCTTGGCGGGATTGCAGGACCGGAATCCCTGGCCCTTCTTACATCTGCCAGCGGATTCTGTTATTCCATCATCTTTCCCACATCCACGGCTGTCATCTCCGAGATCAGCACCGGCCATACCGGCCGGACACTGGGGATCTTCCTGGCATTCGGCGGACTCGGCGGCATGTTCGGGCCCTGGATCGTAGGGATCATCAATGACCTGGCAGGCCTGGAAACCGGCCTTGCCTTCAACTGCCTGTTCTGCGGCGCCGTATTCTTACTGGCTGCTACTGCCGGACGCCTTCAAATGGGGACGGGGGATTTCTGAAAATCCCCCGTCCCCATTTGACTCTTGTTTTTCTTCTATTCCGGCGTTACAATAAATGTATCACACGAAAGAGGGGGAGAGCCTTTTTTATCTGACAAACAAGGCTCAACAAGAGATATGTCTGAATTTGAAGAACACAGAAAGAAAGCCCAGGAACGGATGGAGCGTCAGGAGAAGCTGGAACGGCTGGAACACCGGCGTCTCCATGCTTCTCATCACACCGAATCCCATAAGGCACATTCTCATCACAGAAATCGCCGCAGATCTGACTTATCCTATTTCCTGGAAAGCGACCGCAATTTCTACATTTTTTTGTTTGGCATTATCCTTTGCGGGATCCTCCTTGCCGCTCTGACTTCTCTTGCAGTTCCTACCAAAGAAGAACTGCAAAAGAAAGCAGAAGCAGAAAAGGCAGCCGCGGAAGCGCAGTTCACGCCTTCCAAAGCCACCTGGACGGCGGCGGGGGATGTGGTTTTCCACGGACCGATCATGGAGTCTGCCACCTATTATAATTCTGAAGATAATACCTACAATTACGATCCCATCTTTGACTATTGCAGGGATCTGATCGAAGCTTCTGACATGGCCACCGTTACTCTGGAGACCTCTCTGGCCGGAGAAGAGGCTGGCTACAGCAGCTATCCGATCTTCCGCTCCCCCGATGCCCTGGCGGATTCCCTGGCAGGATGCGGCTTTGACATGATCAATCTTGCCAGCAATCATGTATATGACGGCGGGGATGAGGGGCTTTTACGCACCATGGACGTACTAAAGGAGCGAGATCTTGGTTATCTGGGCACCCGCTCTGACGAAGAGCAAAAGACCTACAATGTAGTGGATGTAAACGGAATTAAGATCGGCGTGATCAGTTATGTATTTGAAACCACAGAAGAGGACGGCGAAGTTTCCATTAATTCCATTCCTCTGTCCGAGGAGATTGCCCCGCTGATCAATTCCTTTAACTACAATGATCTGGATTCCTTCTATGCGGAAGTAGAAAATTCTCTCGCAGCCATGAAAAAAGAAGGCGCCCAGTACACCATCGCCTATATGCACTGGGGCAACGAATACCAGACCACTCCGTCTGAGCAGCAGGAAACGATCGCACAGGAACTTTGCGACCTGGGAATCGACACTCTGATCGGCAGCCATCCTCATGTGATCCAGCCGGTAGATGTGCTGACTTCCACAGACGGCAAGCACCAGATGCTCTGCGCTTATGCCATCGGAAATTTCCTGTCCAACCAGCAGATCGAATATATGACAGAAGAACTGCCCACAGGCGAAACCGAGGACAGTTACCTCTTAAGCCTCTCCCTTTCCAGCAACAAAAAGGGAAAGGTTACGCTGGAAGATGTGACCTTCACTCCCATGTGGACGCACCGCTATCCCGGTGAGAAGGATGCCGCTTTCCTGGTCCTGCCGGTCGATGACACCGAAAATCTGGAAGACGTAACCGGCGTTACAGGCATCAAAGAAGAAGCAGACGAATCCGCAGCCAGAACCCAGGCTATCATCGGCGAAGGCGTGGAAAAAGTAAAGGAAGCCCTTCCATTAAAATCAGCGCTGTAAGCGATCCGGTCTGTTCGTAAAGAATACGGTTTCTATAACAACAGGAGAACCACAGTTAATAAAACTGCAGTTCTCCTGTTTCCCTGTTATGCTTTTCCACCCGTCTGATCAGCCAGGCGGTCACTCCCGCCATCACACCCAGGCAGATGACAAGCCCGGCCAGATCCGGCATGATCTCTGCTCCTCCGCCCTGAATGCCCAGAATAAAGCGGATGATATTCAGGCAATATGTCAGGGGGAAAAGTAAAGATATTACCTTTGCCCATACCGGAAAACACTGCACCGGAATCCTGGTTCCTGCAAACAGGATCATGGGCGCGTCAAACACATCCATGATCATTGACGCATCCCTGGAATACAGAAAAATCGCATTCAGCATGCCGCCCCATATCATAGAAGAGAACAACAGCAAGCATAAAAACAACGGCAGCGCCCACAGATTTTCCAAAGTCAACGTATGCGTATAAAATAATACAAACAGACAAAAGCATCCGAACATCCACACTTCCTGGATCAGAGCGCCCAGCGCTTTCCCGTAATTCATCGCCATCCGGCTTGCAGGCGTCAGAAAAGTGATTTCCAGCGTTCCGTCCTCCCGCTCCTGCAAAGACATGGACCAGGCATTCTGCACCATAGACCAGAAGCAGGTGTACGCCATATATCCGGTTCCAAGAAACGCCAGCAGATCACCGCTGTCATGGATTCCCAGATAGCCGGTAAACGCAAAAGGTTTGTAAGTATAGTAGACCTCCAGAAATCCGAGGACCGGCCAGATCAGAAGCGAACACCAGACAAAATAAGAATGATAATCATACTGCTGCTGTTTGATGATCTCCGCCTTCATGACACGCAGAATCTTTTCCATCCCCTTCACCTCTCGATCGTTTGATAATCTTCATCAGGACTTCCTCCAGACTCATCTCCTGCACCACCATCCGGGGCTTCACCTTAAAAATCTCCTTCAACTCCTCCTTGGTGCCTCTGGCAATGATCTGCCCCTGATCCAGCACATAGATATAGTCGCACAACTCTTCCGCTTCACTGATATAATGAGTCGTCAGAAGGATGCCTTTTCCCCTCTCCTTTGCCAGCGAGTGGATCAGCTCCCTGATTTCCTTTGCGATCAAAATATCCAGTCCCAGAGTCGGTTCATCCAAAAACAGATACTCTGGCTCATTGATCAGCCCTCTCGCAATCTGCAGCCTCTGTTTCATCCCCTTGGAATACCGTTCCACCGGAATGTCTTTTGCTTCCTCCAGTCCCACCGTTTTCAGAAGTTCTCCGATCCTTTCCTCCAGTTCTTTTTTCCCGATCCCGTACAGACTTCCGAAATAGCGGAGATTTTCCTGCGCCGTCAGCCGCCAGTAGAGATTTCTCTCTCCGCCTGAGATCATATTGATCCGCTCTTTCACCCAGAGATGATTCTTCACCGCATCCACGCCATCCATCGTAAGACTCCCCGAAGTAGGCGTGATCAAAGATGCCAGCATCCGGATCGTGGTAGTTTTTCCGGCTCCGTTGATCCCCAGGACACCCGTGATCTTTCCCTTCGGTATCTCCAGTGAAATATCACGGACCGCCGAAATTTGCCGTACCTTCCTTTTCCCGAACAGATGGCTCTTTTCTTTTAATACATATGTTTTTGACAAGTGCTCTGCCTGTATCATCTGTTTTCCACCTCATTTTCACAAATATTATTTATCCGAACATGCTCTCCAGAAGAGACCGCTCAAGCTTCCGGTTCCAGAGAAAGCCAGCGGAAAGATACACTGCCGACAGCAAAAGAACCTGTAAAATAAGCTGTCCGTTTTCCAGAAGTCCCTGCCCGCCGGTCACCACATTCCGAAACAGAGTGACCGCGGGAGTCAGCGGAAATATCTGAGCCACATTTTGCACCCACTGCGGCAGATACTGAATAGGAAACGCAATCCCGCAGACCAGGCTCATGGATACAAACAGGGTATTTTGCGTGATATATGTATCTCTTGTATACAGCATGACCCCCGAAAGCAAAAGCCCCATGCAAAAAAATCCAAAAACGGCAAGCGCGATAGCAAACAGTGCAGAAACCGTAAATATTCTTCCAAGCTTTGCTCCGCAACAGGCGCCCACCACCAGTACCGCTGCAAATTCCAGCAGCGCCCGGGTTGTCTGTTCCAGCAGGCACCCGGCAAAATAAGGGCCTCTCGGTGAAGGCGACAACAGGAGCATTTCTAAAGTTCCCTCCCGAAGTTCTGTGATCAGCGCCCTTCCAATATTCATCAATGTAGAAACCGCCAGCACGTTTAAAGCGGATCCCAGCACCACATAAGTCATATAATCAGCGCCGCCTGCATATGCGTAAAAGGTGTCTGTGACATTTCTTTCCATAAAAAACACATAAATAAAATAAGGAATAATAATCTGGATTACTCCAGTCGTAATCCTGGACACCATAAAAGACCACGGCACCGCCCGCAAGATCCCGGTCCTGATCCGCCGGTAAGTCGACCAGATAAGATTCATATTGCTCCTCCTTTTCATTTCCTGTCTTCGGTTCAGAATCTGGTCAGCATTTCATAAAAAGTATAGGGAATAAAGTCAACCACTTCCATATTCAGGGTATACTCCATATAATGACCGCTTGCCTTCTTCTTTACCAGCTTTGCCTCGCTTAGAATCTTCAGATGCTTGGACACCGCCGCCTCGCTCAACCCCAGCTTTGCAGCAAGCTCTTGTGTCGTTTTTACTCCGCGGAATAAAAGCCTTACAATATTCAGCCTGGACCGGTCTCCAAGCGCCTTGAACACCAGCACTGTCTGTTCCGGCAAATGATAATCTTCCGGCTGCTCCACCCGGATGCTTTTAACCACCTCCAGCTCCGTGTCATGCTGATACAGCCACAGATGCGGTTCCAGAAAAGTACTTGCCGTAAGATAAATTCTCCGGATATCTTTCTTCTGATAGACAAAGTCCCGATTCTTCAGGTATCGGACCTGGGTCTCTTCCACACGCATTCTCTCATGAATGGTTTTACACCATTCCCAGACGCCATGTTCTATGCAAAATTCCCGCTCCCTCTCCAGGACTCTGACAAGGTAAGCCCGAAGGATCATTTCTTCTCTCCGGAATATCTGCTCGTAATAGTCCTGAAAAATCCCAAGGATATCCCTTCGCTCCAGAATGGTCAGTTTCTTCCCAAGCGTCTCTGCCGCCTGGTTCCACCAGAAGATTTCCTTCTTCCGCAGAAACGCAAAAAACTCCGGAATCTCCATTTGGCGCATCTCGCTCCATACAGGAACATCAATAAAGAGCGTCCACTGACAAGTCACCTCGCTATAATCACGGATTCTCTTCACAAGATCCGGAAATTCTTCTTCTACCCTTTTTGACCACTTTCTCCGGTAAAGGTGATGATCCGGTTCTGAAAGCACATGCATGGAATAGCACAGTTCCCACACCGGCAGATAAGAGATGGTCACATCCATTCCCTCACTTTTCCACTGATCTAAAATCATGATTCTGCCCTTCCTTTGATTTACTAATTAGTGAATCTATGTTGTTTTCCCTTAAGGTAGGTGCATTATAAAGATGCAGACTATATTTGTCAATATCCTCAATTGACTTTTTATCCAATCTCATGCAAAAAGCCATCTGTCAGCACTTCTGACAGATGGCTTTCATTCGGTTTTCAGCATAACTTGTTCCCGTTCGCCACCAGCTTGAACCGGCACCCCAGCACTTCTGCGGCCCTGCGGCACATCAACATCCGTTCAAGAAAGATCTCAAAGTAATCCATCACCGTACAGATGGAATCGTCCAGTTCCAGATTCATCTGAATCACTTTCTTTTCTTCTTTCAGTTCCAGAGCCGCTTTCAGCGCCGCATAATTGACCCGGTCATGGATGTCAAAGTTTGCCGGGTTGCGGTTCTGCACCCGGTTTCTTCTCACATCCGTCTTGTCCGCCAGGATCAGCGCCGCAGAGACGGCGTCTACTGATGTCCCGGTAGCTTCATCGTGATGCCCGATGGCTGTCACTATTGTAAGAACGTCATTAATGGACAGATCCTCTTCCCTCAAGATCTGATATGCCAGTATCGCCCCGCTGTGCGCATGGTTGTTCCGGTTGACGCAGTTGCCGATATCATGCATATATCCTGCAATCCTGGCAAGTTCTACCTCGTGTTCGTCAAACTCTAATTTTTCAAGAATCTCTCCGGCCCGCTGGGCGACTCTGGCCGCATGTTTTCTGGAATGCTCCGTATACCCCAGCTCATATAATACATCATTGCCTTTTTCGATCAATGCGTTGATTTCTTCATTTTTCTTAACATCTTTATAACTGATCACTCGTATTTTCTGCTCCTGTTTTAAGT
>NZ_JACJLV010000110.1 GCF_016902415.1 Mordavella massiliensis | reverse complement strand
GTTGTGGAGGACCCCTGTTTAGAATATATTCCTCGATTTTATGATATAGCAGAGGAACAGGATTTAGAATTATTTATACAGGAAATGGGATATAGATTAGGGGATATGGATGACAACGGAAAGAAAGTTTTGTGGACTGGATGGTTGAAGCAGTATTTGACCTATCGTTATGAAAACAAACCAACAATGCTTACTGAAAAGGAGAAAGAATTGTTCTTAAGCTGGCTTCCGGAGTTAGGACAACTTTTTGAAGAGGCTGTAAATATTATTTGCAAAGATAAGATGGCTCAACACATAGATACGCTATCTTTACGCAGACTTGATAAAAGTAAACTTGTTTTACAATACCCGCATCCGATGATTCGATTGCTGACCAAAATGCTTAATGATGGTACAAAATTTGATTATTACGGGGAATATCTTGGTAATATTTATAGAGAATGCAAAGGAATATCGCAAGAAGAAGAAAAAGAATTCCAAGAAGCACTTTTAAAAAGAGGTATGAGTATTTGAGAAGAGAGGCGTCCTCAATCGTGTTCAGTCTTCTGCGGTTTGCAACGCATTTGCAACAAATTCCAGCGGCATCCCCGTATTTCCGCCATTTTCGGTTACCCAAACGTTAAGCAAGCGTTAATTTTACATTTTACAAAAGAGAAATCCCGGAAGTTTCGGCTTCCGGGATTTTTAAATACTTCATTAGTAATTCTATTTCGTATAGGCGGCTGATTTAGGCGGTCGATACAGTTCTATCAATTAATTCTTAATTATAACCGTAGGCAATACGGTTCTCAAGATCAGATTTCCAATATAAGGTGTAGAAGATTGTGAAAGATACCGCTGTGGTATCAATAAGATTCATTTAACCGTACTTTTTTCTATGCAAATACGGATTAATGAAAAAAAAGGAAGATTCCA
>NZ_JACJLV010000109.1 GCF_016902415.1 Mordavella massiliensis | reverse complement strand
GAAGAATAATCTGTTGTTACAATAAGATTAATTTCCATATCAAGTGTTTCACTAAGATACTCTTTCAATTTCTCATTATTTTTAATAACCTCAGCCGGTGACTCATCAGGAAGCAATGCGACATTCAACACTTCTTTTTTTGATGTTTCTTTTGTTCCTGAACATGCTGTTGTACTCATTGCTATTACAAGCATCATACTAATAAATACTATAATTTTTTTCATAATTATAATCCACCTTTCTCACTTATATATTTCTTTAGTTTTCATAAATATGCTGTATCTGTCTTGTTGTGACAGACTCTGTGTTTTCATCAAAATCAATTTTTCCATTTCGTATTCCTATAATTCTTTGCGCATATGCTCTTGCATATTCCACTTGATGAAGATTGCATATAATAGTTGTTTTCATTTCTCTATTAATTTTTTCAATCAAATCCAATATTTCTTTCGCCGTAACAGGATCAAGACTTGCAACCGGTTCGTCTGCTAACAATATTTCCGGTTCCTGCAAAAGAGCTCTTGCTATTCCTACTCTTTGTCTTTGTCCTCCTGAAAGTTTATCAGTTCGTATATATGCGTACTCACTAAGTCCTACCATATCAAGCAATTCCAACGCCTTTTCCTTTTCACTCTTTGTAAATCTGAGACTCATGGAATTTTTTTTGCTCAAACTTCCCATTAGGACATTTGTCAATACACTCAAATTTCCCACTACACAACTTCCCTGAAAAATAAATCCTACACGTTTGCGTATCTCTCTCATACTTTTTCGATTAAGTTCTATACCTGATATTTCTACGCTACCTTTTTCTGGAATATAAAGCCCATTCATACACCTTAATAATGTAGATTTTCCTGCTCCACTGGAACCAAGAACAACCACAAACTCTCCGTCTTTTATGCTCATTGAAATATCTTCCAGCACACTCTTTTCCTTAAAGCTCTTATAT
>NZ_JACJLV010000108.1 GCF_016902415.1 Mordavella massiliensis | reverse complement strand
ACACAGGAAATACGGGATTTCTAGCTTTTCAAGGACAAGACAATATTATATTGAAAGTTATAGAGATATTATGTTCAAGTTTTTGCCTTGTTGCAGTTCCTTTGTTCTTTATGTGTTCGGGAGTATTGCTTTTGTCAAAAGCGGAGAGTATAAGTGGACTTTATAAGAAACGGGTAGTAAAATATCTGACGGTGATTCTGGTTTTTACATTAGGATATTATGTTTCTCTATCGCTTTATGGGCATGCTCAGATGAGCCTTTGGTGGATATTAAATACACTATATTCCACTACTACATTTAGTTTTTCGGGTTCCTATTGGTTTTTGTATTCATATGTAGCATTTTTAATAATGCTTCCAATATTTCGCATTATTGCAAAACATATAACAAGAGAAATCATGATATATATTTGTACATTGTACTTCGTCTTTGGAGGAATGTTGCCTCTTTTAGAATATACGTTTGGATTTGGGAATATAGCATTGGCCATTCCTTTTGTAACGAATCCTGCTTTTTTTTATCCTCTTGTAGGATTTTACATTGAAGAAAATGATATAAGTTATTTCCGAAATAAAAAAATTATGTTTGCTGCAATGATAATGACTGCTATTTCTTTTGTGTCAAGTACTGTTATTTCGCTTTTGAGTTTGCGTCAGGATCAATTTATAAATGAGTATTTAACAATATTTGAAGGCTTTATTGTCATATTTGTTTTTATATTGGGCCGTGACGCTTTTAAAAAGGTAAAGTTGACTTCAAAAATTAAAAAGGTAATTCAGCAAATTAGTAGTTGTACATTTGGAATATATTTGATACATGGTTTTGTATTTACCTTTATGATTCGAACAGATACGATTTATACAGGGATTGGTTATGTTGATTCATGGCTTATGGTATTTTTTGTTTTTCTTATTGGATTGTTAGTTACTTATATTCTTCGCAAGATACCAATAATACGATGCTTGTTTTAATTTTTACATATCACATAAT
>NZ_JACJLV010000107.1 GCF_016902415.1 Mordavella massiliensis | reverse complement strand
TTCTTATGGTATAAAACCGGAAGAAATAATCTATGAAAGAGCATTATTCATAAATATAGGAAAAAAGGTTTTGATAAATTTAAAAAAAATCGCCGATATTCAAAAGTTGATTCCAGAAACAGATTTATCAACATTTTATGGATTTTTATGCAAAAATTCTGGTAAGGGATTAATTATTTTATATGCAGATAATGGGATCGGGAAATGTCTTTTATCTTTAGAAATTGGTCTATCATCTTATGGGTTCAAATTGTCCCGTAGAAATGTAAAAGGAATATTAGCAGCAAACAAAGGAAAAACATTCAAGAAACTTATAACAAGAAATTATCAAATGCAAAGATTATTTACGAGAGGTGGAGACGGGAATGTGAATTTTGATAAAAGGTGTCTGCTAATGGGATGTGGTTCCATAGGAAGTTATGTAAGTAAAGCAATAATCGATATAGGAATCACTGATGATATCACTTTACTTGATAAAGATCTTTTAGAGGTAGAAAATTTAGCTAGACATTTATGTGGTAGCAATTATTTATGTTTACCCACATCAAAATCAGAGGCTCTTAAATTCGAACTTTTAAAACATTACCCTGCGATGAAATGTAAGTCTATAGACGAAAACGCTTGGGAGTTTTTTTTGAACCGTTGTACAGAGTTAAATAGTTTTGATTTGATTTTGATATGTGTAGGAAATACATTGATCGAAAAGAAAGTAATACAATTATTAAAAGAAAAACAAGTTAAGAAAGAATGCATTATTCTTTGGGTAGAGCCATATTTAGTTGCTGGACATGCGTTGGTTTTCCGGGGAGAAATTGATCCGAGCACAGAAAAGCATATCTTCGACATCAACGGTAGGTTTAATAATAATGTTTTGATCAAGAGTAATAAATATTTAAAGAGCGAAGCAGGATGTCAAAGCGCATATGCTCCGTATGCGGGTTTTGAAGCTCAGAAATTTGTTTTGGATTTTTTGGATGTTTATTATAGGAAAATTTATATGAAGAAAGAAAAGCATAATTACGAATTTACATGGATTGGAAAAATGAAATGGGCCAGACAGCAAAAATTCGAGATTAAAGCACAGTGGAGATCAAAAGAAGATAGATATATGG
>NZ_JACJLV010000106.1 GCF_016902415.1 Mordavella massiliensis | reverse complement strand
AACAAGTTTTCATAACTATCGTAATGGAAAAACACTTTTCATATCATTTTAATAAAAAAACTTTTTTAATCTTTCCTTGCACCATTTATCATTAATTTGATTGAACTAACAAACGATTTACTGTATGATTTTCTCCTTCTAAATGCATCTTGTGCACACAATAACAACCACATTCTAGGAGATATTTTTTTATACAAAGCTCCTTGATCCATAAAATACTTATCGCTATATCCATTGTCCCAAGTCGAACCACGATCATCCGATAATGATGCGATAAACTCAGGGACAGCAATTATTTTTAATCCTTTATTAAGGCAATCTGTCAAAAACAAATTATCTTCTCCATGGCAATGCTCAGTTCCGCCACCAAACGTTTGATAAAAATAAATCCCCTGATTTCTTATACTCTTTAAACGTATTGCAATTCTTGCCGTACCATATTTCAAATAGTTTAACTTATTAATCCGTTTTACTTTTTGGGTTTTATTTCTACCTGTATCTCTTCCCACAATATTAAAAATTATTACATCAGCATCTTTATATCGCTCAAAAGCAGTTTCTATTTTTTTTGAATATCCATCATCAAGTATTTCATCATCATCAGCAAACAAACAATAGTCTGCCGTCGCTCTCATTAAAGCATTATTTCGATTTAATCCCACTCCCCGCTCCGCAAAATTCAAATAGATTACCTTATATCCATTGTAACAAAAACTCTCAATATTGTTTCTTTCGCATTGATTTGCAACAATAGCATCTGATTCAATTTTCATCTTTTCTAATAGCGAATAATCATTTTGATTCATCGCTGCAACTAATACTTGAACACTCATTTTTACTCTCACATATACTTATTCAAAATTTTAATCAATTTTTCAGTCAGAACAGTAAAATTATAATCTTTTGTAACTTCTTCTGTATTATGTTCCATGACTTCTATCTCTGATTTGTCCATTGTTGCTATTGCATCAATCTTTTCAGCAATTCTATCAGGACTGAATCCATCTACAATCATCCCACAATGATATTTTTCAATGATGCTATATCCTGGTTTCACAGTATATAAGACCGGCTTTCTTGCTGCAAAGTATTCAAAAGCCTTATTATAACTTTCACCTACATGTAACAAAGGATTCATCTCCCAATGAACCAAATTCAAATCTGATCTAGTTAATATAGAAGGAATATAC
>NZ_JACJLV010000105.1 GCF_016902415.1 Mordavella massiliensis | reverse complement strand
ATATACTGTAGACTTTCAATTTTCTATCTATATCTTGACTATTTAACAGGCGCATATTGCCACTCTCTTTATATGAATTGTTTATCTGCTAGATGTTGCCGGGAGCCTTTCTCCTGTATATTTATTTCAATCAAGTCTACCAAGTTGTTTTTCACAGCCACTTTAGTAAAGAAGCGACAAAAGAATTAATAGTTCTCGCACAGAAGTTTGTCAGTACATTCGACAGTGCTCTATCTGATTAAATAAACCACACCATTGTTCAAATTGAGTTACTGGATAATCAATTAGATAGAGTTGAAGCCGAGATAAAAGATCATAAGTTACACGATTCTGTTGTCATGACCATTCCAGATATCCGTTATATCCATGGTAGAATGGCACTCGGTGAAATCAATGATATTCACCGTTTCTCCAACTCCATTAGGCTGTTGGCATTCGATGGTTTAGATTCATCTGTTTATCAGTCTAGAAACTTTCTTTTAAGCGAAACGTACCCGTATATGAAACAAATAGCTATTATGATGCCAGATGCCAAGATGGTGGAAAACCGACCTCACTACAACGTATTATGGCACTGTGCCAACAAACTCATTAGAGTCATCTGGAAGATGCTCACTGACAATGTCGAATTTAACCTTGATTAAAAAGTCGTTAAAACAGTACCGATAGATTTTGAAAATACACCCTTAGAGATCTTTATTATAGTTGCCCGTTTTACCGTCAATACAACAAAGAAACAAGCTATCAGTTCATCAGCTATATCTACATATGTACTATCTTATTTATTTAGGTAAACAGTCCTCGCTTGAATCAACGCTTCCTTTACAGCTCATACACATTTTTCTGAGTTTCTCAGCTTCTGCACTCTCGACTTGTTTTTTGACATAGAAAGCACAGACATTAATAAAAAAAGAACTTTATACTGTCCTTATTCGATCTGGATACTGATATTTGACAGTTGATATTCTTATTGTAATATATTAATTATACGCTTCCACTACACCATTTACTACACCATTTTCGCAAAAAATGACGATTTTTGACGACTCCAGGCAAAAAGTAAGAACCCGCAAAAACCTTGTAAAATAAGGCTTTACGGGCTCTGACACCACAGGACAAAACCACCCTAAACGAGCCAAGAGGTAAGTACTAACTAATCTTGCCAAGCCATATTCTTTCAAACTATATTTATAAT
>NZ_JACJLV010000104.1 GCF_016902415.1 Mordavella massiliensis | reverse complement strand
GTATTATTTTAGTATATTTTTCTGACTATTTTGCAATTCAAAAAATTTACTTCATTATAAAATGAACTGTTTACAGATCCACGATTTTTGTCAGATCTACCTGCGGCTTTGTATAGGTGTCCGGATCCGTCTCATCAAACTGTTCCAGAAAAGAAATCACCTGATCCGTCAGATACGCCGGCGTTGATGCTCCGGAAGAAACCGCGGCCTTTTTCTTTCCTTTTAAAACGCTGATATCCAGGTCTTCCAGGCTCTCGATCATATAGACTTCCCGGTTCTCCCTTGCGATTGACGCAAGCTTCTGTGTGTTATTCGAATGCGGATCGCCGACGATAAATACCACGTCGATATCCGCATCCATATTTTTGATTGCCTCCTGACGTACTTTTGTAGCCGTACAGGTTTCCTTTTCAATCGTAACGCTGGGAAGAATTTCTTTCGCATACTCGCAGAGGTCCTGCACATCGTAAAGAGACATCGTGGTCTGGTTGGTTATCACATAATCCGCCCCGGGATCCAGAGTCTTAAGATCCTCTTTGCTGCCGATCAGATGAATCCTTTCTGCATCAATAGAAACTGCTCCCTCTGCTTCCGGGTGGCCTTTCTTCCCGATATATAATATTTCATAGCCTTTCGAAAGTTTTTCTTTGATCAGTTCATGGGTCTTGATCACATCGAGGCAGGAAGCGTCGATCACATTGAGACCTTTTGCACGGGCCTTTTCAAATACCTGATCGCCTGCGCCGTGAGCTGTTATGATCACCGTTCCCTCCTGGATCTCATCCAGAAGTTCCAGCCGTGTCTTCCCGGGATGATCGATGGTTTCGATCCCCATCTGCTTTAACGCATCAACAATGTATTGATTGTGTACGATCATTCCCAGTATTACAACCGGCTGTTTTTCCCCGCGGGCCTGCTTCGCCATCTCAATCGCGCGTACAACTCCTTTACAGTATCCTCTTGGTCTGATTGCTTTTACCTGCATCTTTGATTCCTCCAGCTTTCGGTAAACTTACATGTCACTGATTTCATTATAACGGAAACAGGATCATATGGAAATAAGAAAGCAATTCCTGTGAAATAAAAAAGGTCAGGGACTTTTGTCCTTGACCTCATCTTACATATACCTTCAAAACTGCATATAAGAAACTTTCATCCTGCCTACCGACCTTCTTTGGTCATGCCCTCGACCGATTAGTAGCAGTCAGCTCCATACATTACTGTACTTCCACCTCTGCCCTATCTACCTCGTCGTCTTCA
>NZ_JACJLV010000103.1 GCF_016902415.1 Mordavella massiliensis | reverse complement strand
CTGTGGTATCAATAAGATTCATTTAACCGTACTTTTTTCTATGCAAATACGGATTAATGAAAAAAAAGGAAGATTCCAACCGTACAAAAATATAAAATGTACGGCTATGCAAGTTAAAATTCAATTCAAACCGTATTTAAAGGGTAAAGTGTGCGGTTAACAAGGGAAAAGTCGTATCCGAACCGTATAACAGAGCCCGGAGACACGGCTGAGATACTAAAAAACCAATTATAACCGTTTGAAAGAGGAAGAAGTGAGTGCATTTATGGAAACATTGAAAGAAAGGCTGTTAATGGAACAGGAGAGAATGGAGCGGATTATGGAAAAGGCAAAGGGGCGGCTGCGGAATGCGCCTGAGGGTACGCTTCGCTTGTCAAGTTGCAGAAAAACGGTTCAGTACTATCATTGTCTGCCGGGCGGGGAAAAGAATGGAACCTATATTCCAAAAGAACAGATGGAATTGGTTCGCAGTCTGGCGCAGAAATCATATGATGAGAAGGTAATGCGTCTGGCCGGCAAACGGCTGGCCCAACTCAGGAAGCTGACAAAAGATTATGAGGATGATGAGATTGCTCAGGTCTATCAGCGGGAACATCCGCAGAGACAGAAACTGCTTGATCCGGTGGAACCGACCTGGGAGCAAAAGATAGAACAGTGGAGCGCCAAGGAGTATCAGGGTAAAGAATTTCAGGAAGGAACGGGAGTTATACTGACACAACAGGGGGAGCGTGTCCGTTCAAAGTCAGAAAAGATACTGGCGGATTACTTTTATCAGAAAAACATCCCATACAAATATGAAAAACCCTTAAATCTAAAAGGTTTTGGAATGGTATATCCGGATTTTACGTTTCTTTCCAGAAAGACGGAACAGGAAATCTACTGGGAACATGACGGAAAAATGGATGATCCGGTATATGCGCGAAATGCGGTCAGAAAAATACAGGCTTATGAAGAAAACGGGATATATCCAGGAGAGAGATTGATCCTTACGTTTGAGACGGAGAAAACGGTTTTGGACATCAGAATGGTGAAGAGACTTGTGGAGAGATATTTGTTGTAACTGATTTGTAGATTGGAAGGTCCGATATCTGGTTAAAATGGAACTGTTTATGCTGCCTTAATTCAGGTATTGCAAGAGAAGGGAAGGCGGCTAATACGGTTCTTGAGACCAGATTCCCATTATAAGGTGTAGAAGATTGTGAAAGATACCGCTGTGGTATCAATAAGATTCATTTAACCGTACTTTTTTCTATGCAAATACGGATTAATGAAAAAAAAGGAAGATTCCA
>NZ_JACJLV010000102.1 GCF_016902415.1 Mordavella massiliensis | reverse complement strand
AGTATAATTAGCAAAATTTAAACCAACTATCAAAGATAATATTGGAATAATTATTGACAATACCATATATGTTTTTGAATTATATAACCAACTGTATGGCAATAAATGTGCTCCGAATATCATAGCAATAACCATTAGCATTTTATCTGGCAATGTAGGATAAATCCACATTGCTATTAAAAGGTATATCATTTGATTTGCAGAAAATAGTATTCCTAAGTAGTTTAATGGATTACTTTTATCTTGAAATTGTATTTTTAATATTTTAGAAATTAAAAAAGCTATAGGTAATAATGGTGCAGTGCAACAAAATGTCAATAGATTTTTTGTTAATATAGGTAAATCTGTTAATTGTACGATTAAAACCATAATCCATATTACTACTGATGCAATGATAAAATGAATACCTTTCTTTTGCTTTTGGGCACAATCTTTTTTCAAATCTTTCAAGTTCATTTTTTAGCTCTCCTCAATAAATTCCAATTTATCTAGGTATTATTCAGTATAAGCAAAATATGTTAAACACACAAGAAAAAAATAAGAGAAACGCTGCAAATCCAACATTTCTCTCACCTTTCATCAATGCCGCAGACCGGAATCGAACCGGTACGGGAGGTTAGTCCCGCAGGATTTTAAGTCCTGTGCGTCTGCCAGTTCCGCCACTGCGGCATAACAATATAAAATTGTTAATGGGGCCTATAGGGCTCGAACCTATGACCCTCTGCTTGTAAGGCAGATGCTCTCCCAGCTGAGCTAAGACCCCCTATAACGACCCAGAAGAGACTCGAACTCTCGACCTCCGCCGTGACAGGGCGGCGCTCTAACCAACTGAGCCACTGGGCCAAATATAAATTGTATTAAATGGACCTTCGGGGACTCGAACCCAGGACCGACCGGTTATGAGCCGGTTGCTCTAACCGACTGAGCTAAAGGTCCAAAATCATAATGTCCCGTTCAGGAACTAAGCCGATGATCGGACTCGAACCGATAACCTGCTGATTACAAATCAGCTGCTCTGCCAATTGAGCCACATCGGCAAAATGACTCCGACGGGAATCGAACCCGTGTTACCGCCGTGAAAGGGCGATGTCTTAACCTCTTGACCACGGAGCCAAAAAACTCCCCCTGTTGGACTCGAACCAACGACAACTCGGTTAACAGCCGAGTGCTCTACCGACTGAGCTAAGGAGGAATATTCATATAAAAGATATATGGTTCATATACCTTCAAAACTGCATATAAGAAACTTTTCATCCTGCCTACCGACCTTCTTTGGTCATGCCCTCGACCGATTAGTAGCAGTCAGCTCCATACATTACTGTACTTCCACCTCTGCCCTATCTACCTCGTCGT
>NZ_JACJLV010000101.1 GCF_016902415.1 Mordavella massiliensis | reverse complement strand
CGTATATATAAGTAAACAGTATAAAGGAGAGATTGACTTATGATTAAACGTATTAGGATTCCCGTGGATCACGGTAACGGCAACATAAAAACTATGAATACAGTATTTAAGACGGGGATAAGTGTCAGTGATCTTGCACCAGGACGCGGAATGGAATATCTGGAATACAACGGGAAATTTTACCTATCCAGCAATCGTCGAATTCCGTATCAGCGCGATAAGACGAAAGACTCCCGTTTTTTCGCATTGACATTAATGGGGATTGCTAAGGAACTGGAATTAAATAAAAATGTACAAAAGGGGGATATCGTGCAGGTACAGATGCCGATCGGTCTTCCGCCGAAGCATTTCGCAGAACTTTATGAAAAATATGAGACATATTTCCGGTGGAATGGAGAACTGCTCCATTTTCGCTATAAGGATACAGATTATCATATTTCCATTATAGATACTCGGGCGTTCCCGCAGGATTATGCGGCCGTAATGCTCTATCACAAAGACATTGCTATGTATCCGCGTACAACTGCTGTAGATATCGGTGCGTTTACGGGGGATTACCTGATGTTCCGTTACGGAGAAGTAGATATGGAATTCTGCGACTCTATGGAGATGGGGATCATCAGTCTGTATAATCGTGTGATTACAGGGATTCGGGCAGATTACGATCAGCTCTTAGACGAGATGGATATTGACAATATCATCCAGGGCAAGTATGACTTTTACGAAGGCGAGATCGTACAGGCGGTTCTTGAGGAAGTACAGGCGTATGCAAGAGATCTGCTCTCCAGTCTGCGTGAGCGAGGAATAGATCCACGGTCTACATATATGATCTTTCTGGGTGGCGGCTCCATTCTCCTGAAACCCTTCTTAGAACAAACAGGTATGTTAAATAGGTATCGGTTTATCGAGGATATCCATGCCAATGCGAAAGGTTATGACTGGCTGTATCAGCAGGGAGCGTGATTATATGACAGCAAAAAAGAAGCCCTACTCTTTTACCATCGGGTTCAATGAGAAAAAAGCCGATCATGTCCGGGCAGCCCAGATTCTAAATGAATTGGGTAAAGGGGAAAAATCAGACTATATCGCCAGATGTATCCTAGCCTATGAGGGGGAAAAGGCAGAGTCTGGAGAGGTCAGCTTTGCTGCCATCCGGGAAATTGTTCGGCAGATCCTTCAAGAAGACTATCCGAAAATACAGCAGAAGCCTGAGCCGGCCGACTCTGCAGAGCAGGTGATTGATTTGTCAGAACATACAACACAGGATTCTGAACTGACTCAAAGCGTGATCCGGAGTATGGCAGCGTTCAGGAAATCCAATACATAAGGGGATGGGCGGATTTTTGTCGGCATTGTGGCGGACGGGATACAGGTGCTGAAAATGCTGTAGCGCTTCGGGTAAATGAGATGTGTTTAGT
>NZ_JACJLV010000011.1 GCF_016902415.1 Mordavella massiliensis | reverse complement strand
TAAAAACAGAGCCGGCTTTCCAGCCGACTCTGCTGTTATTTATCCTCTACTTGGCATAGTCCGTTACCCTTGATTCACGGATAACATTGACCTTAATCTGTCCGGGATATTCCAACTCATATTCAATCTGCTTCGCAATATCCCTGGCCATCAGCACCATATCTGCATCAGATACCTGCTCCGGAACTACCATAACTCGAATCTCTCTACCTGCCTGAATAGCAAAAGATTTATCAACACCCTTGAACTGGTTGGTGATATCTTCTAATTGTTTTAACCTGTTTGTATATGTTTCTAATGTTTCTCTTCTCGCGCCTGGTCTGGCTGCAGATATGGTATCCGCCGCCTGAACTACACATGCGATCAGAGTCTGTGGCTCTACATCGCCGTGATGTGCTTCCACTGCATTCACCACGGTTGCAGATTCTTTATATTTTCTGCACAGATCCACACCGATCTGAATATGGGAACCTTCCACATCATGATCAATGGATTTTCCAATATCATGCAGAAGTCCGGCACGTTTGGCGACTCTTACATCCAGTCCGATCTCGCCGGCCAGAAGTCCTGCAAGCTGTGCGACTTCCATAGAATGCTTCAGCGCATTCTGTCCATAGCTGGTACGGAATTTCATGCGTCCCAAAAGTTTGATCAGTTCCGGATGGATACCGTGAACACCAACTTCCAGAGCAGCCGCTTCTCCTTCTTCCCGGATCATGGCGTCGACCTCTTTCTGAGCCTTCTCCACCATCTCTTCGATCCTTGCCGGATGAATACGCCCATCGACGATCAGCTTCTCCAGTGCGATCCTTGCAACTTCTCTCCGGATCGGATCAAAACCGGATAACACAACCGCTTCCGGAGTATCGTCAATGATCAGCTCTACTCCTGTAAGCGTCTCCAGTGTACGGATGTTGCGTCCTTCTCTTCCGATGATCCTTCCCTTCATCTCGTCGCTTGGAAGCTGCACGACAGAGATCGTCGTCTCCGCCACATGATCAGCGGCACATCTCTGAATGGCAGTTACGACATATTCCTTTGCCTTCTTGTCTGCCTCTTCCTTCGCCTGCGCCTCCAGTTCTTTGATCATCTTGGCGGTATCATGTTTCACATCTTCTTCAACAGTTTTTAACAAATATTCTTTTGCCTGTTCGGAGGTAAGTCCTGAGATTCTTTCTAGTTCCTGTACTCTTTGCTTGCTCAGCTCTTCCACTTTCGCTTCGCGCTGTCTAAGCTGTTCTTCTTTTGCCGTAAATCCTGCCTCACGCTTTTCGATCGCGTCTGCCTTCTTGTCTAAAGCCTCTTCCTTGGATAAAACTCGTTTCTCGTAACGCTGCAGTTCTGCTCTGCGTTCCTTGGTTTCCTTTTCAAGTTCATTTTTGTTCTTTATGGACTCTTCTTTAATCTCCAAGAGAGACTCCTTTTTCTTGGCCTCTGCGGTTTTTACAGCATCATCAATGATCTCTCTTGCCTTTGTCTCAGCGTTTCCGATCTTAGACTCTGCGTTCTTCTTCAGATTGGACACTGTTACAAAGTGGCTGATGACTGCTGCTGCGATGATCAGCACGACTGCCACAGCAATAATGATTCCACTCGGCACAGGAGCACCTCCTTATTTAGTTTTCATTGTACAAATACAACACTTAAATTCTATACTGTTTTCACAAAGATGTCAAGCGTTCCACTCAGAAACTTGTATCACTTGACGGACGTCATCATAACGGAATCCCTTGCGCATCAGGTAAGCAAGGGTTTTGCGCGTCTCTTCCGGGGAAGCGGTATCCGGATCATACCGCCTTTTCCGCAGCAGCTCCCGGATCGCTTCCTGCGCCGCGTCACCATCGCAGCATTCTTCCATTGCCTCTTCGATGACCTCCAGGGACACGCCCTTCTCCCGCAGGGCGGCCTGCATTTCTTTAGCGCTCTTTCTGGATTTCCTGCCAAGAATAAAGCTCCTTGCATATTCCAGGTCATTCACATAACCAAAGGATTTCACATAACAGAGAGCAGCTTCCGCCACTTCCTCTGGATATCCGCCCCGGATCAGCTTATCCTTAAGCTGCTGCTCTGTACGTCCCATCTGATTCAGCAGATGCATGGCCCGCAACTTTGCTCTCTTTACCAGCACCTCTTCACAAATTTTCTGATACGCTTCTTCCTCTAAAAAGGCGCCCGGCACCAGATGGTACCGGGACAATTCTCCTTTATAAAGGCAGAATGCCGGCTTCCCATCCAGAAATATCTGAAACCGCGTTTTTGAAACCGGCTCTATCTTTGTAATCGTCATGTTTTACAGCCTCTGTCTACAATATTACTTTTCTTCAGCGTCTGTCTCTGCGCCTTCTGTTCCGAAATGATAGTGTTCGCGGATCTGCCGGTCCAGAGTCTCCATCACTTCCGGATGCTCTGCCAGGTACTTCTTGGCATTCTCCCGGCCCTGCCCGATCTTCTCGCCATTGTATGCAAACCAGGCGCCGCTTTTGTTTACCAGATCTAATCCCACAGCCAGATCCAGGATATCCCCCTCTCTGGAGATTCCTTTTCCAAACATAATGTCAAACTCCGCTTCCTTGAACGGCGGCGCGATCTTATTCTTGACAACCTTGACTCTGGTACGGTTTCCTACGATCTCTCCGCCCTGCTTGAGCGTCTCGATCCTGCGCACGTCCATCCGGATGGATGCGTAGAACTTCAGCGCGCGTCCGCCGGTGGTAGTCTCCGGATTGCCAAACATCACGCCTACCTTCTCACGCAGCTGGTTGATAAAAATCACCACGCAGTTCGACTTGCTGATCACAGGGGTCAGCTTCCGGAGCGCCTGGGACATCAGTCTTGCCTGCAGTCCCACATGGCTGTCTCCCATATCTCCCTCGATCTCCTGCTTGGGAACCAGCGCTGCCACAGAGTCGATGACCACAATATCCATGGCCCCGGAGCGCACCATCGTCTCGGTGATCTCCAGCGCCTGATCTCCACTGTCAGGCTGGGAGATATACAGTTCATCGATATCTACACCGATATTCTTTGCGTAAACCGGGTCCAGGGCATGCTCTGCATCAATAAATCCGGCGATGCCTCCCCGCTTCTGTACCTCTGAGATCATATGTAACGCTACGGTGGTCTTACCACTGGACTCCGGCCCGTAGATCTCTACCACACGTCCTCTGGGAACGCCGCCCAGTCCCAGGGCGATATCCAGACTCAGAGAACCGGTAGGGATCGTCTCCACCGCCACCTGTGCGGACGGATCTCCCAGCTTCATCACCGTGCCCTTTCCAAAATCTTTCTCCAGCTTCGCAATTGCGGCGTCAAGCGCCTTCTTCTTATCTTCATTACCTGCCATGATAACTTCTCCTTCTTCATATCGAACGAATGTTCGTTCCTTTAGTCAATATAGTAGTATACTTGCCTTTTCTTGTCAAGTCTTTCTCTGAAAATCTTTTGGGTAAACTCTTTGCCGAATGGCTGATACAGAAATAGAAACGAAAACAGATCTGTTTTTTTCTGATTCTTTTTTCAGTATACCTTATCTTTCCGGAAATGTAAAGGGATCCGCTCCTGCCAGATCCCTTCCCTGTACATCTACATCCATCTATCCTTCCTTGCAGACATCCACCCAGGATGAGAATCCACTGTATTTCTCCAGCTCCGGTATGGTCAGCTCGATCATGCTGTTGCCGCTTCCTGCTGCCGGAAATACCGTTTCAAACCGCTTCAGGGACTCATCCAGATACACCTGTACCCCTTCGCGGACCGCAAACGGGCAGACGCCTCCTGCCGCATGTCCTACCCGCTCTTCCACTTCATCAAATTTGAGCATCTTTGCCTTGCATCCAAACTGCTCTCTGTATTTTTTATTGTCAATCTTCCGGTCACCGGCTGCCACCACCAGGATCACCCGCTCCGGCGTCTCAAATGACAGCGTCTTGGCGATCCTCTGCGGTTCACAGCCAAGCGCCTCGGCCGCCGCCTCAACCGTAGCGCTGGAGTGTTCCTTCTCCATCACCCGGTCTTCCATGCCAAACTGGCGAAAATATGCTCTGACATTTTCTATGGACATTTTCGTTCCTCCTTTATCCTGCTCCCAGTATTCCTCTTTTTAATGATGCTTTTATTTTACTCATATTCTCCTGTGATGTAAAGACAGCCTGGCAGCATTTATCTTTTCTATTGTCCCAGAAGAAATTCGGGAAACAGGGCATGATAGACTGTCCCCAGATCATATGCCTCCACACTCTCCCTGGCCGTCAGTTTACAGCTTCCCACTTCTTTCCCGTCAAGAAGAAAGCAGATCTTTCCCACCTGGTCGCCTCTTTTTACCGGCGCAGCCAGTGCGTCCGGGATCTCTGTCCTGCATTCCACCTTTTCGTCTTTACGCATCAGCAGCCGGAAAGACTCCGGATCCTTGGCAGACGCACGCACAACCGTGCCTCTTTTGTATGGATCTTCCGGATCTGCGCCGTTTTCTACCGGTATTTTCAAAGAGTCTTCCTGCCCGGCTTTCATATCGTCTGTCCCGATCTTCCTGTACGCATAATTTGCAAGTCCGTATTCCATCAGCTTCCTGGTGTCTTCCCATTTATAATTCTTGTGGCCTGGCCAGCCGCAGCCAAGAAGGGCCACGATAAACGTCCTGTCATCCTGACTTAAGGCCCCCACATAGCAGTAGCCCGCGTCTGCGGTAAATCCGGTCTTGCCGGTGAGCGCGCCTTCCATCATATCCAGAAAGGCATTGTGATTCTGGCAGGAAAAGCTTCTCTTGCCGGATACGTCCGTAAAGGTATAATCCCTCGTCTGTGTAACCGCAAGGAACGCTTCTTTTTCCGGAGATTCCCGGATACAGTAGCGAAGGATAAGGGCCAGATCTTCTGCCGTAGTGGCATGGACCCCTTCCGCATCCTCTGCGTCCAGTCCGTTTGGCGTGATAAAATGAGTATCCCGGCATCCGATCTCCCGGGCTTTTTCATTCATCTGGTCCGCGAATTCCTCTACGCTTCCCGAAAGGCTCTCAGCGATCACCACGGCGCTGTCATTATAGGACTCCAGCATCAGCGCGTAGAGAAGATCTTCCAGCCGGTATTCCTCCCCTTCCTTTACACCCAGCCGGACTTTGGGCTGCCCGGCCGCATTGGCGCTTACCGTCCCGGTCTCTCCTTCTTCCATCTCTTCCAGCGCAAGAATGCAGGTCATGATCTTGGTGGTACTGGCCATCGGGCGGACCACCTGTTCTTCTTTTCCAAATAAAACACGCCCGCTGTCAGCATCCATAAGTACCGCTGACCGGGCGTATAGATTTTCCGGCTCCCCGGACGTTTCTTCTGCCTGAACCGGTATCCGGATGATCCCGGTCAGGAGGAAAAGCATCCCGGCAATGCCTGCCATATATTTTTTCCAATTCATAGCAGCCTCTTCCCAAACACACTTTACTTTATGTATATGCGTTCTTTCCTGCCGCTATGCCTGAGACTAGATATCCAGCTTCAGCTGCGCCTCTTCTTCTGCTTCCTCCTTAAAGGACTCCACCTGGTCCGGATTCAGGGCCGGCAGATCATCCGCAGACTGGATACTGAACCGGCGCAGAAATTCCTCGGTGGTGCCGAACAGAATCGGTTTCCCCGGCGCGTCCAGACGTCCCGTCTCACACACCAGATCATATTCCACCAGTTTATTTACCGCGTGGTCGGACTTTACGCCCCGGATCTTCTCGATCTCCAGCTTGGTCACCGGCTGTTTATAGGCAATGATAGACAACGTCTCCAGCAGAACGTCCGTCAGCACGTATCTCTTTGGCTGCTTTGCCACACGGATCAGATATTCATACATTTCCCTTTTGGTACACATCTGAAATGCGTCCTCCAACTCAATGATCCGGACTCCGCGGTCCTCCTGATCATAGCGGTCCATCATCTGATGCAGGATCCTGCGGGTGGTTTCTTCATCATGTTCAATTGCCGCCGCAAGTTTACTAAGTTCCACGGAATCTCCCATGGCAAATAAAATCGCTTCAATAATTCCTTCCAGTTTTTTTATCTCCACTGTATTCATACTACCTTTCCATCAGGATTCCTGTACATTGGAATCGATCATAATATCTTCAAACGGCTGCTCCTGGCGGATGGTGATCGTTCCTTCCTTCATCAGCTGCAAAATAGCCAGAAATGTTACCACCAGCTGGGTTTTTGACTTCTGTCTGGAAAGAAGCTCCCGGAAGCTGAACCTCTTGTGTGTCCTGGCATATGCGCTGACATAGTCCAGTTTTTCCGGAAGGGTCACCTCTTCCTTCTCGATCTTGCCGAACTTACTGCGGACCGGGTCAATCTTTTCTACCTGCCGCTTCATCACGTCCTGGAAAATGCGGTTCAGCTTTGCCAGTGTGAGATCTCCCAGCAGTTCTTCCAGATCCACAGGCTCCACATAGCTCTGCACTTCCTCCGGGATCGTGGGTTCTTTGTAAAGCACCTGCTCCCCTTCCAGTTCCCGGTCTCTGAGTTCATAAGACATGTATTTATACATCTTATATTCCAGAAGTTGTTCCACCAGTTCCTGTCTGGGGTCTTCTTCCTCCTCTTCCTGCTCTTCCCTGGGGAGCAGCATCTTACATTTGATATCCAGAAGCGTCGCCGCCATGACCAGAAATTCACTCATGACATTCAAGTCTTCTTTTTCCATGGCGCGGATATAATCCATATATTGATTGGTGATCTCTACGATCGGGATATCATAAATGTCTATTTTATTTTTATCGATCAGATGAAGCAGCAGGTCCAAAGGTCCTTCGAACACCTGCAGCTTAACCGGAATACCCATATGTTCCCCTCTTATCACTGCAAATCTTTATCGTAACTGTATTATTATATAAGATATTTCTTTATTTCACAAGATTTATTCCATATCCTCCTGGAATTCCGGCTCATCGGCTCCCTCCAGTTCCAGCACCACTACTTCCGCAGGATCCAGGAACCGGATGGGCACTGAGTGGACGCCCAGGCCTCTGCTTACCACCACATCCGCCGTCGGATCCCGGTAGATCCCGCCGCAGTAGGCAGGAAAGGGACGGAAATCCGGAGACATCACGCCGCCGATCCCCGGCAGTTCTATAAGGCCGCCGTGCAGATGGCCGGAAAGGATCAGATTGGCTCCCCATTCCTCATATTGCCGCACATAAGCCGGATGATGGGCCAGCAGGATCTGATACGAAGGATCTGCTCTTCCGATTCGGTCCTCAATCTGGCGCACAGACAGGCCCCGCTTCCCAAACTTCTCATAAGCAGAAAGCGGGATCTCCAGACCGCTGATCCGGATACGGACGCCGTCCGGCCTCCAGATCACCGCCTCATTTTCCAGGAAAATGATCCCGGCATCTTCCAGAGCCTTTTTATAAGCCGCATAAGACTGATCGTACCGGTCTGTCTCTTCTTTTAATTTTTGTTCATGATTTCCATTTGCATAGTAGACCGGACAGATCCGCGGAAGTCTGCAAAGGAACGGCAGGATGCCTGCATACGAACTGCCGTTTTTACGCACCAGCATATCTCCTCCGATTAGGATCAGATCCGGACGTGCTCTACGCACTGCAGCCAGCAGCCTTCCATTTTTCTTTCCGTAACTGCAATTGTGAAGATCGCTTAGAAAAACAATCCGCTTCTTTTGCATTCCATTTAATTTATGGGAAACAATCCGGTAGGTTTTCACCCGGAACGTCCGAAGTTCTCTTATATTTTCGATAAAAAAGATCAAGCACAGGATGCCCAGAACAATCATCAGCATTGCTAACCGTTTTCTCCTCTTAAATTCAGGTCAATTATATAATTATTCCTGTTCATTTGTAAACAGATATGTTAAAATCAATACGGTAAATATAGTTTTTTTGAAGGAGGTTTTACCATGAATGTACCTGAAAGAATCAGCGCTCTCCGCGCTCTGATGGCAGAAAAAGGTTACGATGCCTATGTGGTTCCCACAGATGACAACCACCAGAGTGAGTATGTTGGGGAACATTTTAAAGCGAGAGCATTCATCACAGGCTTTACCGGATCTGCCGGAACTGCCATTATCACCAAAGATGAAGCGGGCCTCTGGACAGACGGAAGATACTTCATCCAGGCGGAGCAGCAGTTAAGCGGAAGCGGTGTTAAGCTTTTTAAGATGGGCGAGCCGGGTGTTCCGACAACACTGGAGTACCTGGAAAATACTCTTCCGGAAGGCTGCGCTCTTGCTTTTGACGGACGTGTGGTTGCCATGGGCACAGGCCTGGAATTTGAAGAGATTGCGAAAAAGAAAAACGGACAGATCCATTACACAGAGGATCTGATCGACCAGATCTGGGAAGACCGTCCGGCTCTTTCCGAAGAACCTGCATTTGCACTTTCCGAGGAATACACCGGCGAAAGCACTGCCTCCAAGCTTGCAAGAGTCCGCGAGGCAATGAAAGAGGCGGGAGCAGACGTTCACGTGATCGCGGCCCTTGACGACGTATGCTGGATCACAAATCTGCGCGGAAATGATATTGAATTCTTCCCGCTGCTCCTCTCCTATGCTGTGATCACCATGGACAGCATGAATCTCTACATTGACGAGCGCAAGCTGACAGCAGAAATGAAAGAAAACCTTGCAAAGAATCACATCCAGCTGCGCCCGTACAACGCAATTTACGAAGACGTAAAGGAACTTCCGGCCGATGCTTCCATCCTGGTGGATTCCGCGCGTCTGAATTATGCGCTGTACAACAATCTGCCGAAAACAGCAAAGATCATCGATGAGATGAACCCCACTGTTATCATGAAGGCAACCAAAAATGATGTGGAATTAAAGAACATTATCAATGCCCACGTCAAAGATGGTGTCGCAGTGACCAGATTCATGTACTGGCTGAAGAAAAATGTAGGGAAAGTCAATCCGCCTATCACCGAGATCAGCGCGGCAGAAAAACTGGACGAGTTCCGTAAGGAGCAGGAAGGCTACCTGTGGCAGAGCTTTGAACCCATCTGTGGTTCCGGCGAACACGGCGCCATTGTCCACTATGCGGCAACTCCAGAGACCAACATTCCGGTCGTAACAGACGGACTGTTCCTGACCGATACAGGCGGCGGCTATATGGAAGGTTCCACCGACATCACCAGAACTTTCGCCTTCGGAAATCTGACACAGGAAATGAAAGAAGATTTCACCACCGTGCTGCTATGTAACATGCACCTGGCAAATGCAGTATTCCTGGAAGGAACCTCCGGCTACAATCTGGATGTCCTGGCAAGAATGCCTGCATGGAAGCGGGGCAAGAACTTCAATCATGGTACCGGACACGGCGTCGGCTACCTGATGAACATCCACGAAGCACCCTGCGGTTTCCGCTGCACCGTGCGCGCACATGAGAAACAGCCGCTGATGCCGGGCCTTGTCATCACCGACGAACCGGGAATCTACATCGAAGGCTCTCACGGCGTCCGCACAGAAAACGAGCTGGTGGTCCGCAAGGGAGAAAAGACCGAATACGGCCAGTTCCTCTACTTTGAGCCGATCACTTATGTGCCGATCGATCTGGATGCAATCCTTCCGGAAATGATGACCGCCGAAGACAAGGAACAGCTGAATGCTTACCATGCAAAAGTATACGAAGTAGTTGCACCTCATCTGAATGACGAAGAACGCGAGTGGCTGAAAGAATACACACGCGCCATCTAATCAAACGAATCAAACGGGGACGGGGGATTTTCAGAAATCCCCCGTCCCCGTTTGCTATGGCAGGAAGTTATCCACAACTTTTTCCACAGCGTCTGTGTATTTCATCTTTTCTACCGCCTCTGTTGTTAATATCCTGCGGCTTCCGATTTCTTTCCCTTCCAGATAATAGACTGCTTTCCCGGCCTCCTGCCCCTGTTTTACCGGGGCCTTCAATGCTTTTTTCATCTGAACCTTTCGCTCTATCTTCGACAGATCCGATCCTTCCATATCTACATAAGTAAATAGTTCTTCCTGTGCAGTTGCCGCTTTTTCTTTCACTCCATTTTTAACCGGGATCTCTGCGGTTTTTTCGTTTTTTTCTTCTTTATAAACGCTGCATTTCCCAAACCCGTAGTTTAAAAGCGCGATCGCGTCCTTTGTCCGGTCTCTGCTGGTTTCCGCCGCCATGATTACAGCGATCAGTTCCATCCCGTTTTTTTCTGCCGTTGCAGAAATGCAGAATCCCGCCTGGCTGGTGGATCCTGTTTTCAGTCCTGTTGTGTATTCATAGTGACGGACCAGTTTGTTGGTGTTTGTCAGACCGAATTCTGAACTGCCTTTTTTCGTGGTATGGGTGATATTTTCCATCCAGATCATTGCATAATCCCGGATCTGTGGATATAGACGGATCAGTTCCCGGGACATCAGGCTGATGTCTCTGGCAGTTGTCAGGTGTCCGTCTGCGTCCAGTCCATTACAATTTACAAAATGTGTATGATCCATTCCCAGTTCTTTTGCCCGCTCATTCATTTGATTTACAAACTCTTCTTCGCTTCCCGCGATGTGCTCTGCCATGGCCACGCAGGCGTCATTGGCGCTGGCCACTGCGATACATTTGATTAGCGTATCCACTGTCTGTGTTTCTCCCGGTTCCAGAAATACCTGTGAACCGCCCATGGACGCCGCATATTCGGATGTGGTCACCGTATCTTCCAGGCTGATCTGTCCGGTTTTCAAAGCGTCAAAAATCAGAAGCAATGTCATGATCTTTGTTACGCTGGCCGGCGGGCGTTCCTCGTCCGGATTCTTTTCATAAACCACCTGACCGGTAGACGCTTCCATTAAAATTGCCGAAGGCGCGCTGATTTCCAGACCGCTTTCTCCCCTTACGTCTTCTTCGTTTTCCCCCGCATTTTCTCCCCTTACGTCTTCTTCGCTTTCCCCTGCATTCCCGGTATTCTCCTGCTCCTCTGCCACTTCTGCGGCAAAAATCTCCGGCGCAGACTGCACCAGAAACAACAGACACAAACATACGGCCACTATTTTTTTCACGATCCGGTTTTCCTCACGATTCTCCGACTATTACTACCATTTTAGTGGTCTTCCTTTCAAAATATACCTCGCACATAAAATGTATTTCATTTTTATCTTTTTCTCTTGACACCTCACTACTATGTGGTACAATATAGTCAAGAACTATTAGGTATCACATAGTAGTAAAGAAGGTGAGCGCAGCATATGTATGATAAATCTCAATTAATGCGAGGCACGCTGGAAGGCTGCATCTTAAAATTTCTTTCAGAAGAAACCACTTATGGCTACGAACTGGTGGAACGGCTGGAACAGAACGGCTTTCAGGACATCAAAGAAGGAACGATCTATCCTCTCCTGGTACGCCTGGAAAAAAAGGGGATCATCCGTTCCGAATTTCGACCTTCCCCGCTTGGGCCAAGCCGGAAATACTATTCTCTTACCCCGGACGGCTTTGAATACCTGCAAGAGTTTACCGAAAACTGGAAACAGATAGAAGCTTCGGTCAACCAAATATTTCGATTGGAGGAATGATCTATGAACGCACAGACTCAAATTCACAACACAAATCCAAACCTCACCCCGGAAAATCAGGCACAGACCTGCCAGGCTGACTATCTGGAAGCCAGTAATTTTCAGGATGAGCAGTCTCTGACCAAAGAAAACAGAAAACAGCTTCACAAAATGATGAAATATGTACGCACCTTCCCATTACAGGATCTTGAAATAGAAACCATCAGGCGGGATCTTCTTGGTATGGCGCTGGAGGCGCAAACGCGCGGGTCCTCTCTTCAATCCTCCCTTGGAAAAAAGCCCCGGGATTTCTGCGATGACATTATTTTTTCCATCGGCGGGATCAAAAGCCCCGGCGGGCGGAAACTTCTGCGCATCGCCGGCTGCTATTACCAGATTGTCGGTGCAATGGGTCTGATCAGTTCGCTTCTTGTCCTGACCTTATCCCTCATAGATGGGGCCGTTCATCTGTTCTCCACCGGAACAGCCGGAATTTTAACCTCTGAATTCATCGCCTCCATCATTAACACCTTTATTGCAGTCCTTTATCTCATGGCCGGCACCCGGGCATACAAATATGCGAATAACGTAACAAAATCCTATCTGGCCATGCGCTGGGGCATCGGAATGCTGGTATTAGACATTCTGTTCTACATTAAGCGGCTCATTGAAAACTTGACAACAGCCTCGGGCGAAACATTTCTCCTGCATCTGACACTCTTCGCTTCCGGAGTAGCTCTTCTGTTTCTCATATTCCCCGTTCTCTATATTATCGGGGCGCACAGAAACCGGCCGCATTCTGCAGAATATGACATGTAATTCAATCGGGTACACCCTGATTTTCAATTAGGTACAGGGCAAAACGCAATTTGGGACGTAGACCTTTGCAAAAGGTCTACGTCCCAAATTGTTACCTTGTTATTTCCCTGCCATCTGTTTTTCCTGTTCCTCGATCATCTTTTTCACCATATACCCGCCTACAGATCCGTTCTGTCTGGAGGTCAGGTCTCCGTTGTAGCCCTCACTGAGCGGCACACCCAGCTCGTTTGCAACCTCATACTTAAATTTGTCTAATGCGCCTTTTGCCTCAGGCACTGCTGTTCTGTTAGATGAACGATTTGTCATGATTATACTCCTCCTTTTTACAGCTTTGTAACTTCACTTTCGTTTTGTTACAACCATAGTATATGGAGGTTTTAAATTATTACACTGGCAGTTGATTCATATTCTGGAATTTTTTGCAGCCATTCGCTGTTTTCCTGGATCAGAAGATCTGCGGCTTCGTTCGCTTTCTGAAGGATTTTGGCATCCTGGTACACATCGCCCAGGCGGAAATCCATTAGTCCGCTCTGGCGGATGCCGAACAGATCGCCCGGTCCGCGAAGTCTTAAGTCTTCGCTGGCGATCTTGAATCCGTCATTGGATTTATTTAAAATGTCCAGCCGCTCTTTGGTTTCTTTTGCTTTTAATCCGGTCATGAAAATGCAGTAGGACTGGTGTTTTCCGCGGCCCACCCGTCCACGGAGCTGATGAAGCTGGGCCAGTCCAAAGCGTTCTGCGTTTTCGATCATCATAACCGTGGCATTGGCCACGTCAATGCCTACCTCGATTACAGTGGTGGACACCAGGATCTGGATCTCGTTTCTTGCGAACTGCTCCATGATCTCATCTTTCTCGGCCTGCTTCATTTTTCCGTGCAGACAGCCCACAACAATGCCGCTGCCCATCTCTTCCTGAAGCATGGCCGAATAGTCCAGTACATTTTCTACTTCCAGATGTTCGCTTTCCTCGACCATGGGACAGATAATGTAGCACTGCCGCCCCTCGCTGATCTGCTTTTTCATAAAATGGTATGCCGTAGCCCGGTAGCCGGTGTCTACCACACAGTTTTTGATGGGCAGCCGGTTGGCCGGCAGTTCATCGATCACGGAAATATCCAGATCGCCATATAATATGATCGCCAGTGTCCGGGGGATGGGTGTTGCGCTCATGACCAGTACATGCGGAACGCCTCCCTTTTTCGCAAATGCTTCTCTTTGCCGGACCCCGAATCTGTGCTGCTCATCTGTCACCACCAGCGCCAGCTGATCGTAATTTACGGCTCCCTGGATCAGGGCGTGGGTTCCCACGATAATCTTTGCATACCCGCATTCGATCCGGTCATAGGCGCGCCGTTTTTCTTTCGCTGTCATCGATCCGGTCAGAAGTTCCGCCTTCACAGGAATCTGATGCTCTGCAAGCAGCTTTGTGATATTGGCGAAATGTTGTCTTGCCAGCACCTCCGTGGGCGCCATGATGGCCCCCTGCATGCCTTCAAGCGCCACAGACAACAGGGCAAGAACCGCCACGATCGTCTTTCCGGATCCCACGTCTCCCTGGACCAGCCGGGACATCACGGTATCGGAAGCCATATCCGCGGAAATCTCCTGCCACACTTTCTTCTGCGCGCCGGTCAGTTCAAAGGGAAGCCTGCGGATCAGTTCCTCCACCTGCGGATTCTCCGGGATCACATACTCGTTGACCGCTCTTTCATTTTTATCCCGAAGCTTTCTGAGCGCCAGGATAAATTCCAGAAATTCCTCGAACACCAGCCGTTCTCTTGCCTGGTAGAACACCTGCTTATCTTCCGGAAAATGAATCCCCCGCAGGGCAAAATTATACTCCGCCAGCCCGTATTTCAAACGGATCTCTTCCGGCAGCGTCTCCTTTGACAGCCGCAGTTCCCCGAGAGCCTGCTGCACCGCCTTCCCCACCGTATGATTAGAAAGTCCGGCAGTCAGCGCATACACCGGCTGCAGACTGTCCTTTTTTTCTTCGTACTTTTCACTGGGATAAAAGATCTCCGGATGCTCCATGGTCAGCACCTGTCTGCGGCTCACCACACGTCCCCGGAGGGTCACCTGTCCGCCGCCGGCAAACGTATTCCGCAAAAACGGCATCCGAAACCAGATCACCTTCAAAGTTCCGGTCAGGTCCTTTACCGTCATGGAAGTAACCTGCAGTTTCCGGCTTCCAGACACCTGCACTCTTCCGTAGATCACGCCCGTCACTGTCTGCACCTTTCCCTCTTCCAGACTGCCAATGGGCACCGGATCTTCATATACGTCATATCCTCTGGGATAATACCGGATCAGATCCCCGACTGTCGTAATCCCAAGCTTACCAAACAGCCGGCTGGTCTTTTCTCCGATCCCCTTTAATTCACTGATACTGGACTTTTCAATCATTGTTCCTTCCTTTACCTAAAAAAGGGACGGATGTCTTCTCCGTCCCCTGTTTTTCTGCAATAAACAGACTTTATTCTACCGCCAGCACATAATAATAAATCGGCTGTCCTCCAAAGTGAGCGTCCACATCCACATCCGGATACAGTTCTTCCACCTCAGCGGTAAACTTCTGCGCATCCTCTTCAGATACTTCCTCGCCGTAATACAGGCTGATCAGCTCGGAATCCTCATCCACCAGAAGAGCCAGCATCTCCTTTGCCGTCTCCTCTACTTCTGTTCCGACAGCAAGGATGCCCTTGTCGCCGATTCCCATGATATCTCCCTCGTGGATCTCCTTGTCATCCACATGGGTATCACGGACTGCATAGGTCACCTGTCCGGTCTTCACATTCTGGATGGCCTCCAGCATGGCTTCCTCATTGGCTGCCGCATCTGCGTCCGGCATGAAATTGATGATCGCGGTGATTCCCTGCGGAACTGTCTTCGTAGGGATCACAATGATCTCTTTTTCCTTCACCAGCGCCTTCGCCTGGTTCGCCGCCAGCACGATATTTTTATTATTTGGCAGAATGAAAATGGTGTCTGCATTTACCTGGTCAATGGCGTTCAACATGTCCTCTGTGCTGGGGTTCATGGTCTGTCCGCCCTCAATGATGTAATCGGCTCCCAACTCGTTAAAGATCTCGTTTAATCCCTGCCCGATGGAGACTGTGATAAATCCCATGGCTTTGCGGGGCTCGGACGCCTTTTTCTCCTGCTCTTTCTTCGCGTCGTCCGCAGCCTGCTGTGCCGCTACTTTTTCCGCGTCACGGATCAGTTTTTCCTGATGTTCTTCCCGCATATTATCGATCTTCATCCGGGAAAGCTGTCCAAAGGTCAGCGCTTTCTGGATCGCAAGACCCGGGTCATTGGTGTGTACATGCACCTTTACCACATCATCATCCGCCACGCAGACAATGGAATCTCCGATAGAAGAAAGGTATTCCTTAAATGCATGCTCATCCTCATCGGTAAATTCTTTTTCCGTCAGGATGATAAATTCCGTACAGTATCCGAACTTGATATCTGCGGTATCCTGCATATTGATTTTAGTCACTGCGCTGCCTGTAGCAGGAGCAATGGCCTGCAGGTCGATTTCTTTTCCCTGGAAAGCGGCATACGCGCCTTTGATCACTTCGATCAGACCCTGTCCGCCGGAATCTACCACTCCCGCTTCCTTTAATACCGGAAGCATCTCAGGAGTCTTCTCCAGAACTTCCTCTGCATAAGCAAGGACAGCCGGGATAAATACCTCCAGATCGTCCGTTTCCTCTGCCATCTGGGCAGCCTTCTCCGCGATCCCGCTTGCAACGGTAAGGATCGTTCCTTCCTTCGGCTTCATAACTGCCTTGTAGGCTGTATCTCTCGCGCGCTGGCAGGCTGCTGCCAGAAGAGCGGTGTCAATCTCCTGCTCCTCGCGGATCGCCTTTGTAAATCCTCTCAGAAGCTGGGATAAGATCACGCCTGAGTTACCTCTTGCGCCGCGCAGAGAACCGGAAGAGATCGCTTTTGCCAGATCCTTCATATTCCGGTCCGGAAGTCCCATTACTTCCTTTGCGGCCGACATGATCGTAAGCGACATATTCGTTCCTGTGTCTCCGTCCGGAACAGGAAATACATTCAGTTCATTGATCGTTTCTTTATTTGCTTCGATATTCTGAGCGCCTGCCAGAAACATTCTGGCAAGCATATCTGCATTTATAGTTTTCGTAGCCACTTCTTATGTTCCTCCTTAACTAATCGATGACTCTGACGCCCTCAATGTAGATATTGATCTTATCCACCGGCATTCCGGAAAATTCCTCTACACGGTATTTGACATTGCTGATCAGATTATCGGTCACTGCCGAGATGCTCACGCCATAGGCAACGATTATATGGAAGTCGATGGTGATGTGGTTCTCATCTGATATCGACACATGGATCCCTTTGGTCAGGCTCTCCTTACGAAGCAGATGAACCAGCCCGTCCTTCATATTTACCGCGGCCATTCCCACGATCCCAAAGCATTCTACCGCAACTGTTCCGGCATATTTTGCGATCACTTCCTGGTCAATTGTTATAATACCCAAATCCGTACTCATGCATCCTTTCATATTTCAAACCTCCGTCTTTTGTGCCTGAAAACACAAACCATAATTAAAGTTATTATACACTTATTCCCTCTGTTTTACAATATGGATTGCACCAAAAAAATCCAGGCTCATACAGAACCTGGACTTTTATTCCGTCAACTTAAGCACGCTCTACTTTTCCGGATCTCAGGCAAGAAGTACAAACATACATCTTCTTTGTACCACCGTTCTCCGTCTTTACACGAACTGATTTTACGTTTGATTTCCACATCTTTGGTGTTTTTCTATTAGAGTGGCTGACATTGTTTCCAAAGTGAGCACCCTTTTCACAAATAGCACATTTTGCCATGACTGCACCTCCTAACACTCGGTATTCATCTGTTCTCCAGACTCACAACAATAGTATTCTAACAGATATATCCTGCAAAAGCAAGTACTATTTTTCTGAAATCTCCGAAAATATTCCGGTCAGCAGAAAAACAGATTGTACCCTGCAAGGATACAGAGCAAGACACATAACACTTCCACAAATGTATTTGGCAAAAACAGCGCGAGAATGATCCCCACTGCTACCCAGAACAGGGCAAATCCGACAACCCGCTTCAAGTTCATGCCTCCGCCTTTTTTTCTATTATATGTCTGCGTCGTCCAGGATATCCATCACATCTTCTTCCGTCATCTTGCTGTCTTTTCCGGATGAAAATTTGTCGATCACATCCGGCACCATATCCAGGATCTTGGTGATCGTGTCCTGATTCTTAATATTAACCAGCTTTGTATGTCCGCCCTGGATCACAAGCACCGCGCAGGGCGTCATCTTTCCGCCGATTCCTCCGGCCCCCCGCTCCTTCTTCTCTGCGTTAAACGCGCCGGCTCCCACGGCAAATGACACATCCACCAGCGGAAGAATGATCGTCTCTCCGATATGGATCGCATCTCCGACTACTGTTTTGGAAGAAACCACGCCGTCGATCCCCTGAAACAGAGCATCCACTGTCCCTTTAAAATTATTGTCTGCCATTTTCCAATCCTCCTCTATCACTCAAAACTCCGGATATGATGATAAGTCGTACGCACATCCTTACACCATACAAGTTTCCAGATCAACAAAACTACATACAGCGCCCGGACCGTTCCCTTCACATAGAGATCTCCCTGAAGGATCCGTTTCTCGAAGTCCGGGTATACGGACACCGCTTCCCCGAGCCATGGATACGCAACTCCCAGAGCCGCCAGAACCTGTCCGGTATGGTAAGGATCTTCAAACCCGTAATGGACCGTACCCTTCAGTTTCTTTGGCCGGATCCGTCTCATCAGACGGGAAAACTCTGTTTTTGTCTTTTGAAATGCTCTGCGGTGTACCTCGTCTGTCAGAAATTCCTTCACTTTCTCTTTCTTTTCTGACAACGTCTTTATTTTACCACATAAACGCTGAAATGTATATTTGATCTTTTGGAAAAATGCGCGCAGCCTGCCCGCTATTTTTTCAAATAAGAACGGAGTCTCTTCATCCGCCGGCGGTATTTGGGATTCTTCTTCATTTTTTTCAGGCTCCTGCAAAAGCCTTTCCACATTTTCTTCAGTCTTCGTATCTGTTTTTTCTTCTTTCTCCAGTCGATCCTCTGTACCCGCTTCATCCGCGCTCACCTCTTCCTTTTCTTTATATTCCGCCTGCTCTTCTACTGCAGGTTCCTGCCTTACTTCTGTCTTCTCTTCTACTGCAGATTCCTGTTTTATTTCTGTCTTCTCTTCTACTGCAGGCTCCTTCCTTATCTCTGTCTTTTCGTCTGCCACAGGCTCCTGCACGTCCTCACTGTCCGTCCCCATCTTCTTCCAGGCAATTCTAAGTCTCCAGAAAAATGCTTCGTCCTTATATTCCGCCGAGAAAGCGATGAGATGAAAGAACCAGTGAACCTTTATCTTTGCACAGATCCCCTTCCAGGTACCGTCTGCCGCGGCCTCTCCCTGGTACCGGACCGGAACCAGTAAGATAATAAGGATCAGCAATACCAGTATCCCCAGTATCACTGCAATTATGATTCCGATTATTTTTAACACCAACAACAAAATATGCAGCATCTTAGTCTTCCTGTTCTTTTCTTAATATGTAGGAACGGATATCTGCTCCCTTTGTCTCATTATACACTTCCTTTGTCATTTCTTCCACTAATTCCAGCGCTTCTTCGTAACCTTTTGCGATCCCTGCGACAAAATACTCTTTTTTCGGGAAAGAGGGCTGCAAAAACAGAGCGGAATTGAGGATCTCCAGCTGGTTTTCCCCCTGTTCCGGAACCGTAATGAGATAGACCTCTATCTGTACTTTGTTGTTTTCCAGCTTCCGGATAACCTTCTCTTTCTTTTTCTTCAGGCCTTCCGAAAGATAAAGATGTTTATAATACCGCATATCCGGCTCCTTTTCCGGCCGTCTGAAACCATCCGGCCTTCTAATAATAGTAGGTGTCAAATACCTGCTTTGCCACGTCTACCGCCCGCGCCGATCCGTCAGAGCTTTCAATGATCACACTGATCACCAGTTCCGGATTGTCCACATTACTCATTCCCACAAACCAGGAGTGGTCTTTCTCCTTGTCGGAGCTGTACTCCGCAGTGCCGGTCTTGCCGGCGGCCGTATAGGCCTGACCGCTCAATGCGGTCGCTGTTCCATACTGCACCACGCTGGTCATATAATCCTTCAGGGCCGCCGCCTCTGCTGATGACAGCAGGGTCCGGTATTCTTCCGGCATATTTTTATCGATCTCCGTACCGGTATAATTCGTAACCGAATCCACCAGATACGGCTTCATCAGCACGCCGCCGTTGGCAATGGCGCTGGTGATGAGCGCCATGTGGTAGGGGCTGACCTGGGTCTTGCCCTGTCCCATCGCTGTCATCATACGGTCTGCCGCTGTTCCGGACCCATCCAGTGTGAAACTGCTCTTACTGTAGGGCAGGACGGAAGGCAGTTTTTTATTAAATAAGAGATCTTCCGCCGTATCCCGGAAACCGCCCACATCCAGCGACAATCCGATATTACAAAACGATGTGTTGCAGGAATAAGCCAGGCTGTCCCGGAAATCCACGGTCCCGTGTACATGGCCGTTATAACAGCGGATCACCGTATCCTCCTGCTGGATCGATCCCGTACAGGTATAACTGTAACTGTCGTACGAGGCATTTTCACGCATATACTCCAGGGCTGTCACCAGTTTAAAAGTGGAGCCCGGCGCATACAACCCCTGCGTCGCACGGTTTAAAAGCGCGCTGTCCGGATCGGAATTCAGCGTCTCCCAGTTGGCTGCAACGCCATTGGGATCATAATCCGGCTTGGACACCATGGCCAGGATCTTGCCGGTAGACGGTTCCATCACAACCACCGCTCCCTTATAACCGCCAAGGGCCGCAGACGCCGCCTGCTGAAGATCCGCATCCAGGGTCGTCACCACCGTATCCCCGATATTTTTCTCGTCCTGAAATTCATTCCGGATCTTTTCCAGGAAAAAGGCGTTGGAAGTCAGCAGTTCAAAATTCATCTCTGATTCCAGTCCGGACTTTCCCTGGGAACTGTATCCGACCACATGGGCAAAGTCGCTGCCGTAAGGATATTGCCGTACTTCCGTGCCGTCCGGCTGAACTTCCGAATGGGCCAGCACCTTCCCGTTCCGGTCTGTGATGTCTCCCCGCACAACCCGGTCCGCATAAGAATCCTGCCTTGCATTGTACGGACTCCTTATGACGTCACGGCTCTCCTTTACCTGGAAATACACGATATATCCCATCATCACCAGAAACAGCGCGACAAAGAAATAAGTGACTCTAGCGAACTCTTTGTTCCTTGCCCGTTTTTCTTTTAACTTCTTTTTGTCTCTTCTGGCCGCTTCCTTGCGCTCTTTCCGGGACATCTGCTGCCTTTCTTCTTTTCTTTGGAGCTTCCTGTCCGCTTCGAGCTGCTCGTAGCTTTTCCTTTTTCTTTCTTTCAATAGTCTCTTCCTCGTCCTCTCTTAAAATATAAAGTCCCTGAATGATCGCAAACATGATCAGCGTACTGACAAGAGAGCTTCCGCCGTAGCTCACCAGCGGAAGGGTCACTCCCGTAGACGGAATAAACTTCGTCACGCCGCCGATCGTAAGAAATACCTGGAAGATATAACAGGTTCCAAGCCCCAGCGCCACCATCTTATAAAACATGCTGTGAAGCTGCATGGCAATATTTAAAAACATGATATAACAGCTGACGCATACCAGAATGATGCACAGCGCGAAAATAATCCCCATCTCTTCCGCGATCGCAGAAAAGATAAAATCCTCTGCCGCCACGGGGATCGTTTCCGGTTCTCCCTGGAATAGTCCCAGCCCGAACCAGCCGCCGGTCCCGATGGCAAAGAGGGACTGGGCCACCTGGTAGCCTCCGTTGTCGTAAGCGGCAAACGGATCCTTCCACACGATCACACGGGTCCTGACGTGGCTAAAGAGATAATACGCAGCTACAGACGCCGCGCTTCCTGCGCCCAGGCCCGCCACCACATACAGAGGCTGTCTGGTCGCCACATACAGCATGGCCAGGTAAACAATGAAAATGATCAGCGCTGCGCCCAGGTCTTTGGATACCACCAGGATCAGTACATGGAACGCCGCGACCGCTGTTGTAATCACGATATTGCGGAACTCCAGGGACCGTTTGAAGCTGGACGCCACAAAAAACACGAAAATGATCTTCACAAGCTCCGAGGGCTGGATATTGATCCCGCCGATGGAGAATCCCAGCATGGCGCCATAGGACACCCGCCCGATCACCACTACGATAGCCAGCGAAAAAAGTCCGGCTGCCGCATAAAAAGTTCTCCACTCGGATAACAGCTTAAATTTCCGGATAATCACCGGCACCACCAGGCTGATAGCGATCGCGCCTGCGGCGATCACGTACTGCTTCACCGCCTTCTCATAATCCAGCCGGGTCAGCATGATCATGCCGGCGCACAACAGCATGCACATATTGTTGACCACCAGTCTGGACACTCTGGGATAAATGTTCGTATACAGAAGGATAGTAGCCCCAAACAGTACCACCTGCATCAGATAAAATGCCAGCATCCGGATATCCTCTGTCTTAAGATACATGACCATAAACGCCACCAGATGAATGGCAAACATCAGCACATTCTGCTTCCTGAGCAGCCGCTTCTTCCGGTCGGGATCAGAAAATCCGAAGATGCTGAAACACAGATACGTATATACTGTCATCAGTATGATCATCAGATATTTTGATACTTCAACGATAATATTGACCAATCTTTCACCTACTTTACGCCCCGCTTAAAATGTCCTCTGGTAAACTCCGTCTCCGGGGTCTTCACAGGTTTCCCTTCCAGAAAGGCTCTCCGGTATTGTCCGGTGATCTCTCTTACTTCTTCCGCACTTTCTGTGCAAAAATCAAGCCGCACCTCTCCGGGGTTAAGACTCCGGATCTTGTCCGCCTGATCCGCAAGAAATAACGGGGCAGAATTATATATGATATTATAACAATATTCACAACAGTTCCTGACTGCAAACTTTTTCCTGTACCGGTCAGAAAGATACAGGTATCCGCTTTTTTTCTCACATCCGCCTGTGGTCTTGCGGATACAGTTTGCCGTCACCATCACCGGCTGGAAACCGTAGACGATCATCGTCTCTCCCCGGATCCCAAGCTGTGCCAGCTCCCGTTCATGAAGCTCCACAGAGGCGGTAACAGATGCAAGCCCCTGTCTGTGCAGGAACTTTCGGCTTTCCCGGTTGCATACATAGAGATTATAATCCCCCCGGACAGGTTTTGTATAGCCTTTTTTCCGAAGCCACATAAGGCTTTCCAGGTTCCGGATCAGCACACCGTCAAAGGCTTCCAGGCTTTCTCCATATTCCTCTTCAAAAACCTTTTCCACGTCTTCCCGGAAAATATAAGGCATCGCAAGGTAATACTCCCGTTCCCCGCTGGTCTTTTCCATCACACTTCGCACAACGGGACGGTTTCCGATCCGGCTGTCCACATAGATCCTTCCGACCCCTTCCATAGCGGCCGCCTCGGTAAACTGCCCTGCGCTCTGCACGCTGACAGAAAGAACCGTCTCCGGGGTTCCAGGATCTTTTTCTTCCTTTGCACTGCAGGATGTAAGAAGAACGTCTTCTTCTGCCGGGATCACTTCTCCGGCCTCCGGGTCTCTCCGGTATGTTTGCAGGATCCTGTCCTCTAGATCCTGAAGCCCTTCTCTTCGAAGTTCATTGACTGCCTGCATTGGCAGGAAGAAATCCCCGTCCATCTGAATCTCAAGATGCTCAAACACAAACGGCGTCTGGCCGGTCTTTCGCAGCTGCTTTTCCACCCTGTCAGCTGTAAGCGGCTGTTTTTTTGCTTGTTCCGGCACAGGACCTTCACACTCGGCACGCACATCTTTGCATTCCAGTATCAGTTTAACACGTTTCCCTGGAGAAATTATGAATTTCCCATTAATTTTTTCTTGTATTTTCCATTCCGGAAGCCCGCCTTCTTCCTCTTCCCGGACTGCCGGTCTTTTTAAGGAGATCATGTCTTTTCCGTTATGCCGGAGATAATATCCCTGTGTATATCCCCTCCTCTGATATGCCCGGAACAGGTGGTTTCTGTCCTCTTCCGACACCGGATCCTCTTTTCCCTGCAAGCAGAGGCTTGCATACTTCCGGTAGATCTCCGTTACCCGGTATACATAATCTGGCTGCTTCATCCGGCCTTCGATCTTAAAAGAATCGATGCCTGCCTTCAGAAGTTCCGGCAGAAGATCTATGGTACAAAGATCCTTCAGACTTAACAGATCCCCGCTCCTTCCCCCTTCCACGCTGTAGGGCAGGCGGCAGGGCTGGGCGCATTGCCCCCGGTTGCCGCTTCGTCCGCCGATCATACTGCTCAAAAGGCACTGTCCGGAATAACAGTAACAGAGCGCCCCGTGGACAAAGCACTCCACCTCCATCCCGGTCTCCTCTTTGATATGCCGGATCTCTTCCAGAGACAGTTCCCTTGCCGGAACCACCCGCACATACCCGTGTTCCTTTAAAAATGCGGCGCCCGCCGCGCCCGTCACAGTCATCTGCGTACTGGCGTGAAGCTCCAGATCCGGGAAACAGTTCCGGATCTGCTCCCCAGCCCCAAAGTCCTGTACGATCACACCGTCCAGACCCTGCCGGTAATAAGGCAGGAGAAAGCCTGCAAGGTCACCGATCTCCTGCTCCTTTAAAAGCGTATTGACCGTCAGATAGAGTTTGCGCCCGTGCAGATGCACATAGTCCAGCGCCTCCAGCAATTCTGCTTCTTTAAAATTATCTGCGTAGGCCCGGGCCCCAAACCGGCTCCCGCCCACATACACTGCATCCGCCCCGGCACAGACCGCGGCCTTCAGACACTCAAAAGATCCGGCCGGTGCCAGGATCTCCACATCGCGTTTTCTCATATCCTACTCCCGTATTTTCGCCATGATTGAAAAAGGCTGTCCACAGACAGCCTATTTTTTACGATTATTCTTAATCTCGGTCTCAAGCTGAACGATCTTCATCTGAAGATCTTTATTCTCTTCTTTCAGCTTGTCCATTGCCTTTTCTGCATTTTCCAGTTTGATCTGGACGGAGATCAGTTCATGTTTCAGATCATACATCTCCTTATCCTTTGTCTCAATGTCGCTCTCCAGAGTGCCTCCCTGCTTCTTGGCCTTAAAGTAATCGTCTGCAATATTCAGGGCCAGCAGGATACTTCTGGTCTCTGCGCTCTGCTTGCGGTAACCCTCGCTGCTTGAGCACTCTTCGATTTTATGATTGAGGTAAGTAGACACCTTCTGCAGATACTCTTCGCTCTCAAATCCGCTGAGTGTAAACACCTTTCCTCCGATCAGTACTTCCGTATAGTTTTTTGATGATGCCATGAATAGCCTCCTCGAACTTTCGTAATCTTGATACCTATTATAAACTAAACCTTCGTAAAAACCAACTATTTTTCATCTTTTTCGCGGGAAATTCCCAGATGCCGGTATGCATGGTCTGTCACAACCCTTCCCCTTGGCGTTCTCTGGATAAAACCGTTCTTCAGAAGGTAAGGCTCCAGAACGTCTTCTATGGTGCCTGCATCCTCGCCAAGCGCAGCCGAAAGAGTGTCAAGTCCCACCGGTCCGCCGCCAAATTTCTCGATCATGGCAAGGAGAAGATCCCGGTCTGTCTGATCCAGCCCCTCTTTATCCACGTCCAGAAGATCCAGCGCATAATCCGCCACCTCTTTGGTAATGTGGCCGTCAAACCGGACCTGCGCAAAATCCCGCACCCTCTTTAACAGACGGTTGGCCAGTCTCGGTGTTCCCCTGGACCGTCTGGCCAGGCTCTCGGCTCCCCGGTCGTCAATCCCTACTTCCAGCACCTTCGCCGATCTCAGGATAATGGTCTTTAATTCCTCCACCGTATAGTATTCCATCCGGTTGACCACACCAAAACGGTCCCTAAGAGGCGCTGTCAGCATGCCCGCCCGGGTGGTGGCTCCCACCAGCGTAAACTTTGGCAGGTCCAGCCGGATCGACCGGGCGCTGGCTCCTTTGCCGATCATAATGTCGATGGCATAGTCTTCCATGGCCGGATACAAGACCTCCTCCACCTGCCGGTTCAGCCGGTGGATCTCATCCACAAAGAGGACGTCGCCCTCCTGCAGATTATTCAGGATCGCCGCCATCTCCCCCGGCTTTTCAATCGCCGGCCCGGAGGTGATCTTCATATTCACCTGCATCTCATTGGCAATGATCCCGGCAAGCGTGGTCTTTCCAAGCCCCGGAGGCCCGTAAAACAACACGTGGTCCAGCACCTCATTTCTTGCCTTTGCGGCTTCAATGTAGATCTTCAGCGTCTCTTTGGTCTTTTCCTGCCCCACGTAATCCTGCAGAAGCTGGGGCCGGAGATGATTTTCTATCTTACTGTCTTCTTCCAGATTTTCTGTTGTAATGATTCGTCTGCCCATACCTGCTCCTTATGCTAAAATACCATGTATTTCAAAGCCTGCTTCAACAGGTCTTCTGCGTCCATCCCGTCGGTCCACTCTACCTGGCGCACCGCCTTTAACGCCTCGGTGCTGCCATAGCCCAACGCCACCAACGCCTGGACTGCGTCCGTCTGCGCGTCTCCCATATGTCCCGGAGCCGCTGCCGGACCGGAATCCTCCATGACTGCATGCTCCAGAGCATCTTCCAGATGCAGTTTATCCTTTAATTCCAGGATCAGCTTCTCTGCCGTCTTCTTCCCGATCCCCGGCGCTGCAGAGATCGCTTTTACATCCCCTGCCATCACCGCAAACCGCAGATCATCCGGCGTCAGGGCAGAAAGAATGCCAAGCCCTCCTTTAGGCCCGATGCCGCTGACTCCGATCAGCAGACGGAACACCTGCAGGGCGTCCCGTGTCAGAAAGCCATATAGCTGCATCGCGTCCTCTTTCACATTCAGATACGTGTGGATCTTTACCTCGCTTCCGACGCCCGGAAGACGGCCCATATCCTGCCCGGACATATAGATCCCGTAACCGACGCCTCCCACATCCACGATCACTTTATCCTCTTCAAAAGCCGCAAGGGTACCCCTGATATATGAAATCATAGCTCCTCCTACATCTGTATATTTACCAGTCTTTTTATCATCTCATTGGAAACAAGCCCGATCAGAAATCCTGTGACCAGTCCGGCGATCAGAAGCACCGGAAGATAATACATGACACTGTAAGTCTCGACCACCAGCATTGCCACCACAAGCTGCCCGACATTATGAAACACGCCGCCGGCAACGCTGATCCCCATCACGCTGAACCCGCCCCGCTTCTTTAAACATGCCATGACAGTCAGGCTGAGAAGGCCTCCGGCCAGACTATAGATGATACTGAAATAATTTCCAAATAAAAAGCCAGACAGCACGACCCTGGTCACCGACAACAGATAGGTTTCTCTCAGATCCATCTTATAGAGAGCCACTACGATGATCAGGTTCGCAAGTCCCAGCTTTACCCCCGGGATCCCCATCTGAAAGGGAATCAGGGATTCCACATAGCTGAATATCAGCGCAAGCGCCGTAAACACGCCAAAATAAGCAACTCTGCTCTTCAACCTTCTTCTTCCTCCTAGTTGGTCACAGCGTCCAGTTCACTGCTCTCGCTGCTCTCCACTTCTACGATCACCTTATTGGGAAGACAGATGATGCTTTCCCCCTGCCGGGAAACCGCCCTCTGATTCACGCAGAGCTGATCCGGGCAGTCTGCCTCTGTCATATCCGCCCTTCCATTTTTGATCTGCAGGATGTTCGTTCCCCCGTTGATCTCAATCTCCTGATCTTCTGCAAGACTGTAAGTTCCTTTTAACTCTCCGTTCACTTTTACCGTCACTTTCCCCGCTCCGTCCGTGCCGATGACCAGATGGGCAAGCAGCGCCAGAAAGGCGATACAGACGATCACCACGATCAGTCGTTTATCTTTTTTTTCTAAGTTTATCTTCATGCGCATGTACCTCATTTTTTCTCTAGCCACTATTTTAACACAACAAATCTTTGCCTTCAACTATATGTCATGCTATAATAGCAATGATAAAAATAAAAATGAGGTGTATTATGGGATACAAGAAGATAACAGCACTGCTCGCCGCCTCTGCGCTCCTGCTGTCCGGCTGTTCCGGCCTGTCCGCCAAACGGGATCAGGTCTATACGGATACTTTGTTTGATACGGTAGTGAATATCCGGATCTATGACGCAGCAGATGAATCCGTCCTGAAAGGGTGCGAAGAGCTCTGTAAAAAATATGACGCCATGTTTTCCAGAACCAATGAAAACAGCGAGATCTCTATGATCAACAATGCGGGAGGCGCGGCCGTAGAGGTTTCCAAGGAGACCATCAAGCTGATCCAGAAAGGCATCTATTACAGCGAGATGTCAGACGGCGCCTTTGATATTACCATCGGTTCTGTATCCGCGCTCTGGGATTTTAAGTCCGATGCGCCGGCCGTTCCTGACGCTGCCGCCATCGCAGATGCGGTAAGCCATGTCAACTATGAAAATATCCTGATCCGGGACAATACTGTCCGGCTCCTGGATCCGCAGGCCAAACTGGACGTGGGCGCCATCGCCAAAGGCTACATTGCCGACCGGGTCAGAGATTATCTGGAAGAGGAAGGCATTGACCACGCCATGATCGATCTTGGAGGAAATATCGTAGCCATGGGCTCCAAGCCGGATGGCACCGATTACAACATCGGGATCCAGAAACCCTTTGACGAAAGCGGAACGCCTATTACTTCCGTAAAGCTTTCCAATAAGTCGATCGTAACCTCCGGCATCTACCAGCGGTATTTTGAACAGGATGGAAAGATCTACCATCACATTCTGGATCCTGCAACCGGATCCCCCTGTGAGAACAGTCTCTACAGTGTGTCCATTATTACCGATTCTTCGCTGACCGCAGACGCATTAAGCACCACCTGCTTCCTGCTCGGCTATGAAAAAGGCATGAACCTGGTGAACCAGCTGGACAATGTAGACGCCGTATTTATCACAAATGATAATGAGATCCACTACTCAAAAAATTTTCAACACAAACAATAATTATCTGTTATAATAAAAAAGAAGAGACATTCCGGATCATGGTAAAAATAAAAGGCACTTTCATTACCCTCACCCATGATACAGGATGTCTCTTTTTGGGTTCTTATTTTTGTTTCTAATAGGTTGTTCCTACGGAAAATACTGCGGCCCCGAAAATCGCCATAAAAGCGATGGAGATCGCAAGGATCACTACATAGATGATCAGATAAGCCCGGCAGTAGTTTCTGCGGTTCACATTTCCCGTTTTTCCAAAAGCCCAGATCAGATAAAGGATCAGGCCCACACAGGGGATCATCATAACCAGGATCGTCAGGATCCACTCTCCCATACTCAGCGGCTTCTGATCCATTCCCGGATCATATCCGGGCTGATAGTTCTGCTGATACTGCTGATAGGGCTGCTGATACTGATAGTTCTGCTGATACTGCTGATTTGCCGGATCCGGACCAGCGTCATAGTAATAATTTCCCTGATACTGGTTCTGCTCTGCCCCGGCATTGGGATCTGTATACTGCCGGTTCTCTGCATTCTCTGTATGCTCCGCATTTTCCGGGCTGTACTTGTTATCAAGATTCTCATTCATAAACGGGAACCCCCTCTCCATTCTCTTTCCGATATTTACATAATGATCTTCTTCGGACACTTTTCAGCGCAGGCGCCGCATCCGGTACATTTCTCAGGATCGATGTGAGCAATATTATCTACCACTTTAACTGCGTCAAACTGGCAGACCTTCTCGCACATCTTACATCCGATACATCCCACGGAGCAGACGCTCATTACGTCTTTGCCCTTATCTTTGGAACTGCACTGTACCAGATGTTTCTGCTCATAAGGTACCAGTTCGATCAGATGTCTCGGGCAGACGTCAATACATTTGCCGCAGGCCTTGCAGGCGTCCTTATCTACAACTGCCACGCCGTCCACTACGTGGATCGCGTCAAACTGACAGGCCTGTACACAGGAGCCCTCGCCAAGACAGCCGTACTTGCAGCCTTTGGGTCCGTTTGTCTGCATCATATTGATCATGATACAGTCATGAAGTCCTTCATACTCATAGGTCTGTTTTGCCACCTCGCAGGTTCCGGCACATTTGACAAATGCCACTTCCTTTACCTGCTCTCCGGCGTCAACGCCCATGATCTCTCCAACCTTTGCCGCTACCGGCGCTCCGCCTACCGGGCAGGCGTTCACCGGCGCTTCTCCGGCCGCGATGGCAGCCGCCAGACCGGAACATCCCGGATAGCCGCAGCCGCCGCAGTTATTTCCCGGCAGCACGCCCAGGATCTGTTCTTCTCTTTCATCAATTTCTACCGCAAACTTCTTGTCTGCCAGTCCGAGGAAAATACCGATGAATAATCCGGTACCGCCTACAATGACTGCAGCCAGAATAATACCTGTTATACTCATACTTCTCTTCCTCCTATATCAGTCCGGAGAATCCAAAGAACGCGATCGCCATCAGCGTAGATGTTACCAGCACGATCGGTATTCCCTTAAAGGATTCCGGAATGTCATTGTATTCCATTTTTTCACGGATGCCTGCCAGCAGCACGATAGCGATCAGATAGCCGACGCCTGTGGCAAATCCGTTTACCACGCTCTCCAGGATGTTGTATTCATCCTGCACGTTGTTCAGCGCCACGCCAAGCACCGCACAGTTGGTGGTGATCAGCGGCAGATAAACGCCCAGCGCATTGTAAAGAGACGGAACAAATTTTTTCAGGAACATTTCTACGATCTGTACCAGGGCCGCAATGACCAGGATAAATACGATCGTATTCAGATAATCAAATCCCAGAGGCTGTAAAATAAACTGATACAACAGTCCGGCCACCAGGGATGCCAGCGTGATAACAAAGATAACCGCTCCGCCCATTCCAACGGCGGTCTCTGTCTTTTTGGATACGCCAAGGAAGGAACAGATTCCGAGGAACTGGCTGAGCACGACATTACTTACAAGTGCAGAACCGACTGCAATTAAAATCAAATCTCCCATTTTTCCTCCTCCTATTCTTTCCCATTACCGGACGTAGATGCACATCCGCCGCAGGCCGCGCAGTCGCCGCCGCATCCGGACTGGATCTTGGAAGCATCCTTGCCCTTCTTTTCCAGATTGATCTTTACCTTGTTCTGGATCGCAGCCAGCACAGCCAGTACCAGGAATGCACCGGGCGCCAGGATAAAGATGGTCACCGGAACGTATCCGCCTTTTCCTGCAGCTTCATCTGCAAGCGGCAGAAGCTGATAGCCGAACGCCTGGCCTGCACCGATGATCTCGCGGACCAGACCGATGGCGATCAGAGCCACGGTAAATCCAAGTCCCATGCCAAGGCCGTCAAAGATGGACGGAAGCACCGGATTCTTGGAAGCATAGCTCTCTGCACGTCCAAGAATGATACAGTTTACAACGATCAGCGGGATATATAATCCCAGTGAATCATAAAGAGCCGGTGTAAAACCTTCCATCAGGAAGTCCACGATCGTTACGAAAGAAGCAACGACCACGATAAAGGCCGGCATCCGGACAGAATCCGGAATGATCTTACGCAGCATGGAGATCAGCATATTGGACATAACCAGAACCGCTGTTGTAGAAAGTCCCATGCCGACACCGTTCACTGCTGAGGTTGTGACCGCAAGCGTGGGACACATACCTAACAGGAGAACGAAGATCGGGTTCTCATCTATCAAACCATTTTTTAATCTTTCAAAACATGAATTCATCGAAGCACCTCCTAAAACGCATTCTGGAAATAACCAAGCGCCGCATTTACCGCGCCGGTCACTGCCCTGGTTGTGATGGTGGCTCCGCTTAACGCGTCAATCGGCTCGCCCTGGCCGCCGTCTTTTGATACATAGAACTGCTCTGCCTGTACGCCTACATACTGCTCATAGAAGGAGGGCTCCGTCGCCTTCATGCCAAGGCCGGCAGTTTCGCTGATGGACAGGAAGGATACGCCGCTGACGGTTCCGTCTGCCGTGATCCCCACAGTCACCTGGATATCTCCGCCGTAGCCTTCGCCGTCTGTAGCAGTGATCACATATCCGGTGTCTCCGCCGTCCACAGTGCAGACTTCATCGATCGTTGCGGAGATTCCCAGATCCTTTATCACGGAAGCCGCAATATCCTGGTCCACATCTATCTGCTCAAACGCATCTTCGGAAGCATCCGGGAATACTGCCTGCCATGCCTCTCTTTTCGCATTTTCCTCAGACTGGGCGATGGGATCTTTGGTGACCTCATAAGCCAATCCCAGTAAGAGACCGGAAACCAGCGTGATCACCGTAAGTATGATAGTATTTTTGATGATCTTATTCATTATTTTTCTCCTCCTTTACCAAATGGTTTTGGAAGAGTAACCTTCTCGATCAGCGGAACCAGAAGGTTACTGATGATGATCGCGTAGGAAACGCCTTCTGCGGATCCGCCGAAGATACGGAACAGTCCGGTCAGAACGCCAAGTATGATACCATATACGATCTGCCCTCTCGGCGTGATCGGGGAGGTAACATAATCTGTTGCCATAAACCACGCGCCCAGCATCAGACCGCCGCCGCACAGGTGAGCGGTGATGTACTGGGGATCGAAAAATCCGATCTCCGGATGTGCCACATGGCCGAAGATCCCGACAAAGATCACGAAGGTTACAATGTAGGTGCCGGGGATCCGAAGGTCGATCACTCCCATCAGGATCAGGAAGATCGCTCCGATGATGATGGCGATCACGGAGGTCTCACCGATGGTTCCGGGGATCGTACCGATCATCATATCCAGCGTATTGATCTGGTCCATGGCTCCTTCCTTCACATAGGCAAGGGGAGTCGGACCTGTCACTCCGTCATAGACGAAGCTGGTCATCGGACCGGTAAAAGATAAAAGCAGGAAGCATCTTGCTCCAAGAGCCGGGTTCATAAAGTTCTGTCCCAGTCCTCCGAAAAGCTGCTTTACGATCAGGATACCGAACACACTTCCCAGAGCGCCCATCCACCAGGGAGCTGAAGGCGGCATGTTCAGTCCCAGCAGAAGACCTGTTACAACAGCACTGAAATCTCCTACTGTTACTTTTTTATGCATCAGTTTTTCATAGATGTACTCAGTCAGGACCGCGGCGGCTACTGTGCTGATCAGCATAATAAGCGCTGACAGTCCGAAGTTCCATACCCCAAAAACGGCTGACGGCAACAGTGCGATGGTTACCATGAGCATAATATTGCCTGAGGTTATTTTGGAACGGATATGTGGTGAAGACGATACTTTTAATTTGATCTCACTCACGTTTGGTTCACCTCTTCCTCTTCATTCTTTTTCTTATTTTTTCTTGCGGTTTGCAAGTGCAATCTTTCTCATAGAACCGATCGCCTGCTTCAGCTGGCGCTTCGCCGGGCAGACATAACTGCAGGAGCCGCACTCCATACATTCAAGCCCTTCGTGCGCCACGAACTTCTCTTCATCATGATGCTCTGCGTAATCTGCCAGTCTGGACGGGATCAGCCGGCTCGGACAGGCTTCTACGCAGCGTCCGCAGTTGATACATGCCGTCGGTTCAAACTTTGCCACCTCATCCTTTGTAAATCCAAGGATGGAAGAAGACGTTTTTGTCACCGGCACATCCAGTGATACCATGGCAAATCCCATCATCGGTCCGCCGGAGATCAGCTTTTCCGGTTCCGTCTTGAAACCGCCTGCCGCCTCTACCAGTTCCGCATGACTGATGCCAAAAGGCACCTTGAAGTTGCCCGGTTCATTGACCGCGTCGCCGCTTACCGTCACGATACGCTCCATGGAAGGCTTTCCTTCCGCTACCGCCTGGTAGATGCTGACCATCGTAGCCACGTTGTCTACCACACATCCTGCGTCTGCCGGAAGCATGGCGGAATTGATCGCCCGTCCGGTAGTGGCGTAAATGAGCTGACGCTCACCGCCCTGAGGATACTTGGTCTTTAAGGCCAGGACTTCCATTCTCGGCTCGTCCTTGGTCAGTTCTTTCAGCTTTGCGATACAATCCGGCTTATTGTCCTCCACGCCGAAGATTCCCTTCGCGTTATCAAAAAGCTTCAGGACGATCTTCATACCGCCCACCAGCTTCTCCGGCATCTCCAGCATGGTGCGGTAGTCTGCCGTGATATAAGGCTCACATTCTGCACAGTTTGCGATCACATAGTCGATCTTGTCCGGCTCCTTTGGAGAGAGCTTGACTCTGGTCGGGAATCCGGCGCCGCCCATGCCGACGATACCGGCATTTCCAATGGTCTCCAGAATCTCTTCTTTTGTCATCTCCTCCAGAGGCTTTACCTCCGGATATTCTACTTCTTCATATTCTCCATCGTTCTCCACGATGATACTGTTGACTGTTCCGCCCGTAGGGTTCAGGTGCGGGGCAATGGATTTCACTGTCCCGGAAACAGACGCATAAACAGGAGCAGACACAAAACCGCCTGCTTCTGCGATCATCTGCCCTTTCAAAACATGATCTCCCTTTTCCACAACCGGCTTTGCGGGCGCGCCGATGTGCTGGGATACCGGGTAGACAAGATCCCCCTTCGGCTTCAGCTCAACGATCTCTTTATGCTTCGCCAGCTCTTTGCCGTCGTCAGGATGAATTCCACCTTTAAATGTTAACAATGCCATCCCTTTAATCCTTCCTTCCTTTTTACTCTATTTTCTATCATACAAGAAAATCCACAGATTTTCCAGTAATTCGTGGTTTTTCTTTGTATATTTCCACAAACATCTTGTCTGTTTTTTAACACACAAAAAAGATAGAGGCACTGATGCCTCTATCTATTCTCTCTATTGCACTTATAGAAATTGTAAATATGTTTTGTTACAAAATCAGACTGATTATTCTTCTTCCTCTGCTTCATGCTGCTCTGCTGCTTCTTCCGTATTTTTCTCAAGTGCTTTCATGCTCAAGCTGATCTTTTTCTCATCCACATTCAGATCTACGATCTTAGCGGTGATCTCCTGTCCCACGCTCAGTACGTCAGACGGCTTGTCTACATGAGCCTTGGAGATCTGGGATACATGGAGAAGTGCGTCCACGCCGGGCGCCAGCTCTACAAAAGCGCCAAAATCTGTCATTCTTGCCACTTTGCCTTCGATCACTGTTCCGGGCGCATACTTCTCTTCTGCATTTGCCCACGGATTGGTCTCCGGGAACTTCAGGCTTAATGCGATCTTGGTATCGTGGATATCCTTGATCAGGACTTCCAGCTGCTCGCCAACCTTGAATACCTTCTTCGGATTTTCGATCCGTCCCCAGGACATCTCGGAAATGTGAAGCAGGCCGTCTACTCCGCCAAGGTCGATGAACGCGCCGAAATCTGTTACGTTCTTAACGGTTCCTTCGATCCTGTCGCCAACCTGCAGTTTTGCGAACAGTTCTCTCTGCTTCTCTGCTCTTTCTGCAACCAGAAGCTGTCTTCTGTCGCCGATCACGCGGTTTCTTCTTGGGTTGAACTCGCTGATCACAAACTCGATCTCCTGATCTTGGTATTTGCTAAGATCTTTCTCATAAGTATCAGATACCAGACTTGCAGGAATAAAGACTCTGGCCTCGTCTACGACTACGCTTAAACCGCCGCCCAGGATCTGGGTAACCGGAGCTTTCAGCACTTCATGATTCTCATAAGCCTCTTTGAGTCTCTCGTTGCCTTTCTCAGCCAGCAGACGCTTGTAGGTCAGAAGCACCTGGCCTTCTCCGTCATTCACCTTCAGCACCTTTGCTGTTAAAGTATCTCCTACAGACACCATCGTGGTCAGATCTGCATTCGAATCATTGGTATACTCACTTCTTGTGATGATACCGTCTGCCTTGTATCCTATATTTAAAATGATCTCATCCGGCTTCACGTCGATGACGGTACCGTCTACGACCTCGCCGTTTCTGATAGTCTTAAAAGACTCCTCTAACATCTGTTCAAAAGTTAAATCTGACATTGCTTTGAACCTCCTCAATTATTTTCTTGGGCGTGGATGCCCCTGCTGTAATACCTACTGTTTCCACGGACCTTAATTGATTCATATCCAAATCGTCAAGTGTCTGTATATAAGTACGTATTCTCACAGGCCTTACTGCCTTCCTTTTCTCGCATTACAGATTTTGTTTAAAACAACTATATCATACCCCTTTTTGTAGATTATTTCAACAAAATCTTTGTTTTTTTTCAATTCGGGGTTTTTCTCTTCTCTCTGCACAGGGATGCGATCACTGCCACCACTTCTTCGATCGAGAGATCTGAACTGTCGATCAGAACCGCATCTGCCGCCTGTTTTAAAGGAGCGGTCTTACGGGTGGAATCCCGCTCGTCCCTCTCTCTTATGTCGGCTGCGATCTCTTCCAGATCACATGCGACGCCTTTTTCCTTTAATTCCAGATATCTCCGCCTGGCCCGGGTTTCCACGCTGGCTGTAAGGAATATTTTCAAGTCTGCCTGCGGAAGCACACAGGTGCCGATATCCCTGCCGTCCATGATCACATCCTGGGCCGCCGCAAGTTCTCTTTGCAGTTCCAGGAGCTTTTCCCGGACCACCGGTACTGCCGCGCACACAGAAGCCATATTGCCAACGGCCTCTTCCCGGAGTCTTCCGGTAATATTTTCTCCGTTCACATAAACCTGCTGCACCTTGTTCTCATAGCGGATATCCATCTTTATCTTTTCACAGGCATTTTCCAGTTCTCCTTCGTTCTCCGGGGAAACCCCGTGATCCAGAAAATAGACGGCAAGCCCCCGGTACATGGCTCCGGTATCCACATAGATAAACTGCTCCTTTTCTGCCACCAGCTTTGCTATTGTACTTTTTCCGGCTCCTGCCGGCCCGTCGATCGCTACATTAAATCCCATGTTCTGTCCTCTTTTCCTCTTCTATATGTAATGTCTGCGGCTGTTCTATACCGGGATCCCCCGTCCGGCCGCACAGCCGGTGGACCAGGCGATCTGCAGGTTAAACCCGCCCGTTACCGCATCCAGGTCCAGCACTTCTCCCGCAAAATACAGACCTTTCACCAGCTTTGATTCCATGGTGCCCGGATCCACTTCTTTTACACTGACCCCGCCTTTGGTGATGATCGCTTCCCGGTAATCCCGAAGGCCGGTCAGCGTCAGGGGAAGATGACGGATCAGGCGGACAAAGGCCTGCCGTTCTTCCCTGGTCACCTCATTGACCTTTTTCTCCGGATCGATCCCACTTAAAAAAACCATGACCGGGATCAGCTTCGCAGGAAATAATTTTCCCAGAGCATTTTTAAACTGCCGGTTCTTATTTTCTTCAAAATCCCGCAGGATCCGGTGATCCAGCTGCTCATCCGTAAGCGCCGGTTTCAGATCGATTTCCAGAGTCAGTTCCTTTTTCTTAAGCCGCTTTCCCACAAAACTGCTGGCTGTCAGCATTAATGGCCCGCTGACCCCGTAATGGGTAAATAACATTTCCCCGAACTCTTCATACAGAACTTTTTTCCCGTCCAGGATCCTGGCCCGGACATTCCGAAGAGACAGCCCCTGCAGCTCTGCCGCCCAGGGTTCTTTGCATTCCATGGGCACCAGCGCCGGCAGGCACTCTGTCACCTGATGGCCCAGTTCTTTTGCAAACCGCAGCCCGTCTCCCGTAGATCCTGTAGACGGATAGGAAAGTCCGCCTGTGGCGACGATCCCGGCGTCTCCTTCCACAAAAGAACCGTTTTCCAGTTCATATCCTAAAAACACCTGCTCCTCTGAAATGCGGACCTTTTTTACCGGGCAGTTTGTCCGGATCTTCACACCATTTTTCTCCAGTTCTCTTTCCAGTGCCCGGATCACATCCGAAGAATGATCAGAAGCCGGGAATACGCGCTCGCCCCGTTCGATCTTTGTCCGGACCCCCGCATGTTCGAAAAAGTCGATCACATCCTGATTGGTGCAGCCGTAAAAGCTGCTGTATAAAAATTTGGAATTGGTCACTACCGCGTCGAAAAGCCCCTCCATATCGCAGGCGTTGGTCAGGTTGCACCGGCCTTTTCCGGTTATAAAAAGCTTCCTTCCCAGCCGGTCGTTTTTTTCAAACAGCTCCACTTTATGTCCCAGCGCTGCGGCCGTGACTGCCGCATACATTCCGGCGGCCCCGCCGCCTGCGATCAAGACTTTACTCATGGTCCTCCTCTTCCTTCACGCCATTCATTTCCACACTGTCTCCTACCAGGTTCATCTCGTCTTTGCTGTACACCTGATACTCGTCCCAGATCTTCTCCAGCGTCTCCAGTCTGGTGATGACTTCATCCTGCTTTTTCATGCACAGGGCTACCACCAGGGCGTTGACCACACTTAACGGCGCCACCAGGGAGTCCACAATGGACGCCATATCGCTTCTTGCGATCAGGTTGCAGGAAGAATACAGATTCATCGGCGAATGAATGCTGTCTGTCAGCGTAATCACCTTGGCCTTGCGGCTGCTGGCAAACTCCAGGGCCTTCAGGGTCCGCATGGAATATCTCGGAAAACTGATCCCGATGATCACGTCATCCTCGCCGATACGGATCAGCTGTTCAAAGATCTCACTGGAACTGTTGGTGCTGACCGCAGTCACATCATCACAGATCAGATTCAGGTAAAAACTCAGAAAATGCGCCAGCGGCGCACAGCTTCGGATTCCGATCACATAAATCTTCCTTGCCTTAAGAAGCGTCTCTACCGCCAGTTCAAACGCATCGTGGTCGATCGCCGACATGGTCAGTTTGATCTTTTCAATATCAGACTGAAGGACCGTCTCCAGGATCTCCCCCTGGCTGATCCGCCCGTAGGTAACCTCCATCCGCTGGATGGAATTCAGCTTTGTCCGCACCATCTCGCCAAGCGCCTTTTGAAAATCCGGGTATCCATGATAGCCAAGAGCCGTTGCAAAGCGGACCACCGTGGACTCGCTGACGCCCACTTCTTCCCCCATCCTGGCCGCCGTCAGAAACGCCGCCTTATCATATTCCTCCCGGATAAAGTCAGCCAGCTTCTTCTGGCCCTTGCTGAACCCAAGATACCTCTCGTCAATTTTTTGAAGTAACTCGTTTTTGCTTCCCATGACACAAACCTATCCTTTTCTCCTCTAAAATCCTCTCCATTATAAATCCTGGCGGCCGAATATTCAAGCAGCAAATGGGGACGGGGGATTTCCAGAAATCCCCCGTCCCCAGCAATAAAATCGTTTCTTACACCGGATAGTTTCCGTTTTCTGTATCGGCGATGGTTTCGTCGACTTTTGTCTGCTGTGCCTGCCGATACTTGAAGTAGTCTGTGGCCACCTGCGGGAACAGTGCGTAGGACAATACGTCTTCGTCCTGCTGTGCGTACTGTTCGCATTCTTTTCGAAGGGTGTCCATCTCATCCGGGATCAGGTCTGCAGGCCTGCAGGTGATGACCTCAGCATCGTCTCCCAGCACTTTTTTCTTCACTTCTTCGTTAAACGGTTTTACGGTTTCTCCGTATTTTCCGCTTAAGATGTCTTTGGTCTCCTTGGTCGCCACCTTGTAGCGCTCGCCCATCAGCACGTTCATCACGGCCTGTGTTCCCACGATCTGGGAGGACGGTGTGACAAGCGGCGGCTCGCCCAGGTCTTTGCGGACTCTTGGAACTTCCTCCAGCACTTCGTAGTACCGGTCTTCTGCGTTCTGCTCCTTTAACTGGGAGGTCAGGTTGGACAGCATGCCGCCCGGCACCTGATACAACAGTGTTTTGATGTTTACGCCCAGGTTCTTGGGATTCAGAAGGCCGGTCTCAAGCGCTTCATCCCGGATCGGCCGGAAATAATCCGCGATCTCGGACAGCAGCTTCTGATCCAGGCCAGTGTCATAAGGCGTTCCCTTAAAGGTCTCCACCATAACCTCGGTAGCCGGCTGAGAGGTTCCCAGCGCAAAGGGAGACATGGCGGTGTCGATCACATCCACCCCTGCTTCAACGGCTTTTAAATACGTCATGGAAGCCACGCCGGAGGTGTAGTGGGTATGAAGCTGGATCGGAAGATCTACCGCTTCTTTCAGTGCGCCTACCAGTTCTGTGGCCGTGTAGGGAAGGAGAAGGCCTGCCATATCTTTGATACAGATAGAAGAAGCTCCCATCTCCTCGATCTTCTTTGCCTTATCCACCCAGTAGTCCAGGGTATAAGCATCGCCCAGTGTATAGGAAAGCGCCACCTGGGCCTCTGCCTTTTCCTGATTGGCCGCCTTGACCGCCGTCTTCAGATTTCTAAGATCATTGAGGCAGTCAAAGATACGGATGATATCAATTCCGTTTGCCACGGATTTTTTTACGAAATATTCTACCACGTCGTCTGCATAGGGACGGTATCCCAGAATATTCTGGCCGCGGAACAGCATCTGCAGCTTTGTATTCTTAAAACCATCCCGGAACTTGCGCAGACGGTCCCAGGGATCTTCCTTCAGGAAACGCAAGGAAGCGTCAAAAGTCGCACCGCCCCAGCATTCTACGGAGTGATAACCTACCTGATCCATTTTCTCCACGATGGGAAGCATCTGCTCCGTCGTCATACGGGTGGCGATCAGAGACTGATGCGCGTCCCGAAGGACGGTCTCTGTAATTTTAATTGGTTTCTTTTCTATCTCTGCCATTGTCTATTCCTCCATCTTTATTCTTACATCACTCCGAAAATAGCCATAAAGGTTCCGGCCGCAACTGCCGTACCGATTACTCCCGCAACATTGGGGCCCATGGCATGCATCAGAAGGAAGTTGGTAGGATCCGCTTCCGCCCCTACCTTCTGTGACACTCTGGCTGCCATAGGAACGGCGGATACACCCGCAGATCCGATCAGCGGATTCACCTTTCCATGGGTCAGAACACACATCACCTTGCCGAGCAGCACGCCTGCCGCCGTACCGAACATAAAGGCGATGAGACCCAGAAATACGATCTTAAGCGTATCCCAGTTCAGGAAGGCCTCCGCGCTGGTCGTGGCCCCCACCGAAGTTCCAAGCAGGATGACTACGATATACATCAGCGCATTGGAAGCCGTCTCTGTCAGCTGCCTTACCACGCCGGACTCCCGGAACAGGTTGCCCAGCATCAGCATACCCACCAGAGGCGCGGTCGTAGGAAGGATCACGCAGACAACGATGGTAACGATGATGGGGAAGAGGATCCGCTCCAGCTTTGATACCGGCCGCAGCTGCTCCATCTTGATCTTCCGCTCTTTTTCCGTAGTCAGAAGCTTCATGATCGGCGGCTGGATAATGGGCACCAGTGACATATAGGAATATGCCGCCACAGCGATCGGTCCCATGATGGCTGTCTGGGACAGTTTTCCCGCAAGGAAGATGGACGTCGGTCCGTCGGCTCCTCCGATGATGGAGATCGCCGCAGCCGCCTTGTCGGAAAATCCCATGGCCATAGCGCCAAGATAGGCGACAAAGATACCAAACTGTGCAGCCGCGCCCAGAAGGAAACTCTTGGGGTTTGCGATCAGTGGTCCAAAGTCTGTCATCGCTCCCACGCCCAGGAAGATCAGGGACGGGAAAATGGACCACTCATCCAGTACATAAAAATAATACAACAGCCCGCCCGTGCCGTTCGCGGCATCTTCCGGGCGCAGCATAATATCCGGATAAATGTTTACCAGCAGCATTCCGAATGCGATGGGAACCAGAAGGAGCGGTTCAAATCCATGCCGGATCGCCAGAAACAGGAAAAAACACGCAACACCGATCATGATCAGATTGCCCCAGGTGAGACTGAAAAACGCAGTCTGATGCACGAGGTTTGCCAATGTCGTTGTAATATATTCCATTTTTTAACCTCCAGTCGTACTCGGTTCGGATCTTCCAAACCTAATTTAAGGTAGCAAGCACTGCGCCGGCCTCGATCGCGTCTCCGACTGCCACATTGATGCTTGCAACGGTTCCGTCTTCCGGTGCAACGACTGGGATCTCCATCTTCATCGCTTCAATGATCACGACTGCGTCGCCTCTCTTTACGCTGGTGCCAACGCCCGCCTCGATCTTAAATACCTTTCCGGCTGCTCCTGCTTTCACCTCGATGGCTCCCGCCGCACTTGCCGGAGCCGCCTTGGGCGCCGGCGCTGCCTTCGGAGCCGCCTTAGGTGCCGCAGCTTTTACCGGCGCTGCCGGAGCCGCTCCCTTTTCCTCAACTGTCACATCGTATACATTTCCATTCACTGTAATCGTATAATTTTTCATGGTTTCTATCCTCCTGTTTCCTATGCTTTCCATTTATTTGACGGTCTGCGCCTGATACTGCGCACCACAAATCCATCGGTTCCCGCGCCTTCCGCCGCGGCGATCGCAGCCGCGATCACGGCCACCAGTTCTTCATCCGCCAGAAGATCTTCTGTTCCGGCGCTCTCTGACGCGGCCGGCTCCACAGCTTCTATGGCGGAAGCATCCCCGGCTTCCTCTTTTTTCGGCTTCTTTGTAAAGAAATTACCAAGAGCCGGTATATATTTCATAAGAGAAATGATGATGGAGATAAAGATCAGCACCACAAATACCGTTCCCATTCCAAGGATGGTATTAAGTCCCGCTTTCTCCAGGATCTCTCCCATACTGTACTGCGCAGATACATTCAGCGAATCCAGACGGGAATCCGCGTCATATACCACTTCGATCTCTGCATCCCGTTCCGCGAATTCGCCCATGGCCGTTACATGGATCTCGTCTCCTTCTGTCGTAATGGCAAAATCTCCGTGACCCATGTATTCGCCGCACTCGTCAATGGCAGCCGGCCATGCGTCCAGAGCCCCGATAAATCCTTCCGGCGTAAACGGAAGCCCCGACTGCATCAGCTGGTACTCCAGCGCGTAATCCGATAAAGACTTCCACTGCTCTGTCACCGTCTCATCCGCCCCGGCACAGTACTGGATCAGTACCTCCGTAGACTCTTCCAGCATGTCTTTGTCATACTCCATGGTATCAGCAGACGTGCAGGCCGTGACCAGAAATGCAGTCATTACCGTACATAGCAAAACACTCAATCTCTTTTTCACTTGCCTCACCTCTCTAAACTGTTCCATGCATTTTTGCCGGACGTTCTTCCCGCTTGGTAAACAGCATCTCAAACGCTCCGATCACATATTTTCTGGTGTCTGCCGGCTCGATGATGGTATCCACATAGCCTCTGGACGCGGCAGATACCGGACTGTTCTGCAGTCTGTCGTATTCGGAAGCCTTTTCCCTTATCACTGCCATATCCTCGCCTGCATACATGATCTTTGCAGCCAGGGTGGCGTCCATCATACCGATCTGGGATCCCTTCCATGCATAAACCATATCCGCTCCCACAGACTTGCTGTTCATCGCCACATAGGCGGAACCAAACGCTTTCCGGGTGATCACATTTACTTTGGGCACCGTGGCGTTTGCAAATGCATAGGTCAGCTTTGCGGCTGCCTTTGCCAGATGCTTCTCGTCATAATCACTGGCCGCAAAGCCTTCCACATTCGTAATCGTCAGCACCGGAATATGAAATGCATCACAGAAAGTCACAAACTCCGCCGCCTTCTGCGCGCCGTCTGCTGACAAAGATCCGTCAAACGCTTCCACAACCTCTGCATTCTCGTCATAGACCTTGCTGCGGTTTGCCACTGCTCCCACGGTCATACCGTTCAGCTTGATAAACCCGGTCACCATATCCCTTGCAAACTGTCTCTTTGTCTCAAAAAAGACGCCGTCGTCAGAAATCTGGGAAAGCACGATCGCAGCGTCTTCCGCCGCATTCTCGATCCCGCCGCACACACGGTTCAGATCATCGCTACAGTCTTCGTAGGAAACATCTTCCTCATTATTGCAGGGAAGCATCAGGATCAGCTCCCGGATCTGGGATAAGATCTCTTCCTCTGTGCCTGTCCCGTCCACCAGTCCGGTATGCTCGCTCTGGAATGCCGCGGAAGAAGTATCACATCTTGAAATCTCATTTCCCGGAAGCGCATTGGGGGAATTCACAAACAGTTTTCCCTTTTCTTCCATAAAGGTAAAATCTGTCAGGCCCGGCACCACGGAAAGTCCGCCGCCGCAGGATCCAAAGATCGCCGTGATCTGCGGGATCACACCGGAAGCCAGCGCCTGCTTCTGGTAAAGCATGCCAAACGCCTCCAGAGCATCTGAAGCCTCCTGAAGCCTTAAGCCCGCACAGTCGATCAGCCCGACAACAGGCGCTCCCATCTTCATGGCCATATCATAGATCCTGGCAATCTTCTTTGCATGCATCTCTCCCACCGCTCCGTTTAAAACAGAAGCGTCCTGGCTGTAAACATAAACCAGATTGCCGTCGATCACACCGTAACCGGTGATCACGCCGTCTGCCGGAGTCTCTTTGTCCGGCATGTTAAAATCAGTTGCCCTGGCTGTCACCGCGCCGCCGATCTCAACAAAGCTTCCCGCATCCAGAAGACCTCTGACCCGTCTGAATGCAGCCTTTTCCGTTGACATGTTGCCCATATGTCTTTCCCTCCATTATATAAATATTTTAAATCTGATCACTACTTTTCCGTTAATCCAGAAAATGCAACCAAAATTTCTGCCAATTTATATTATATAGGTATCTTTTCCAATCCGCAAGAAAAACAGAACGGATTCTAAAAAAAATATTAACAAAATCTTAAATTCGCATTGTACTTTAGTCTAAATTGTGCTATAGTTCTCATGTTGAATTTGATACGCAGGGGGAAAACTTTATTTGCGTTCAGATTCTCGTTTTCATTTTTCACTATATTAATTGGAGGGATAAAAAATGGAAAACGTAAAACACAAAAGACCATTTGGCTTTTACGTTTGTGCGCTTGGATTCACATTTGAGCGTCTTGCGTTCTACACAGTGAAATATCTGTTGGCCATCTGGATCGCAACCGAAGCAGCTTCCGGCGGTCTTGGACTTTCCGATACCCAGGGTGCTGCAATGAGCGCTTCTTTCGTAGCGTGGACGTACATCACACCGATCTTTGGCGGTTACATTGCCGACCACTGGATCAGCCCGAGAATCTGTGTTCCTGTCGGAATGATTCTCATGGGACTTGGATACCTGTGTACATGGAAGGCTGATTCTCTTGCTCTTGTATGGGCAATGATCATCCTGGTATCTGTAGGTACTGGTTTATTCAAGGGTAACCTTTCCGGTATCAACGGACTTCTGTTCCATGACGCTGAGGAACTGAACTCTGCATTCAGTATTCAGTACTCCTTCGTAAACATCGGTTCCTTCTGTGGTACTACTTTCATCGCTATGCTGGCTACCACAGGCCTGTTCGGAATCAAGACCAGCTTCAACACTGTATTCTTGATCTGTGCAATCTTCCTGTTCATCGATGCCATCTGGTTCATCGCTAACGGAAGAGCTCTTGGCGATGCCGGTAAGAAACCGTTCAAGGCTGACCAGCGTGATTTCGAAACAGCTGGTACTGCTGCAAAAGAGAAGGGCGAAAGCGCTCCTCTTACCTCCGGTGACTGGAAACGAATCATTGCTATCATTCTTGTAACTCTGTTCTCCGCACTGTTCTGGATGCTGTGGTACATGGCTTACATGCCGGCATACTACCGCTTCGGATGGGGCGATGGTGCAGACTACATGAACCTTGCAAACTGGCAGATCGGATCCTTCACGATCCCGACTTCCTGGTTCGACTCCGTAAACGCACTGGTATGTATCATTCTTGGTCCTACACTGGCTGTTCTTTGGGACAAGCTGGCTAAGAGACCGCAGGGCGACCTGAGCATGTTCAAGAAGACAGCTCTTGGTATCATCCTGGTAGGTATCTCCTACATCGTAATGGTTGTTGCTGATATGATCGCATCAGCCAACGGACAGTGCTCCGTATTCTGGCTTGCACTTGTATGTCTGTTGATGTCCGTAGGTGAGATGGTATTCTCCCCGCTTGGAAACTCTTTCGTATCCAAGCTGGCTCCGGCTAAGGTTCTTGGTCTTCTGCTTGGCTTCTGGCCAATCGCGGTATTTATCGCACAGCAGATTTATCCGGCTCTGTACGACTGGTTAAAGACCATCAGCTTCACTGTTGGTTACGGCGGACTTGCTGCTATCATGATCGTCCTGGGTATCATCCTGTGGGCATGCAGCGGCAAATTGGATGAAATGGAAAAAGCAGAATAATTTTATTCATAGCTTACGAAAAAGCGATTGCAGCAATGCAGTCGCTTTTTCACTCATAAACTATATTTACATAAGGAGGTCTTTCTATATGAGTACAGCAAAAAGAGTAGAGAAGCTCCGTGCTCTCATGGCTGAGAAAGGCATGGACGCCTATGTGGTCCCCACCGCTGATTTTCATCAGAGCGAGTATGTCGGCGAACACTTTAAGGCAAGAAAATTCATCAGCGGGTTCAGCGGATCTTACGGAACCGCAGTCATCACAAAGGATGACGGTGGTCTGTGGACCGACGGACGTTACTTCTTCCAGGCGACAAACGAACTGGAAGGCAGCGGCATCCGTCTGATGAAGATGTTTGTAGGCGACACCCCGTCCGTCACAGAATTTCTGGCAGATGTTGTTCCGGAAGGCGGAACCGTCGGTTTTGACGGACGTGTCATGTCCATGGGCGAGGGCGAGGAATTTGAAGAGGCTCTGACACCAAAGAACATCAAGATCAACTATTCCGAAGACCTGATCGACGAGATCTGGGAGGACCGTCCGCCTCTTTCCGAGAAGCCGGCCTTCTTCCTGGAAGAAAAGTATTCCGGAGAAAGCACTGCTTCCAAACTTGCAAGAGTCCGTGAAAAGATGAAAGAAGCAGGCGCGGACATCCATATCATCGCATCCCTGGACGACACCTGCTGGCTCTTAAATGTAAGAGGCGACGATATTGAATTCTTCCCGCTTCTCCTCTCCTATTCCATCGTGACCATGGACAGCGTGGAACTGTATGTGGACGAGCGGAAATTAAATGATCAGATCCTGGCGGAATTTGCAAAGAACAATGTTCACATCCATCCTTACAATGATATTTATGAGGATGTCAAGAAGCTGGATCCGTCTCTGACCGCTATGATCGACCCCATGAAGATGAACTATGCGCTGTTTAAGAACATCCCCTGCAAGACCGTAGAGGCAGCCAACCCCGAGATCCTTATGAAAGCCATGAAGAATCCGGTAGAGCTGGAAAACATCAAAGAAGCCCATATCAAAGACGGCATAGCGATCACCAAATTCATGTACTGGGTAAAAACAAGATTTGATAAAGAAAAGATCACAGAACTTTCCGCCGCAGACAAGCTGACCAGCCTGCGCGCTGCTCAGGACGGATACATCCGCGACAGCTTCGAGCCTCTGTGCGCATTTGCCGATCACGCGGCCATGATGCACTACTCTCCGTCTCCGGAAAGCGACGTAGAGTTAAAAGAAGGAGCTTTCTTCTTAAATGATACAGGTGGCGGATACTACCAGGGTTCCACTGACATCACCAGAACCTTTGTCCTTGGCTCTGTTGACCAGCAGATGAAGAAATACTTCACCGCAGTGGTCCGCGCCATGATGCGTCTGTCCCGGGCAAGATTCCTCTATGGATGCTACGGATACAATCTTGACATCCTGGCCAGAGGACCGATCTGGGATCTGGATCTGGATTTCCAGTGCGGTACCGGTCACGGCGTCGGATATCTTGGAAACGTACATGAACCGCCTACAGGCTTCCGCTGGTACATCGTTCCCAGCAAGAACGAACACCATCAGCTGGAGGAAGGCATGGTCATCACAGACGAACCAGGCATCTACGAGGACGGCCAGTTCGGTATCCGTATTGAAAACGAATTTATCGTAAGAAAAGGCGTGCAGAACAAGTACGGACAGTTCATGTATTTTGAAACGATCACCTTCGCTCCTATCGACCTGGACGGCATCGATCCGGAAGAAATGAGTAAAGACGAGCGTGAGTGGCTGAACAATTACCACAAAGACGTTTATGAAAAGATCGGCCCGCATCTGACCGATGAAGAAAGAGAATGGCTCAAAGAATACACAAGAGCGATCTAGGATAAGACAGGCCCCGGCTTTATGAAAGCCGGGGTCTTCTTTTTCATCCGAAATCTTCCGGATTTTCCACGAAATTCCATCTGGTTTCATTGTATTTTCACACAAAAAGTGTTATAATAGCGGGAGATGAAAAAGGGGGAAATTCTAACGTGAAACCAGAAAATAAAATCCATGCCAGACCATTTTCTATCCTGTGCGTTCTCATCTCCGCAGGTCTTGCACTTTTTGCTCCCTGGGCAGTGATCCGTGGAAACACGCTGACTCTGCCGGAGCTTTTTTTTGCCATTTTTTCCGCAGGAGGCATTGAAGCTTTTGTAGATTCCGGAGATACCGCAGCCTTCGCCACTCTGGCCATGACCTACGTAGCCGCCCTGTCGCTGATCCTGTACGTGATCTATGGGATCCTGCTGATCCTGAAGAAAAAAGTCCGGCTTCTGGGATACATTTCGTATTTCTTATATTTTGTTTATATCTGCGCCTATATGACCTTCCAGGGCCACGAAAGTGGTTTTGCCCTGCCGTTTTGCGGACTGGTGATGCTGATAGAATTTATGATATTCACCTATCTGGAGCAGAGCAGCGAGATCAACCGCAATTACCGGATGCTAAAACAGCGGGAACGGGAAGAACGCGCCGAGCGGAAGCGCCGTCTTTATTTCCCCGGAAAATATCCGCCGGACTTTGTCCGCGTGATCCGCACGAATTTTAAATATAACTGGAAGAATTACATCCTGTTTATCTTATGCGGCATTCTCTGCTCTGCTTTCCTGACTGTGGCCTCTGGAATGAACCGCATGCTGACAGATATCCACTCTGCGGAAGATGTGGTCCTTGGCACCGGGCTTCAGCAGATCCTGTACCGCTCCATCGGACTGATCCTGTTTACCGGCATATTTATGACAGCCTTTGTCTTCTCTTATTACATTAAAAGCCGGATGAGCGATTACCGGATGTTCAGCGTCCTGGGGATCCGTTCTGCCACATTATCTTTTATGATCATGGCGGAATATGTCACCAGCCTTCTGATCTCTCTTGCCTGCGGAATGATCCTTGGCACCGCCGGTCTTTTCGGCCTGCGCTTCATCCTGGCAAAAGAACCGGACGGCTATGCCGTGATCAGCTCCCTGGGCCCTGACGTCTATATCATTGCCATCATCGCCTACTGCATCATCCTTCTTTTTGCGACCGCCATCAATTACGAATCTTACCTGCAGATCCGGAATGCCTTTGGCGCTATCAGATCCGTACAAAAAGAAAAAATCCCGCAGAAATGGAGATGGCTGATCCTGCTGACCCTCCTTGGCGTCGATCTCATACACAGCAGTATTACCGGCTATGAAGAAGTCAGCATTCTGAACGCAGTCCTCTTCCTTCTGGGCATATACTGCCTTTTGAACAGCCTGGCTTCCCTGCTTCTGAAATGGACGTCCGCGTCGGACCGCCGCTATTTTAAGCAGGTGCTGCCCCAGATTCCCTGGCAGTACCGGTTCCGGAAAAATGTGCGCTATCTCTTCCTTTTGACAGCCGCCCATTTTTTTGCCTTAAATCTTTATTTATTTAATCTGGGAAGCAATCTGATCGCTGCGCCTGCAGAAGATCTTCTGCCCTATGATTTTGTAGTGATGGCATATCAGGATGACCAGGATACCATTGACCGGCTGTCCGCCGAGTATGAGGCGGATGTCCTTGAGTATCCCATGGTCAGGATGACGGTTCCCTCCGGAACTTCCTGGGACTTTATGGCTTCCATCGTGACCTATGCTCCTCCCGGACAGTACGTGGGAATCTCAGAAAGCACCTACCGGGACCTTTATAAGGCTCACGGACTTGCCGAACCGGATGATCTTGATCTGGGAGACCACGAGATCCACGCCGTGATCCAGCAGGACAGCTCCTTTGCCCGCAGAAAACTGGACATGACCTCCGGCGCTTCCATGCAGGATCCCAGTGTAAACCGCGCGTCCTATGATTCCGTAAATATGAAGCTTGGACGGCCCCAGGATCCTTCGGACTGGGAATCCTGGTCTGTAAAGAGCTATGAGATCAGCATCCTTACCGGCATGCTGCAGCGGGGCGCTCAGGAGAACCTGATGGTGTTATCTGACGAAATGTTCCGGCAATGTGCCGAGGCATCCCCGGGCGGACCTTCCAGTCTCTGCCTGGTAACCTGCGCTCCGGAAAACTACAGCAGGATCGATCAGGCCCTTTTGCCGCTTCGCACCACCCATGCCGATGATGAACAAGTGGACATGGATATCCGGGTTTATTACGGAAAGAATCAGCTGGTCAACGACATCATTTCCGAGCGTTATTCCAAAATCGCGCTGTACGGATTTGTATTCCTGATGTTTACCACCTGCGCCCTGTTCCTGGCTTACGTAAAATTCTCCTATGATACGGAAGATATCCTGAACCGTTACCGGCTGTTTTCCTTTACCGGCATGCCGGAGAAAGAACAGATGCGCACCATTGGAAAAGAAATGTGGGGATTCACTCTCCCGCCGCTCATCATCAGCGTCGCAGGAGCCGTCCTTTTCCACATCCTGACCTTTGATATCCGTATGTACAGTACCGGTCAGATCCGGGATTATCTGGCAAGCGCCGGCGTGATCGGCCTTTTATATCTCATTCTCCAGCTTCTGTGGACCGGCTGGCTGGTACATCAGATGCGAAAGAAAATCCGAAAGAACAACCGGTAATATTTCAAATAAAGAGAGGTATCTTCCATGTGTATTTTAAAAACCGAACATTTGATCCGAAACTATACTATGACCGGTGCATCTGCACAGACCAGCACCATCCACGTTCTGAAAGACATTGATTTTGAAGTGAAAAAAGGAGAATTTGTCGCCATCATGGGAAAATCCGGGTGCGGGAAAAGCACATTTTTAAAGCTTCTGGGCATGATCGAGCGTCCCACCGCAGGCGCCATCTATTTTGACGGCATGGACACAGAAGAACTCTGGAAAGACGAACTTGCCGACATCCGCAGACGCAGGATCGGTTTCGTCTTCCAGGACTTCTACCTTCTGGACAGCCTGAACGTCCGGAATAATATCCTCCTGCCCATGATCCTTGACAAAGCCGATTCCCAGGTAATGAAAGACAAAGTCGCAGAACTTGCCGGACGCTTCGGCATCGACCATCTCCTTCTGAAAGCGCCCTACGAACTGTCCGGCGGCGAAAAACAGCGGGCCGCCATCTGCCGCGCCCTCATCAACGACCCGGAACTGATCCTGGCAGACGAGCCAACCGGAAACCTGGACTCCCGCTCCGGCCAGATCGTCATGGACGCCCTGAAAGAAATCAACGAAGACATGCACAAGACCATCATCATGGTCACCCACGACCCATACTTTGCCAGCCTGAGTAAACGGGTGGTCCTCCTCAAAGACGGAAAAATACTGGACACATTGCTCCGTCAGGAATTAGGCGAAGGATTTTATCAGAAAGTATTTGAGTATACAACGAAACTATAATGTGACAGGGGACGTAGACCTTTGCAAAAGGTCTACGTCCCCTGTCACAATTTGTTCACATTTATTTTTTCTTTTTCTTATTCTTCGGCCGGTAGGAATTCTGTCTGTCCCGGTATTCGGAGAGGTGATTATCTTTCTTCTTCCCTCCGCCATCTTCAAATTCAGGCTTCAGGATCGTGTCCCCGCCCAGGATCAGCACCGCGATATCTATGGCGAATACGAACAGTGTCAGATATTCCTGCGGGATAAAGGTAAGGAAGGGCTTGAGAAGTTCCATGGTACACACGACCACTGCCGCCAGTCCGGCATAGGTGATCAGCGCATACATCCGGGTTCCCCCGCCGGTTTTTTTGTTTTCCATCAGCCGGTAGGCGCCGCCCATCAGGAACATGGCCCCTACGATAACTCCTGCGATCAACATCATACTCTGTGGTTCCTCCTGCTACATAAACATGTTGTGGGTTCCCACGTAGCGGATGCCGTCCTCAAAGACTCTCTCGCCGCCCAGAGTTACCAGTTTCACATCGTTTAAGCAGGTAATGTCTTTGCTTAAGTCGCCGCCGACTACCAGAAGGTCTGCATCCAGTCCTTCTTTGACCAGTCCTCTCTCGTTTTCCACGCCAAGGACTTTGGCCGGGTTGGAGGTGGCTGTCTGGATCGCCTGCGCCGGTGTGATGCCGTACTCTACCATGTACTGCAGCTCTCTTGGAAGCGGCAGGAACGGAGACTGATACATAACCATGTCGGTTCCGGCGATCACGGTAACTCCGGTATCATAAAATTCTTTGAAATGATCCCTGTATGCCTTATAAGCCGGCTCGAAATACTGGTAATCCTTCATCTCTTTTTGCATCACCGGATCGTTGACCGGCTTGCCTGCATTTTTCTCCAGGTTCTCTTTGCAGATATCATATAATAAAGTATATGCCATAATGGTTGGCGTCCAGGCAATGCCCTTTTCCGCCATCTGTTTTGCATGGTCCAGAGTCATAAAGGTGGCATGCTCAATGGTGTCAAATCCGGCGTCAATACACATCTGGATCCCCGGATTGGTTCCTGCATGTACGCCGCACTTGATGCCTCTTCTGTGGCATTCGTCAACTGCCGCGTTCAGCTCTTCCTGAGTCAGTTCCGGAATATGGGAACGGTGAGTGGTCAGCACTTTCACCCATTCCGCGCCGTCACGCACCTGCTTGCGGATCTCTTTTCTTACTTCCCATGGTCCGTCCACTTCTTCCACTTCGTCCCATGCATGGCCGCCGGTCATGCAGATACCGGTATCGGTGTGGGTGATCCTTGGGATCTTTACAAATCCTTTTTCCGCTGCAAGCTTTAAGTTCTTGCACACACCGTGGGCGGAAGACATATCACGCACAGACGTGATGCCCCGTTCAAATGCGGACTGCGCATGCTGCAGCGCATACAGCATGATCAGCTGCGGACCATAGTTAAAGGTATCCGGCTGGGAATAATAATATCCCAGATGGGCGTGCATGTCGCACAGTCCCGGAAGAAGGGTGGCTTCCCCGTAATCCTTGACTTCCTCCTCAGGATACGCCTTTGTCAGTTCCTCTTTGGACGCGATCTTCTCAATCTTGCCGTCCTTTGTCAGAACTGCCTTGTCTTCGAGAACGGTCTTGCCGTCCCCGGTCATCAGATACTTTGCACAAATAATCATTGTACTACAACCTCTTTTCTTTTGACATTTTATTATTTCTGATTCCGATATTGCATCGGAGTCATTTGATAAGCTTTTTTGAACAGGCGGTTGAAATGCTCCACATTCTGGTATCCTACCGTCAGAGCGATATTTTCTACCGTCATATTGCTGCTCTTTAACAGGGCCTTGGCCTTTTTCATGCGGATCTTCTTAACCAACTCCCCAAAAGTCATGCCGGACTTTTCTTTGATGTATTTGGAAATGTAAGGCTTGGAGAGATAGAATCTCTCGGCCAGGTCATCCAGAGTAACGTCAATGTAATTGGCCTGGATATAATTCATGATCTCCAGCATTCTTTCGTCCTTGCAGGCCTTGGCGCTGCCGATCTCGTCGATCTTGTTGACCGCCACGGTCAGCGCTTCTATGGAAGCCTTGATGATATCCGGGTCAATGCCTGTGCCCCAGAAGGTCTTGCCCTTGCAGATCACGCCCACGTAAGCCACCGCCTTGGAGGAAGATCCCTTGGTCAGAGAATGCTCCTCATAGAAGGTCAGTTCATAACTGATATTAAAATACTGCTTGATGGCGTTGCTGACTGCGTCCAGACGTCCGTTTCCGGTGGCTGTGATCACCCGTCTTTCACCGCCGTGATTGATGGTTGCTTCTGCGGTAATGCCGTCCACCTGTTTGAAATGACATTCATCAATGTGAAACACCGGCTTGGTGTTAATATAATTATCGGAGAAGATCTGATATACCCACTCCGGATTCAGCTCTTTATGCGCCTTATCCGATACGTCTTTGACCAGATATCCCACTTCTTCTCTCATCTGCTTGGGCAGATTGATGCCGTGGCTCTGCTTCAGGATATAGTTTACGCCGCCCTTTCCGGACTGGCTGTTGATGCGGATCACGTCGGAATCATATTTTCTTCCCACATCCTGGGGATCAATGGGCAGGTACGGAACCGTCCACTTGTCGCACTTCTTCTCTTCTCTCCAGGCCATTCCCTTTGCGATGGCATCCTGATGGGAACCGGAAAATGCAGTGAACACCAGGTCTCCCGCATAAGGCTGACGGGGATCCACATGCATCCTGGTCAGTCTCTCATAGGTCTCCCGGATCTCTTTCATATTGGAAAAATCCAGTCCCGGATCCACGCCGTGGGAGAACATGTTCATGCCCATAGTTACCACGTCCACGTTACCGGTACGCTCTCCGTTGCCAAACAGCGTTCCCTCGATACGCTCCGCGCCGGCCAGGATGCCAAGCTCCGCCGTCGCCACGCCGCAGCCCCGGTCGTTGTGGGGATGCAGACAGAGGATCACGCTGTCCCTGTATTTCAGATGCTTATTCACATATTCCAGCTGACAGGCAAATACATGCGGCATGGCATTCTCCACGGTGGTGGGAATGTTGATGATGGCTTTCTTCTCCGGCGTGGGTTTCCACACGTCCAGAACCGCGTTGCACACGTCTACCGCATAGTCTACTTCTGTTCCCGGGAAACTCTCCGGGCTGTACTGGAAGGTAAAGTTGCCGTCCGTTTCATTTGCCAGCTTCAGAAGAAGCTCCGCGCCGTCGATCGCGATCTTCTTGATCTCTTCTTTATCCTTCCGGAATACCTGCTCTCTCTGCGCCACGGATGTAGAATTATAAAGATGGATCACCGCGTGAGGCGCTCCCTTGACCGCCTCAAAGGTCCGCTTGATGATGTGCTCTCTGGCCTGCGTCAGCACCTGTACCGTCACATCATCAGGGATCATGTTCTTCTCGATCAGCGTCCGCATAAACTGATACTCTGTCTCAGAAGCCGCCGGGAATCCCACTTCGATCTCCTTAAATCCGATATCTACCAGCATCTGGAAAAACTCCAGCTTTTCTTCCAGGCTCATGGGCTCGATCAGCGCCTGATTGCCGTCTCTTAAGTCAACGCTGCACCAGATCGGAGCATGATCGATGTATTCCTTTTTCACCCAGTCATAGGTAACTTCCGGAGGCATAAAGTAGCCTCTCTCATACTTCTGGCAATTTTTCATGTACACAACCTCTCTTTCTATCCCAAACAATAATCATCAATTTTATTGTCATATTTTAACACTTCTTTATCCTAACACAGATAAAAGAAAAAGGAAAGTGGTGTTTTTAATCACTTTCCTTGATCTATATTAATTCTGTTCCAACGACCGTTTTTTCGTGATCGTTACCTTTTCTTCATAGCATGCAAAGATACCATCCGTGATCTTCGGATCCGGCTTTTTCGTCACCAGGCTCACCACCGGCACCACCAGAAGACCTGCCAGCATGGCCGCCGCTCCTGCGTTGATCGGAGACTCAATAAACGGCACAAAGAGGTTGACGGTGGTGATCCCCACGCCGGTCGCAAAGCTGGCCCACACAGCCGCTTTTGTCGTCCGCTTCCAGTACAGCCCGTAGAGGAAAGGCGCCAGGAAGGATCCAGCCAGCGCTCCCCAGGATATCCCCATCAGCTGGGCGATAAATGCAGGAGGATTCAGCGCCAGAAGTACGGAAACTGCGATAAAGAACACGATCAGGACCTGCATGACCCGGATCAGCTTTCTGTCCTCCATCCGCCTGCACAGGTTCTCTTTTAAAAAGTCCAGCGTCAGTGTGGAACTGGAAGTCAGCACCAGAGACGCCAGCGTGGACATGGATGCGGACAGCACCAGCACCACTACGATCCCGATCAGAAGATCCGGCAGAGCCGATAACATATGAGGAATGATACTGTCATAGATCACATTTCCGGAGCCATCGTAAATGGCCGGATCGTCAAAGAGTCTTGCAAAACCGCCCAGAAAATAGCATCCGCCGGACACCACCACTGCAAATATGGTAGAGATCACTGTTCCGGTATTGATGGATTTTTCATCCTTGATCGCATAAAATTTGCCGATCATCTGCGGCAGTCCCCAGGTTCCAAGAGACGTCAGGATCACGACTCCCAGCAGGTTCACCGGATCCGGCCCGAAAAAGGAGGTAAAGGCTCCGGGCTGTCCCAGTGTCACCGGCACATCGCTGGGGATCTGCGCCATCTTCTGCACTGCCTCCAGAAATCCCCCCTGTCCGGAAAGGACCGCGCCGATCACGATCACAATGCCGGCCAGCATAATAATGCCCTGGATAAAATCATTGATGGCCGTTGCCATGTAGCCTCCCAGGATCACATAGATCCCGGTAAAAACGGCCATCCCCACCACGCACCAGGCATAGGGAACATGAAAAGCCATCTCAAAAAGCCGGGATAATCCATTGTAGATGGAAGCGGTATACGGCACCAGGAAGATAAATACAATGGCAGAAGCCGCGGTCTTTAATGCTTTGCTCCCATAGCGCTCTCCAAAAAAGTCGGGCATGGTCCGGGAATTCAGATGCTGCGTCATCACCTTGGTGCGCCGTCCTAACACAACCCATGCAAGAAGACTTCCGATCACCGCGTTCCCGATCCCGATCCAGGTACTGGAAAGGCCGTATTTCCATCCAAACTGTCCGGCATACCCTACAAACACAACTGCAGAAAAATAAGAGGTCCCATAAGCAAAAGCAGTCAGCCAGGGCCCCACCGAACGGCCGCCCAGCACGAATCCGTCTACGCTCATGGCATGCCTTCTGGAATAGATCCCCACGGCTGCCATCACTGCAAAAAAGATTACCAGCAATACAATTTTAACTGTCATAACGATTCCTCTTCTTTCTTTGTTGTTGTGTGTTTTTTTCGCACTTTAAACCGTTGCGCTTTAAAGTGTGAAAGTTTCTGGTCAAAAATATAACACAGAACCGTTTCTGTGTCAACTTTCTTTTCTATATTTATTTTCCATATTGTTCAGAAATGTTTCTAAAAAAGAGAGCGCGTGACCTGGCACGCCCTCTCTTTTTTTTACTCTTCTTTCATTTTCTCCACTCTCTGCTGTACCGTCAGATTAAAATTCTGCACCTTTCTGGCATAGGGTTTTCCCATATATTCTGAGTGGAGCAGGAAATCTGCCGTAGCCAGGTTATTTGCCACCGGGATATCATAGACCACAGCGATCCGCAGCAGGGCCTTCACATCCGGGTCATGGGGCTGTGCTTCCAGCGGATCCCAGAGAAACACCATAAAATCAATCTGCCCCTCCACGATCTTGGCGCCGATCTGCTGGTCGCCGCCTAAGGGACCGCTGTTATAGCCCTTCACCGGCAGTCCCGTCTTCTCCGAGATCAGGCGGGCCGTCGTACCGGTGCCGCATAAAAAGTGGCCTTTCAGGATCTCTTTGTTCCTGTCGCACCATTCCACCATCTCTTTTTTCTTTCCGTCGTGGGCTACCAGCGCGATATGTTTTGCTTTTTCCATCTCAAAGGTTACATATTCCATTTCACTCATGGCCGTCCGTCCTTTCTGCTACTGCTTCTCTACAATCTCTCCCTGTTTCTTGTAAATGCTTTCCGCAGGCACAAATCCGCGCACACTGGAAAGCGGATAAATATTGGATTTCTTTCCCACAACACTTCCCGGATTCAGGACAGTGCCGCAGCCTACCTCCACCTCGTCGCCTAACATGGCGCCGAATTTCTTCATGCCTGTCTCAATCGGTCCTTCCGGGGTCTTAAGCACTACCAGCTTTTTGTCGGATTTCACATTAGAGGTAATGGAGCCTGCGCCCATATGCGCCTTATAACCGAGAATGGAATCACCCACATAATTGTAATGTGGAACCTGTACTTTATTAAAAAGGATCACATTTTTCAACTCTGTGGAATTACCGACTACCGCCCCTTCGCCTACGATCGCGTTTCCACGGATAAAAGCACAGTGGCGTACCTCCGCGTTCTTCCCGATGATCGCCGGCCCGTGGATATAGGCGGATGGAAATACATTGGCTGATCTTGCGATCCACACATCTTCTCCAACCTTCTCGTATTCTTCTTCCGGAAGGGTGCTGCCAAGTTCCAGGATAAAATCATGGATCTTCGGGAGTACCTCCCACGGATACTCCACCCCTGCAAAAATGTCTTTTGCAATTGTCTCTTCCAGGGTGTATAACGCGTCTACTGTTAATTCCTTCATAGTCTACTGCTCACTCCTTTTCTTTTTTCCCCCTCTGCCGCGCGAAGCGCTCCGCCCCGCTGCAGATGGTTTCTTATAATAGGCCGCCGCTTTGTCATAGCAGGTCCGAAGCTGCCCTTCGTTGTGAAGGTTCTTCACGCCCTCTGTGCGGCTGATGATAAACTGGTCCAGCTTCTGCATGTATTCTTCCTGGGTGATCTCCCCGTCCGCCACATAGGTCAGACCTTTTTCCCAGCTTGCTGTCAGCTCCGGATTCAAAAGCGAACGGATGGAATGATCCACCACGTCATAGATCATCTCTCCCTGAAGGGTAGGTGTTACGATCTGCGTCTTTTTGTTCAAGGCCAGATACTGATTATGAAACAGCTTTTTCAAGATCTCTCCTCTGGTAGCGCTGGTGCCGATCCCGCTTCCTTTGATCTGGGAACGAAGTTCCTCGTCCTCGATCAGCTGCCCGGCATTTTCCATGGCAAGGATCAGGGATCCTGAATTATAACGCTTTGGCGGAGAGGTTTTTCCCTCTTTGATCTCCAGGGCCTGGACCGGAAGGGTGCTTCCCTTCCTTATTGATTGTATCGCGGTCCAAAATGCATCGTCAACACTTTTTTCTTCTTCCGGTTTTCCTGCGGCTTTGAGATACCCTTCCTCCAGAAGGACTCTAAAGCTTGCGAAAAAGGATTCTCCCCGGACCTGTACGGTCAGAGATACCTTCTGGTACACGGCGGGCGGATAAAAGACGCTCAAAAATCTCCGCACGATCACATCATAGACCTGCGCGGACAGACGGGGAACCGCTTTTAATGCGCTGATGCCCTGCCCGGTGGGAATGATGGCGTAATGGTCCGTGATCTGTTTATCGTCTACGTACCGGGTCTTTGCAAGCCCTTTATAAGAGCCAAGAGCCAGGATATCCTGAAGAAACGGACCCGCAGGCTCATACTTCATCAGGCCGTTCAGGTTTTTGTGGATCTCTTTGGCCACTGCAGAGGATAAAACCCTGGCATCTGTTCTGGGATAGGTGACCAGCTTCTTCTCATAAAGCTCCTGTACGATCCTTAACGTCTCATCCGGGCTGATCTTAAATCTCCTGGAGCATTCATTCTGCAGCTCCGCCAGGTTAAAAAGAAGCGGCGCATATTTCTTTTCTTTCTTTTTTTCTGTCGCAGTGACTGTTCCTGTAACCGGAGGTTCCTCCGTCAGATACCGGATCAGTTCCCTGGCCTTTTCCTCTTCCTTGAATCCATTTTCCTTATAAAGATCAAAGGATTCAAACCAGCGGGAGCCTTTGACTGCGCGCCACTCTCCCTCAAAGGTATGGCCGGCCTCTCCAAACTGCCCGGTCACCCGGTAGAAGGGCGTCTGGACAAATTCCCGGATCTGGCGTTCCCTTCTCACCACCATGCCAAGCACACAGGTCATAACCCTGCCCACAGAAACCACCGAATACCTGGTGTTCAGGTAATTCGCGATACTGTTGCCGTACTTGAGGGTCAGAAGTCTGGAAAAATTAATGCCCATGAGATAGTCTTCCTTGGCCCTGAGATAGGCGGACGCAGACAAATTGTCGTATTCTTTCAGGTCTTTTGCTTCCCGGATGCCCCGCAGGATCTCTTCCTCTGTCTGGGAGTCGATCCAGACTCTCTTTCTGGTCTTGCCCCGGACGCCGGCCTCCTGCTCTACCAGACGGTAGATATACTCTCCCTCCCGCCCGGAGTCAGTACAGACATAGATGGTGTCCACATCCGGCCGGTTCAGGATCCCGGCAACGATCCGGAACTGCTTCGCCGTTGCAGGGATCACCTCATACCGGAAGGTATCCGGTATAAAAGGCAGAGTCGTAAGACTCCACCTTTTCAAACCGGGATCATAGGCTTCCGGATAACTCATGGTCACCAGGTGTCCGACGCACCAGGTCACAATGGCGTCGTCTCCTTCCAGGTATCCGTCCTGTCTTTTGGTTTTTAGCTTCAATGCCTTTGCAAATTCCTGCGCCACACTGGGCTTTTCGGCAATGTAGACTGATTTCCCCATAGATTATCTGTATACTCCTTTATCCGCGAAAAAGGCCTGCCAGTTTCTGCAGGAAGTTCTCCCTCTTCTCCGGAGCTTCCTTCTTTGCGTGCAGCGCTTCCTCCATAAATACTGCCTGGGAATCTATGAAGGGCTGGGACGCCTTTTTCTTTCTGTAGGTGCCGTCGCTTTGCAGCACCCTGGCTTTTACATTATCACTGAGCATGACTTTCATGTAGTGATTGATCTGGTTTCGGATGTCTTTGTCCAGGATCGGACAGGCCACCTCCACCCGCTTCTCTGTATTCCGCGTCATCATATCAGCGGAACCGATGTAGATCTTCTGTTCTGCCCCTGTCCCGAAGCAGAAGATCCTGGGATGCTCCAGATATCTTCCTACAATGCTCATTACCCGGATATTCTCGGTATAGCCCGGAATGCCCGGAAGGATGCAGCAGATGCCCCGGACGATCAGATCGATCTTGACGCCTGCACAGGAAGCCTTTGAGATCTTCTCGATGAAATCCACATCCGTCAGAGAATTCATCTTCATCACGATCCGCCCGTTCTCGCCTTTGGCAATCTCCTCATCAATCAGACGAAGGATATTGGGCTTCAGTGACGTAGGCGACACGATCAGGTTCTGATAAACTCCGTTCAGATTGCCGATCGACATGTTTTTAAAGAATTCCGCCGCGTCCCGGCCAATCTGTGGATCCGCCGTCATCAGCGAAAGATCTGTGTACATGGCCGCTGTCTTTTCATTATAATTCCCGGTTCCGATCTGCGTGATATACTGGATATCGTTCCGGTTCCGGCTGGTGATCAGACAGATCTTGGAATGGACCTTGTAGCCCTCCATTCCATAGATCACCCGGATACCGGCTTCCTCCATCCGCTCCGACCACTCGATGTTATTCTGTTCATCAAACCGGGCCCGCAGTTCAATAAGAACCGTAACCTCCTTGCCATTTTCCGCCGCGGCGCAGAGGTATTCCACCAGTCTTGCCTTCCTGGCCAGACGGTAAATGGTGATCTTGATAGTCAGTACATTGGGATCGTAAGCCGCCTCCTTGATCAGCCGCAGGAACGGATTCATACTCTCATATGGATAAAACAGAAGGATATCCTTCTTACGGATCTGCTTCATCATGCTGCCGTCCTGCACATGGCAGGAATCCTGGGGCACAAAGGGCGGGTAAACCAAAGACCGCTTCATGGAATCCGGCAGGTCTCCCGCGATCGAAAAGATATAGGAGAGCTTCATGGGCATCCTGGTACGGAAGATCTGTTTCGGAGAAATCTTAAATTTCTCACAGAAATACTTTTCCATCTCCGGTTTCAGCTTTTCTGCAGTCTCCAGCCTTACCACCGCCATCCGGCGCCGTTTGTGGAGCGTCTCCTTCATCAGGTAGCGGAAATCCTCCGTCACCTCCAGGGACTCGTCGTCCGGCGCAATGTCCGCATTTCTGGTCACGCAGATATAGTTCGCCTCGGACACCTCATACTGGTCAAAGACCAGGTTCAGATACTCCATGATCACCTTTTCCATCCGGATATAACGGATGTCATGTCCCGGAAGGTACAAAATATCCGAGATAAACTGGGGAACCGGGACAAGGCCCAGGGTGTGGACCTCCTTGGAACCCTTGTTTTTCTGGGTAAGATTTGCAGTTACATAAATCTCTTTATTCAACAGATGGGGGAACGGATGGTTCGCGTCCACGATCTGCGGAGACAGCACCGGCAGGATCTGTTCTTTGAAATATTTTTTTACATATTTCTTCTCCTGCTGCTCTAATTCCTTATAATCCAGCCCGCAGATGCCGTATGGGCTTAACTGCTTCTTGATCTCCGCGTAGGTCTTGTCTCTTTCTTTATAAAGAGGCGCCGCTGCTTCAAAGATCTGCTCCAGCTGCTCCCGGGGCGTCATCCCGGATCTGCTGTCTCTGGTATCCGCATCTGTGTGCGCCATGTCAAAAAGACTGCCCACCCGGATCATGAAAAATTCATCCAGATTGCTGGTAAAGATGGCCACAAACTTCATGCGTTCCAGCAGCGGTACTGTTTCATCCCTGGCTTCCTCCAGGACCCGCTGATTAAACTTCAGCCAGGAAAGCTCCCTGTTCTGTGTATAATTCATTTGTTCTGTTCCCATGTGAACTCCTTTATGGCTATTTTGCCTGAATATAACCTTTGGCTGTCAGGGCCTCCGCGCACAGGACTGCTCCGCCGGCCGCGCCGCGGATCGTATTGTGGGAAAGGCCGATAAATTTATAATCGTAAATGCTGTCTTCCCGGAGACGTCCGATGGAAACTCCCATGCCGTGTTCGTAATCCACGTCCAGATTTACCTGCGGACGGTCATCCTCTTCCATGTAGCGGATGAACTGCTCCGGCGCGCTTGGAAGCTTTGCCTCCTGCGGGAATCCCCGGTAGCTGGTAAGTTTCTCGATCAGTTCTTCTTTTGACGGCTTTTTCGCAAAACGGATAAACACTGCCGCCGTATGGCCGTTCAGCACCGGAACGCGCACGCACTGGCAGGTGATCTTCGGTCCCTGTGCCTTTACGATCTGGCCGTTCTCAATATGGCCCAGCACCCGCAGCGGCTCCTGTTCGCTCTTTTCCTCTTCTCCGCCGATATAGGGGATGATATTTTCCACCATCTCCGGCCAGTCCTTAAAAGTCTTGCCTGCTCCGGAGATCGCCTGATATGTAGTTGCAACCACTTCTGTGGGTTCGAATTCCTTCCATGCTGCCAGACAGGGCGCATAGCTCTGGATTGAGCAGTTCGGCTTTACAGCGATAAATCCTCTGGTCGTTCCCAGTCTCTTCTTCTGGTCGGCAATCACGTCAAAATGATCGATATTGATCTCCGGGATCACCATCGGCACGTCCGGCGTCCAGCGGTGCGCGCTGTTGTTGGACATCACCGGAGTCTCTGTCTTTGCATAAGCCTCTTCAATGGCCCGGATCTCATCCTTGCTCATATCAACCGCACTGAATACAAAGTCTACTGTCTTTGCCACTTCTTCCACTTCATTTACATTATGAACGATCAGGTTCTTTACTGCCTCCGGCATCGGAGTGGTCATTTTCCACCGTCCGCCTACAGCCTCCTCATACGTCTTTCCTGCGGAACGGGGGCTCGCAGCCACTGTTACCACCTCAAACCAGGGATGGTTCTCCAGAAGAGAAATAAATCTCTGTCCTACCATACCTGTTGCTCCTAAAATTCCGACTCTTAATTTCTGATCCATTTGCACTCACTCCTTCTTCTTAATTCTCTTCCAGATAGGTCCGGTAGATCTCCAGAACCTGTTCCATCGCTTCTTTTCCCGGAGCTCCTGTGGTCACTCTCCGGTTCACACAGGTCTTCAGGCTGATCGCCTCATAAATGTCTTCTTCAAATACATCGGAGATCTTCCGGTACTCTTCCAGCGGAAGATCATCCAGGGCGATGTTCTTCTCAATACACAGAAGAACCAGCCGTCCTACGATCCCGTGGGCGTCCCTGAAAGCGACGCCGTGGTTTACCAGATAGTCCGCCACATCCGTGGCATTGGTAAATCCATGTCTGGCGCTCTCTTCCATCCGGTCCTTGTGATACTGCATGGTTTCCAGCATGCCGGTAAACAGCGTCAGGCAGTGTCTGGCCGTGTCAATGGCGTCAAACGCCCACTCCTTGTCTTCCTGCATATCTTTATTATATGCCAGCGGAATGCCTTTCATAGATACCAGAAGCGCATTCAGCGCCCCGTAGACCCGTCCCGTCTTACCTCTGACCAGTTCCGCGATATCCGGATTCTTTTTCTGCGGCATGATACTGCTGCCGGTGCTGTATGCATCATCAATCTCCACAAACTGATATTCATTGGAATTCCAGATGATCACCTCTTCTGAGAACCGGCTCAGATGCATCATGATCAGGGACAGATCCGACAACAGTTCCACAATGTAGTCCCTGTCAGAAACACCGTCCATACTGTTCAAAGTCGGCCCGTCAAAGCCAAGCAAAGACGCCGTGTACTGCCGATCCAGGGGATAAGTGGTCCCGGCCAGAGCCCCGGATCCCAGCGGGCAGGTATTCATCCGCTTCTCAAGATCCCTGAGTCTCTCATGATCCCGCTTGAACATTTCAAAATACGCGCCCAGATGGTGGGCCAGTGTGACAGGCTGCGCCTTCTGCAGATGGGTAAATCCCGGCATGTAAGTCTCCAGGTTCTCCTCCATTGTGGACAGAAGCACCTGCAGAAGATCCCGCAGAAGGTCGTCCAGCTTGCGGACCTCGCTTCTTACATACATCTTCATATCCAGAGCCACCTGGTCGTTGCGGCTTCTTCCGGTATGCAGCTTCTTTCCCGGCTCTCCGATCCGTTCGATCAGCGTCGCCTCTACAAAACTGTGGATATCTTCGTATTTCTCGGAAATGGAAAGTTTCCCGTTTTCCACATCGCTTAAGATCCCTTCCAGACCTTCTATGATATCCTCTTTCTCCGCCTCGGTCAGAATGTTCTGCCTGGCCAGCATCATCACATGGGCAATGCTCCCGCGGATATCCTCTGCGTACAGTCTCCGGTCAAACCGGATCGACGCGTTAAAATCATATACTAACTGATCCGTTTCTTTGGTAAAACGGCCGCCCCATAATTGTGCCATCTCTCTACTTCCTTTCTCGTTCCCGCATGGAAAATTCACAGCCACAATAGTCCTGCCGGTACAGCCCGTATTCCTTTGACAGCTCGATCGAGCGTTTGTAGCCGTTCTTTTTCTTAAAATCCGATACCAGATAGCTGACGCCGTACTCCTTCGCAAGCCTTAAGCCGATCTCATTTAACCAGGCCGCATTCTTTAAGGGACTGATGGTCAGCGTGGTGGTGAAATAATCAAAGCCGCCGGCTTTTGCCACTTCCGCAGCCTCCCGAAGCCGCAGCTCATAACATTTCATACAGCGCGCTCCGCCCTCTTTTGCATCTTCCAGTCCCGCAGCCATCTGATAGAACCGGTCCTTATCATAAGGCCCCGCGATAAACGACACCGGATGTTTGACCCGCATCCGGCTGATCAGCGTCTGCTGTTCCAGTATCCTCTTGGTATATTCACTTTCAGGAAAAATATTGGGATTGTAATAAAAAACCGTGATACAAAAATACTGGCTGAGATATTCCAGCACGTAACTGCTGCAGGGCGCGCAGCAGCTGTGAAGCAGAAGACCGGGCGTCTTTTCCTCTTCCGACAGACGCGCCAGAAGCTTATCCAGCTCTTTTTGATAATTCATCCAACTCATTCTCCTTAAGGTTTCTAGCGTTACTCTTGAATTATACCCGTTTCCGCAGATTCTGACAAGTGCAATCCGCCGGGAAAATGCCGGTTCCGGCACGAAACATGCCATATCTGCATAAAATAAGATATAGTCTTTTTACGGAGGTTTCTATGGACCAGGTATTAGAGTTGAAACATGTCTGCTATTCTTACCATACACTGGACGGGGAAACACCTGCCCTGTCTGACATTTCTTTTGCTGTAGAAAAAGGAGAATTTATCGCCGTGGTGGGACCGTCCGGCTGCGGCAAGACCACACTGCTGTCCTTGATCGCCGGCCTGCTTACGCCGGAAAAAGGCCGGATCCGCATCAATGGAAAAGAGGTGACGGAAAGCACCACCAATGTCGGCTACATGCTGCAGCACGACGAGCTGTTTGAATGGCGCACCATTTATCACAACGTCGTACTGGGACTGGAGATCCAGCACATGATGACGGCAAAAACCAGACAGCGCGCCATCGACCTTCTGGACTTCTACGGCCTCGGGCAGTTCAAGAACGCCAGACCTTCCGAACTCTCCGGCGGCATGCGCCAGCGGGCGGCTCTGATACGCACCCTGGTCCTGGAACCGGATCTTCTGCTTCTGGATGAGCCGTTTTCCGCCCTGGATTACCAGACCAGGCTTCATGTAGGAGATGATATCGGCCAGATCCTGCGGCGGGAAGAAAAATCTGCGGTCCTCGTTACCCACGATCTTTCCGAAGCAATTTCCCTGGCGGACCGGGTGATCATCCTCTCCGGCCGTCCCGCCTCCATCCTGCAGACCATCCCCCTGGTCTTTGACCTCAAAGACGACACCCCTTTACACCGCAGAAACGCCCCGGAGTTTAAGACGTATTTTCAACTGATCTGGAAGGAGCTGAATTCCCATGCATGAACTCTCCGCAAGTCAGCAGAACTATCTGCGGCTCCACCGGAAGCACCGGCGCATTGTCTGCATTTCCAGAGTCCTGATCCTCCTTGGCTTTCTTCTCCTCTGGGAGTTTACCGCAACAGCGGGGATCATTGATTCATTTATCTTCAGCAGTCCTTCCAGGATCGCCCTGTGCTTTCTGGAAATGACCCGGGACGGCACGATCTTTCTCCATACCGGCGTAACCTTATTTGAGACGCTGATGAGCTTTTTTCTTGTAACCGTAACCGGGATCCTGTCCGCCACGGCTCTGTGGTTCAGCAGAAAGCTTTCCGAGATCCTGGATCCTTACCTGGTGGTCTTAAACAGCCTGCCCAAATCCGCTCTGGCGCCTTTACTGATCGTATGGCTCGGTGCAACAAAGACTACCATCATCGTGGCCGGCATGTCGGTAGCCATCTTCGGGAGCATCCTGAATCTTTATACCAGCTTTACCACCGTGGACCCGGGAAAGATCAAGCTGATCTACACCCTGGGCGGCAGCCGCTTCCATGCGCTTGCAAAGGTTGTGCTTCCCAGCAGCGTACCTGCCATTCTCAGCAACATGAAGGTCAACATCGGCCTCTGCCTGGTGGGCGTGATCATCGGCGAATTTCTGGCTGCCAGAAACGGACTGGGATATCTGATCATCTATTCCAGCCAGGTCTTTAAAATGGATTGGCTCCTGATGTCCATTGTGCTCCTGTGCATCATGGCCATGGCGCTGTACGCCCTGATCAGCCTGCTGGAACGCTGGTGCCGGAAGCGGTATTAAAACCGCTCCGGCAAATATCAGCCGGCAAATTCTCTATAATTCAAAAAAGTTCTTGCAATAATCCAGAAATCCGCTATAATATTATTTGCGGTTGATAAACAGACCGCTTTATCTTTCGCTGGAATAGCTCAGTCGGTAGAGCACTTCACTCGTAATGAAGGGGTCGTCGGTTCAAGTCCGATTTCCAGCTTAAAAAAGGGACATCGGTCAATACCGATTTTTTTCAAGGGCAGTTGTGACTCGCTTGAGTCACAACTGCCCCTGTTTTGGACTATCTATTTCCCGACAGCCCCTTTCTAATCTTTGTTCATCTATAATCTACTTCAAAATTTTCTGCACCTCATCTGGCGATATTCCAGTCTCCGCTGCAATCTCCGCCTCCGTACAGCCTTCTGCTGACAAACGGAAAACCTTCTTTGCCAAGGCTACTCCAGATTCTCTGCCTTCTGCCAGTCCGGCTTCTCTACCTTCTTTTAACGCATCCTGATACCATTCTTCCAATGCCTGACACATATTCACACGCTCCTCCTTCTGCATCGCTTCCACCTCTTTTATCCCATTTTCCATATTCAAAAAGCTGCACAGCGCCTGATAAGTCTCCGCATCTACACTGCTGAAATACTTTTCGTTCTTTTGTATATATCCCTGCAGCTCCTTCCTTCTGCCCCTATATTTTAACATGCCCAGTACCTGTTGTAAATCTTC
>NZ_JACJLV010000002.1 GCF_016902415.1 Mordavella massiliensis | reverse complement strand
CTATTATACATATCTTCCTGGAAATGCTGTTCCATCACCTGCAGGCCGGACAGCGCCTTCTGATATGCCTCTGCCGCCTGTCCCCGGAGCTTTTCCGCCTGATCCCGGCTCTTTTTTGCCGCCTCTACCTCCTGCTGTGAAGGCGCGCTTCCCTCTTTCCTGCAGGGAGAAGGATGACTTAAGGAGCCGCAGACCGGACAGGGCAGGCCCTCTTGCAGGGTATCTGCCAGAATTCCCGCCTGAGCGTCAAGAAATGCCTGATACAGCTGTTCATATTCTGCATGAAGCTGTAAATAGGTTTTCTTTTTTCTCTCCAGTTTCAGACGCGCTTCTTCGCAGATGCTTTTCTGCTTCCGGATCTCTTCCCACCGGTTTTTCAGATCCTGCAATCCCTCCTTTTTTTCCTGCAAGTCTGTCTGCCGGCGGCCGAGCGCCTCCAGCACCGTCTCCCGGTCTCCAAAACGCTCCAGGATCTTTTCTGTGTCTTTTTTCCTCTGTTCCAGATCCTTTTTCTGCGCCTTCAGCTTTTCCTGAAGTGCTTCTTTTTTTATAAGAAGTTTCTCTTTTTCTTCTTTTTGCCTGTCAAGAATGTGAAGTTCCTCATACACCGGCAACGCGGCCCGGTAAACCGTCACAAGATCCGCGCAGGCGTCTTCGGTCTCCTGGTTCTTCTTTTCCGCCAGGCGAAGCGCTTCCCCGGCTTCCTTTTTCTTCCCGGAAGAAACCGTAAGTTCCTTCTCCACTGCAGACCATTCCGCCTGGCTTTCCTCCAGGCGTTTGCCGGCTTCCATACACTGCTCTTTCTGCCGCCAGATCTCTGTCAGCTTCCGGGTCTTTTCTTCCAGTGCTTCCAGACGCCTGGAAAGACCTTTCTCCTCCTCTGATCCGGATGCCAGGATCTGTCCCAGCGTATCAAAAACTTCTGTGTAATCCGGAACCTCCATCTCCTTTAATTCCTGCCATTTTTCCATAGCATGGAATGTATTTTCCACCCGTTCCATCTCGGTTTTTACATAGTTCTGATTCTCCTCCAGGCGGGCATAGACCTCCTGGGACCGCCGCTTTAATTCCTCCTGGACACGGGCGCAGATACCGGTCTGAAAGATCCTGGAAAAAATCTTTTTCCGGTCTTTGGATTCTGCCAGTAAAAGTTTCAGAAAATCCCCCTGGGCGATCATGGCCGTCTGGGTAAACTGTTCGGCGCTTAAGCCCAGGATCTCTGTGATCTTCTGATCGGTTTCCCGCTTTTTCCCGCGGAACACCTGTTCGTCCGGCAGGGTCAGTTCCACGCCGGAAGCTTCCTTTACCATACGGATGGTCCCGTCCTTTGACCGGCGCCTGGATGCCCGCAGGTACTCTGGATTTCTCCGGACCCGGTACACCTCTCCCTGGCAGGAAAACGTATAGTCCACATAGGTGTCCGTATCTTCTTTGGCATACTGGCTCCGCATCATCTGTCCGTCCCGGCGTCCTCCGCTGGTCCGGTCATAAAGTGCATAGGTGACTGCGTCAAAGATGGTCGTTTTTCCAGCCCCGGTATCTCCCGTCACCAGAAAAAGTCCGCCCGGCAGGTCCGAAAAATCGATCACTGCTTTTCCTGCATAGGATCCGAAAGCTGACAGTTCTAACCGCAGTGGCTTCATTGATCTTCCTCCTTTGCCTGTTCAAATATCTCATCCATGATCTTCTGCTCCTCTTCCGTCAGATCCTTCCCCTGCATTTCCCGATAAAAATCTCCAAATACTTCCTGCGGGCTTTGGATGATAAGCTCTTCCTCCAGCCCGTCCAGCTTCCTTTTTGTGCGGCTGTTTTCGATCCGCACTTCCAGGATCCGCCGGTAGACCTGCTGGAGCTGTTCTTTTGGCTTATACAGTTCCTCTTCATCCGTCAGGGTAATGCTGATGTAAGCCTCTCTCTCTCTTTGCGAAGGATTCTGCAGAACTTCCGACAGACTGCCGGATTTTCTGCAGACATCCCGAAGCGGCGTAAGTTTTAACCGTTCCACCTGCGGGCTTGTCCCCTTTTCCCCCAGCGTCACCAGATGGAGGGCCTTCTCCTGTTCCGCCTCGCTGACCGAATATTTTAACAGGGTCCCGCAGTAGCGGTACGCCTCCGCCCCCGCTTTCTGGGCGCTGTGCAGATGGCCAAAGGCGCCGTAGTCAAAGCCCCGGACAACGGAAACATCCACCTGATCCAGTCCTCCTATAGAAAAGATCTCCGAGTCACAGGTCACCGGCTCTTTGGATCCTCTGTAGAACTGGTGAGAAACCAATACATTTCTTTTATTTATAAAATCAATGCTTTCTCTACTTATAAGTTTCTCCACGGCCTCCGTATAATTTCCCGGCGGATCCTCCGGAAAAAGGTGGCGGACGTAAGAAGGCTTCACAAACGGCAGCAGATAAAAATCCACTTCCCCATACGCATCCTCAAGCGTTACCTTCTGCATCTGATCTTCTCCTGCCTCCCCGGCCAGATAGATTTCCTGATCCTTAAGAAGCGAGGCTGCATACTGAAGACGCTCCGCCGAGTCGTGGTTTCCGCTGATAATGAGGACCGGGATCCGGGGGCGGATCCTGGAAAGCCCGGTGAGAAACTCATCCCACAGTGTCACCGCTTCAGCCGAAGGCACGGTTTTATCATATATGTCGCCTGCGATCACCACGGCGTCCGGATGAATATCCTTTGCATAGCAGATCACCTGCCCCAGGATATGGGCCTGGTCTTCCCGCAGATTATAATGGTGCAGCTGCTTGCCGATATGCAGGTCTGACAAATGGAAAAATTTCATGAAAACGATCCTTTCTACTTTACATTTGAATCTATCTTACACTATAATCTTCTTAGCTATCAAGAGCTATTCTTTGTAAATATCCAGATCAGGAAAGGAGATACGTCATGCTGCGGGAAATCGATTTTGCCAAAGTATCCGACGGAAAATTTTATCAGCTAGGCGACATGGTGAAGGCGGACTGCCAGGGCTGCGCCGGCTGCAGCGAGTGCTGCCGGGGCATGGGGACTTCGATCGTCCTGGATCCTCTGGATGTTCACCGGATCTCTTCCGGCCTTGGAAAATCATTTGAAGAACTTTTGTCTTCCCATCTGGAACTGCAGGTGGCAGATGGGATCATCCTTCCCAATCTGCGCATGGCAGGCCCCGGGGAAGCCTGTACCTTTCTGAATGCAGAGGGACGTTGTTCCATCCATCCTTTCCGCCCCGGCATCTGCAGGATCTTCCCGCTGGGCCGCTACTATGACGGAAAAAGCTTTCAGTATTTTCTGCAGGTCCATGAATGTCCAAAGCCAAACAAGACAAAGGTCAAGGTCCGCAAATGGATCGACACCCCGGACGTCAAACGGTACGACGCCTACATCTGTGACTGGCACTATTATCTGAAGGGTCTGCAGGAACAGGCCGCGGCTTCCGAAGGGCCGGAACTGGTCAAACAATTAAGCATGTCCGTTCTGACGGATTTTTATGTGCGTCCTTTCCGGACAGACCAGGATTTTTACGAACAATTTTACGAGAGGTTGAATGCAAAATGAAAAAAATACTAATGATCGCAACCGGAGGAACCATTGCCTCCAAGGAAGGCGGAGACGGGCTGACCCCCGCCATGACAGGGGAAGAACTGGCGGCGAATGTGCCCGGCATTGAAGAGAAATGCGACCTGACCGTACTCCAGTTAATGAACATTGACAGCACCAATATGCGTCCCAGGCAGTGGATCATGATCAGCGATACGATCCTGTCCCACTATGACAGTTATGACGGTTTTGTCGTTCTTCACGGGACAGATACCATGGCCTACACTGCGGCCGCCCTGTCTTATCTGATCCAGGATTCCAGAAAGCCCATCGTACTGACCGGCTCGCAAAAGCCTATGGGGGACCCCTATACCGATGCGAAACTCAATATTTACCAGAGCATCCTCTATGCGCTGGACGACAAATCCTGCAGAGTTTCCATCGTGTTTAACGGCAAGGCCGTGATCGGCACCCGGGCAAGAAAGCAGCGCACCCGCAGCTTTGACGCATTTGAAAGCATGAACTTCCCGCCCCTTGCCATCATCCACGACGACCGGATCATCCGCCACTACACCGGCGTGATCCCTGAGCCCTCAGATCTGAAAGCCTATCATCATCTGGATGACCGTGTCTTTGTACTGAAACTGACCCCTGAGGTCAAAGCAAACATTTTCTATCTTTTAAAAGAAGATTATGACGCCATCATTCTGGAGACCTTTGGGATCGGCGGCATCCCGGAATACGACGACTCCTTCCAGAAAGCCATCTTTGACTGGGTGGATTCCGGAAAGACTCTTGCCGTTACCACGCAGGTCCCGGAAGAAGGCTGCGACCTTCAGGTCTACCAGGTAGGCAAAAAATACAGCGACTACCCGGGCATCCTTCAGGCCGGCGACATGACCACCGAAGCCATCGTAGCAAAGATTATGTGGGTGCTTGGCCAGACCCGCGACCGCGGCGAGATCCAGACGCTGTTTGAAAAAGTCATCAACCTGGACCGCCAGGAAGATATCCATTAAACACATTGCATACAGAAAAGCAAAAAGATAAGTTATTCCATGTGTTCACGAATAACTTATCTTTTTCATTTGTCTCCCTACAAATGGAACTCTTTCAAAAGCTGCTCCTGAAATTCCGGATCTCTGGCAGCTTTGAGGATATCCTCCGTCCTGCCCAGCTCAGATAATTTCAGATTCATTTTATTAATCGCAGCCATTCCTTCGCGGCGTCCTTCCTTACGTCCTTCCTTACGCCCCTCTTTACGGCCTTCGCGCTGACCTTCGCACCATCCTTCACGCTGGCTTTCCTGTCTGGCCTTTTCCAGCTCATCTGCGAATAATTCTCGTAATGCCTCACACATTTCTTTCGCCTCCTCAAACTGTTCACGGTTTGCTCTTACAATAATGTCCATTACGGACTGATACAATTTATCTTCTGTATGGGCCTGATATTCCTCGACCAGTCTCTCGGCTTCAGCCTCTGATCCGATCTGATCCGTAAGATGACTCAGCCAGATATTCTCCCTGAGAGATAACTGTCTGGTAACCAGAATCTGAATCGGAATGTGATCTCCAAGAACATGGTAAATACCTGCATCTTCCTGTCGGATCTGATAATGTCTCACTTCTTTTAAATACCGGATCAGTTTCCGCGGCCAGGCATGGCAGACAAATGTAATGGTAATATCCTCCATTTCGATAAAATCCGCCGGATAACTGTCTGCCTTGTAAAAACAGGCATAGGCATACACCATATAAAAATCATCGATATTCAAAGAATCTGCCGGACTTTTATACTCAACGATATTGTGTCCCCGGAAGATTCTTCCGATGTTTTTCTGAACCTGGTAATCACCGTCTTTTTTGATGATCAGAACATCAATCTGCTTTGGCCTGGTACCAAGATGATGCTCATTCTCAAACGAAAGATGTTCCCTTTCGCCGGCCAGTTCAATCTGGATCCCTGCATAGAATGCGGGATGCCACTGCAGCAGTTCCCTGCTTTTCTTCATACACCAAACCTCCTTATTCAATTGTCAGGAGATTCGCTTTTCTGAAAACTCCTGCTTAAAAATGGGATAGAAAGCACGAATTTTCCGAAAAGACAGATCTGATAGAACGATCTGCTGTATGAATAAAAGATATGGATCGTAACAAAGAAGCACAATCCACCAATAGATAATAAAAGAAAATCTATGCTTTATCTTATTTTAGCATATCAAAAAATGAGAATCAATCGGGTACAGGGTAAAATGCAATTTGGGACACCGTAAAACGCAATTTGGGACGTAGTACTTTTGCATTTTACTACGTCCCCATTCGCCTATTTCTGCACAATATTTATGATCTTCTTCGGCACATAGATCTCCTTGATAATGGTTCCGGTCAGCTTATCTGCCACAGCGGCTTTTCCGGCTGCGATGGCGTCTTCCTTGGAAATATCTGCGGAAATGGAGATGACCGCTCTGGTCTTGCCGTTGATCTGTACCGGCACTTCTACTTCGTCATCCTTCATGGCTTCTTCATCGTAGGTGGGCCATCCGGCGCGGAATACGCTGCCTTCGTGTCCTAACTGCTCCCAGATCTCTTCTGCGATGTGCGGCGCAAATGGCGACAGCAGGACTGCCATGGTGGAGAGAGTTTCTTTATCGATCCCGCCCTCTTTCTTGGCGATCTCGATCAGGTTATTGTTATGCTCCATAAATCCAGAGATGGCCGTATTCAGGCTGAAGCTTTCCAGACGGGTGGTGATGTCGTATACCAGTCTGTGGCGTTCTTTGATCATATCTTTGGTTGCCTTGATGTCTGCTTCTTTGCTGTCCTGTACCAGATTCCACAGACGTTTCAGGAAGCGGTTGACGCCGTCGATTCCCCGGTCGTCCCACTCTGCATCCAGTTCCGGCGGCCCTACGAACAGCTCATACATTCTAAGGGAATCGCAGCCGTAGTCTCTGACCAGATCGTCCGGAGATACCACATTTCCTTTGGATTTACTCATCTTAATGCCGTTCTTTCCGGTGATCATTCCCTGGTTGAACAGCTTGTGGAACGGCTCGTCAAAGTCTACCACACCGATGTCGCACAGGAATTTGGTGTAAAATCTTGCGTACAGCAGATGAAGCACCGCATGCTCCACGCCGCCGATGTACATATCTACCGGCAGCATCTCGTCTGCTTTTTCTCTGGATACCAGTTCCTTGTCATTGTGATTGTCCACATAGCGCAGGAAGTACCAGGAAGATCCTGCCCACTGGGGCATGGTATTAGTCTCCCGCTTGGCATCCGCCCCGCAGACCGGACATTTGCAGTTTACCCAGTCGTCGATGGCTGCCAGCGGAGATTCTCCGGTTCCGGTAGGTTCGTAGGACTCTACCTCCGGCAGGCGAAGCGGCAGTTCTTCTTCCGGCACCGGCACATTGCCGCAGTGCGGGCAGTGAATGATCGGGATCGGCTCTCCCCAGTATCTCTGACGGGAGAATACCCAGTCGCGCAGCTTGTAGTTCACGGTTGCGCGTCCGATCCCTTTTTCCTCAATGATATGAGGGCCTTCTTTTTTCAGGACAGAAGACTCCATGCCGTTCCATTCGCCGGAATTAATCATGATCCCGGACGCCTCGGTATAGGCTTCGGTCATATTTTCAATCTCTTTGCCGTCCTTTGCGATAACCTGAACGATCGGAATGCCGAACTTTGTCGCAAACTCAAAGTCACGGTCGTCATGGGCAGGCACGCACATGATGGCTCCGGTACCATAATCAGCCAGTACATAATCAGACAGCCAGATCGGCACCTTCTTGCCGTTGATCGGATTGATGGCATAGCTTCCGGTAAACACACCGGTCTTTTCCTTATCCTGCATCCGGTCTACGTTGGACTTCATGGATGCTTCGTAAATGTATTGTTCTACTGCCTCTTTTGTCTCGTCTGTAGCCAGTTCTTTTGCCAGTTCATGCTCCGGCGCCAGCACCATGAAGGTAGCGCCGTGAAGGGTGTCCGGTCTGGTAGTGTAGACTGTGATCTTCTCTTCTCTTCCTTCGATGGGGAAATCCACCTCAGCGCCGTAAGATTTGCCGATCCAGTCGGTCTGCATCTTCTTTACCTTCTCCGGCCAGTCCAGCTTATCCAGATCCTGGAGGAGACGCTCTGCGTATGCGGTGATCTTCAGCATCCACTGACGCAGATTCTTCTTGGTCACCTCAGCGCCGCAGCGCTCGCATTTTCCATTTACAACCTCTTCATTGGCAAGGCCGGTCTTACAGGACGGACACCAGTTGATCGGGAATTCCTTCTCATAGGCAAGGCCTTCCTTAAACATTTTTACAAAAATCCACTGGGTCCATTTATAATAGTCCGGATCTGTGGTGTTGACCTCGCGGTCCCAGTCATAGAGAGCCGCGATCTGGTTGATCTGCTCTTTGATGTGCTTAATATTCTCAGCCGTGGAAACAGCCGGGTGCACGCCCATCTTGATGGCGTAGTTCTCTGCCGGAAGGCCGAACGCATCCCATCCCATGGGGTGGATCAGATAGTAGCCCTGCTGCAGCTTATAACGGCTCCAGACATCAGAGATCACATAGCCTCTCCAGTGTCCTACATGAAGACCGTTGCCGGAAGGATACGGGAACATATCCAGACAGTAATACTTCTCCTTTTTGTTTCCATTTTCATCCACTTTGGTGTTCACCGGGTTCTTTTCCCAGATGTCATGCCATTTTTTCTCGATTGCCTTATGGTTATAAGGTACTTTTGACATTGTTTCACTCCTCACTTTCTGATGACATATGAAAAGCCTTTCCATCTCTGAAGAGACGAAAAGGCTTGATTTCCGTGGTACCACTCTTATTCATACGGACGCGGCATCCATATGCACTCATTGTCTCCTGTAACGGGAAGTCCCGCTCCTGCCTACTGCTTTCCGGTTCGGCAGAAGAACTCCAAGGCCAGTTGGGAGATTACGTTTACTGCCTCGCAGCGACCGGCAGCTCTCTGAAAACGATAGGCTCTTACTATTCCTCTTCTTCGTCTTTTTTAATATTACCTTATAAATTATACGGAGAACATTAAAATAAGTCAAGTGGTAATTTTGCTGATCTAAACCGTCTGAAAAACTCATTTTCTGGTTGTTACCTTACCCTCTTTCGTGTATAATGGATATAAGTTAATCGTACTGAGGTTTTCAGTAAATAAGATACATAAAGGAGAGTGTTTACCATGGTAAATTTATTAACAGGACCGAAAGGCACAGGAAAAACACAGATCATGATCGAGAAGGCAAATGAGGCGGCAAAGAACTGCAACGGTAATGTCGTATTTATTAAGAAGACACACCGCGACACAACAAGCGTAGACTTCAACATCCGCACCATCTGCATGGACGACCTTCCGGCCATCAAGAACACAGACAACTACATTGGATTTTTATATGGAATGTACAGTTCCAACCACGATATCGAATGCGTATTTATCGACGGCATCCTGAAACACGCTGACATCAGCCTTCAGAATCTTCCGGCAGTCATCGCTGCACTGGAAGACATTTCCAAAGAATGCGGCATCGACTTTTATGTAAGCGTAAGCGCTGAAAAGGCCGAAGTAGAAGGCGTGATCGGCGAGGGCTGCTGCTATCTGAATTAATCACACACTCTCCTGCATCAGAAGAGAATTACTACAAGGGGAAAAGGCAGGCAGTCCGGGGAAAGGGCTGCCTGCTTTCTTTTATCAGAAAAATCTGCAGGTACAAAAGAATGAGCGGGATCAAAGATGCAAAAAGAAACAGAAAACGGCGCAGGCGGAACAGGCGGATCCGCCTTGTTTTTTATGCCATTCTTCTGATTTGCGCGGCTCTGGTCCTGATTCAGGGCATCCGCGTCGTCGCGCCAAAGATCGGAAATGCCGTCGCCACACTTGCAGAATCCATCAAAGAAGCGTCAGAAAAAAAGGCGGAGGCCAAAAAAGATTCCGGAAAGGACAAGGATCTCCAGGCCGAAGCTGATGAAAAGGGAGAAGAAGCCGAACCGGAAGTCGAAGTAAAACCTCTGGTGATCAACACCGACGAGCCGGTATTTTCCGGGGAGCCCGTCTCATTGACCGTCAGTTCCATGGGAGACTGCACGCTGGGAACGGACGAAGGTTTTGCCCATTCCACCAGCCTGAACGCTTATTATGAGCAGCACGGCCCGGACTATTTCTTTCAGCATGTCCGGCCGATCCTGGAACAGGACGACCTCTCCATCGTAAATATGGAAGGAACCCTGACCGGATCCGAGAACCGGCAGGATAAGACCTACGCATTCAAAGCGCCGGCCGAGTATGCCTCCATCCTCTCCGGAAGTTCCGTGGAAGCCGCCAACCTGGCAAATAACCACAGCTATGACTACGGGGAGCAAAGCTACACGGACACGGTGCAGGCCCTGGAAAACGCCGGGATCATCACCTTCGGCTACGAACATATCAAGATCCTTGATATCAAAGGCGTAAAAGTGGGGCTGACCGGCATCTACGAGCTGGCCGGACACCTGGACAAAAAGTCGCAGATCCAGGAGAATATCAAGGCCCTCAAAGCAGCCGGTGCGCAGCTGATCATCATCAATTTCCACTGGGGGATTGAAAAAGAATACGTGCCAAACGACATCCAAAAAGAACTGGCCCATTACGCCGTAGACCAGGGCGCGGACCTTGTGATCGGGCATCACCCCCACGTACTGCAGGGCATCGAAAAATATAACGGCGCATACATCGCCTACAGCCTTGGAAATTTCTGCTTCGGAGGAAATTCCAATCCCTCTGATACAGACTCCATGATCTTTCAGCAGACCTTTACCTTCCAGAATGGAGAACGGATCATGGACGACCAGATCCAGATCATTCCCTGCTCCATCACCTCCTCATCGGACAAAAACGACTACTGCCCGGTTCCGCTGGAGGGAGAAGAAAAGCAGCGGGTGCTGGATAAGATCAACGAATACAGCCAGAAGATACAATCGTAAAATGGGGACGGGGGATTTTCAAAAATCCCCCGTCCCCATTTTAATGGTTTAAAGCGCTAAATTATCATTTCATACAGCAAGATGGTCAGCGGCATGGTTATGATACAGAAGATGACCGACATGACGTTGATGACACTGGCATATCTTACGTCCTGGTCGTAGACCTGTGCCAGCTGCGTGATCATGGCCGCCACCGGCGCTGCCACGGCGATCAGCACGATCATCAGGATGTATTCTGTGTCTGCATGGGGGAGCATTCTTCCCGCCAGTCCCAGCGCCACGGCAAAGGTCATGGGGATCAGCACCAGACGGATCAGGCAGATCAGATAAGGCCGTTTCTGCCGGAATACCCACTTCAGATCCACATCCCCGATCACCATACCGATCACCAGCATGCTGGTGGGCGTGACCACGTTGCTGAATCCTGCCACACAGGAGTCCAGGATCAGCGGCAGCCGGATCCCTCCGACAAAGAGTACAAGCCCGATCGCCAGAGCGATCATGTTGGGATTCAGAAGGATACTTTTGATATCCGTCTCATTCCGGCCTTTCAGCACGCTGACGCAGTGGGTCCAGGTCAGGATGTTCTGCACCAGCAGGAAAGCCGTGGTATAGAAAACCCATTCTTCCCCCAGCACCGAGCTGACCAGCGGGATCACCAGATACCCTGCGTTGGTGTAGATAATGGACACTTTTTCGATGCGGTTAAATCCCAGCGGTTTCCCCAGAAGCCATACCACAACGATCATGAACAGATGGGCGGCCGCAGCTGCCACGACAGCGATCGCAAGCCCTGCCGCCGTCCGCTGTGTAAGTTCGATCTGAAAAGAATCGATCATTACACAGGGAAAACAGATGTAGATCACCAGATTGGACAGAACCTTACTGTCCTCCACCTGAAAAAATCCAGTTTTTACGATTACATAGCCGATCGCCATCATCAAAAAGATGACGACGATCTGTTCCCCCAGCAAAAGACTTAATTCCATGCTATAACCCCGCTTCTGCCGTGGCAAGTTCCAGGGCAGTTACCGTATTGGTTTTCTTTCCTTCTTTATATTCTATCGTTATCTCCATGCCAGGCTCCACCCGGATCACGTCTATAAAATCCGCCACCGGCACGTCAAAGATCGCGTCAGACCCTTCCACCATCAGATAATAATGCGAAGAGCCTTCCAGTACCGCCTGGGCAACTTTCGTCACCTTACCTGTCAGTGTCTCTTCCTTTCGGGTATCCTGCTCCACTTCTTTGATGCCGTTGCCAAGCAGCAGTTCCAGATAATTATCCTCGCACTGGCCGATGCTGTCGCCGATGGCCACGATCTGGTACTGCTGTACATTGACCATCGCATACTTTTTCACCAGCCCTGCCGAATCCTTCAAAGACAGCAGATACGTGGGCGCATCGGAAATGTTTAACAGCAGCGGGAAGGTCGCTTTGTACTGCAGGTTCTGCACCTGTCCTTCCGCAGACGACATTGCCGCCGCCTCGGTGGCCCCCTCTACCTCATAATATCTGGTCTCCATGGTCCTCTGGTTGGAAAGAACAAACCCTACATTCGACTGATCCTGATTCACGCTGGTCACGCCGGTGTACATCCACACGTCATCGTCCAGCGCCAGATAATTATATCCGTCCGTAGTCTTCAGGCAGTCCTTCTGGCTGAGCACACTGTTTAAAAATCCGTGCTTCAAAGTTCCGTAATAATCAAACAGCTGTACCAGCAGATCCGCGGAATATGCCCGGTCTACCCACTGGGGCACGTCTTCGATATCATAAGTGGTCATCTCGCCGTTGATGGCGTTGCAGATCACCACTTTTCCCACCGTCTCTCCGCCAAACAGGCCGATATTGAACTTCTTCACCGGAGCGATCCAGTAGGGAACGCCTTCTTCATCAATCTCAAAACTCAGTTCCCCGTAAATGTAGGTCGGATGGGCGAACCGGAGATGCCGGTAGATATTCCGGTTAAAATGCTCGCTGGTGGTATATTTGATCCCTTCCTCAAGCTGCACCAGCTCCGTGGTCTGATCCGCCATATTGATCCGGATATAGGCCGGTATCCCTTCCGAACGGTTGGTAAACCACTTGATGATGCTGGCGTATTTCAGAGGCGTCACCCGGTAGGGCCGGTCCTGGTAGTTGATCTGGCTGTAAATGTCATCCACATCAAACTGAGACACCATATCCACCATGCTTCCCATCTTCCGGTCGCCTAAGATCACCGCAGTATCCCGGTCCAGGATCGGGATCTTCTCATAGGGAAGTTCTTCAATATCCTCTGTAAACTCGCCTTCTTCCACAGTCATCAGCTGCTGGTATTTCTTCGCGTTTACGATCGGCGAAGACAGAAGGGCGCCTGCCAGATAAATGATACCCAGCGCCAGGATCACGATCCCGAATCCCTTTAACACTTTATTATGTCTGAGTTCTGTCACCTCCGGCCGCTTTCTTCCAATATAAAGAGCAGCCAGGATCACCAGCAGGATCAGCGCGGCAAACCAGGTCTCTGATGAGTGCAGGTTGACCGCCGGCAGCGCGGCATAATAATAGATGCCGGCCGCAAGGAGCGCGATCAGAACGATCACTAATTTTTTCTTGCCTTTCATGCAAACCTCCGTTTAAAACTTATTTCTGCGGAAGGGAACGGTAAACAGCAACAGGAACGGGAAAATCTCCAGACGTCCCGCCAGCATGTCAAAACAGAACACCAGCTTGGACAATGGAGAAAACTCCGCAAAGCTTCCCAGGGGTCCCACCAGCTCCATTCCAGGTCCTACATTTCCAATGGTCGTAAGAACCGCAGAAAATGTTGTGGTAAAGTCAAAATTGTCAGCAGACACCACGATCACGGACAACATAAAGATCAGCGCATAGGCAGCCAGAAATACGAACACGACCCGCACCACATCTCCACTCACTTTTTTCCCATTGACACGGATAATATTGACAGACTTGGGGTGGAGAAGCTGCATCACTTCCCGCTTGATCCCCTTCACAGCCATGATCAGCCGGGACACCTTGATACCGCCTCCTGTGGAGGACGCACAGGCTCCCACTACCATCAGGAACATCAGTATCGTCTGGGACAGCCAGGGCCACTCCACATAGTTGGCCGTAGCAAATCCAGTGGTCGTAATAATAGAAGCCACCTGGAAGATCGCGTAGCGGAAAGAGGTCACCGGATTGCCGTAGATATAGTTAATATTTACGGTAATGATCAGCGCCGACGCCAGGATGATCCCCAGATACGTCCGGAGCTCTTCATTTTTCCATACCGGCTTAAACTCCCGCAGCAAAAGAAGGTAATACAGACTGAAGTTAATACCGAACAGGATCATAAATACCGTGATCACGCCGTCAATGTATGCGCTGTCAAAATATGCCACGCTGACCGCATAGTTGGAAAATCCTCCGGTTCCCGCGGTTCCGAAGGTATGGATCAGGCTGTCAAACAGGTTCATGCCCCCAAAGAGCAAAAGGACCACCTGGATGATCGACAGTCCAAGATACATGCCGTACAGGATCCTGGCATTGGTCATCATCTTCGGCGCCAGCTTATCCTTCTCCGGTCCTGGCACCTCCGCCCGCATCAGCACCATGGAGTTCTTATCAAAGGACGTCAGCACCATGACAAATACCAGCACGCCCATGCCTCCCACCCAGTGGGTAAAGCTGCGCCAGAACAGCATGCCCTGGGGCAGCGCTTCCACATCCGTCAGGATGGTGGACCCGGTGGTGGTAAATCCGGAAACTGTTTCAAATAACGCATCAATATAATTCGGGATGCATCCGGAAAGGGTAAACGGCAGGGCGCCGAACATGGACCATAAGATCCAGGCGCTTGCCACTACCACCATTCCTTCTTTCCCGTAAATCTCCGCCTGCTTTGGTTTCTTTCTCCCGGCCAGCAGGTAGATCACCGTAAGCACCGCCGCCGGTATCAGGAAATAGATCCCTTCCGTCTCACGGTATAACAGCGAAACAAACGCAGGAAGCAGAAGCAAAAGCGCCTCTACTCCCAACATTTTCGCAAGTATGTATCGTATCATCTTTGTATTCATAACTTTTCTTCCCGTCTCCTCTATGCCAGTATATCACTGAATTGATTGATCATCTGATTGGTGGTGACAACCACAACGCTGTCCCCGACCTCCAGGTGATCGTTACCATTCGGGATAATGATCTTGCGTTTTCTTCCGATGCAGGCGATCAGGTAATTCTTCTTGGTGGGAAGCTCCTTTAACGCCACGCCGGTGATCTCGCATTCTTTCTTAATAATAAACTCCATGGCCTTTACCCGCCCGTTCAGAAGCTGGTACATGGCCTCCACATTGGCGCTGGCATAAGAGTTATTGCGGGCGATAACATAGCTCATGATCTCATCCGCTGTCGCGCTCTTGGCGGAAATGATACTGTCAATTCCCATATCTTCCACCATCTGCGCCCTGGAATCCTCATTGACCTTGGCGATGATCTTGGGTACGCCCCGGGTCTTCGCGAACAGGGACAGGATGATATTCTCCTCGTCCATACCGGTCAGCGCCACCAGCGCGTTGCACTCTTCCAGGCCTTCTTCGATCAGAAGTTCCTGATCCGTGGCATCCCCGTGGATCACGGTTGCTCTTGGAAGAAGCTCGCACAGTTCTTCACACCGCTCTTCTTTCTTCTCGATGATCCGCACCTGAATGCCTGCCTGCATCAGCTGGGCCGCCAGGTAGTAGCACATGTGCCCGCCGCCGCAGATCAGAACCTTCTTCACCTTCCGGTTCTTCTTTCCCAGAGATTTGAAGAAGCTTTCCAGATCCTGGTGTCCGGCCGCAATATGCATCTTATCTCCAGGCTGCAGCACAAAACTTCCATCCGGGATATACACTTCGTCTCCTCTTTTTACCGCGCATACCAGGATCTTGATCTGGTACTTCCGGTAAAAATCCGCCAGTGTCATGCCGGTGATAAAGCTGTCCTCTGTCAGCTTATATTCCACCAGCTCCACTCTTCCCTTCATAAAGGTCTCCACCTTGCTGGTCTCAGGGAACAATAATACTCTTGCCGCTTCATTGGCCGCCGCAAGTTCCGGGTTGACCGCCATACTCAGATGGAGGTCTTCTTTTAAAATACCGATCTGCCGGTAATATAAGGGGTTGCGCACCCTGGCAATGGTATGCTTTGCTCCAAGTCTCTTTGCGATCAGGCAGGACAGCATGTTCAGTTCATCTGTGGACGCACATGCGATCACCAGATCTGCGTGCGGCACGTCCGCCTGTCTCTGTACTTCAATATCCACGCCATTTCCGGGAATACAGAAAATATCCAGCTGGTTCAGCGCGTCCTGCAGTTTTCCTGCGTTCTGATCGATCAGTGTAATATCATAGCCCTCTTCTGACAGCTGGGATGTCAGCTTGTGACCGACCTTACCGTCTCCAATGATTACGATTTTCATCTCTTTTATCCTCTTTTTGCTTAAATTTGTAATGATGATAATGCGGGGCGAAAAAACAGATTTTCTGGGAATATCCGTTTCCTGCCCCACAGTATAGAGATTATAGCACTTTTGTTTCAAGAAAAAAAGCCCCAAAGGGCTTTTCTTCTTAATATTAATTTTTTGCTAAAGTTACTGATTTTACAGGGATTTTACGCATCCTCTTCCGCACGTTTCTTAATCTCTGCTTCCTGCACATCGGACGGAGCCTGCTCGTAGCGTACGAACTCATAAGAGTAGGTTCCTCTTCCGCCTGTCATGGAGCGTAATACCGTGCAATATCCGAAGAGACCAGTCATCGGAATGTCTGCAACGATCTCCTGCTTGCCTCCTGCAACCGGATTCATACCCAGCACACGTCCGCGGCGTTTATTCAGGTCACCCATGACATCTCCGGTGTAATCATCCGGAACTACTACCTTAATGGAAGCGATAGGCTCCAGAAGGATCGGCGCCGCTTCCATAAAGCCTTTCTTGAACGCCTGGATCGTAGCGGTCTTAAATGCCATTTCAGAAGAGTCTACCGGATGGTAGGAACCATCATATAACGTGGCTTTTACGCCCACAACCGGATATCCGGCCAAAGGTCCTCTCTGTACGGACTCCTGCAGACCTTTTTCCACTGCCGGGAAGTAGTTCTTCGGAACCGCTCCGCCTACAACCGTCTCTTCAAATACATACGGGCTCTCCAGATCTCCGGAAGGCTCGAAGGTCATCTTCACATGACCGTACTGTCCGTGTCCGCCGGACTGTTTCTTGTATTTGGTATCCACGTCGGATTTCTTCTTAATGGTCTCCCGGAAGGCAACCTTGGGAGTCTCCAGAGTTACCTCGCATTTATAGCGCTCTGCCAGCTTGCTGACAGCCACTTCCAGATGCTGGTCGCCCATGCCGTAGATCAGGGACTGGCGGTTCTCACTGTCGTTGACAGCCTTTAAGGTCACATCCTCTGCCATCATTCTCTGCAGCGCCTGGGATACCTTGTCCTCGTCTCCTTTATTCTTGGTCACATATCTCATATATGTATACGGTTTGGAATATTCCGTCTTTCCATACAGGATCGGTGTTGTCTTGGTAGACAGGGTGTCGCCGGTCTTCGTATTGGCGAGTTTTCCGATGGCTCCGATATCGCCTGCGAACAGTTCGCTGACTTCCACCGGTTTATTTCCGATCATGGTGTAGATCTTGCCAAGCTTCTCATCTGCTTCGGAATCTGCATTGTAGAGCACATCGTCTCCTTTCAGAACGCCGGAGCAGACCTTGATAAAGGAATATTTTCCGATAAACGGATCCACCATGGTCTTAAATACATACGCAGACTTTGCTTTTGCGAAGTCATAGTTTGCCTCGTAGATCTCGTTGGTCTTGCGGTTGATGCCCGCGCACTCTCTCCAGTCGGGACTGGGGAAAAATCTTACGATATCAGACAGCAGGTTGGCAACGCCCTGTGCCTGAAGATTGGATCCCATTGCCACCGGAACGATGGATCCTTCCATTACCTCGGTACGCATAGCCGCACGGATCTCTTCTACGGAGAACTCTTCTCCTGCAAAGTAACGCTCCATAAATTCATCGCTGGTCTCTGCCACTGCCTCCAGAAGCTTCTCTCTATAGATCTCCAGGTTCGGCTTGCAGTAATCCGGGATCTCGCACTCTTCTCTCTGTCCGATACCAGTGTAACGGCGTCCCGCGTTCTTGATAACATTGACATATCCCACCAGCTTCTCATTCTCGCGGATCGGCTGGAAATGCGGCGCGATCACCTTGCCGTAGCGGTCGGTCAGATCCTGCACCACCTGACGGAAGCTGGCGTCGTCCACATCCATCTCTGTCACGTAGACCATACGGGGCAGATTATACTTGTCGCAGAGTTCCCAGGCTTTTTCCGTTCCGACTTCCACGCCTGCTTTACCGGATACTACGATAACGGCCGCGTCCGCAACGCTGACTGCCTCTTCTACTTCTCCTACAAAATCAAAATATCCCGGAGTGTCCAGAACATTGATCTTCGCTTTTTCCCATTCGATCGGCACCAGAGTTGTGCTGATGGAAAATTCACGTTTCTGCTCCTCTTTATCAAAGTCACTGATCGTATTTTTGTCTGTAACCTTTCCCATACGAGTCGTGGCCCCTGATACGTATGCCATTGCTTCGACCAGGCTGGTTTTTCCGCATCCGCCGTGTCCAAGCAGGACTACGTTTCTAATTTCGTCCGTTCTGTAAACCTTCATATTGTGCTGCCTCCTTATTGGTAAAATCTCATGTGTACATTGTACTAAAAAATTGACAATATTACAACTGATTTATGCATTTTTTACAATCTATACAGCTTTTTTGCTTTAAAGTGGCAAAGTATTGACAAAGCCGGTTTCCAAAGGTTACAATATTTTCTGTATGAGCCTGGAAAGGAAACATGAAAATATGAAGATGAAAATTGGTTTTATCGGCCTGGGCCTGATCGGCGGCTCCCTTGCAAAAGCTATCCGCCAGTACTACCCGGACTGTGAGATTACAGCATTTGATAAGAATAAAGAAACACTGGCACTGGCTACCCTGGAGTCTGTCATCGACGTCGCCGCCACGTCCCTGGACGATAATTTTTACGGCTGCCGCTATCTCTTTTTATGCGCGCCGGTCTCCTGCAATACCGCCTATTTAAAGCAGCTGGCCCGGTATCTGGACGGAGACTGTATCTTAAGCGATGTAGGCAGCGTCAAGGGACAGATCCACCGGGAGGTGGAAAGGCTCGGGATCGGAAAACATTTTATCGGCGGGCATCCCATGGCCGGCTCGGAAAAGAGCGGCTACGCAAACTCCAGAGCCATGCTTCTGGAAAATGCCTATTATGTGCTGACGCCGGGAAAAGAAGTGCCGGAAGAAAAGGTCCGCGCCTTTCAGGAATTTCTTGAGAGCCTGAAAGCCCTGCCTGTCCTTCTGGATGCAGACACCCACGACAAAGTTACCGGAACCATCAGCCATCTGCCCCATATCATCGCGGCAAGTCTGGTGGAACTGGTCCGGGACACCGATACCGGCGAAGGACTGATGAAAACCCTGGCTGCAGGAGGATTTAAAGATCTGACCCGGATCGCCTCCTCTTCGCCTGTCATGTGGCAGCATATCTGCGAACAGAACAAAGAGCATATCACGGAGATCTTAAGCGGATACATCCGTTCTCTGGAAACCGCAAAGGAGCACATTGCCGCCGGCGACGGCCAGTGGGTGTACCGGCTTTTCGACCAGTCCAGGAATTACCGCAATTCCATCTCCGATGCGTCCGCAGGCCCGATCAAAAAGGCCTACGCCGTCTACTGCGATATCATTGACGAGGCGGGCGGGATCGCGGCCATTGCCACAATCCTGGCTTCCGGCGGGATTAATATTAAAAATATCGGCATCGTCCACAACCGGGAATTTGAAGAAGGGGTTCTGCGGATTGAGTTCTATGAAGAGACCGCCTCCAAAAAGGCGGCGGAACTGCTGCAGAAATACAGGTATATTGTTTATGAGCGTTAGAGACATTCATCCATCCAGACAATTAAAAGGAGAAATACTGGTTCCGGGAGATAAGTCCATCTCCCACCGGGCCGTCATGTTCGGCTCCCTGGCAAAGGGCGATACCCGGATCTCTCATTTCTTAAGCGGCGCGGACTGCCTGTCCACCATCTCCTGTTTCCGCAAGATGGGGGTGCCCATCGAAATGGAAAAAGGCCAGGTGCTGGTACACGGAAACGGACTTCACGGCCTGCGCGCCCCTGAAGAGGTCCTGGACACCGGAAACAGCGGCACCACCACCCGGCTGATCGCGGGGATCCTGGCCGGCCAGTCCTTCCCCAGCGTTCTTTCCGGGGATGATTCCTTAAATTCCCGTCCCATGGGACGGATCATGACTCCCTTAAATCAGATGGGCGCGCACATCACCAGCATCCGGGAAAATGGATGCGCCCCCCTTCGCATCGAGCCCGGCAGGCTTCACGGGATCCATTATACGTCTCCGGTTGCCTCTGCACAGGTAAAGTCCGCGGTTCTGCTGGCAGGCCTTTATGCAGAGGGAGAAACTTCCGTGACGGAGCCGGCGCTTTCCCGGAACCACACGGAACTGATGCTTCAGGGCTTTGGCGCTTCTCTTACTTCCACCGTCCATCCGGACGGGACCGCCACTGCCTCCGTCCTTCCCTGCAGCGAATTGTTTGCAAGAGACATCCGGGTGCCGGGGGATATTTCTTCTGCCGCTTATTTTATCGCGGCAGGGCTTCTGACCCCGGGGTCTGAGATCCTGGTAAGAAATGTGGGGCTGAACCCTACAAGAGCCGGCTTTCTGACTGTCTGCCAAAACATGGGCGCAAAGCTGTCCCTGCAGAACAAGACCACCCAGGGCGGGGAAGAGATGGCGGACATCCTGGTTTCTTCCGGGCCGCTGCACGGAACTGTGATCGAAGGCTCCCTGATCCCTTCTCTCATCGATGAGATCCCCATCCTGGCTGTGATGGCGGCCTTTGCAGATGGAACGACCGTCATCCGGGACGCGGCGGAACTGAAAGTCAAGGAAACCAACCGGATCGACACAGTAACAGAAAATCTGTCCGCAATGGGAGCGGACGTCACCCCCACGGAGGACGGCATGATCATCCGGGGCGGAAAAGCCCTTCACGGCGCACAGATCCACTCCCACCTGGACCACCGGATCGCCATGGCATTTACCGTGGCGGCGCTTGCTGCGGACGGTCCCTCCTCCATCCTGGACAGCCAGTGCGTGGATGTGTCCTATCCCGCCTTCTTCCAGGAGCTGGACGCACTTTGCGGGCGTTAAGATACGGATATCCTCCTACTGCAAGATAAGAAAGCGAGCATTTTTATGAAAAAATCTTCTGCAAAATCTTCTGTGATCACGAAACTGATCCTGACCATGCCGGTGCTTTCCGGTATCATGTGGGGCTCCGGCGGCATCTTTGTCCGCCGTTTCGATGCCCTTGGCATGGATAACTTTACCATGCTTTTTACCAGGATCATCGTAGCCGTCGCCCTTCTGGGAGCCGGGCTTTTCTTCTATGACCGCTCCCTTTTAAAAATCCGGCCAAAAGATCTGTGGGTCTTCTTAGGCGGCGGGGTCCTTGGCATGTTCGGGATCAACCTGACTTATAATGAAGCCATTAAGCACGGAACGCTGGCGCTTGCCTCCGTGCTTCTTAGCATGTCTCCCCTTTTTGTCGTTACTTTTTCCGTCCTTTTCTTCCATGAAAAGATGACGCTCCAGAAAGGCGTCTGCATGACGGTGGCTCTCCTGGGCTGCGTGCTGGTAAGCAGAGTGCTGGAAAGCGGCGCCGGGGCGGATCTTTCCCCCATCGCCGTCGGCTGCGGGATCGGTTCGGCTTTTTTCTATGCCCTCTACAGCATTTTCAGTAAAGCCGCCATGGAACGGGGATACCACGCCCTGACCATCACATTTTACTGTCTCCTGGCGTCTCTTCTCGCCCTGATCCCCGGCACCAACTGGGGGCTCATCGGCGTGACCATAGAAAAAGGCGGAAGCCTGATGCCGCTTTTTATGCTGGCACACTCTCTGGTCACTTCCGCCCTTCCTTATGTATTTTACACTTCTTCCTTAAGTTTTATCGACGCAGGGACCGCGTCTATTCTGGCCGCCAGCGAACCGGCGGCCGCCATGCTCTTTGGTTTCCTTGTCTTTTCCGAGGAACCGACGCTCCTGTCTGTATCAGGCCTGATCCTCACGACCGCGGCAATCATTGTTCTTGGCCGTTCTCAGAGCCAGTCGTCTTGAGATGCTTTCCCTGGAAACACTTTTTACCAGGTCAAGAAGCGTAGACGACAGGGTCACGGTGATCAGGGAAAATGCGATCTTGTGGACCGGCAGGTACGTAAGCGATAAGAGAAGGACCGTCACATCGGTAAAGAGATACGCCGCCGCGATCCGGCACTTCAGCGCCTTGGATATGGCCATGGCAAGCGCGTCGTCTCCGCCTGAGGAGGCGCCCTTTCTCACCACCAGTCCCACGCCCACACCGATAAACAGCGCCCCGGCAATGGCCGCCAGAAGCGGACTTCCCGACAGATCCGGAAAAAGATAGGGAAGTCTCTCCCACAGGAAAAACCATCCGGCCAGGCAGACCGACGCAAACGCGGAAGTCTTCAGGAAATCCTTTCCCAGCATCCGGAAAGCCAGCAGATAACAGCAAAGGTCCAGAGCCGGCGAAGCAATGGCCGCCGGAATGTGGAACCAGTGATTCAAAAGCAGGATCATGCCCAGCACGCCGCCCTCTGTGATCCCCGTCCTCTGATGCACGTTATGGAGCCCGAAAGAAGCGATCGCAGTACCGATCACAATACAGACAATGGTCCCCGGGGTAAATACTCTTTTCAGATCTTTTACAACTGCGGAAGCGATCCGCCGAAACATAGTATCATTCCTCCTGTTTTTTATCTCATCACAAGAATAAACCCTGGTATGATACCAGGGTCAACTCTTTTTTTCTTCTTTTTTCTATTTTTTATCCAATCCGGCCCTCTTTGATATATCCGGCCAGTTCCTTTGCATAATAAGTCAGATAGCTCTGAGCGCCGGCACGGAAAGCCGCCACTGCAGTCTCACATACGATCTGGTCTTCCAGGATCCAGCCTTTTTCTGCCGCCGCCTTGATCATGGCATATTCTCCGCTGACGCTGTAGGCGGCGACCGGAAGATTTGTGGCTTCCTTTGCCTTGGCGATCATATCCAGATAGGCAAGCGCCGGCTTGACCATAACAATATCTACGCCTTCCTCTTCATCCAGCAGAATCTCTTTGATTCCCTCCCTGCTGTTATGATAATCCATCTGGTAGCTTTTCCGGTCCCCAAATGCCGGAGCGCTCTTTGCCGCATCACGGAAAGGCGCATAAAATCCGGAGGCATATTTTACCGCATAGGACATGATCGGAATATCTTCATATCCTTCTGCGTCCAGAACCGTCCGGATCTTTCCCACCCGGCCGTCCATCATGTCGGAAGGAGCGACCATGTCCGCACCGGCCTGCACATGAGAGAGGGCCGTCTTAGCCAAAAGTTCCAGAGTGGAGTCATTGTCCACCTCACAGCCTTTAAGCATCCCGCAGTGTCCGTGAGAGGTATACTCGCATAGGCAGACGTCCGTAATATAGTAAAGATCGGGAAATCTTTTTTTTGCCTCCCAGAGCGCCCGCTGGATCACGCCGTCTTCGGCATAGGCCTGACTTCCCTTTTCATCCTTATAATCCGGAATCCCAAAGAGCATGACCGCCCCTACTCCCGCATCGCTTAACTTCTCCAGTTCCTCATACATCCTATCTACACTGTAACGGTACTGTCCCGTCATAGAAGGGATTTCTTCCCGGATTCCCTCTCCGTCACGTACAAACATGGGATAGATCAGGGATGCCTGATCTATTCTGGTTTCCCGCACCATTTTCCGAAGTATTTCTGCTTTTCTTAATCTTCTGGGTCTTTTTATCATCTGTCTTTCTGTATCCTTTCTACTAATTCTGTCAGACTTTCTATCGTAGCCTTCTCGGCCATCCGGCAATTCATGCCGTAGCTTTCTGCCGTCTCCATGGTCTGCCGTCCGATGCAGGCGGCAGTAAATCTGGTATAGTCCGCCCCCTCACTGACCGCGGCAAAACCGTGGACCGTGGAGCTGCTGGTAAACGTCACACAGTCAATCCTCCCGGCGTCAATCTCCCGGCGGATATCCAGCGCCTGACACGGTTCATATACGGTCTCATAGGTCGGAATATCCTCCGTCCGGGCTCCTGCTTTTTCCAGGATCTCTGTAAGTTTAGGATTGCCGGATGCCGACCTGGGGATCAGGATCCTTTTCCCTTTGACGTCCAGGGCTTCCAGACTTCGGGCCAGGGCTTCCCCTTCATAGGTTTCCGGCATCAGATCTGCCCGGATGCCATATTTTCCAAGCGCCTTCCTTGTTCCTTCTCCGATCACGGCAAAACGGGCCGGATAAGTATTCCTGATATCCAGGCCATGTTCTTCCAGGTACTCGAAAAAGACGCGCACACCGATCTGGCTGGTAAATACGATCCAGTCGCAGCTTTTTGTTTCCTTCAGGCACTCTGCCAGTCTGTCGCTTTTTACGGCACGTGTGTTGATCGCCGGAACCTCCAGCACCTCCGCGCCTTTCTTTCGCAGTCTTTCTGCCATAGAAGAGATCAGCTCTCTTGGCCTCGTCACCAGTACCCGCATCCCAGAAAGAGGAAGCTTCTCATACCAGGAAACCTCTTCTGACAGCCGGCACACATGGCCCACTACAATGATGGCCGGCGGCTGGATCTCTTCCTTCCGGCAGGCTTCTAAAAGCTCTGCAAGCGGCGCTGATACTTTTCTCTGTCCGGCCAGGGTTCCCTCCTGTATGACAGCAGAGGGCATCTGCGGATCCATCCCCGCATCAAGGAGCCCTTTCACGATATCGGGAAGCGCCGTTACCCCCATCAGAAAGACGAGGGTCCCCCCGGCCCGCACCAAAGCCGGATAATCACACTCCAGCTCTCCGTTCTTCTTTTTATGCCCGGTCACGATATGCAGAGAGGAAACATAGTCCCGGTGAGTCACCGGAATTCCTGCATAGGCCGGAACAGCCAGGGCGGACGTCACTCCTGGAATAACCTCGAAGGGGATTCCCGCTTCCTTCAGCTTTAGCAGTTCTTCTCCGCCTCTGCCAAACAGGAAGGGATCCCCGCCCTTCAGCCGGACAACCTTTTTCCCCTGCCGGGCTTCTTCCACCAGGATCTGGCATATCTCCTCCTGCGGGATCGGATGGTGCCCGGAGATTTTCCCCACATTCACGGCTTTCTGATCCGGACGGATCCTGGCCAGAATATCCCGGCCCACCAGATGATCGTAAACCACCACGTCCGCCGACTCCAGCACCTTCTTGGCCTTACATGTCAAAAGTCCGGCGTCTCCAGGTCCTGCGCCTGCAAGCCATACTTTCCCTGTCTCTTTATGTTCCATCACACTCCGGTGCCTCCCTTTCTTCCATACTTTCTCTCCATTTCCTCTGCCAGAAGGACGCCGATCTCTTCCGCATCCTCCGGCCTTCCTTCTCTGCTCCCGAGAGCATAGGAATCTTCCTCTTCTATATAATAAAGTCCCTGCAAATACAGCCTGTCTTTTTCTACTCTGGCATAGGCTGCCACCGGTGAAGAGCATCCCCCGTCCAGATACCGGACAAAGGCTCTCTCTGCCAGAGCTTCCAATCCGGCCCCCTCCTTTGCCAAAGTCTCCAGGAACCCATAATCCTCTCCGGCGCGTCCCTGGACAGCCAAAATCCCCTGTCCGGCCGCCGGAAGGATCTCTTCCGCAGAAAAATACCGGCAGATCCGATGTTCAAGCCCCAGCCGCTTTAAGCCTGCCGCAGCCAGGATCAGTGCATCGTATTCTCCCCGGTCCAGCTTCTCAAGCCTGGTCAGGACATTTCCCCGGATACTCCGAAACTCTGCCTGCGGGAACAGCCTCTCGCCCTGGATCCTCCTTCTGAAGGAAGAGCAGCCGATCACGCCCCGGCCCTTCCAGGGCTTTCCGCCCTCCGGCAGCACCAGCACATCCCGGACATCCTCTCTTTTGGTATATCCCAGGATGGGGATCCGGGAAGACTCTTCCATCGGCATATCCTTTAAGCTGTGGACCGCCAGGTCGATCCTGCCCTCGAGAAGAGCGCGGTCCAGTTCCTTGACAAACAGCCCCTTACCGCCGATCTTATCCAATGTCACGTCCAGCCGGCGGTCCCCGGTGGTTTCCATCGTGATAAGCTCCAGCTCAATCTCCGGATGGGTTTCCCGGATTGTATCCATCACAAGTTCTGTCTGTATCACCGCCAGACGGCTTTTCCTGCTGCCGATTCTGATTTTCCTACTCATCATGCTTTTGTCTCTTCCTCTAGTTTTATTAATATCTTTTCGATTTCCTCCCGGGCTCTTTTCGCCTTCCCATGGTCCCGCCCGCTGGCTGTGACTCCGGCTGTCAGATCCCCGCACACCGCGGTTCCCGGGAAATAGAAATCGCACAATTCCTTTTTGTGGGACACATTGACCGGAATCCCACGTCTCCTGCACTCATCTGCTGCCTGTTCATTGCAGGCCGGATCATCCGTGGCCGCCAGCACAAGATCCGCATCCCGGATCAATTCCGGCGCATACCGGGTTTTCAAATGGGTGACCATTCCTTCTTTTATATACCCTTCAATCTCTTCCGTCACCTCAGGCGCGATCACACAGATCTGCCCCGCAAATGACAAAAGCGTCCTGATCCGCCGTCCCGCAATGCGGCCTCCGCCGATGACCACTACCTTCTTTTTTGATAGATCAATAAACATTGGAAAAAAAGGCTTTTCTTCATATCTTTTCATTTTCAGTTGCGGTCCTTTCTTCCTCCCTGATATAATGACAACAGTGCAATTTTCTTTTTTGCACCTGTCAATTTCGAAAGGAGACTCTCTTTATGATAACAAAAAATACACCTTCTGACACAGCGATTTCTCCCAAAAAAGGTATCCTTGTCGTCAGCTTCGGCACCAGCCATCCGGATACCCGGGCAGTCACGATCAACGCCATCGAAGAAAGCATCCGGAATGCCCATCCGGATCTTGCGGTATACAGTGCCTGGACCAGCCAGATGATCATCCGAAAGCTTTCACGCACCACCGGTGAGCATATCCCCACCGTCACAGAGGCTCTGGAAAACATGCGCCGGGACGGCATTACCGACGTCTGCATCCAGCCTACCCATATCCTGAACGGCATCGAAAACGACCGGATGACGGCGGACGCCCTGGCTTTCCGGGATCAGTTTTCTTCCATTAGCTTCGGCGCCCCTCTTCTGTCCTCTACGGAAGATTTGAAAGAAGTCATCTCGATCCTCGCTGGAGAATATTCTTTCTTGAAAGAAGATGAGGCCCTGATCCTGATGGGCCATGGCAGCGACCACTTCTCTAACACGGTCTATGCCGCCCTGGACTATATGTGCAAGGACTTAAGGCTCTCTCATATCCACGTGGGAACGGTAGAAGCCTATCCCGCCCCCCGGGATGTGCTCCGCCATCTGGAAGGCAGCCCTATCCGCTCCCTTCATCTTCTGCCCCTTATGATCGTGGCAGGGGACCATGCAAAAAACGATATGGCAGGAGACGATCCAGACTCCTGGAAGGAGCAGTTCCGGTCAGCCGGTTATCAGGTTACCTGCCATCTGAAGGGGCTGGGAGAATTTCCGCAGATCCGGAAGATATTCCTTCGCCATCTGGAAGCAATTCTTTAAGAGTCTTTGGCAAAGGCGAAATTCCATAGATCTTTCCCACCTCGTAGAGAAGCGGCTTCTTAAGGCCGCTTTTTTCTATCAGCGCTTCGTCTGCAAAGATTTCCTCTCCTCTGCCGTCTGCCACAAGCCTGCCCTGATGGAAGATCAGGATCCGTTTTGCCCACCGCCAGGCAAAATCCACATCGTGGGTGGCCACCACCAGAGCGATTCCCTTCTGGTGAAGCTTTTCCAAGTTCTCCTCCAGGAGGCTTTGGTTCACCGGATCTAAGCTGGATGCCGGTTCGTCCAGGAGCATCAGCTCCGGCTCCATCGCCAGGATGTCGGCAATGCTGACCCGCTTTTTCTCCCCGCCGGAGAGTTCATGAGGGGCTTTTTCCTGATACTTAAGAAGCTCCATGGCCGCAAGGGCTTTTTCCACTCGGTTTCTTACCTCCTGTTCCGAAAGCTTCAGATTCATGGGGCCAAAGCTGACCTCTTCTGCCACCGTTCCGGCGATCAGCTGATGATCCGCTTCCTGGAAGATCAGCCCCACACTCTGGCGCAGATTCAGGATTTCCTTCTTTTTCCAGGAGATTTTCTCTCCCTTCAGATACAGACTGCCTTCTTTTGGTCTTAAGATTCCGTTGCAGCACCGGAAAAACGTACTCTTTCCGGCCCCGTTATTCCCAAGGACCGCAATTTTTTCACCGGAGGAAATAGAAAGGCTTACCTCCTTAAGCGCCCATTCCTTTTCTTCCTCATACCGAAAAGACAGGTCTTTCAGTCTTAAAATTTCATCCATTCCTTGGTTCCTCCCTCCCAGCTCCTGATCGTCCACTAGACTGCCGGCCAGCTGCGCCAGCAGATACAGATTCCTATTTCTAGAAGGACCAGAATCACAGGAATCACTGTCTTCCTCCAGTCTTTCCGGTATTTCCCCGAAAGGAACCGGACACTTCCGTCAAAGCAGCGGCTTTCCATAGCGTCAAAATTTGCCCCTGCCTGTCGGTAGCTGTAGGCCAGAAGATTTCCATAGATCCCGGCTGTGGTACGAAGAGAAGTCCGGTAATCCATGTATCCCATTCTTCCTTCCGCCGCCTGCTTCATATTCCCATGTACCTGATACATCAGAAAAATATAGCGGTACATCAGATACATCAGGCTGCAGATCAGGTCCGGGCAGTGCAGGCGCTTCAAAACACCGGTCAACTCCGTCACCGGCGTAGTCATTCCTAATGCAAACAAGGCAGACACCGCTCCCAGGGCCCGGAAAGTAACAAGAATTGTCCGAAGCACCGTCTCCCTGGTCATGCTAAGATATCCCGATCCAAAAGAAAAGCTTAAGATTCCTTCCCCCACGCTGGAATATTCCCACAAAAGCACCAGTCCGGAAAGCGCCAGAAACCCAAGCGGCAGCCGGAACATCCGGAGATATTTTCCTACCGGCACCTTCCCGTATACCCTGGCCCACAAAAGCATGACCACCGAAAGCTCGGCCCCCAGAAAAGGATGGGCCGAGCAGACTGCTGTTACCATCATACCCAGACAGAACAGGACTCTTGGCATAGGGGAAAGACCGCCTTTTTCCCCTCGCATCATTCCTCTTGTCCCCTGGAGTATTTCTTGCGGGCCACCAGGTAGCCAAAGCAAAACGCCAGGATCCCTACGCCGATCCCTGTCTGTACACAGAAAATCAGGCTTTCAATCTCGCCAGGGATCTCTCCTCCGATCAGGTTTTCCAATACCGGAGTGAACCAGGGCTCATACTCTGTCCCTGTCACTTCGTTTACCATCTGGCTTCCCGCATCGTCGCTTCCGCCAAATTCCGCCCCTCTTAAGGCAAGAAAGGGAACCACCACCAGCAGGATACTGGCCAGGATCAGTACACACACCAGCCCTTTATTTGATTTCTTATGCTCTGCCATCCGTCTTCTCCTTTCTGAAAAATCCGATCGCCCGAAGTTCCGGAGCCGCAAAGCTTTCCATCCCGATCACGATCAGCACCGTCAGGATTCCCTCCAGCACTGCCAGCGGCAGCTGCGTCGGGGCAAATACACCCAGAAACTTCACAGCGCTTGCCGCCACTCCGCCCGTCTCGCTTGGATAGGCAAGCGCCAGCTGGATGCTGGTGACGCAGTAGGTCAGAAGATCTCCCAGAAAAGCAGCTGCAAAGATCACTGCCTTCCGGTTCCAACCAAACCGGACGCCAAGCTTATAGATCCCAAAACTGAAAAGCGGTCCTGCAATCGCCATGCTAAAAGTGTTGGCTCCCAATGTGGTGAGCCCTCCATGGGCCAAAAGCACCGCCTGAAAGACCAGTACGATGATGCCTAAGATACTAACTGTGGAAGGCCCAAACAGGATGGCTCCAAGCCCAGTCCCTGTCATATGACTGCAGCTTCCGGTGACCGATGGGATCTTCAGCGATGAGATCACGAAGATGAACGCCCCGGACATAGCCAGCAAGATCAATGCTTTCTTCTGCTCTTTTACCAGTTTCCGGATCCGAAGGTACCCCGCCGCCAGAAATGGAAGGCAGACTGCTCCCCAGGCAATGCAGTAGCCTGCCGGAAGATACCCTTCCATGATGTGCATGGCCTTCGTATCAAGACCGCAGACATACACGGCAGCCGCAAGTGTGACGGCAAACAACAGTCCTTTTTCTGATTTGCTCCATTTGTTCATTTGTTTTCATCCCTCCAAGTATTTTAACATTGATACAGTAAGGCGTTGCAGATGCAGGCTGCAATATTGCTGCCGCCCTTTCTTCCCCGGGCCACGATGTAGGGCGTATCCTTTAAGGTCAGGATCTGCTCCTTGGACTGCACCACATTGACGAACCCTACCGGAGCGCCGATGACCAGTTTGGGAGCGATTCGCCCTTCCCGGATCAGCTCATACAGACGGATCAGCGCGGTAGGCGCATTGCCGATGGCAAAGATCAGGTCCTCTTCTAAGGCACAGGCCTTCTCCATGCTGGCGACGGCCCGGGTAGTACCGGCCCTCTTCGCCTCCTCTGCCACATCTGTATCCGACATGAAGCAGTATACTTGTCCGCCGTATTGCTCCAGTACCCTTTTATTGATGCCGGACCGGGCCATCTGGGTATCCGTGACGATGGACGCACCATGACGGATCGCTTCCTTTGCTTTTTCAACTGCCCCCTCGGAAAACGTCAGATTTCTGGCATAATCAAAGTCTGCGCTGGTATGGATACACCGCTTGGTCACTGCCTCCTGGTCTTCCGGCAGGGTCATGCCCTGCGCCTTTAACTCTTCCGAAATGATCGCGAAACTCCGCTTCTCGATCTCTTCCGGCCGTACAATCTCAATCTCCATCGACTACTCTTCCTCCTCCAAGATCTGATAAATGGCCTTCATGTCAAGATGCTCCCTGAGGGCATCTGCCAGCAGGTCGTACTGTTCTTCTTTCCAGTCTTTTAAGCTCTTGTTTTTAATCTCCTTTAAGCTTACGCCTTTCTTTTTTGCCAGGCTTTCTGCGATTTCCTCTGCTACGCCTTCCCGGTCAAAGATGCCGTGGATATAGGAGCCGTACACATTTCCACGGCTGTATCCGTCCATACTCGTTCTTCCGCTGACCTGGTCTTTCATCTGACTCATAGCTGCCTGTTCTTCCTGTCCATCCCTTTTTCTGGTCACGCCCATATGGATCTCATAGCCTTCCAGCTCTTTTCCTTCCAAGGACTTTAATGCCCCATCCACATGACAGAACCTTCCGCTGACCCTGGTCCTTGTTTTTTCCTTCGTAAATACCGTCTCCAGAGGAAGGAGTCCCATTCCCCGCATGGTTCCTCCTTCTTCCACTTTATCAGGGTCTCGCAGCTCTTCTCCTAACATCTGATAGCCGCCGCAGATGCCAAAAATGACCGTTCCCTGATCTGCTTCCTTTAAGATGGCCGCTTCCAGCCCATTTTCACGCATCCATTTCAGGTCTCCCATGGTATTCTTGGTTCCCGGAAGCAGGATCATATCCGGACGTTTTAGCTGCCCGGGATGTTCCACATACCGAAGGGTCACTTCTTCCAGATGCTCCAATGCCAGAAAATCTGTGAAGTTGGAGATCCGCGGCGTGCGGATCACCGCAATGTCTATCTTTCCGCCGCTGCCTGTCTTTCTAAACCGTTCTGTCAGGCTGTCCTCATCCTCAATATCCACATTCAGATATGGAGTCACACCCAGCACCGGCACCTGGCACCTTTCCTCCAGCATCTGTATTCCCGGATCCAGGATGGTCTTATCTCCCCGGAATTTATTGATGATCAGTCCCTTTACCCGCTCTTTTTCCTCCGGCTCCAGCAGCATCAGAGTTCCCAGAAGCTGTGCGAACACACCGCCCCGGTCGATATCTCCCACCAGCAGGACCGGCGCATCCAGCATCTTTGCCAGCCCCATGTTGACAATATCGTTTTCTTTCAGATTGATCTCCGCCGGGCTACCGGCGCCTTCGATGACGATCAGGTCGTACTCCTTTTCCAGCTTCCCGTATGCTTCCAGGATCTGCGGGACTAGCCGGCGCTTGCAGGCAAAATAATCCCGGGCGCTCATATCCTGCCAGACCTTCCCGTTTACGATGACCTGAGATCCCGTATCGTTGGTGGGCTTTAGCAGGATGGGATTCATCTCTACTCTTGGCCTGATCTTCGCCGCCTCTGCCTGGACCACCTGCGCCCGGCCCATCTCCAGTCCATCATCGGTGATAAAAGAATTCAATGCCATGTTCTGAGATTTAAAGGGCGCCGCCTTGTATCCGTCCTGATGAAAGATCCTGCAAAGGCCCGCACAGATCAGACTCTTTCCCGCATTTGACATGGTTCCTTGTATCATAATCCTCTTCGCCATGCGATCCACCTCTCGTTTTCTTCCTTTGTCCGGACGGCGATCCGGTAATATCCCTCTCCAAGTCCTCTGTAATTTCCGCAGTTCCGTATCAAGAATCCGGCCTCCAGAGCTTTTTCATAAAGTCCTTTCTCACTGGCAAAAAACAGGTAGTTAGCCCGGGAGCCGATCACCCGGTCGCCAAGCTCTTCCATCTGACGGCGCAGCTTTTCCCGCTCTTCTTTTAGAAACATCCGGGTTTCTTCCAGATATTCTTTATGATTCTTCATGGCGGCCACCCCTGCAATCTGCGCCGGCACCGACACATTCCAGGGCTGCAGAAAACGGTCCATCTCTTCCAGAAGGCCCGGATCACTGCAAAGGGCATACCCAAGCCTCAGTCCCGGCATACAGAATATCTTGGTAAAGGCCTTCACGATCAGAAGATTAGGATACTCTTTTAAAAATCCTGTCATGGTCGCCTGATCCGGATGATCCAGAAAGTCCACAAAGCACTCATCCAGAAGAAGGGTCACGCCTGCCTCTTTGCACCGCTTCAGGATCTTAAGAAGCAGCGGGCACTCCACCACCTGCCCGGTTGGGTTATTGGGATTACACAGGATCAAAAGATCCATCTCCGGTGTGATCGCCTGCAGGATCTCTTCTGTCACCAGAAAATCCTGCTCTTCCCGCAATACACATTCATGGATCACCGCGTCCACAGACCGGAGCGACCGCTCATACTCCGCAAAGGAAGGCTCGGGAAGCAGCACATGCTTTGGCTTTAATGCAAAGGCAGCGGCGAAAAACAGCTCCGCCGCACCGTTTCCACAGAGCACCTGCTCCTCTCCCACCTGCTCGAACCGGCAGATTTCCCGAATTAGCGCCTCGCACTTAATATCCGGGTAATGGGCGATTTTTCCCAGCTGCTCCTTAAGAGCCGAAAGCACCTCTTTTTGCACGCCCAGCGGATTACTGTTCACCGAAAAATCCGTCACCCCCGGGTTGCGGTAAATATCTCCTCCGTGAATCTGTTCTTTCTTCATCGTAACCTCCTGTCATCACAGCCAAAGCAGGCAGCATTTGATTCCCATAAAGACTGCCAGGGCCAGGATACTGGTGCCGTAAAGCAGCCGGTGGGACCTTCTGATATCTTCGATCTCAATGGGCCTTTTCGGATCCCCGATGGTGGGCTTTTCATAAAGTTTCCCAAAATACCAGGCATTTCCCGCAAGCTCCACTCCCAGGGCGCCTGCCATGACAGACTCCGTCTGCGCTGCATTGGGGCTTTTGTGGTTCTTCCGGTCCCGGCAATAAATCCGGAATGCCCCTGGCCCGTCCATCCCCAAAAGGAAGGCGGATGCGATCATCAGAACCGCCGCAAGCCGGGAGGGAAGAAAGTTCGCCGCATCATCAAGCCTTGCCGCTGCCGTCCCGAAATACCGGTATTTGTCATTCTTATATCCGATCATGGAATCCATGGTGTTCACCGCCTTATAGGCAAAGCCAAGTACAGCGCCGCCGATCACCATGTAGAACAGCGGAGCGATCACGCCATCAGAGGTATTCTCGGCCACCGTCTCCACCGCAGCCTTTGTCACCCCTTCTTCCGATAATTCTTCCGTATCTCTTCCCACGATCATGGACACCGCTTTTCGCCCGCTTATCAGTCCCTCTTCCTTTAGCGCCCGGCAGACCCGGTCACTTTCCACCTTAAGCGACTTCACCGCCAGGATCTGGTAGCAGAAAAAGGTCTCGATCAAAAGTCCCAGGGGGACAAAAAAGCGGTACGCCGCCAAAAGGATCCCCAGAGGAACGAGCGCGCTTATACTCACTACGAAAATCACCAGGACCACCCCGCCCAGGCGCTCACCGCCTCTGGTCTTTGGCAGACATTTTCTGATAATTTTTTCTCCCTTTTCGATCAGAAGCCCGATCAGCCGCACCGGATGATAGAGCCATGCCGGGTCCCCCAGCAGAAGATCCAGGACAAATCCCGCAAGTACCGGCACCGTCATCTGTAATAACCAGTTCATATCCCTCTCCATTTCCCACTTGAAAATCATAATAAGAGCCCTTAGGTCTGGCATAAGCCTCCATGATGCTCATGATGGTGCCGCCATGGACGATCAGAGCCGCCGTCTCTATACCATCCCGCCGGCAGTCTTCCAGTACCTTATCAAATCCTTCCACGCAGCGCCTCCGAAACCCGTCGGGTTCCTCTCCTCCCGGGAATCCAAGCGTCCCGCCGCTGTCGATCCAGGCCTGATACACCGGATCCCCGCTTAGATCCTGATAATTCTTTCCCTCAAAGCTTCCGAAATCACATTCCCGGAATTCTTCGACCTTTACCGGAGCCCGCCCCGGATACAGGATCTTCGCTGTCTGGATGCACCGCCGCATCGGACTTGCATAAATCCTTTGAACCTCCGGCGCCTCCTGTCCTTTCAGAGCAAGGATTCCTTCCTCACACAGGTCTTCCTCTGTCCTTCCGATATACCGGTGTTCCCTGTTCCCTGGCGTACTGCCGTGCCGGATGAGATACATCCTTATCATCCCTTGATCACCGTCCCTATACCGCAGATTACCCGGTGAACCCGCCTGGCCTTCCCTGCAAGCGCCGTGCAGACCCGCCCGGTCTGCTCCCTTACTTCCCGCTGGAAGGGATCCATAGGCACGATGCCGCAGCCGATCTCATCGGTCACGATCACCAGCTCCGGATTCTCCTGATACAGAATTTCCGCCAGATCCGCCACCGATTCTCCTGCCGCCATCCTCCGTTCCAGATAGCGGTGAAATTTCAGGATCCCCTGACACTGACAGAGTTCCTCAAAGGAGCAGTGTTCTCCGTCCGCCCAGGAAATGTCCGGGAATAGACGTCTGGCATACTCTGTTTTCCCCTGATAAGCTCCTCCTACGATCAGTTCCATTTTACCAGCCCGCTCCTTTCCATAAGATATCGGCAGTCACTGCCGCCGCTGCCATCCAGATCTCACAAAGCTGGAGAAAATACCCGGCCAGATCTCCTGTCATGCCGCCAAAAATCCGTCTGGTCATCCGCGCATAATAGAGGAATACACCCCCGGCGGCCAGGACAGCAGCCACTCCCGGCACACCTCCGGCAAAGATCATCACTCCAGCGGCCAGGATCACATAAAGAATCAGCACAAGACGGCTTCCCTTCTTCTTCGCTCCATCGGAGAAATCCGCTGCCATTCCCTTCTTTCTTGCCTGGGGAAAGCAGACGACGGAAAGCCCGCTAAGCGCCCGCGACAACACAAAACCTGCCGCGATCACCCGGACACTTTCTGCCGTCAGACCGCTGTAAATCCCCAGATCCAGCACAAAATAGCAAATCCCGGCGATCACCGCAAAGGCTCCCGTATGCGGGTCCTTTAATATCTCCAGCTTCCGCTCCCTGGATTGGTAGGAATGAAGGGCATCCTGAGTATCCAGATAGCCATCCAGATGAATCCCTCCGGTAACCCATACAGGAATCAGCACCAGAAGCGCCGTAAAAAAGAAGTCCGGAAATCCAAATCCGGCCTGATGCATCCACTCTTTCAGGGAATACACGGCATAAGTCAGCGCTCCGATCACAGCCCCCACCCAGGGAAAAAAGCACATCACATAAGCCTTGTTTTCTTTGGTCCAGTCTGCCGGGGGCACAGGGATCTTACTATACATCGAACATGCAATTTTAAAACTATTCCATACTCTGCTTTTCATACTTTCACCGGTACGGGGATCCCGTACACCACCTCCGTGATCTGATCGGCCGCACTTCCGATCTTCTGATTGGTCTCTCCCAGGATTTTCTGATAGGTTCTGGTTTCCTCCGAATAGGAATCAATGTCCCCATCCACCTGCCCTGTCACTACAGCCAGATACGCCGTATGTTCCGAAAGGTGACGGATTCCTTCCAGCACCTTTTCTGCCACCTTATCTTCCCCTTTTTCCTGTGCATCTTTTTCATCTTCCCGGTAAGATTCATTGGCCGTCAGGTTCATGACACATTCCAGCAGGATCCCTGCATTTTCCGGAATCTCCAGGGCTTCCAGATCCTGGTAACACTCCAGGGTGGCAAAGCCCTTCCCTGCCCGCTGATTTCTGTGGCGCAAAATCTTCTGTCTGCTCTCCTGCCCGAAGGGACGCATGGTCGCGATATAGAGAAAGGGCTTCTCTTTCCCGCACGCTTCCCGGCCGCCCTGCCGGATCAGCCAATTCTCCGCATAAACGGACTTTCCGCTTCCGCTTCCTCCTGTGATCAAATGTATCATTATTTATCTCCCAGCTCCTGATATTCTTCTACCTGAATGTCCGCAAAGGTGCTCATCTGACGGTAGACTGCCGCCGCCATGTCAAGCACCGGAAAAAAGGCCACAGCCCCGGTTCCTTCTCCCAGGCACATGTCGCAGTCCAGAGACGCCGAAAGCCCCAGAGCCTTCAGGAGGATCTGCATTCCCGGCTCCTTGGATTTGTGAGAGGCGATCATATATTCCTTTGCCTCCGGACAAAGCCTGCAGGCAAGAAGCGCCGCCGTCCCGGAGATAAATCCGTCGATCAGCACCGGAAGGCGCATCTTTGCCGCCCCCAGATACACGCCTGCAAGGCCGCCGATATCAAAGCCGCCCACCTTTTCGAGTACATCCACCGGATCGTTCGCGTCCGGCTTATGTAAGGCAAGCGCCTGGCGGATCACCTGGATCTTTCTGGAAAGCCCGGCGCTGGAAAGCCCGGCGCCTCTTCCCGTTACTTTTTCCGGATCTATCTGAAGAAGAGCCGCAAGCACCGCGCTGCTGGTGGTGGTATTTCCGATGCCCATCTCTCCGGTGGCCAGAAGCGCCACGCCCGCCTTTTTTTGTTCCTCCACGATCCGGACTCCGGTCAGGATACTTTGAAGTGCCTGCTCCCTTGTCATGGCAGGCTCCTTTGCAAAATTCCTGGTGCCGCAAGCCACCTTATAGTCCGGCACTTTTGTTTTTCCTGCCATGCCAATATCAATAGGAAGGATCCTGGCTCCCGCTTTCTTACACATAATAGCCGCACTGGTTTCTCCGGACAGGAAATTTTCAGCCACGATGGCCGTCACTTCCTGCCCCGTCTGGGTCACGCCTTCTTCTACCACTCCGTTGTCCGCACACATAACGATCAGCGCCTTTTCCTCGATCTTCACATCCGGATTTCCAGTGATCCCTGCGATCCGGATGATGTGCTCTTCCAGCTTTCCTAAGCTGTGCAGCGGCTTTGCAATAGAATTCCACTGCTTCTTTGCCTGTTCCATGGCATGTTCATCCAGCGGTCTGATCTGCCGGATGACCTGTTCCAAATCTGTTTCCTGATTCAAAACTCTTTCCTCCTGTTCCTGCATGCATCCAGAAAGTTTTCTGCAAACTTCCGGTTTCCTCCATAGTGAATGTGCGGATAACCCGCCCACAGACGCCCGGTGCTGACGATACATCTCCAGCTTCTTTTGGACAGTGGCTTGCTTGCCAGATACGCATTTCCTGCATCCGTGGAATCATAATAGTGAAATTCATGCGCCGGGATCTCTCCTGCATCCCCTCCAAAGGCCGTCCCGCCGGACAAAGTCACATAGCCGAATCTTAAAAGACGCCCTGTGTAATGGCTCCCTCCGGGTAAAACCCCCGTCATGGGAAAACGCTGTCCCTCTTTTGTTTCCAGATATTCCTGCAAATATAAGAAACCTCCGCACTCTCCGATACAGGGAAGCCCCTTCTTCACTGCCATACGGACGCTGCCTCGCATGGAACTGTTCCGACTAAGCTTTTCGGCATACAACTCCGGGTAGCCGCCGTAAAAGATGAGTCCGTCCACGTCTGCCGGAATCTTTTCATCCCGAAGCGGGGAAAAATACACAAGCTCCGCCCCCATATCTTCCAGAATCTTTAGGTTGTCCTGATAAAAGAAGCAGAAGGCTTCATCCTTTGCGATCCCGATCCGCACCTTTTCTTTTGCAGGCACTTTTCCGTCAGTCTCCCCGCATCCTTCGGATGTCCGGCGCTCTTCCTCTTCCATCATCCCGGCTGTTCCTGCCAGGGAAAGGAGTCCTGCAAGGTCTATGGTCTCTTCTGCCAGGCTTCCCAGACGCTTCAGCGTCTCCTTCATCGTTTCCATCTCTCCTGGAAGCCGAAGCCCCAGATACCGACTTTCTACCTGAAGCTCTTTTTTCACTGGAAGATAGCCGTACACCAGAAGTCCGGTCTGTTCCTCGATCATTTCTTTTAATCTGGGATACACAGAAGGCGAGATCCGATTCAGGATCACACCCCGGATATGGCTTTCTTTCCGGAAGTTTTGAAATCCCTGGATCTCCGCTACCAGAGAAAGGCTCTTTCCCCGGCCGTCCACCACCAGGACCACCGGCGTTCCCGTCGCGTCCGCCACCTCATAAGAGCTGGCCCCATCTGAGATCCCGCCGATGCCGTCGTAATATCCCATTACGCCTTCCAACACCGCAAGCTCTGCTTCCTTTGCATCCTTCAGAAGCCTCCGACGGATATAATCCCTTCCGCATAAAAATGTGTCCAGATTGGCGCTGCCGACTCCTAAGGCCTCCCGGTGAAACATAGGATCGATATAATCCGGACCACATTTATAGGAAATAAGGCGTAATCCTTTTTCTTTCCAGGCCGCAAGAAGGGCGCAGGTCAGCATGGTCTTTCCCGAGCCGCTCCCCGGCGCCGCGATCATGATTCTTGGAAGTTTTGTTTTCATTGTTCCTCCTCGTCACAGGTAAAACTAAAGATCCATACTGGATTTAACCCGGTCATCAGATGATAGTTCCCTGCTTTTCTTGCCCGGCTTACGGACACCTGCACCACGTCCTCTTCCCGGTGCCGGATCTTTTCCATACAGGCCTTCGCCTCTGCCACCGTTTCCAGAGAAATAGCTGTGATCACCACCCGGACGCGCGGATTCTTCCGAAGCACCGCTGCAAGGATTTCTGAAAGCCTTCCTCCGCTTCCTCCGATAAATACCTGGTCCGGCGCCGGCAGATCCTCCAGAGCCTCCGGCGCTTCTCCTGGAATCACTGTAAGGCCTGCTGCCCGCAGAGCTTCCTGATTCTCCCGGATAAGCTTAAGCCCTTCCGGGTTCCTTTCCACCGCATACACGCGGCCGCGAAAAGCCATCCTGGCAGCTTCTACAGCTACAGATCCGGTACCCGCGCCGATGTCATAGGCTACCGAAGTTTCTCCAAGCCGAAGCTTGGAAAGGGCAATGCATCGAATCTCTTCCTTGGTCATCGGCACCTTTCCTCTTACGAAAGCCTCATCTGGAACACCGGGGCCATAAGCGCTCTCTCCTCCATCCGGATTTTCAATCAGAAGGATCACCGGCCCTTCGCTCTCGTAGGAAGACATTTCTTCGGCGCTTCCCTTACGGATGTCTTCCTCCGGATAGGAGAGTCTGGCTCCTGCCGTCACGGCCAGCGCTCCGTAGCCATAGACCTTTAAGGTCTCGCAGATCTTACGGACGCTCTCCGCCCCGCTTCCCAGCACTATAGTCTTCTTATGCCACTCCACCGCCCAGATCAGGTTGTCTTCCCGTCCATGAAGGCTTAGAACTGCCGCATCCTCCCAGCTGGTGTGAAGCTTCGCGCAGAAATAAGAGACGGAAGAAATTCCCGGTACCACCCGTACCTGGAAGTCCGGCTCTTCCTGAAGCGCTTCCAAAAGTCTTTTCGCCCCGCTGTAAAAGCCCGGATCTCCGGACAGCACCACCGCCGCCTTCCGGATTAAAGGATGGCGCTTCACCGCCGCCAGAATGTCTCCCGGCAGATAGGCTTCTTCCGTGACCTGTCCTTCTATTGCCACAGCTTCTAGCATCCGTCTGGCGCCAATCAAAAGCCCGGCTTCCCGGCAGGCCTTTTTCGCTTCCAGCGTCAGAGACTCTTCTGCGCCCATGCCGATTCCCACGATTGCCAGCTCCCAGCTGTCAGAAAGGGACAGCTCTTGCTTCAGATAGGCATAGAGTTCTTCTTCCAAAAATCCTTCTCTTTCCTCCGTCCGGCCAATGACCACAAGCACTGCGCCGGCTTTTTCGGCCGCCTCACGTTTTTCCGGAAAGCCGCCTGTGCTCCCTGCTTCCTTAGTCACCAGGAAACGGATCTGGAACTCCCGGAGCATAGCCAGATTCAATTCCGCTGAAAACGGCCCCTGCATACAGATGAGATGCCGTCCTTCCAGTCCCAGCCCGTGGCATTTTTCCACCACCGAGGGCAGGGACAGTACCCGTGCATAAACCCTCTCCCGGTAATCCGGAATCCGTGTAAATGCTTCAAGCTCCTTACTTCCGGTAGTCAGAAGGATCTTTCCTTCCTTGTCCGCCAGATACTCTGCTGCCTCTTTTGCACTCTCTACCCAGACGGTCCTACCGTCCGGCCCTGCGGCGGTCCCGTCTTTTGCCATGTCATGCTCCGGAAGGAAAGTCCCCGCTTCCCGCAAAAGCCGGAGATATGGTTTCCCGCAGGATTCACAGGCCTGTTTTATATTGCGAGAAACTTCCCTTGCATACGGATGCGTGGCGTCCACAACGAAGGCCGGCTCATACTCCCGGATCCTATGGCACATCTCGGATACATCCATCCGGCTGCTCTCTGCCGTCACAGATTCACTCTCCGGAAGCAGGCTCTCCCCGTAGGCCGTCGCCACACAGACATGGACTCTGACTTTCCTTGCCGCCAGGTATTCTGTCAGCTTCCGCCCTTCTGTTGTCCCTCCAAAAATCAAAATCTTTTTCTCTGTCATAGCTGATATCCTCTCGGTGTGACCATCCGTCCCCGGATCACCTTCGTCTCGTGATTGCCGATGTAAACCGTGGAAAACATGTCTGCCTCTGCGTCTTTTAATTCTCCCAGAGTAAGAATCTGAAACGACTCGCCCTTTCTTGCGATATTTCTTACGATTCCGCACACGGTATCTGCCGGTTTATGGTTCATTAAGATCTCACAGGCTTTTTTCAGATAGTCCTTCCGCTTCCGGCTGGCCGGATTGTAGAGGCAGATCACAAAATCTGCCGCTGCCGCCGAAAGAAGCCGTTTCTCAATCGTCTCCCAGGGCGTCAGAAGATCGCTCAGGCTGATGATACAAAGATCATGCCCCAGGGGCGCTCCAAGGACAGCCGCACCGCCAAGGGCTGCCGTCACTCCCGGCACGACCTCGATTTCTACCTGTGGATACTCCTCCCCCACTTCATACATCAGTCCCGCCATTCCGTAAATCCCGGCGTCGCCGCTGCACACCATGGCGGTGGTTTTCCCTTCCGCCGCCGACTCGAAGGCCAGACGGCACCGCTCCACCTCCTGACGCATGGGGGTGGTGATATATTCTGCCCCGGGATAGGCTTCTTTTAAAAGTTCTACATACACGGTATAGCCTGCGATCACCTCACAGGATGCGAATACCTCCCGGGCTTTTTCCGTCATCTGTTCCTGGCTTCCCGGGCCCATGCCCACCACATATACTTTCTTCAAATTCCACACTCCATTCTGTCACGGCAAGGGCCGCCGTCACTTGGTCTTTTTTCTGTTTGGGGATCAGAAGCTTCCCGCCTTTCGAAGCTTTCACCGCGCTACGCTCGCAGACGTTATCGATTCCTGTTACCTGGCGGACAAATTCGGAAGAAGAAAACTCTCCCTCCACTTCCGAAAGCTCCTCCGCTGAAAACGACAGAAAGCTAATTCCCTTTTTCCTGCAATATTCCAAAAGCCCCGGCTCTTCTGCCTTCCGGTCGATGGTAGCGACAGCCCCGATACACTCCGGACAGACGTGAAAGTCTTCCAACGTTTCCGCCACAGCTTCCTCAATCTGCTCCGCAGACACCCCTTTTCGGCAGCCAATGCCTAATACTCCGGCCCTGGGGATCAGATACAAGGCGCGTCGCCAACCCGGATGTTCCAGAAGTCCGATATAGACGTCCGGCTCCTCCTGCGCTTCTTTGCCGTCCTCCATCTTGATCCGGATCTCTTTTCCGGCCAGCAGATCCGCTGAGATACGTTTCGCCTTTTCCATGTCTCGGATCAAGAGGCCGTTCTTTTTGGCAAATACATCCACCGCCCATTTCCCGTTCCGGTCCGTGGCCGTTGTCACCACCGGCTCCATCCCAAAGGCTGCTGCCAGAGCAAGGGCCAGCTCATTGGCGCCTCCAAGATGGCCGGACAGAAGCGGGATACAGTAGGCGCCCTGTTCATCGATGACCAGCACCGCAGGGTCCAGGGTCTTGGCCTGCACATAGGGTGCGATGGCACGCACGGCGATCCCTGCTGCCCCCACATAGACAAGCGCGTCCATCTCCGCAAACCGTTCTCTCGTCCACTGATCCAGAGATTCCGGGATGGATTCCTCCAGATCTCTGCATTTGACCGCCGCCTCGGCTTCATAACCTTGTTCCTGGAGCCAGTCACGGATCTTTCTGCCCAGCTCATAGCCTGCTTTCGTAAAACTGATGACTGCTGCTTTCATTCCTTCATCCTCTTGCCTTTTACTGGCTGCCTTTCCGGTATTCTGTCGTAAATGTAGGGTCATACAGCCTGGACCGGCTGTAATGCCGGCACCGCACCACGTCCCCCACGATGATCAGCGCCGTCTTGGTGATCTGGTGCGCGGCCGCCGTATCGGCAAGCGTCCCTACCGTACAGATGTGACATTCTTCCTCCGGCCAGGTCGCCTTATAGACGATGGCTGCCGGAGTTTCCGGAGCATATCCGCCTGCCAGAAGCTCTGCTTCCAGTTCTTTCAAAAGCCCGGCGCTTAAAAACAACACCATAGTGGACTGATGCCCGGCAAAGGAGCGTACTTTTTCCTTTTCCGGCACAGGGGTTCGGCCTTCCATCCGGGTAATGACCACGCTCTGGGACACATCCGGCAGCGTATACTCCAGGTTCAGCGCCGCGGCCGCACCGCTAAAGGAGCTGACGCCCGGACAAGAATCATAGGAGATTCCAAGCTCATCCAGACGGTCCATCTGCTCCCTGACCGCTCCATACAAGGACGGATCCCCGGTATGCAGGCGGACCGTCATCCAGCCCTTTTCTTCTCCCTCCTGCATCTGAATAAGTACTTCTTCCAGAGTCATTACCGCACTGTTATAAATCCGGCATCCTTCTTTTGTCAATTTCAAAAGTTCTGGATTTACCAACGATCCGGCGTAGATCACCTGATCTGCTTCCTGTAATAAACGCTGTCCCCGCACCGTGATCAGATCCGGCGCTCCAGGACCAGCCCCTACAAAATGTATCATACCCGTTCTCCTTTATCTTTCACAAATATCAGCGTATAATATCCGGCTTCCTCCGGCATCTCTTCTGCGCCATGGAAAATTCTTTCCCCTTCCATACCGCAGTTTTCCACCATTACCACATCCATGTCCGCCGAAAGGAGCTGTTCTTTCATCTTTCCGTACTGCCGTCCGGCTTTCAGCAGGATCTTTGTCCCCGGAAGCTCCAGCGCCTCCTGGATCTGATAGGAGGCCGGCACGATGTGGATCTGCTCTGCCTTTTCCCCGATTCCCATCTGTACCCTGGCTGCCGCCGCGCAAAAAGAGGGGATCCCGCTTACGATTTCCGTCTGGTATCCCGCCTCCCGAAGCTCCTGGTGAACATAGAGATAGGTCGAATATACCGTAGGATCTCCCAGTGTCAGAAATGCCACATCCTTTCCGGCATCCAGCTCTTCCTTCAGCTTTTCCACTGCAGCCCTGTGGCTCTCTTCCAATATTTTCGGATCCTTCGTCATCGGCATATGGATCCCCAGAAGTTCTTTTTCTCTGACGGCCGGTTCCGCTCCGGCCGCGATCTGATACGCCACTGTCTCCTCCGGCGCCTTTCCCGGCACTGCAATCACTGGACAGTTTCTTATGATTTTGCATGCTTTTATCGTCATGAGCTCCGGATCTCCCGGACCCACGCCCACACCATACAATCTTCCTGCCATGCTCTACCTCCTGCTTTTTTGCAATATCGCATCCGCCTGACTGGTCTTTCCCAGCATCCCGTACACGTTGGAAAAAACGACAGCCGCCGTCTCCATCTCCACCGGTGCGCGGTAAGAAAGATACTTCTCAATCTTTGCCATGACCGCATCCATGATCAGACCACGTTCCTCTTCGGTACACTGCGCCAATGCATCGTCTGTGGTCACGCAGTCCAGGAAAGCTCTGGCCTTTCCTTCCGGAAGCCCGGCAAGGAGCGCCGCGGCCGCAAAAAGTTCCATCCGGCAGTCTGCCCATTTGGAGTGGGTGTTCATGATACCGCCCGCCACCTTGATCAGTTTCCCGATGTGTCCGACCAGCACCAGACCCTGATACCCGGCTTCCGCCGCCATATCGATGGAATCACCGATGAAATTGCTGCACTTTACAACGTCTGTTTCCTCTATGCCATAGCTCTGCTTCAGAAAATCCAGTCCATAATTTCCGGGGGAGAGGATCAGGTATCGTTTCCCTTCTGCGTATTTTACCTGCATCTCCAGACAGATGGTATCCAGAAGCGCCTGTTCGCTCATGGGCTCTACCCGTCCGCTGGTGCCAAGAATGGACAGGCCGCCCTCAATACCAAGCCTGGGATTAAATGTCCGCTCTGCCAGCTTCTCTCCCTCCGGAATGGAGATCACTGCCTTAAGGCCGCCCTCATACCCTGTCTCCTGCGCGGCGTCTGAAAGTTCCTGCCCGATCATTTCTCTTGGAACCCGGTTGATGGCAGAGGCTCCCACCGGCTGATTCAAGCCTGGCTTTGTCACCCGGCCCACACCGATTCCCCCTTCCACCAGATAAGCGCTCTCCCGGATCCGCTCCACCCGGCTTTCTACCAGAATCCCATTGGTGATATCCGGATCGTCTCCACTGTCCTTTTTCACTCCGCAGGAAACCGCTTCCTCTTCGATCTTGATTTCTTCTATGTGAAACCTGGCAGTCTCTCCATTTGGAAGGATCACCTGCGTCTCCTGGACCTTCTCTCCTGTGAGCAGCATCCAGGCGGCCGCCTTTGTGGCGGCCTGAGCGCAGGTGCCTGTCGTGTATCCCCGCGCCAGCTTTTTCCTTGTCATCTCCACCTCTCCTATATGAAAAAAAGCCCGCTTTCTTTTTCGAAAACGAGCATAAACACCACGGCTCTCCAGCCATGATGTGTGAAAACGTACAACCAGTTACTCGTGGTTCGGAAAATCCTGTACCCTAACAGGCAGGTCTCCTGGCTTTTAGATCTTTACAAAGCGTACGCCTTCCCGGTTCCCCAGTGGCTCTTTTTACCCTTTGCTCCCTAATGACAGTGACGAGTTCGCACAGGATTTTCACCTGTTTCCCTTTTCACCAGACCCGGCATTTTCCGGTCTGACACCTGTTAGTTCCTATTCAGTTACTAATTATAGAATATACCATATCCCGGCGGGATACGCAAGGAATATTGCCAGGGCAGATATGCCTTGTTATTTCAAATGCATAAGGCATCTTGTAAAAATATGGACCAGTCTTTATAATAGATACAGTTTACAATCTTCAAATTACAAGGAGGATCCTCATGAATATTGTATCCGATCTCATCAGATTTCTGGAAGGAAGCCCCACCTGCTTCCACGCAATAAAAAACACAGAAACAGAACTGGAACGCCACGGATTTACCCGGCTTTCCGAAAACGAAGCCTGGAGCCTGACCCCGGGAGGCAGCTACTATGTCACCCGCAACGGCTCGTCCCTGATCGCATTTACCATCCCGGCGGGGTCCTGGAGCAGCATGCACATTCTTGCAAGCCACAGCGACTCGCCCTGCTTTAAGATCAAGGAACATCCGGAGCTGGAGACAGAAGGCCATTACATCCGCCTCAATGTAGAGCGGTACGGCGGCATGATCCTGGCTCCCTGGCTGGACCGCCCCCTCTCCGTGGCCGGCCGGGTGATCGTAAAAGATGCCGGCACCGGAACATACACCATGAAACTGGTCAACATCGACCGGGACCTGGTTCTGATCCCGAATCTGGCCATCCACATGAACCCGGACGCCAACAAGGGCTATACCTACAATCCACAGAAAGACATGCTTCCCCTGTATGGAACCCTTTCTGCAAAAGATACCTTCATGAAAACCATCGCCCGGGCAGCGGGCGTAGAAGAATCCGACATCCTGGGCCACGATCTGTTCCTTTACAACCGGGAAAAGGCCAGCATCTGGGGCGCAGATCAGGAATTCCTCTCCTGCGGGCGGCTGGACGACCTCCAGTGCGCCTTCGCTTCCCTTGCCGGTTTTCTCGCAGGAAAAAAAGAAACGTATCTCAATCTCCACTGCGTATTTGACAACGAAGAAGTAGGAAGCGGCACCAGACAGGGGGCGGCCTCCACCTTCCTCTACGATACGCTGACCCGGATCTTTCTGGGACTTGGCAGATCCACAGAAGATTACCTCATCAGCCTGGCCGACAGCATGATGATCTCCGCAGACAATGCCCACGCCGTCCACCCCAATCACCCGGACAAGGCCGATCCATCCAACCGTCCATATCTTGGCGAAGGCATTGTGATCAAATACAATGCCAGCCAGAAATACTGCACAGACGGCATCTCCACAGCCATGTTCCGGGATCTCTGCCGGGAAGCAGGCGTGCCCGTACAGACCTTTGCCAACCGCTCGGATATGGCAGGCGGATCCACACTGGGGAACATCTCCAACACCCAGGTACCGCTAAACACCATAGATATCGGCCTTCCCCAGCTCGCCATGCACTCCCCCTATGAGACGGCAAGCGTAAAAGACACCGAATATCTGGTCCGTGCCGCGAAAGAATTCTTCGCATAGGGTACACCCCAAATGCCAAAAAGGTACAGGGCAAAATGCAAATGGGGACGTAGACCTTTGCAAAAGGTCTACGTCCCCATTTGCATGTTACCGGATCAGCATCGCGTCTCCGAAGCTGAAGAACCGGTACCGTTCTTTTACCGCCTCTTCGTAAGCGGCCAGTACATGTTCTCTTCCCGCCAGCGCGGATACCAGCATGATCAGCGTGGACTCCGGCAGATGGAAGTTGGTGATCAGGCAGTCTAATACCTTGAAGCGATACCCCGGATAGATGAAGATCTCTGTCCATCCGCTTTTTGCCTCCATGTGTCCGTTCTCATCCGCAGCTGATTCAATGGTCCGGCAGCTGGTCGTTCCTACGCAGATGACCCGGTGGCCGTTCTCTTTGGCCCGGTTGATCTTTTCTGCGGCTTCTTCCCCGATCTGATAAAATTCCGAGTGCATGTGGTGATCTGTGATCTCATCCACTTTTACGGGCCGGAATGTCCCAAGTCCTACATGAAGCGTTACTCTGGCGATGTCTACGCCTTTTTTCTGGATTTCCTCCAGAAGTTCCGGTGTAAAATGCAGTCCCGCCGTGGGGGCCGCGGCCGAGCCGGAATGCGCCGCATAGACGGTGTTGTACCGGTCTTTGTCTTCCAGCTGATGGGTGATGTAGGGGGGCAGAGGCATCTGCCCCAGCTGATCCAGGATCTCTTCGAAGATCCCGTCAAAGGTAAACTGCACCAGCCGGTTTCCTTCCTCTACAATGTCTATCACTTCTCCCACCAGAAGACCGTCGCCAAAACTGATCCTGGTGCCGATCTTTGCTTTTTTCCCCGGCTTTACAAGTGTCTCCCAGACATTATTTTCTTTTCTTTTTAATAATAAAATTTCTATCTTTGCATTGGTCCCGATCTTGGAACCGATCAGTCTTGCCGGGATTACCTTCGTGTCATTGATCACCAGACAGTCTCCCGCCTCCAGATAGTCCGTAATCTCCCGAAATACATGATGGGAAACAGCCCCGGACTCCTTGTCTAATACAAGGAGCCTGGAGCTGGACCGGTCTTTCAGCGGATCCTGGGCGATCAGTTCCTCCGGCAGATCATAATAAAAATCCTGTCGTTTCATGATGCTTCAGAATCCCTTCTATTTCTTATTCTTATTCTCTCAATCTATCTTTTGTCCGTCCTGGGGCGGCGCCATAGTTTCCTGCCCTCCGTAAGGCGGCTGCTGCGCTATATTCTCCTGCCCTCCGTAAGGCGGCTGCTGCTGCGCCATATTTCCCTGCCCTCCGTAAGGCGGCTGCGGCGGATTTCCCGGTGCCCCCGGACCCGCCGGCCTCACAAGGGGCGCCTGGTATCTGGGATACACCGGGATCACCTTGATCTTTTTTGCATAGATCACTCTGGTATCACAGAGAAAATCATGCAGGCCTCTCTTTTCCTTATCCACGCCGGCCATAATATAGCCGATCCCCACAGACAGGCTGCAGAGAAACCGCCCGATGGTTTCCCGGTAGACCACGTCCAAAAGCCCCAGCGGCTCCTCCGGGCAGGCGCTGATCACCCGCAGGTTCATGGCCCGTTTTCCCAGAGTCGTGCCGGTCAGCCAGGTACAAAGGATAAAATACAGCACCTGGAACACATACAGCAAAATATCCTTCAGCGTGTAGTGAAACAAGATGTTTCCTCCCAGCCATGTCCCGGACAGAACCGATAACACACCTGCCAGGAACAGACGTACCACCAGAAGCCCGAAAAATACGATCAAACTGTCGATGGCATACGCGGCAAGCCGCACCCAGAAGCCGGCATACTCTGCCTGCATCCCGGTTCCTGTGCATTCTGCCTGCGCTCCGGCTTTCACATATGGATTACTGCAACTGTTCTGCATAGTACATCGGCACCCCGCTTTCCATCTCCTGCGCGGTCTCGGTCAGGATCTGTGCTTCAGACTTTGGCACGATCTTTTCTGCACTGGCAAACAGCGAAGCCCAGGCGTTCTTCGGCGCCTCCAGTTCGTAGAACTCATCCGTGCCAAGTTCTTCACTCATCGCTTCTTTCATGTCATCGTAAAGACCGATCTCGTCGATCAGGCCATGATCCAGCGCCTGTCTTGCGGTATAGGTCCTGCCGTCAGCCAGCGCCGTTACCTCTTCTTTTGACATACCCCGTCCTTCGGCCACGATCTCCACAAATCTGCCATAATATTCATCTACCTGCGTCTGATAAATAGCGATCTGCTCATCAGTCATCTGGCTGCTGTCCTTATTTTCCCCGCTGGTAATGCTCACATAACGGATGCCCAGCTTCTCATACAGCCCGGTCATGTCGTAGCCCGACATGATCACGCCGATGGAACCGGTCATGGTATTGGGGTTGGCATAGATCCGGTCGGAAGCCATGGAGATCATATAGCCGCCGGAAGCCGCATAGTGGGACATATAGTCCCAGACAGGCCGTCCGGTTTCTTCCTTATATTCCTGAAGCTTCAGGTACAGCTCCTCTGACTCATACACCGTTCCGCCCGGAGAATCCACATACAGGAGGAGTCCCTGATTCCTGGAATCCTCCATCAGATGGTCAATATACTCCAGGGTCGTCGTGTGCTGATAGCCGGAAGAGCTAGTCAAAGCGCTGCCTTCTGTCTGCTCCTGGATGGTTCCTTCCACCCGCACCACGCCGATGTAATCGGTCAGGGGTGCATGAAATGTATAATCTCCTGTCAGCAGCGTCTCCATGCCGCTTTCCAGCATCTTCTCTGAAACCGTATTCGTAAGCACGCTGGAAGCTCCGATAACGATAAATAATACCGCAGCAACAATCAGTCCGCCGATCTGTTTTTTCTTCATAAGCAGTTTTTCACCTCATTATTTCCGAAGTTCGATGCCCATGCCTTCCAGTTCCTTCAGGATCCGGTTCATGGCCTCTGTCACTTCTGCGTCCTCCAGTGTCTTATCCTGCGCGCGGAATACGATGGAATATGCAAGGGACTTATAGCCTTCCTTAATCTGCGCGCCTTCGTAAATGTCAAAGAGCGCATAGCTTTCCAGATAGGTTCCGCCCTGTTTTTCAATCACTTCTTCTACCTGTCCGGCCAGGATTTCTTTCGGCATCACCATACTGATGTCTCTGTTTACAGCCGGATATTTTGCGATGCCGGTGTACTTCCGGTCAAAGGTGGCAAACTCTGTCACAGCCGGCATGTCCAGAACAGCCAGATATGCCCGTTCTCCGATGCCGTAAGCGTCCGCCACGTCCGGATGTACCTCGCCCAGATAACCGATCACAGTTCCCCGGTATACAATATCCGCCTGGCGTCCCGGATGAAGGTACGGCTTCCTGCTGTTCGGGTCATACACTTCTTTCTCAGAAAGTCCCGCTTTTTCCAGGAACTCCTCAACCACGCCCTTCATACTGTAAAAGTCGCCGTCACCGTACATACCAAGCGTAAACTGCATTCTCTCCTGCGGCAGCTCCTTCAGAGGCAGTTCATCCGGCAGGTATACATTTGCCAGCTCATACAGCCTTACATTCTTATTTCTGCGGTTATAATTCGTAGCAAGAGAAGTCAGCATTCCGTTCAGCGGTGTGGTACGCATGATGCTGTAGTCCTCGCCCAGCGGGTTCATGATCTCGATCGCACGGCGAAGGCTGGAATCCTCCGGAATCTGAAGCTTATCAAACACCTTCGGGCTTTCAAAGGAATAAGTCATGCCCTGGCTGAAGCCACAGAACTCCGCGATCTCTCTTGCGATCTCCTCCACCCGCAGCTTAAAGGGCAGTTTGCCCATGGTGGACTCTCCCTTGGGAAGTGTGGTGGGGATATTGTCATAGCCAAAGAATCTTGCCACCTCTTCTGCCAGATCCGCGGTGCGCAGAAGATCCTGACGGAAGGTGGGCACGATCACTTCCTGCTTCTGCGGGTCATAACCCAGATCGATCTTTTCGAAATATCCCAGCATCTCTTCTGCGGAAATGTCTGTTCCCAGCAGCACATTGATCTCTTCCGGACGGAACGGCAGCCGGATCTCTTCTCTCTTTTCCGGGTAAACGTCTACCATACCGCCGACCACTTCTCCGGCGCCCATCTCTTCTACCAGCTGGCAGGCGCGGTCAATGGCCGCCTGTGCGTTATTGGGATCCAGACCCTTCTCGAATTTGCCGGAAGCATCCGTCCGAAGTCCCACTTTCTTGCTGGACTTCCGGATGTTGGTGCCGTCAAAGCATGCCGCCTCAAACAGCATGGTGTGGACATCGTCTGTGATCATGGAATTCTCACCGCCCATGATTCCCGCGATACCGATAGACTTTCTGCCGTCGCAGATCATCAGCACCGACTCGTCCATCTGGCGTTCCTGGCCGTCCAGTGTGGTAAACTTCTCGCCCTTTGCAGCGGTGCGGACAACAATCTCGTGATCCTCGATAGTGTCCAGGTCATAGGCGTGCATGGGCTGTCCGTACTCTTCCATCACATAGTTGGTGATATCCACCAGGTTGTTGATGGGACGGATCCCCACAGAAGCCAGCCTTCTCTGCATCCACTCCGGAGACGGTCCGATCTTGATATTTTTTACAACTCTTGCGCAGTATCTCGGGCAGAGATCTGTATTTTTCACAGAGACCTTGATATAATCCGCCGCGTTTTCACTGTTTCCAGTCGGGGTTACCACAGGCGGGCAGAACTTCTTTCCAAAAGTAGCCGCCGCTTCTCTGGCAATTCCCACCACGCTGAAGCAGTCCACACGGTTGGATGTGATCTCATACTCAAATACCACGTCATGCAGGCCCAGCACTTCTACCGCGTCGGCCCCCACTTCTGTATCTTCCGGGAAAATGTAGATGCCTTCCTCCGGAGCGTCCGGGTACATATCCCGGTTGGAGCCCAGTTCCTCGATGGAGCACATCATACCGCAGCTCTCCACGCCTCTTAACTTTCCTTTTTTGATCTTGATGCCTCCGGCCACGCGGCTTCCCGGCTCATGTCCTCCAGCCACACGTCCGCCGTCCAGTACCACCGGAACCTTGTCGCCCTCATGCACATTGGGAGCGCCGGTCACGATCTGGATGGTCTCAGATCCTATATTTACCTGACAGATAATCAGTTTATCTGCGTCCGGATGCTTCTCGATCTTCTCAATCTGTCCAACCACGATCTTGTCCAGATCCGCATCCAGTTTCTCATATCCTTCTACCTTGGTTCCGGAAAGCGTCATCGCATCCGTATATTCCTGTGCTGTCACGTCAAGATCCGGAACATAGGCTTTGATCCATGATAATGATGTATTCATAAATAGTTATCTCCTTTCCTAGAACTGCCGCAAGAATCTGATGTCGTTTTCATACAGCAGCCGCATGTCGTCGATCTCGTATTTCAGAAGCGCGATACGCTCCAGGCCTACGCCGAATGCAAATCCGGAATACACCTCCGGATCAATGCCGCACATTTCCAGTACGTGCGGATGTACCATACCACAGCCCAGGATCTCGATCCATCCGGATCCCTTGCAGAACCGGCATCCTTTGCCTCCGCACTTAAAGCAGGAGACATCCACCTCTGCGCTTGGCTCGGTAAACGGGAAATGATGGGGACGGAACTTCGTCTTTGTCTCCGGTCCGAACAGCTCTTTTGCGAACACTTCCAGCGTTCCCTTAAGATCTGCAAAAGATACATTTTTATCGATCACCAGTCCCTCGATCTGATGGAAGGAAGGAGAATGTGTCGCGTCCACTTCGTCAGAACGGAACACACGGCCCGGGGAGATCACCCGGATCGGCGGTTTTGTATTTTCCATGACACGGGCCTGCACAGAAGAAGTCTGGGTCCGCAGCACAATGTCCTTATTGATGTAGAAGGTATCCTGCTCATCCTTGGCCGGATGTCCGTCCGGAATGTTCAGTTTCTCAAAGTTGTAAAGATCATACTCTACTTCCGGTCCTTCCACCACCTCGTAGCCCATGCCCACGAAGATACGCTCTACTTCCTCAAGCGCGATAGTATTGGGATGGCTGTGGCCCACCAGGTTCTTCCTGGAAGGCAGTGTCACATCGATCACTTCCTGCTTCAGGCGCTCTTCACGGATTGCCTTTTCCATATTTTTACGGGTCTCCTCCAGGACAGACTCGATCGCGGCACGGGTCTCATTGACCAGCTGGCCTACCTTGGGTCTCTCCTCCGGAGCCACATTCTTCATTCCTTTTAATACGGCGGTCAGTTCTCCCTTTTTCCCCAGGAACCTTACCCGCACATCATTTAATTTTTCCGGCACATCAGCCGCTTCTATGGCTCTGAGCGCCTCTTCTTTGATGTTCTTCAGCTTTTCCTGCATCGTTTTCCTTCCTTTCAAAATTCATTAAAGAAATAAAAAAATCGCCCCTTCAAAAGGGACGAGATCTACCCGTGTTACCACCCTGCTTCCTGCTTTTGCCCGGCAAAAACAGGCGCTCATTCCTGCGTAACGTGCATGGACGGCATCTCCTACTGCTGATTTCAAAGATGCAGCTAACGTGGGAAATTCGATCGCCACCTGAACCCGGAAGGACTTCCAGCCGCTGATCCTTCCTCTCTGCGGGAAAATGGGTCTCTACTGACACGGTCATCGCTTTTTTCTATACGACACCTATTGTAACCACATGCGCTTCGGATGTCAAGAGAAATCTCCCGGGAAAATCCGCATGTTCAGTTCTCCACCCAGCAAAATGCAGTACATGCAGAAATACATCCACAGCATGATCAGCACGATGGTGGTCAGGCTTCCGTACATACTGGAAAATCCGGTGAACACATCCACGTACACGGAAAACACCCAGGAGATCGCCATCCATCCGATGGCTGCAAATACGGCTCCCGGAAGCTGGCGCAAAAGAGAGTCTCTGCGGTTGGGCAGAAATTTATAGATCAGAAGCGAAAATGCGACCATGACGATCGGGGTCAGGATCGTACGCAGTTCGATCACCCGGTCCGCGATCTCCGCAAAGATCGGAATGTGTTCGGAAATAAAAATATTCAGAGAATTACCAAACACGGACAGCACCAGCAGAAACAGGATCACCAGCAGGAACATCAGCGTGTAGAGCGTGGAGCGGAGTCTTAAGATCACATAGTTACGGGTCTCTTTGCAGTGGTATACACAGTTCAGCCCCGTTGTCATGGCCAGAACGCCTTTTCCTGCCGACCACAGAGCCACAATGATCGTAACCGGGATGATCCCCATGGACTGATTGTACACCTGGTTCACCACCGTAGCCATCATGGAGTCTACAGAAGACGGGAATACCTGCATCACCGCCGTCATAACATCCGCCTTGGTCACCGGTGTATACTGCACCAGAGTCAGAAGGAGCAGGATGATCGGAATCATACACAGCATAAAAAAGTATGCAGACTGGGCCGCATACGCGCCTACGTGGTCGTTCCCGATCTCATCGGTGATATCTGTGATCTTTTCATATATCTTTTTCAGCTTATCCATGGACCTCTCCTGTCCCGGCCGTCTTCCGGCCTTTCCTGACTGATGCTTTCAGCTTTCAACAAAATAATACTCTCTAATTTTACTCGATTTTTCCCGGTTTGTCTATTGAAAAACCCGGTTCCATCCGTTACTATATATTTTAACTATATTTTTTACAATCAATTTTTACTAAGGAAGGGAATACAGATGGAACTTTTAAAAGAACGGATCTTAACAGACGGCGTAGTAAAACCAGGCAATGTACTGAAAGTAGACAGCTTTTTGAACCATCAGATGGACATTGATCTGATCAATGAGATCGGCAGGGAGTTCCGCCGCCGGTTCCCAAGCGAAAAAATCACCAAGATCCTGACCATCGAGTCTTCCGGTATCGGGATCGCCTGTATCGCCGCCCAGTACTTCCATGTACCGGTAGTATTTGCAAAAAAAGCCCAGAGCATTAATATTGACGGCGAAATCTACCACACCAAGGTAGAATCTTTTACCCACAAAAAAGTCTATGACGTGATCGTATCCAAAAAATTCTTAGGCCCAGAGGACCATGTTCTGGTCATCGACGATTTCCTGGCAAACGGCTGCGCCCTGATGGGACTGATCAGCCTGATCCGGGACGCAGGCGCTACCATTGAAGGCGCAGGCATCGTCATTGAAAAAGGATTTCAGCAGGGCGGAAAACTGATCCGGGAGACGGGCATTCACCTGGAATCCCTGGCTGTCATCGATTCCATGACCGACGACAGTCTGACGTTCCGGTAAGTTTCGTTTCCGGCAAGTTCAGTTGCTGATGATTTCCGTACCCGGATAGAAAAGCTGCAGGATCTCCTGGCAGCTTTTTCCTTTTTTGGCCATCTCATTGGCCCCGTTCTGACTCATGCCGATGCCGTGTCCATACCCGCCGCCCCGGATGACGAAGGTGTCGCCGGATTTTTCCACGGTAAAAAAGGCGCTTGGCAGAAGACTTCCTGATGCAGCGCTGGTCCCGTCCTGTCTGATAATCTCATACCCGCTTCCGCCAAAAGCCCTGCGGATCTTATTTTCTGTTTGCACAGCAGCGCTCCCTTTCTCCCCTGTAAATGTCACCTCCAAAGCCACGTCTCCTGGTCCCCGTTTTGTGACTTCCACCTTTGTCAGCATTCCCAGATCCTGCCGGAGATTCAGTCCTGCCAGATCCGAAAGGGTCTGCACCGGGATCTTTGCCTCCCACCGGTACCAGGGGAGATCTTTTTCATAATCTCCTGCCCCGTCTCCCACCTCTACAGACTGCAGATACTGATTCTGCGCATCCGGAGGCGTTCCCCAGGCCTCCAGGCTGGTCGTGCGTCCGCAGGACGTGGAATAATAATAGGCGGTCACGATCTGCCCCTGAAAGCAGAGCACCTGTCCCGCTGTCTCCTCCACTGCTCTATTTGAAGTCTCCTGGGCAGCGGAATTTCCGTACACCTGATAATCGGTGCTGTCGTTGACATGGGCCTCATATTCCGGATAGCCAAAAGACTCCATCTGCCGGTACGCATAGCTTCTGGCACAGACCGCCTGGGCCTTCAGAGCCTCCAGCTCATAGGAGGCCGGCATCTCGCTTGGAAGCACCCGGCAAAGGTAAGATTCCACAGGCAGCTCATTGATCAGGATCACACCTTCTGCTGTCGGGCGAAGTTCCAGCGTTCCCTGGTAGGAAGGCTGTCCGCAGCCCCGTTCGATGCTGTGGACCGTAAGATCCCCGCCGTCCCTGGCACGCAGGCGGATCACACCCCCTGCAAATCTGGCATCATCCGGACGGATGTCCAGCACCTGGCCGGCCGGGATCTCTTCCTGCCCCGTCCCCGATTCCAGCACAAGACCGGCGCCGGAAGAGACGCTTACCAGCGGATGGGCCTCATTCTGATACCCGGTGCTTAAAAGCAGCACGCGGATATCGGGATTGTCTGCCGGCGTCTTTTCCGCCTCCTTCTCCCCGGCTTCTGCCGCATCTTCCGCCCCCTCTTCTCTTCCGCCGCTTTGCTTCAAAACCGGCGTGTCCTTTTCATAAATACCTGGAAACCCGCCAGGATCCGCGACCACCGCCCGAAGGCCGGCAACAGACAACAGACAGATCCCCAGCGCCACCAGATAACATCTGATCCGATTCATACGGCCTCCTTGTCCTCTTTTTCCCTGTTCCTTTCATCCTATGACGAGACGTCCCGGGATATGAATCCGGGAGCGCTCCTGTAACGTAAAAAGGCAGCCGCGCAAGCGACTGCCTCATCTTTGGTATAGTCCCCGGAATGCCGTTTCCCGTATTTTGACTCCTAGCCACAGCTAGGTGGGTGTCCGCATCTGCTTTTCTGCCTTCCTCTTCCAAAACGGAGGCCTGACATATTACAGAGATATAAGAGTCCCGTTTAAAGTAATGTAGGTTCAAAATTACGGGGGATATCGAACATCCCAGGTTTCCACTGAAGATATTATAACCCATTTACCCGTTTTTTACAACTGTCTGGGAAAAGAATCTTACGCTACTCTTCCGTAATATCGCCCAGCTGATACCGGATCACCTTTTTCAGATCCGCAAGACTTACTTCCACCTGATATCCGATCTTGCCGGCGCTGAACATGATCTTGTCAAAATGTTCCGCGCTTTTGTCAATGGTCGTCACAAACTGCTTCTTCATCCCGATGGGGGAACATCCGCCATGGACATACCCGGTCAGCGGAAGAAGCTCTTTGGATTTGATCATCTCGATGCTTTTTTCTCCCACACACTGGGCGGCTTTTTTCAGGTTCAGTTCCCGGCTGACCGGCACAACAAATACATAGTGCTCCTTAGACTTTCCCACAGTCACCAGGGTCTTAAACGCCCGGTCCGGATCCTCTCCCAGAGCCTCTGCCACCTCCAGGCCGCTGACCGCGCCGGTGGATACATAATTATGGCTCTGATACTCGATCTTCTTCTGATCCAGGATCCGCATCACATTTGTCTTTTCTTCCTTTTTTCCCATGCTGCTCTCCTTCTTCCTTTCTATACCGTAGATTATACTCCGGCTGTCCCAAATGTTCCAGTCTCTATTTTGCCGCTTTCCGGTATACCCCATAGGCGACCAGCGCCGTGACAAGTTCCGCGATCCAGAAGGCGTTCCATACGCCTGCCGCGCCGAAGATCCGGCTGAGGAGAAAAGCGGCCGGTATGATGATAAGCACATACCGGAACAGGGAGATGACAAGGGATGGCACGCCTTTGCCCAGTCCCTCCAGCGCCCCGGACGACGTAACGGAAACTGCAGACACGACGAAGCCGGCGCTGATGATGCGAAGCGCGCTTTCTCCGGCCTGTATGGTCTCCTGGCTGTGGGTGAAAAGTCCGATCAACGGTCCGGGTACTGCCAGACAGATCAGGGTGCCAAAAATCATGATGATCCCGCTCATGAAAAGGACAATGCGGTATATCTGTCGGACTCTGCCTTTTTCTCCCGCCCCGTAATTGAATCCGATCAGCGGGCGCATTCCCTGGACGAATCCGTTCGCCGGCAGATACAGGAAGGTCTGCAGCTTGTAGTAGATGCCAAGGACCAGAATATATACTTCTGAAAACGCCGCAAGGATCGCGTTCAGCGCTGAGATCAGAAGAGACGGCAGCGCCAGATTCAGCGTGGCCGGGATCCCGATGGAATAAAGCCTTAAGACCATCCACTTTTCCGGCACCGCATATTCTTTGCGGATCTTGACCCGGATGGGGCGCATCACATATACGCCGATGTAGATCACCAGAGACAGCACCTGTCCCAGTCCTGTAGCAAGCGCCGCCCCCTCGATCCCCATGGCCGGGAACGGCCCCAGGCCAAAGATCATCACAGGATCCAGGATGATATTGGCAACGCATCCGCAGGTCAGCCCTACCATCGTAACCTTCATGGCGCCTACTGCCTGAAATACCTTTTCAAACACCAGACCCAGCATGATCGCCGTTGTAAATAAAAATACAATCGTTGAATACCGGATCCCCAGATCGATCACCGTCTCCGAGGAGGTGAACATCCGCAGGAATCCGGGCATGATCGCGATCCCCGCGATGGTAAGTATGACGGCGTGCACCATGGACAGCACCGTACCGATGGTCGCCGCCATATTGGCCTTTTTCTCATCTCCGGCCCCCAGATGCAGAGCGATCACCGCGTTCATTCCCACGCCAAAGCCAATGGCGATGGCGTTGATAAAATTCTGTACCGGATAAACCAGAGACAAAGCTGTCATAGCGTCCTCGCTGATCTGCGCCACGAAAAAGCTGTCCACAATATTGTACAGGGAATTGACCATCATAGACAGTACCATGGGCAGGGACATCGACAGGATCAATGGCAGCACCGGTTTTTCTTTCATAAAGTTCTCGTTCATACTTCCTCCTGCTGTGTTTCTTCTCAAAAAAAGCCACACAGTTACCAGTTCATGATAGCTGTGTGGCGAAAAGACGATAAAATCCGGAAAAATCCACGACACATTTTCCGAGAAATATCTTACTTCCTCTTTCTGAAATTGTCAAGCGCGGAATCAGAAGCCGGACGCTCTACATCCCTAAAAATCTTTTAACGCACTCCTTCATATCTTCCGGATCGCATTCTGTCTTATGCAGGACCTCCGCTTCCCGGATCTCGCGGATAGCCATAGGCGTCTCACGGCCGGAAACAGACGGCATATCGGCAAGGAGTTCCATCTCATCCTTGGCTCCAAAGGCCGGGTCAATGGCAGAAAGCACGCTTCCTGCAAATTTATATGGGCTTGCCGTTGACGCGATCACGCAGGGACGCCCGTCGCCGGTACGCTTCTGATACTCTCTGCAGACATGGGACGCAACCGCAGTATGCGGGTCGATCACATAGCCGGTCTTCTCATAAAGGCGGCGGATCTCCTCTGCAGTCTCTCTTTCATCCGCATACCCGGCGTCAAAGTCCGCAAGACGTTCCTTCATAGCTGCCGTGATCTCATATCTTCCGGAAACCTGAAGCTTACGCATCCTTTCCGCGGTCCCGGCTGCGTCTTCGCCTGCGGCCAGATACAGGAGCCGCTCCAGATTACTGGAAATCAGGATATCCATAGAAGGAGACGTCGTTAAAACAAACTCCCGGTTTTTGTCATAGGTGCCGGTCCGGAAAAAATCATAGAGTACTTTATTCTCATTGGACGCGCAGATCAGCCTGCCAAGAGGCAGCCCCATCTGCTTTGCATAATAAGCGGCCAGGATGTTGCCGAAATTGCCGGTCGGAACCACTACATTTACCAGGTCCCCCGGACAGATCTCGCCGTATTTTACAAGCCTGGCATACGCATACACATAATAGACGATCTGCGGCACCAGCCGTCCGATATTGATCGAATTCGCAGAAGAAAACTGATAGCCGTGCGCCGCCAGTTCCTCTGCAAACTCCCGGTCCTCAAACAGAGCCTTCACTCCGCTCTGGGCCTGGTCAAAGTTTCCCCGGATCGCCGCTACATCCACATTTCTTCCCTTCTGGGTAACCATCTGCAGCTTTTGCACCTTGCTGACCCCGTCTCTGGGATAAAAGACAATGATCCTGGTTCCCTCCACATCCGCGAATCCCGCCATGGCCGCCTTCCCCGTATCGCCGGAGGTGGCCGTCAGGATGACGATCTCCTTATCCGCATGGTTCTTTCTTGCTGCAACGGTCATCAGATGCGGAAGGATCGACAGCGCCATGTCCTTAAATGCGATGGTTGCTCCGTGGAACAGCTCCAGATAGTAGTTCCCGTCCGCTTTCGCAAGCGGCGCGATCTCCTCTGTATCAAACTTCTCATCATAGGCTTTTTCTACGCAGCTTCTCAGTTCCTCCTCCGTAAAGTCTGTGAAGAACTTCTGCATCAGTGCGCAGGCGGTCTCCTGATAATCCATGGCCGCCAATTCTTCGATGGAAAGCGCAAGCGCCGGGATCCTTTCCGGCACGAACAGTCCGCCGTCCGGAGCAAGCCCGGTCAGAATCGCCTTAGAAGCGCTGACCTTAAGATCTGAATTTCTCGTACTCTTGTAATACAGTTCCATCTTTTCACCCTTTTACTCTGCTTTCATAAAAACAATAAACAGGATCGCGCTGATCCCCATCAGTACCGGATAGTACAGATACGGGATGATCTCAAAAGGCGTCAGCCCGGTCAGGCTGGCCGCAGACAACAGCTGGGCTCCGTACGGAATCAGTCCCTGGCCCACGGAAGTAAAGATGTCAAGAAGCGAAGCCGAACGCCTGCCCGTTACATGAAATTCCTCACTGATCTCCTTTGCGATCGGTCCGGCCATTACGATAGCCACCGTATTGTTCGCCGTACACAGATCCACCAGCAGGGCAAGGCCCGCGATACCGGCCTCTGCTCCCCGTTTTCCGCGGATCCTTTTCCGGATCAGATCCAGGATAAACTGGATCCCTCCGTATTCTCTTACCAGAGACACGATACACGCCACAACGATAGAGATCACGGTAATATCATACATTCCCGTCACACCGTCGCCTACTGCGGTAAACATTTCCCCTGCAGCCAGGCTTCCGGTTGCCACGCCGATCACCAAAGACAGCACCGTTCCGGTCACCAGGACGACAAACACATTGATCCCGATCAGCGCGCCCACCAGGACCACCAGATAGGGGATCACCTGGGCCACATGATAGGGAAGTTCTTCTGTCATCTGGAAACTGCCGTTTCTTGTCACCACCCAGAAGATCACCACGGTCAGAAGCGCCGCCGGAAGCACGATCTTAAAGTTCTCCCGGAACTTGTCCTTCATCTCGCATCCCTGGGTCTTTACTGCCGCGATCGTGGTGTCCGAGATCATGGACAGATTGTCGCCAAACATGGCGCCGCAGACCACGGCTCCGATGCAGACAGCCATGGCAAACCCTGTCTTTTCACTGATCCCTGCAGCGATCGGCGCAAGAGCCGCGATCGTCCCCATGGAAGTTCCCATGGACACGGAGATAAAGCAGCCGATCACAAAAAGGCCCACCACCGCGATATGAGCCGGCAGAACAGACAGGCCCAGATTGACCGTACTGTCCACGCCGCCCGCAGCGGTAACCGCCCCGGAAAATGCTCCGGCGCTCAAGAAGATCAGACTCATTGTGATAATATTTTCATCGCCCACGCCTCTGGTGACGATCCGGATCTTTTCCTGGAATCCCAGTTCCCGGTGCTGTAAAAATGCCGCCAGCAGGGCGATCAGAAATGCGACGATCGCCGGCATGGCGTAAAAGTCTCCGGTGACGATCCCGGATCCCAGAAAGATCACCAGAAATACGCCGATCGGCAGCAGCGCCGCCACATTTCCTTTCTGCTCCCTCATACCATTACCCTCTTTTATCTCTTATTTTTTCTTACTTTTTCTTACTGTTCGTATAATTTACCAGACCGCCTGCAGCGATCAGTTTCTGCATAAATTCCGGGAAAGCCTGTCCCTGATACTCCGTTCCTTTGGTACGGTCATAGATCTTGCCGCTGTCAAAGTCCACTTCCACCTCGTCGCCGGCCTCGATCCCTTTTGCCGCTTCCGGGCATTCGATGATCGGAAGTCCGATATTAATGGCATTGCGGTAAAAGATCCTTGCAAAAGTTTCCGCGATAATGCAGCTGACTCCCGCCGTCTTCAGGCACAGCGGCGCATGCTCTCTGGAAGAACCGCAGCCAAAATTCTTATTCGCCACAATGATATCGCCGGGCTGCACCTTCTTCACGAAATCCGGATCAATGTCCACCATCGCATGGCTTGCCAGTTCTTTTGCATCAAAAGAATTTAAGTATCTTGCCGGAATGATCACATCCGTATCTACATTGTCTCCATATTTAAATACATGTCCTGCCGCTCTCATGATCTGTCACCTACTTTCTCCGGATTTGCAATATAACCTGCGATCGCGCTTGCAGCCGCCACTTCCGGTGACGCAAGATAGATCAGGGAATCTACATGGCCCATACGGCCGACAAAATTACGGTTGGTGGTGGATACGCATTTCTCTCCTGCAGCCATGACTCCCATATGGCCTCCCATACAAGGGCCGCAGCTTGGCGTATTCACCGCGCAGCCTGCGTCTACAAAAATGTCTACCAGACCTTCGTCCACACACTGCTTGTAAATCTTCTGGGTCGCGGGAACGACCATAACGCGTACATCCCGGTGCACGGTCTGCCCCTTCAGGATGGCCGCCGCTTTGCGCATGTCTTCCATTCTTCCATTGGTACAGGATCCGATCACAACCTGGTCGATCTTGATGGGCTCCATTGCCTCCACCTCGTCGATGGTCTTTGCATTGCCCGGAAGATGCGGGAATGCCACGGTCGGACGGACTTCGGAAAGATCCACGGTGATCACTTCGTCATAAGGAGCGTCCGCATCCGCCTCATAAATGGTATACGGCTTCTTTGAATGCTCTTTGATATAGGCAAGGGCCGTTTCATCTACCGGGAAGATCCCGTTCTTTGCCCCGGCTTCGATCGCCATATTTGCCATGGTAAACCGGTCGTCCATGGACAGATGCGCAATGCCGTCTCCGGTAAATTCCATGGACCGGTACAGGGCTCCGTCTACGCCGATCCTGCCGATGATATGGATAATGATATCTTTTCCGCTGACATATTTTCCCGGCTTTCCGGTCAGGACAAATTTGATGGCGCTTGGCACCTTAAACCAGATCTCTCCGGTCGCCATGCCGGTTGCCACGTCCGTTGTCCCCATGCCTGTGGAAAATGCGCCCAGCGCTCCATAGGTACAGGTGTGGGAATCCGCGCCGATGATACATTCCCCGGCTGTCACCACGCCGGCCTCCGGAAGGATCGCATGCTCCACGCCGGATTTTCCCTGCTCAAAATACCAGGAAAGCCCCTGTTCCTTTGCATATTCACGGATCGCTTTTGAATTCTCCGCAGACTTGATATCCTTATTCGGAGTAAAATGATCCGGCACAAACACCACTTTATCTTTATCGAATACGTGATCCGACATCTGGCGGATGATCGGAAGAGCCATAGGCCCGGTAATGTCATTTGCCATCACGATGTCTAACTTCGCTTCGATGAGCTGGCCTGCCTCCACATGATCAAGACCTGCATGAGCCGCCAGTATTTTCTGCGTCATTGTCATTCCCATTGCGACAACCTCCTCTTTTTCTACTTAGTCTTACTGGGTATTTTAACACAGATAAAGACGGCGGCGCAAGAAAGAATCAGCAAGACCACAAGAAGGGTCAAGCCGGATTCGTCTCCGGTCTTCACAGACGGCGCTTTTACTGTCATCTCTTCCACCTGGGGCTCCGGTTCCGGCGCTGGTTCCGGCTCAGGCTCCGGTTCCGGCTCAGGCTCTGGTTCCGGTTCGGGTTCCGGTTCCGGCTCCGGCACTTCTACGATCTCCCGGTCCCGTTCTTCTTCCGCATTATCCGCCCGCACTACTACCTCATTTTCAATCTCTTTTCCGATCAGCGCTTCGTCCGTGATCATCACCTGATACTCCACGGTATACTTTTCGCCCAGCTCTTCCCACTGCAGAAATTCACCGGCCCGGATGGTAAAGCTGTTCCCGGTCACCTGGATCTGCGCGTCCCGGACAGGATTTGCCCCTGCATCCAGAAGGACCACCGAATTCTTCTGAAGCTTGACCCCTTCCGTCAGGATCGTGTCAGTGATCACCACATTTTTGGCCACTGCATTCTGGATTCGCTGGGTCACGTCTGTCGTATAGGTGATCAGATCTCCTACCTGATACTTCTTATCCGTCTTATCCGCCTCTTTTGTGATGGTAAGTTCCGGTTTTTCCAGCCATTTCACCTTCAGAGACACGCTGGAAGGCTCCACAGTGATCAGGTGGCCGCTTCCCATATCCTGACTGCTGCCGCCGGTCTCCACGATCAGGGTCCGCCAGCTTTTATCCAGGGACGCCTTTATCTGGCCGCTGTCCCAGGCGCCGCCATTTTCATACGCCACGTCCGCCGCCAGATAGAACTGGTCGCCGCCATAGACCGTCACAGTTCCCTGGTCCCTGGTCTGGCGGGTCACATTGACCAGTGTCATCCCTTCCGCCAGCGGGAAGGTCACCGAATTGGACGTATCTCCCTGGCAGGTGATCAGATCTGTTCTCTGGCATTTTTCCTCCGGGCTATAATAGGCAGTGGCTTCCGCTGCTGAAAGCGAAAACTCCTGATCCGGCACAGGCGGAAGGTTCCTGATATGCTCCGTAAACGTGATCACCGCCCCTTTGATATCCTCATTCAACCCGATAAATCCTGCGCTGTTCGGATCGCAGCCGTCATAAATATAAGACAAAATGCAGTGGGACAGGCAGTAGGACCGGTCCGGGGCGTCCCACCCGCCGGTAAGGGAAGGCTTGATATGCGTATCAAACCCGGGGCCGCCGTACACATAATACATCGCCTTTGCCAAAAGTTCATCGGAGCTCATCTCGCCGGAAGCATAAGTTCCGTTCCCCGGCGAAGTCTTGTCAGGCTCCAGGCAGTAAGCCAGATTGCCGTCAATGTAGTAGTAATAGGTGGAATACCCGATATACTCCACCCGGTCTCCCCGCACCAGGGACACCTCCGCTGCCTCGGCTGTCAGTCCTCCTCTTGCCACAGCCGCCAGAACAGCCAGAAAAACTGCACACAAAAGAAACAGCCAGCCGCGATATTCTTTTTTTCCTGTAATCATAGATCCATCTCCTTTTCAATAAAAATAATCTGTACCCGCAAATCAAAGGTACACAAAAAACACCTGCCGCCCTCCTTTCCTTCTGTGTTGTTCTTCTCGTTTTGGAAAACCGGAATGAAACTTCCTGCTCTGGGGGAATCCCCATTGAAATAAATGAATAAAGAATTTTCTTAGACGAGTGCCTTTATCATAAAAGGATTTCTGCATTTTGTCAATACAGAAATCCTTTCTCAAAGCCAAAATTTTTACCGGAAATCTCCGGCTATTTTCCTTCGTGGACTCTTGCCCGGATACGCTCCAGAAGTTCTTTATGCCGCCTGGACTGCATGGTAGGGAAGGCCCGGACGATACGCCGGCCGTCCCGGATACTTCTCTCTGCCAGTTCCCGGTATCTGCCCCGCAGTTCTTCCGCCTGCAGGCGAAGTTCTGTGAGCTGTTCTTTGCGCTCCTCTTTGCGCTCCTCCCTGGCTGCGTCCAGCTTCTCGTGGATCTCGATGCCGTCCATTACATTTTCATAGATATTCTCACCCATGCGGCCGGACAGTTCCCGCAGATCCGCAGCGACCTTATCCAGGGCATCCAGCTGCCGGTTCCACTTCAGGATACTGTTTACCGTTACCAGAAGGTCCGCCGCCATGGCGCACACGCAGCCCGTCAGGATCAGGATCCCCAGGACATGGGGCAGCAGAAGGCACAGATCCCGGACCACCGGATGGACCACCTTTACAATGGTCACGCAGGCGACGCCCCACACCAGGGAAAATACCAGGCACACATAACCGCCGATATTAAAAGGCATCCCCGTATAATCCCACCATTTATGATGAAAGAGGCGGTCCAGCACAAAGCCTGTCAGGCCCTCGATCAGAGTCACCAAAATCGTGGACGCCAGATACAGCAGCACCCACTGGTCCCTCAACGGATCCAGAAACGCCGTCACCGTCACCACCCCTACGCCGTAGATAGGGCAGATGGGCCCGTTTAAGAATCCCCGGTTTACAAATCTGCGTTCTTTTGCCGCCGCAAATGCCACCTCTGTACACCAGCCAAGAATCCCATAGATGAAAAAATACAGCAGCATCTCATACAATGTCATATGTCTTCCTTTCCGCCCGCTCCGGCAAAACAGCGTTCACCGCCGGTCATACATTTTCTGATAAACCAGAGTATACTTCATAATTGATATCCCCGTCAATTGGTGATATAATCATTTTGCTAATGATAAATGTTATCAATAATCACAGGAGATGAAAGGACATGACACTCAAACAAGGCAAAAGCAATCAGACCTACCGCGTCAGATCCATCCACACTTCTCTGGATCTGGAACGGCGGCTGGAAGCCCTGGGGCTGACAGAGGGGTCTTTGATCACCATTATAAATAATGACAAAAAAGGGGCCATGACGGCAAGATTCCGGGGAACGCGGTTCGCTCTGGGGCGCAGCATCGCCGAACACATTGAAGTAACGGAGGCTGCAGACCATGAATAGCAAAAAGAGCATCAACGTCGGATTTATCGGCAATCCAAACTGTGGAAAAACCACGCTTTTCAACGCATTTACCGGGGCAAACCTGAAGGTTGCCAACTGGCCCGGCGTAACCGTAGAAAAAAAAGAAGGCACCACCTACTATCAGGGACAGGAGTTCCGTCTCATCGACCTGCCCGGCATTTACAGCTTGACGTCCTATTCCATGGAGGAGACGGTCTCACGGGAATGCATCATGAGCGACGAAGTGGACGTGATCGTAGATGTGATCGACGCCTCCAGCCTGGAACGCAACCTCTATCTGACGCTGCAGCTTCTGGAACTCGGGAAACCAGTTGTACTGGCTCTGAACATGATGGATATCGTGGAGGAGCGGGGCATGGAGCTGGATCTTCACCGGCTTCCGGAGATGCTTGGCGTACCTGCCATCCCGGTTTCCGCCAGAAAAAAATCCGGTCTCTCCATCCTGATGCACGCGGTGGCCCACCACAGCGAGATGCAGGCCCAGGGGCCTCTGATCCATCATCATCCCGGCCTTCATTCCTCCCACAGGCACGACCATCATTCCGAGTATGCCATGGTATACACCGACGAGATCGAGGACAAGATCGATGCCATCATCGTGCGTCTGAAAGAAACATATCCGGATCTGGAAAATAAACGCTGGCACGCCATCAAATACCTGGAGGCGGACGAGAGCGTCACAAGCCAGTATCCCATTGATGTTACCGGCATTGCGGACCGCAGTTATGAAAAAGAAATCATCAATCAGAAATATGATTTTATCGAAGAAGTCATCGGCGAGGTTCTGGTCAACAAATCCCAGAAAGCCGCTTTTACAGACAGGATCGATCATTTCCTGACCCACCGGCTGCTTGGACTTCCCATCTTCCTTGCCATCATGGCGCTGGTCTTTTTCCTGACCTTTGCCATCGGCGACTGGCTGAAAGGATATTTTGAACTTCTGCTGGAAATGTTCTCCGGCGCAGTAGGAAACTTCCTGACCGGAATCCACGTCAATGCCATGCTCCAGTCCCTGATCCTGGACGGCGTGATCTCCGGCGTGGGCGGCATTCTGACCTTCCTGCCCAACATTTTCATTCTCTTCCTGGCGCTTGCCATCCTGGAAGACAGCGGCTACATGTCCCGGGTTGCCTTTGTCATGGACGACATCATGAGCAAACTGGGGCTGTCCGGACGCGCATTCCTTCCGCTGCTCCTGGGATTTGGCTGCTCCGTTCCGGCCGTTATGGCCTCCCGGACCCTGGAAGACCCCAAAGACCGGTTCAAAACCGTCCTGGTCACCCCGTTTATGTCCTGCAGCGCAAGGCTTCCGATCTACGTGCTGTTTTCCTCCATGTTCTTCGGAAAAAATGCCATGCTGGTCTGCTATTCCCTGTATCTGCTGGGGATCGTGACCGCCATTGCCACTGCATTTATCCTGTCAAAAATAGACGGGAGCAAGGCGTCCCACTCCCTGCTAATCGAGCTGCCGGAATATAAATCGCCAAATGCGCGGACCATCGCCATCTATGTCTGGCAGAAGATCAAAGACTACCTGACCAAAGCAGGAACTGTGATCTTCGTAGCTTCCGTTATCCTGTGGGTGATCCTGAACTTCGGCCCCTCCGGATACGTAACCGACATCTCCCAGAGCTTCGGCGCCATGATCGGTAAACTGGCGGTTCCACTGTTCCGGCCTGCAGGCCTTGGCTACTGGCAGATCATTGTAGCGCTCATCTCCGGAATCGCGGCAAAAGAAGTCGTCGTTTCCAGCTGCAGCGTACTCTTCGGGATCCAGAACATCACCACCGCCCACGGCATGAGCGCCATGGCCGCCACCCTGGCCTCCATGGGCTTCGGCGCCGCAAACGCCTATGCAATGATGGTATTCTGCCTGTTGTACATCCCCTGCACCGCCACCATCGGCACCATGCACCGGGAACTCCACAGCTGGAAGTCCACCATCGGGATTATCCTCTTCCAGCTTGGCATCGCATGGATCATGAGCACACTCATCTATCATCTGATATTGTTATTTATTTAACGCGGTACACCCTGAATGCCGATTAGGTACACGGCAAAATGCAAATGGGGACGTAGACCTTTGCAAAAGGTCTACGTCCCCATTTGCTACCGCGTATGTTTCTGCAGATACGGAATTTCGATCGGATCGATCGGCGACGGCGGGTTTTCCACCTCGCCTTTTTCTTTGCGCTTTTTCCTGCGGAGCAGCTCTCCGCCCTTATTGTAGAACCAGAAGGAATAGGTCAGAAGCTTTCCTGCCTTGCCCATTTTCTCCCGGGTGGTCTTGCCATAGTACGTGCCTCCGGCCTCGATCGGCACTTTCCGCCGGATCAGTGAGATCAGTTCTGTCTCGCAGGTCACATACTCCGGCAGGATCGTATATCCCATGGAAACGCATTCGATCTTATGGGCATCGCTTCCGCCGATCCCCGGCTTCTTATACTTTTTGGCCAGTTTCATGGCGCAGGCATTGGAATCTTCCTGCTCGCAGGCGTTAAATGCCTCAATAAAATCAAACCGTTTCATGATCTCCGGAGCCTGATAATATTTCTTGGTATTGGTAAAGCTCAGATATTTCTCCCCGCAGGGATGTGCCGGGCCAAGGATCCCGCCGTGACGGTGCACAAAATCGATCAGCGCCGCCACCGGCAGCCCGCGAAGCTCCAGCAAGCGCATCTTCACCCCTTCCGGCATAATGCAGATAATGTGGCCTCCGTCGCAGGTATCGTACTCGATCCCTTTTAAAACCACAAAATCTTCATGGACCTTTCCCTTCATATCATATTTCCAGTGACGGTAGCCCTTATAGGTGTCGTGATCCGTGATCAGCATCCCGTCAAATCCATGCTCCTTCAGCTTCGTAATATACTCGTCCAGTGATACTTTGCTGTCAGGAGAGCCTTCTTTAATGTGACAATGCATATCCAGCTTCATAGGTATGCCTCCTTTACTCAAGCTCCAAGCGCTCTAAATCATTTTACAGGGCAAAAATCCCCGGCATTACGCCGGGGAAATCTGTTTTATTCCTGTGGGCCGGCAGCAACCAGAGCCTTGCCAAGCTCGTTGCTTTCGTATTTCTTGAAATTCTTGATAAATCTTGCTGCCAGATCTTTTGCTTTTGCTTCCCATTCAGAAGCATCTGCATAAGTATCGCGCGGATCCAGGATCGCAGGATCAACTCCCGGAAGCTCTGTGGGCACTTCAAAGTTGAAGTAAGGAATCTTCTTGGTCGGCGCTGTCAGGATCGCTCCATTCAGGATCGCGTCAATGATGCCGCGGGTATCCTTAATGGAAATACGCTTGCCGGTTCCATTCCATCCGGTGTTCACCAGATAAGCCTTGGCTCCGCTTTCTTTCATTCTCTTTACCAGCTCTTCTGCATACTTGGTCGGATGCAGTTCCAGGAACGCCTGTCCGAAACATGCGGAGAAGGTCGGTGTCGGCTCTGTGATGCCGCGCTCTGTTCCTGCAAGCTTTGCTGTAAAGCCGGACAGGAAATAATATTCTGTCTGCTCCGGAGTCAGTACAGATACCGGAGGAAGTACGCCGAACGCATCTGCAGACAGGAAGATCACGTTCTTCGCTGCCGGAGCTGCGGATACCGGACGCACGATTTTTTCAATATGGTCGATCGGATAGGAAACACGGGTATTCTCTGTCACGCTCTTATCATGGAAATCAATGTGTCCCTCTGCATCAAGGGTGACATTCTCAAGCAGCGCGTTTCTCTTGATCGCATTGTAAATGTCAGGCTCAGAATCTTTGTCAAGATCAATTACCTTCGCATAGCAGCCGCCCTCGAAGTTAAATACGCCGTTGTCGTCCCAGCCATGCTCGTCATCGCCGATCAGCAGTCTCTTCGGATCTGTGGAAAGGGTGGTCTTGCCTGTTCCGGAAAGTCCGAAGAAGATCGCGGTATTCTCGCCGTTCATATCTGTATTGGCAGAGCAGTGCATGGAAGCAATGCCCTTCAGCGGCAGATAATAGTTCATCATGGAGAACATACCTTTCTTCATCTCTCCGCCGTACCAGGTATTCACGATCACCTGCTCGCGGCTTGTGATATTAAACATCGCCGCAGTCTCGGATCTTAAGCCAAGCTCTTTGTAATTCTCCACTTTCGCTTTGGACGCATTGTATACAATGAAGTCCGGCTCAAAGTTCTCCAGCTCCTCCTCTGTGGGGCGGATGAACATATTCTTAACGAAGTGAGCCTGCCATGCAACTTCCATAATGAAACGGATCGCCATACGTGTATCTTTGTTGGCGCCGCAGAATGCGTCAACTACAAAAAGGCGTTTGCCGGAAAGCTCTTCCTGGGCAATTTTCTTTACTGCGTCCCATGCTTCCTGGGTTGCCGGATGGTTGTCATTGGGATACTCCTCTGTCGGCCACCATACAGTGTCTTTGGAATTTTCATCCATCACAATGTATTTGTCTTTCGGAGAACGGCCTGTGTAAATACCGGTCATAACATTGACCGCGCCAAGCTCGCTGACCTGTCCCTTGTCAAAACCTTCCAGATTCGGGTTCGTCTCTTCCTCGAACAGCATTTCGTAAGAAGGATTGTGAACAATTTCTGTTGTTCCGGTGATACCGTACTGTGTTAAATCGATCTTTGACATGATTCGCTCTACCTCTTTCTTTCTTTATTATAGTTCATTCGTCTCACATTATACAGGATGATTGACAAAAAATCAACAAGTAAACTTTCATTTTGCAAGTTTTTAACTCTAATCTTGCAAATCGTCGTCTTCATCGTCATCCAGAAGATGACGCATCTTTTCCACCTCAGACTCCATAGAATCCTGCTCTTTCACCTGTTCGGAGAAATTTTTCTCCTTCTTTCCAACCCTTCTGGAATGCATCATAAATTGAACGATTATTCCTATCACCGCAATGACTGCGCCGATTCCAATACCGATCCAGACGTTTTCCCCAAGTCCGGCCAGGACCGCGATATTGGTTCCCGCTGTCACGCCTCCGCTCAGCCCGGTCACGATGATCACAAACGGCTCCACATAGATCACAGCCAGGATCGCAACCACCAGAGCCGCCACGGCACATACCCCTGTCAGCACCACCGACTGGGGCTGAAGGATGGAAGAAGCGATTCCCAGCACCTGGAGAAACACCAGGAAAAATACGCCGATCCGGTACAAAAACCAGGAAAGCACCGCCAGGATTACACCGGCCGCCACTACGACTCCTGCAAAGGCCAGCCCGTCCAGCCCGGCCACCAGGGCAATGACCGCTCCGATCAGAGCGCCCACAAAGAAGCCCACCAGGGCTCCCAGAAACTTCACAAGCTTCAATCCAAAGAAACAGATCAGCAGTCCGACCACGATACCCGCCGCCGCGGCTCCTACGCCGACTGCCGCTCCGCCTTCCGCGAATACATTCAGCTGCTGCCCCTCCACGATCTGGTTCAGCTGCTCCTGAATTCCACTTAACTGTTCCATCTTTTTATTCTCCTTTGTCCCTTATTCTTATCTCGCTTTGTATACTCCAATTTTTATTTCCCTTATTATACCAGTAAATCCCCGATCAGTAAAGTTTTCCGAAAAAAAAGAGCGCCCCAGATCCGGGCGCTCCGCATGTACACCTTTTAGAACAGTGCAACCGCTCCTGTATCAACACCGTTGATCACATAGTATACCGCACTCTCTTCCGGCTTGATATAAAGATCCATGGTCTTGATCTCTCCGACTTTTCTGCCGGACTTTGTCCATGCCTTCTTTACATTTGCAACAATCGTTTTTTCATCCATCTGCTGTCCGTAATATTCCACAATCGCATTTACCTTGATGTCTTTCTTTGCTGTGGTCTTCTTCGCTGTCGTCTTCTTTGCAGCAGCCTTAGCCGGCGCTTTCTTCTCTTCCGCCGCTTTTACTGTAGTCTTCTTCTCTTCTGTCTTTACTGCTGCCTTCTCGGTCGTTGTCTTTGCCGCGGGAGTCTTAGCTGGCTCTGCAGCCTTTGTCACAGTCGCTGTTTTCTTTGTTTCTGTACTTGTACTTGCTTTTTTTGTAGCCATGATAATTCCTCCTCAATTTGCCAGGTTTCTGCCTGACCATGAATTATTATAACACATTGTAAAAAAAAAGCAATTGTGAATCAATTGACAAACTGCAACAACAATCCTGCCGCAACAGCCACAATATACAGCATAATCATGATTTTTACGTTTTCTTTCCGGTTCCGGTTCACTTTAAAGAGCACGATCAGCCCGGCCCCCGCCCCGGTACACAACCCGGACACCACAGAAGCAAAGGAGATCGCCCCGCTAAGATAAAGCTCTGTTAAGATCACCGAAGCCGCGCAGTTGGGGATCAGTCCGATCACCGCGGCGATCACTGGCTGGAATACCGTATCTCCCAGCAGAAATTCGGAAAGCCCCTGTATGCCAAAGATCTCCACGCACAGATCCAGGATCCAGGTAAAAAGAAAAAGATAGAGGAACAATCGAAAGGTATGTCTCCAGGCCGGCATCAGGATCCCCGCGTGATCTGCATGGCAGCCGCAGTTTACGCACAGGATGCCCTCTTCCTTTTTCCCGGACAGCCGGTCTTTCAGGCACAGATCCGCCACATACCCGCCTGCAATGGCGATCACCACCTTGACCGCCAGGAGACGCCCCACCTCCGGGGCATACTGCGGATTCCCAAGGAGGATCAGCACCGCCTCATCGGAAGTGGCGAGGAACACCGCCAGAAGGGTTCCCACGGAAATGACCCCGCCTGCGTACAGATTCGCCGCCATAACGGAAAACCCGCATTGCGGCACGCAGCCTGCAGCCGCGCCCACAACAGGCCCCGCCTTCCCTACTTTTTCCATGATTCTTGCGCTGTGCTTTCCCGAGTAATGCTCCAGGCCCTCGATCAGCAAAAAAGCCGCAAATAAAAACGGCAGCATGCGCAGACAGTCCGCGCATGCGTGCTCTAATGTATGCAATAAAATTTCCATTCGATTCCTTTCTAGCCGTCAACCGTTACCAGTATCTTCTTTTCTTTCAACACCTGCTCGATCAGATCCAGCGTCTCCTCGCTGTCTGCCGTGATCAGGTGGTAATGATAATTGGAAGTGATATTCTTAAGCGGACTGGACCTGCCGCTTCGCATATCCTCCAGAAACCGCCCCACATCTCTCCGGGACCGAATATTCAAGTCCGCTTCCAGACGCCCATACACCCGGTGCTGCACCACCACATTTTTCACGCAGCCGCCCAGATCCACCACCGCGCACAGCTCCGCCTCCAGCTGGTCGTCCGTATGGCACACCTTCAAAAGCCGGGATACCTCCCCGGTCCCGGCCAGCACATATCCCCGGTTGGTGGAGATCACCTCATAACCGGCCGCCCGCAAAAGCGCGATATCCTGCACGATCACCTGCCGGCTCACCTGATAACAGGCCGCCAGCGCAGCGCCGGAGACCGGGCTGTTGCTTTCCCGGATCCGCCGGATCATATCATTTCTTCTGTCTGTTCCTGTCATACCCAAATCCATCTCCCGTTATTTCCGCGAAAATATATGCTTGAGAAATACGTACATGACGATACAAAATGCGATCACATACCCAAAAGCTCCCAGAGCCGGGATCCCCATGATCTTCGGCTTCATATCTGTCGTACAGATAATACTGGAGCTGATCAGAAGGGCCATCACCCACAGGCCCATCACAATATTCCGGACCATCCGGCGCAAAAGCCGCTCCAGTTCCACAGACGCATGAAGGTCCAGATTCACTTTGGTCTGTCCTTTCATATATCCGTGCAGCATATCTGACACAAGCGCAGGGATATCCAGCGCCTTATGTATGGACCGGAAAATGGTCTTGCCGCTGTTTTTCAGCTCCTTCTTCCAGTCCCTTCCCAGAAGATACCTGCCCGCCATCCGCCGGGAGGCGATCTCGATCATATTAATGTCCGGGGCAATATCCGCCAGCACACCTTCCATGTGCGTCAGTCCCCGGGCCAGCATCGTCAGCCCGTGCGGCATGATGATCTTATTCTCCTTCATGACCTCCATCAGATCCATCATCACTTCCGCGATATCGATCTGCCCGAGATCCAGGGAACCGTACTTGCTCATCAGCTCACTGATCCCTTCATACAATACGCTGGGATCCGGCTTTTCCTTAAACTCTCCCAGCTCCATCACCACATCCTGGATGACGCCGATATCGTTCATGGCTATGCCTTCCACCGCACGCCCGATCAGTTCCCTGTCCCGGTCGGTGAGGCGCCCCATCATGCCCATGTCCATCCAGACGATCTTACCTTCCCGGATCTTTACATTGCCCGGATGGGGATCCGCATGGAAGAATCCGTCCTCCATGACCTGCTTGATATAATTATCCACCAGCTTGCTGCCGATCTCCTGGAGATCGTACCCATTTTCCAGCAGATATTCCTTATCATTGACGCCGCAGCCTTCGACAAACTCCATCACCAGGACCTGCATGGTGGTATACTCCTGATAGATCCTGGGCGTATCCACATAAGCCACATCCTGGTTATTCTTGCGGAATTCTTCCATATTGGCCGCTTCCGTCAGGAAGTTCATCTCTTCCCTGGTCACGCTCCACAGTTCATCCAGCACCATGTTCAGGTCCACCATGCCCTTGATGCTCACCGGCGGCACCAGCTTCACCGCCTTATGAAGAAGCGCAATATCCCTGGCCATGGTCTCATAGATCCCTTTTCTCTGGACCTTCACCACCACAGGGCTTCCATCCAGCAGCACCGCCCGGTGCACCTGGGCGATCGACGCCGAACCAAGCGGCGTCTCATCGATCTCCGCAAACACCTCATAGAAGGGGCAGCCATAAGCGGTCTCGATCACCTCCGCCACTTCCGGGAACGGCATGGGAGCCACATCATAACACAGCCGCATCAGCTCGTCACAGTACCGCTTGGGCAAAATGTCCGAATGCATGGACATAATCTGGCCGATCTTAATAAAGGTTGGTCCCAGATCCTCCAGGATCAGCCGCAGCTTTTCCGGCGTCACGCCCTTTGTAATACTGTGCCTGCGCAGGACCGCGGTAATTTCCCGCAGCCTTCCTTTTTGCTCTGTCGCTGGTTCTTTACTCATCCATACCCTCTTCTTTACACTCTTCTTTTGCCTGGATCCGCTCCTTTAACAGCGCGATCTGCTCCGGCGTCATCTCATCCAGCAGAGTATCCAGGTCTTCGGGAGAAGAAGCCTTTACAGACAAATTTACCTTATCTTTCATGGTCTTCTTAATGTTATGCTTCAACTCTTCATTCAGGGCCTTCCCCTGCTCTACGGTCAGTTCACCCTTTTTCACCATCTCGTCCAACAGTTCTTTGGACTTTTCTCCTGTAACTGCTACCGCTCCGATCCCTGCAAGGATCACTTTCTTAATGTTATCGCCAAAGTTTTCCATATGATTTTCTCCTTTCTACTTGCTTTATCCTTTACATGATGCCCGGGAAATCATCCGATGATCCCAAGAGCCTCAACAAATTCTAAGATTTTCGGCAGAAAAATGATGCATCCGCTGACCGCCGCCATGATGGCCGCGATCAGCACCGCCCCTGCCGCCGTATCTTTGGCGATCTTAGCCAGAGGCTTTCGCTCCTCCGTTACCAGATCCACCACCGCTTCCACCGCCGTATTCACCAGCTCCAGCGCCATCACCAGTCCGAAAAGGACCAGGCAGATACACCACTCCGTGGCAGAAAGCCCCAGAACCGTGCCGAAAAACACCACCAGGATCATGGCCGCCGTGTGGATCCGCATGTTGCGTTCTTTGCGGATCCCGGTCAGGATTCCCTCAAAAGCATAGCCAAAGGTCTTGCGAAGCGGCGGTTTTTTCTCTCGTTTCATATCCGTCACCTTAACTTTCCCTACGCGTCAAACAGCTCGGTAGAAAAATAGCGTTCTGCCGTATCCGGCAGGATGGTAACCACCGTCTTGCCCTTTCCCAGTTTCTTCGCCATCCGAAGAGCCGCCGCCACATTGGTGCCGCCGGTGATGCCGCACATCAGGCCCTCTTTTGCCGCCAGCTCTCTTGCCGTGGCAAGCGCCTCCTCATCGGTCACGATCACGATGTCCTGGTACACATCCTGATGCAGGATCTTCGGGATCACGCCGTCTCCGATTCCCATCTGGATATGGCTTCCCACTTCCTTACCGGAGAGGATCGCCGCATGCTCCGGTTCGATCGCCCAGATCAGGATATCCGGATTTTGCTCCCGCAAAGCCTCGCCCACGCCGGTGATGGTGCCGCCGGTGCCAATACCGGAGCAGAATCCGTGGATCGGCTTACCTGCCTGCTTTAGAATCTCCTGTCCGGTCTGTTCCCTGTGCGCCTGGCTGTTAGCCTCATTTTCAAACTGCTGCGGCACAAAGACATTCGGATCGTCTTTCGCCATCTGAAGGGCCGTCTGCATACACTTCTCAATGCATGCGCCGATATTTCCCTCGTCATGGATCAGCACCACTTCCGCCCCATAGTTCTTCACCAGCTTACGCCGTTCCTCACTGACAGAATCTGGCATAATGATCCGGGTCTTATATCCCTTCACCGCGCCGATCAGCGCAAGGCCGATCCCCTGGTTGCCGCTTGTCGGCTCCACGATGATCGTATCCGGCCCGATCCTGCCGTCCTTCTCAGCCGCCTGAATCATATTCAGGGCCGTGCGGGTCTTCACAGAACCGCCGATATTCACCGCCTCAAACTTCACCAGCACTTCCGCATCCTCAGGATCTGTCATCCGGTTCAGCCGGATCAGGGGTGTATTTCCTACAGCTTCCAAAACGTCGTGATATATCATAGTCTTACCTTCCTTACTGAAAAAATACCTTTTAACACGTTGCTTCTTCCTAAAATAATAGACCAAATCATTGACAAAGGCAATTCCATTTGTTAAATTATATTCGAAAGTTCACAAAATGTTTATTTGCCGCCGGGTAATCGAAGCGCTTGCTCTGTATCGTTAGGCCATAGAAGATACAGTCCAGACGCTTTTTCTTTTTGCAAAATTCATATTCCCGGCAGGCTTTTCTGCCATCTGAAAGGAGAAAAAAATATGGAATGGTTTTATCTTGTCATCGCCGGAGGGCTGGAAGTCTTCTGGTCCACCTGTCTGAAATTTTCCGAAGGATTTACTGTCCTGAAATTCACGATCCTCACCGTGATCGGCATGATCTTCAGCTTTGTGTTTCTGTCCCAGGCCACCAAAGTCCTGCCCCTTGGCACTGCTTACGCCGTCTGGACCGGCATCGGAGCCCTGGGCGCCGTGATCGCAGGTATCGTCCTTTTTCACGAATCCGTCTCTCCGGTGAGGCTCTTCTTCGTGGCTCTTTTGCTCATCGGGATCATCGGGCTAAAGGCCACCTCAGCCGCGTAAGCAAAAGACCGGACAGAATGTTTCTAATATTGTACTTGGTTTTCCGGCGTTTATCGCCTATAATGTTACCAGAAACTTTTCTATAATGAATGGACATAAATGAAGGGAGATCTTACGATATGACAACAGTAACAGAAGCAATCCGCTATGTGGGTGTCAACGACCACCATGTAGACCTCTTTGAAGGACAGTATCCCGTTCCCAACGGAATGGCCTACAACTCCTATGTGATCCTGGACGAAAAGACCGCAGTCATGGACACCGTAGATATCCTCTTTACAGAAGAATGGCTGAAAAATGTAGCCGAAGCACTCGGCGGACGCAAACCCGACTATCTGGTGATCCAGCACATGGAGCCGGACCACTCCGCCAGCATCGAAGCCTTCTTAAAGGTTTATCCGGATACCACCGTAGTGGCAACCGCCAAAGCATTTGCCATGATCGGCCAGTTCTTTGACCTGGATCTGGAAGGCAGAAAACTGGTGGCAGAAAACGGCGCTTCCCTGTCTCTGGGTTCCCATGAACTCCACTTCGTCTTTGCGCCCATGGTACACTGGCCGGAGGTTATGATGACCTATGAAAGCACTGACAAAGTCCTCTTCTCTGCAGACGGATTCGGTAAATTCGGCGCCCTGGACACAGAAGAAGACTGGGACTGCGAAGCCAGACGCTACTATATCGGTATCGTAGGCAAATACGGCGCACAGGTACAGAACGTATTAAAGAAAGCCGCAGACCTGGACATCCAGATCATCTGCCCGCTCCACGGACCAGTATTAAAGGAAAATCTTGCTCATTATCTGGAGAAATACGACATCTGGTCCTCCTACCGGGCAGAGTCCGAAGGCGTCATGATCGCCTATACCTCCGTGTACGGCCACACCAAAGCTGCTGTAGAACTTCTGGCAGACAAGCTGAGGGAAAAGGGCTGCCCCAAGGTTGTGGTATGCGACCTGGCAAGAGACGAGATGACCGAAGCGGTAGAAGACGCTTTCCGCTACGGCAAACTGGTGCTTGCCACCACCACCTACAATGCCGACATCTTCCCGTTCATGAAGCACTTTATCGATCACCTGACCGAACGCAACTACCAGAACCGCACCATCGGCCTGATTGAGAACGGCTCCTGGGCGCCTCTGGCTAACAAGATCATGAAAGGGAAATTCGAAAAGAGCAAAAACATCACCTGGCTGGAGACAGAAGTCACCATCAAATCCGCTCTGAACGCTGAAAGCAGCGCACAGATCGAAGCCATGGCAGACGAACTGTGCCGGGAGTAATTGAGAAGATAAGAAATATGCTGCACTGACCTTCGCGCCGTGCAGCATATTTTTTTGCCAGACTCCGAAACACATTCCCAAAGATGCCAGAATTCTTCCTTCAGAATATACTGATCGACTTCCAGCTTATAACTTTCAAATTCATACTCCGGGTGGGCTGCCAGATAGACAAGATAGACGTCCGGATCCGCACGCAGAAGCTTCCGTCCGATCTCTATCCCGTTTACCGGACTCATTTCGATCATCGTCCTGACCATACCCCTCTGCCGTAAAACTCATTTGAAGATATTATACTCCCCGATTTCTGTAATGTCACCCCTTTGGCCACCACTGGTTGTATAATTGACCTTGAGTTTTATCGTTTTCTGACAATCTAGGATTCCCGGACCCTCCTCGCCGAAATCCGGTACAGGGAGATCACGCAGAGGATACCCATGACCACCTGGGCGATCCCGGAAGAAAAGTCCCAGATCACAAAGAAATAAATGGTCCACAGGGCAATATTGATCAGCAGAAAGATCTTCACGCAAAATACATCCCGGAAATAATAATTGGCAACTGTCCAGATCAGGGTGGCCAGCACCGGAAAAAGCCCTGCCAGCCCCTTGGTGTTCAAAAGCACGCCGCCTGCCGTGATCACGATGCTCAGGCCAATCATCCAGTTTCTGGTATATTTATTTTCCATGATCAATACATTCCGGAAGATCGCCAGAGACAGGGTCACAAGTCCCGAATACGATCCAAACACTACAGACGACAGGCAGAGAATCCCGTTTTCCGCAATCTGATATGTATAGATCTTGCGGGTGTCTGTGGTGCAGCACCCCAGTAGCAGCATCACCGCCGCTGCAAAAGATATGATATTTCCCAAAATAATATGGTTCATGAATGATTTTCCTTCTTTCATTGTAAAAATGATAACTCCACTCCAAATATTATCGCAGATGGCTGCGGGATACAATATGAATCTTTCTTTTTTCTGCCGGAATTGCCAAAAAGCCTCATGGACACCAGCATACATCTGCCATCCATGAGGCTTTCTTCTCTTTTTTAGTCCAGCATCCGGCTGCATTTTTCCAGGACACGCAGGATCGGATGGAACAGGACCAGGCACAGGACAAAGTTCCCGGCTCCGTGGATCAGGTCATAGGGGATCCCTGCCACCCACCAGGACACCATCATCCCCGGCCCTCCGATAAACAGGTAGGGGATCGCGCACAGCGCGCCAAATCCCAGGCCGAAGGCCCCGCTCATTACTGCGTAGACAAGGGCCTGCCGGCATCCGCTTTTTTGCATGATCAGCGTGATCACCACCAGCAGGGGCCACACATACAGATAGTTGATGACCCACAGGTTCATCCCCCACACCAGGCATTCCACGCCTACGAATGCAAATACGGCGGGGAGCGCCTTTTTACCGAATACGATGGTGTAAATAATAAACAGAAAACTCACCAGTTCGATATTGGGCAAAAATGCCAGCGCAGTTTTTGCCGCTTCCACTGTGGCCGTCATCATTCCGATCAGAACAATATCTTTTGCTTTCCATTTCGTCCTGCTATTCATAAGACATTACTCTCCGGCAGCAACCTCGTAAGCCAGACGGTATGTTCCGCCGTCCTCTACCGGCTGGGTGTCCGCGCTGTACTGGCCGTACTCGCCGTCGACATAGATTGCCCAGTATGCGCCGTCCGTATCATAATCTGCGGTCAGGCCATTTACGGTATTGATGTACAGCCCGTAATCATCCTCGTCGCCCTCGTAAGAGAAGTCTTCGCTTTCCGCCGCTTCATCCATAAGTTCACGCAGCGTCTCCACATCAGTGGAAAGTTCATAAGACGTCACCTCTCCGGCGTCATCCATGACCTCCAGGGTACAGGTCTTGGAGCCTTCTTTTGTCTTTGGCCCTGCAACAAAATAAACGACTGCGAAAATAACTGCGATCACAATCACTGCCGCCAGGGCAATCCAGATTTTCTTTTTGCTTTTCTGCATCTTCTTTTCTCCTTTTCTTCTTTGATGAAGTTGAAAGGTACTAATCCATTTCCATTTAGCAAAAACGCCCGCTTCCACAGGGAAACGGGCGTACTTCACGCATGATTACCGCAGTTTGCGGCGGATGTACAACCAGTTACTCGTGGTTTGGAAAAGATCCTGTACAGCAACAGGCAGGTCTCCTGGCTCACAGATCATCATGCGTATCCGCCTTCCCGATCTCTCAGTGGCATTGCCGGTTACGCACTCCCTGATTACAGTGACGAGTTCGCACAGGATTTGCACCTGTTTCCCTTTTCACCAAATCAGCTTCCTGAATTGACACCTGTCGCTTCTTTCATTCAACTATGTTCAGTTATAACATATTTTTCCAGAAAAAACAACGCCCTGTTCAAAAGAACAGGGCGCTGCGGATCATTTGTGATTCGATATCGCTTCCGCTTATTTGTGAGCGATCGCTGCCTGAGCTGCTGCCAGTCTTGCGATCGGTACACGGAACGGTGAGCAGGATACATAATCCAGTCCAAGGCTGTCGCAGAATTCAACAGAGGACGGATCTCCGCCGTGCTCGCCGCAGATACCAAGGTGCATGTTCGGGTTGCTGGATTTTCCAAGCTCGATCGCCATCTTCATCAGCTTGCCAACACCTACCTGATCCAGTTTTGCAAACGGATCGTTCTCGTAAATCTTAGCATCATAGTATGCATTCAGGAATTTTCCTGCGTCATCACGGGAGAATCCGAAGGTCATCTGTGTCAGGTCGTTGGTACCGAAGCAGAAGAAGTCAGCTTCTTTTGCGATCTCGTCAGCGGTAAGAGCAGCTCTCGGGATCTCGATCATGGTACCTACTTCGTACTTCAGGTCGATGCCTGCTGCAGCGATCTCTGCGTCAGCAGTCTCAACTACGAATTTCTTTACGTATTTCAGCTCTTTGATCTCTCCAACCAGCGGGATCATGATCTCCGGCTTGATGGTCCAGTCCGGATGAGCCTTCTGTACTTTGATGGCTGCGCGGATGACAGCTCTTGTCTGCATCTTTGCGATCTCCGGATAAGTAACTGCCAGACGGCATCCACGGTGACCCATCATCGGGTTGAACTCGTGCAGGCTGTCGATTACGGCTTTGATCTGCTCAACAGTCTTGCCCTGAGCCTCAGCCAGTTTCTTGATATCCTCTTCCTCAGTCGGAACGAACTCATGAAGCGGCGGATCCAGGAAACGGATGGTTACCGGATTTCCTTCCAGAGCCTCGTACAGCTCTTCGAAGTCTCCCTGCTGATACGGCAGGACTTTCTCCAGAGCCTTTTCTCTTTCTTCTTCGGTCTCAGAGCAGATCATCTCGCGGAATGCGTCAATTCTGCCTTCTCCGAAGAACATGTGCTCGGTACGGCAAAGGCCGATACCCTCTGCGCCAAGCTCTACTGCCTTCTTAGCGTCTGCCGGTGTATCTGCATTGGTGCGGACTTTCAGTCTTCTGTACTTGTCAGCCCATCCCATGATACGTCCGAACTCGCCTGCGATTGTAGCGTCTACGGTCGGGATGATTCCATCATAAATGCATCCTGTGGATCCATCCAGGGAGATCGGATCTCCTTCGTGGAATTCTTTTCCGCCCAGTGTAAATTTCTTATTTGCCTCGTCCATAACGATGTCGCCGCATCCGGATACACAGCAGGTACCCATACCACGTGCAACAACAGCTGCGTGAGAGGTCATACCACCACGAACAGTCAGGATACCCTGCGCGCTCTTCATACCGGTGATATCTTCCGGAGAGGTCTCCAGACGAACCAGAACAACCTTCTCTCCTCTTTCTGCCCACTCTACAGCATCGTCAGCGGTAAATACGATCTTACCACATGCAGCTCCAGGAGAAGCGCCAAGAGCCTTGCCCATCGGGGTAGCTTTCTTCAGTGCGTCTGCGTCGAACTGCGGATGAAGCAGAGAGTCTAAGTTTCTCGGATCGATCATTGCTACAGCTTCTTCTTCCGTTCTCATGCCCTCGTCAACCAGGTCGCATGCGATCTTCAGAGCAGCCTTTGCAGTTCTCTTACCATTACGTGTCTGCAGCATGTACAGTTTGCCGTGCTCTACGGTAAACTCCATGTCCTGCATGTCTCTGTAGTGAGTCTCCAGAGTCTTGCATACATCTTTGAACTGTGCAAATGCCTCCGGGAATTTTTCTTCCATTTCGGAAATGTGCATCGGAGTACGAACTCCGGCAACAACGTCCTCGCCCTGTGCATTGGTAAGGAATTCTCCGAACAGACCGTTTTCTCCTGTAGCCGGGTCACGGGTAAATGCAACACCTGTACCACAGTCGTCTCCCATGTTACCAAATGCCATCATCTGTACGTTGACAGCAGTTCCCCAGGAGTACGGAATATCGTTGTCACGACGGTATACATTGGCTCTCGGGTTGTCCCAGGAACGGAATACAGCCTTTACAGCGCCCATCAGCTGCTCTTTTGCGTCAGCCGGGAAATCTGTTCCGATCTTCTCTTTGTACTCTGCCTTGAACTGTCCTGCCAGAGTCTTCAGATCTTCTGCTGTAAGCTCAACGTCCTGTTTTACGCCTTTTTCTTCTTTCATCTTGTCGATGAGTTCTTCGAAATATTTCTTGCCGACTTCCATAACAACGTCGGAATACATCTGGATAAATCTTCTGTAGCAGTCCCATGCCCAGCGCGGATTGCCGGATGCTGCAGCAAGTGTCTCTACTACTTCTTCATTCAGACCAAGGTTCAGGATGGTATCCATCATACCAGGCATAGAAGCTCTTGCACCGGAACGAACGGATACAAGCAGCGGATTTTCCTTATCTCCGAACTTCTTTCCTGTGATCTCTTCCAGCTTTGTCATAGCCTCCATGATCTGTCCCATGATCTCATCGTTGATCTGTCTGCCATCCTCATAGTACTGAGTACAAGCTTCTGTTGTTACAGTGAATCCCTGCGGAACCGGCAGGCCTAAGCTTGTCATCTCAGCCAGGTTGGCACCCTTGCCACCGAGAAGGTTTCTCATGTTCGCATTACCTTCGGTGAACATATACACCCATTTTGCCATTTGTCATGACCTCCTAAACTAAATTTTTCTAAGTCGCACATCTATTTTACTGGTTTTACCAATATTCGTCAAGAGTTTTAACAATCTTGAAACACCTGTATTTACATATTTTTCAGGAATGCCAGGTATCCTTTGTAAGCCTCGTAAACATCTGCCTTACTGGTCGTCTCCCAGGGTGCATGCATGGACAGTACCGGCACGCCGCTGTCGATCACTTCCATGCCGTAATTGGCCATGATATAGGCGATAGTTCCGCCGCCGCCCACGTCTACTTTTCCAAGTTCCGCGAACTGGTATGCCACCTGCTCTTCGTCCATAGCCCGGCGGATCTGCGCAAGATATTCTGCATTTGCATCGTTGGAGCCGTTCTTTCCTCTGCTGCCTGTAAATTTATTGAACACCAGCCCTTTACCGAAGAATGCGGAGCTTCTCTTCTCAAATGCGTCCGCGAACATGGGGTCGTAGGCTGCGCTGACATCGGAAGACAGCATTTTAGAGTTCTGCAGGGCTCTTCTTACCTTCAGTTCAGATTCACCGGACTCCATAGCGATCAGCTCTGCCACTACATTTTCAAAGAAGCGGGACTGCATGCCGGTAGCGCCGACACTTCCGATCTCTTCTTTGTCTACCAGGATACAGCACGCGGTACGCTCCGGCACATCCGCATCCAGCATTGCAAAAAGAGAGGTAAAGCCGCAGACACGGTCGTCCTGCCCGTAAGCCAGGATCATGCTGCGGTCGATTCCGCAATCTCTTGCCTTGCCTGCCGGCACGATCTCCAGTTCTGCAGAAACAAAGTCTTCCTCTTCAATATTATAGGATTCTTTGAGGATCTTCACTACATTTGCCTTGACAGCGTCCTTCTCCTCCTTGTCCAGGCCCTCTGCCTCTTCAAGCGGGCAGCTTGCAAGGATCAGATCCAGCTTCTCTCCTTCGATCACCGCGCTGGCCTTCTGCTCCATCTGCTTGGCGGCCAGGTGCACCAGAAGATCAGAGATCACGAATACCGGATCATCGTCCTTTTCCCCAATGCTGACATTGATCACCGTTCCGTCTTTTTTTGCCACAACACCGTGCAGCGCCAGCGGGATCGTAAGCCACTGATACTTCTTAATGCCCCCATAATAATGAGTGTCCAGGTACGCGAACTCATCGCTTTCATAGAGAGGATTCTGCTTCACGTCGATCCTCGGGGAATCGATGTGGGCTCCCAGGATGTTCATGCCCTTTTCCAGCGGCTGTCTGCCGATCTGAAACAGCACAATACTCTTGTCCATGCATACCGCATAGATCTTGTCGCCCGCTTTCAGCGGCGCCTTCGCTTCAGCCAGGCTGACATAGCCCGCCTTCTTTGCCTCCTCCACGGTAATCGCAACACATTCCCTCTCTGTCTTGCCGGCGTCCAGGCACGCCTTGTACCGTTCATTCACCTGGTCAAGCTCTGCCTTCTGGGCAGGCGTGTAGGTTTTCCAAACATTTTTTCTGTCCATGTTTCCAACTCCTTTCTTTGACAATAGTATAACAGGAGACGTAGACTTTTGCAAAAGGTCTACGTCCCAATTTGCATTTTACCCTGTACCTTTTTGTAAATCAGGGTGTACCCGACTCATTTTCTTTTTCATACTACTTGTTCTGCAGTTCATTCATCAATGTATTGCAGAGTTTCTTTGCAATCTTTTTTGAGATTTTTAGTGTTTTTACTAGGCGCGAGATATACGAGTCCTGAAGTTCGCTTTCCTCAAATACCTGGAGGAGCGTCATGAGATTCCGCTCCTCACAGATTTCTTCAGCGATCAGTAATGCCGCATCTTTCTGCTTTGCCATCATTTCTTCTTTTATATCCGCAAAGACCTGTACGTCTCTGACCCCGTGAAATTTTTCGAACTCTTCATATTCTGTAAAAGTACTTGTATATTTTTTTATTGCATTGGAATGGATGATCCCGGGCATTTCCAGCATGTATTCAGCCATGCTGCTGTATTTGTACCGCTCCGGACGCCTTACCATTCCCGCCTTTACAGGATTCAGATGGATATACCGCATACAATTCCAATAGTATGCATCTGTTTCAATGCATTCACTAATAAATCTGTTTTGAAATACATGGCCATTTCTGTAATGCTTGTAATTGTAATAATTCGCATACTCGGCCAAAACGACTGCCATAAATAATGATAAAACCTGGAGTTCAGCTTTGATAATCAGATGTGCGTGATTTGACATGATACAATATGCGTAAATTTCTACGTCATATTTCTTTAGATATTTTAGAATGATTTTTTTGAAATAAATCTTTTCTCTTTGCTGATTATAGATTTTCTCTTTATTGATTCCCTTAACGATAACATGGTAAAAATCTGTAAAACTTTTTTGTCTTCTTTTTGTTGGCATTCAGCTCCTCCTTTCGGATGCTGAACTCCATTCAGGTACAGGGTAAATGTCATTTGGGTACACCCTGATTTTCAATTTGGGACGTAGACCTTTGCAAAAGGTCTACGTCCCAAATTGTTTGTTGTTATTTCAATCCCATCTCTTCTCTTACTTCGATGAAGCATTTTACGATGAAATCGATATCTTCTTTGGTATGGCTTGCGCATACCTGTGTACGGATTCTTGCTTTTCCCTTCGGTACTACCGGATAGGAGAATGCTACGACATACACACCCTTGTCCATCATGCGGCTTGCGAACTCTGCTGCTGTCTTCTCATCGTACAGCATAACCGGTACGCAGGGATGTGTTCCCGGAATGATGTCGAATCCGTTGTCTACCAGTTTCTGACGGTAGTATGCGGTTACTTCCTCCAGGTGATCGCGAAGCTCTGTGCTCTCGTCCAGCATGTCAAAGAGCTCCAGGCTTGCGCCGACGATCGCCGGTGCCAGGGAGTTGGAGAAGAGGTACGGACGGCTTCTCTGACGAAGAAGATCAATGATCTCTTTACGTCCGGATGTATATCCGCCGGAAGCTCCGCCGAGCGCTTTGCCCAGGGTTCCTGTGATGATGTCAACACGTCCCTGTACGCCGCAGTACTCCGGAGTTCCACGTCCTGTTTTTCCTACGAATCCAACTGCATGGCTGTCGTCTACCATTACCAGTGCATTGTATTTATCTGCCAGGTCGCATACGCCCTGCAGGTTGCAGATGATACCATCCATGGAGAATACACCGTCTGTTGCGATCAGTTTGATTCTTGCGCCGGCTTCATCAGCCTCTTTTAATTTCGCTTCCAGATCTTCCATATTATTGTTTTTGTAACGGAATCTCTTTGCCTTGCAAAGACGAACGCCATCGATGATGGATGCGTGGTTCAGTTCATCACTGATAACTGCATCGTCTGCTGTCAGGATCGTCTCAAACAGACCGCCGTTCGCATCGAAGCAGGAGGAGTAAAGAATCGTGTCGTCTGTTCCCAGGAAGTTGGAGATCTTTTTCTCCAGCTGTTTGTGGATATCCTGGGTTCCGCAGATGAAACGTACGGAAGCAACACCAAATCCTTTCTGGTCATAGGTTTTCTTTGCAGCCTCGATCAGACGCGGGCTGTCGCCAAGACCCAGATAGTTGTTTGCGCACATGCAAAGAAGTTCTCTTCCGTCTTCCATCTTTACTTTTGCGCCCTGGGGAGATACAAACGGAGCCTCGCCTTTAAAAAGTCCGGCTTCCTTAATTCCCTCTACTTCTTTTGCGTAAATGTCCAAAATATCGTTTTTACGAGCCATTTCGTTCAAATCCTTCTTTCTTATTAAATAAGTAGTAATTTTCTGCCGCGTCTTTTAAACGCAGCCTGTCCTGACCTGATCGTTTTAGTCGTTGATGTGAGACCAGTCAAGGATAACTTTTCCGGACTCTCCGGAGATCATAGCCTCAAATCCCTTCGCAAAGTCTTTGATGTCGAAGTGATGTGTGATAATCTCGGAAATGTCCAGTCCTGCCTGCAGCATGGTAGACATCTTGTACCAGGTATCCCATACCTTTCTTCCATAGATACCGCGCAGGTTCAGTCCGTTGAAGATCACTGTCTCAAGGTCTACGGTAGCGTCTGTTCTCTGCAGTCCCAGAAGAGCGATCTTTCCGCCGTGCTTCATGTTGTGGATCATGTCATGAAGAGCAGCCTGGGAACCGGACATCTCAAGACCTACGTCGAATCCTTCGGTCATGCCGATCTCGTTCATTACATCCGGCAGTTTCTCTTTTGCAAGGTTCACAACTCTGGTAGCGCCCAGCTTCTTAGCCAGTTCCAGACGATACTCGTTAAAGTCTGTCACTACAACGTGTCTTGCGCCTGCGAATTTAACGATAGCCGCTGCCATGATACCGATGGGGCCTGCGCCTGCCACCAGCACGTCCTCGCCTAATACATCGTAGGAAAGTGCGGTGTGAGTTGCATTTCCAAACGGATCAAAGATCGCGTACATCTCTTCCGGGATGTTCGGGTTGCAGGGCCATACGTTGGAGGCAGGGATTACCAGGTATTCCGCAAATGCACCGTTGCGGTTTACGCCCACACCTTTGGCATCCTTACAGTTTTCTTTGTGTCCTTCCAGACAGTTGCGGCATTTTCCGCAGGTGATGTGTCCTTCACCGGATACCAGGTCTCCGATATTGAAGCCCTTCACTCCGGATCCAACCTCAACAACCTCGCCAACATACTCATGTCCTGCTGTCAGGCCGATCGGAATAGTGTGCTGTGCCCAGTCATTCCACTGCCAGATATGTACGTCTGTTCCGCAGATCGCGGTCTTGTGGATCTTGATCTTGACGTCGTTAGGTCCCACTTCCGGGATCGGAACCCGTTTCATCCACAAGCCTTCTTCCGGCTTCTCTTTGACGAGCGCCCACATCATTCCATCATTTTTTTCACTCATGTTGATACCTCCCATATCTTCGTCTCCCCAGACGATTCTTGTATTTCGTTACTATTATATCATTCATTTTCACGACACACAATGGATATTCATGAGTTTCATGTGTACAATTTGTTCATTTTTTTGTACACAAGGCCCGAATAATAAGTTAATATTTACAAATCCGTGCATTTCTTTTATAATGATATTTAGCATTATTATTGGGGGACCATAATCCGAAATCTAGAAGAAAGAGAGGATGCAGATATTGTGATGCGAAATATCTGCGAGAAAAGATGCAAACAGTTAAAAACATCATTAGCAAATGGAACAGCATCAGTCTGGTCAAACGTATCATTTGTGGATTGATCATTGGTATCATCCTTGGACTTGTTGTTCCGCAGGCATCCGGAATTTCGATTCTCGGAGACCTGTTCGTAGGCGCCCTTCGAGGCATCGCTCCCGTACTGGTATTCTTCCTGGTTATGAGCTCGCTCTGCCACATGGGGAAGGGACAGAAGACCAATATGAAAGTGATCGTAATCCTGTACATGGCCGGCAATATTCTTGCAGCAGCCTGTGCCGTAGCAGCAAGCTACATTTTCCCGATCACCCTGACCTTTACCGAGAATACAGACACCAGTGATGTTGCTCCTCCGAGCGGCGTGACCGAAGTCTTAACCAACCTTCTGATGAACCTGGTTGACAACCCGGTAAATGCCATCGTACAGGCAAACTACATTGGTATCCTGTTCTGGGCCATCATCTTTGGTGTTGCTCTGAAAGGGGCGGGCGAAGGAACCAAAAATGCTCTGGAACACATCTCCGATGCAGTATCCATCGCCGTACAGTGGGTCATCAGCTGTGCACCGTTCGGTATCATGGGTCTGATTTTCACCACCATTTCCGAGCAGGGACTTTCCGTTCTCCTTGGATACGGACGTCTGATCCTGGTACTGGTTGGAACCATGGCCGCTGTTGTATTCATTGTAAACCCGATCATCGTGTTCCTGTTTATCCGCAAGAACCCGTTCAAACTGATCTTTACCTGTCTGAAGGAAAGCTTTATCACTGCGTTCTTCACCAGAAGCTCCGCTGCGAACATTCCTGTTAACATGAAGCTTTGCGAAAGACTTGGCCTGGATGAAGATACCTACTCTATCTCCATTCCTCTTGGCGCTACCGTAAACATGGCTGGTGCGGCAATCACCATTTCTACCATGGCACTGGCAGCAGCCAACACCCTGGATATCCACGTTTCCGTCGGCAGTGCACTGATCATGTGCGTACTGGCAGCAGCCAGTGCAGCCGGAGCTTCCGGTGTTGCAGGCGGTTCCCTGCTTCTGATCCCGCTGGCATGTAGTCTGTTCGGTATCCCGAATGACATCTCCATGCAGGTAGTCGGTGTCGGATTCATCATCGGTGTAATCCAGGATTCCTGTGAGACAGGCGTTAACTCTTCTACAGACGTTCTGTATACAGCGATCGCAGACTTCCGCGACCGCCGGATCCATCCGGAACACTACGCAAACAAGCCGTTTGATCCGGAGATCAAGATTCTGTAATTTTCAGATTACACGCGTACACAAAAGACTTACAATTACATACGGTTTCAAGACAGGCAGATCTTCTGCCTGTCTTTTTTTGTCCCTATACCTGTCAGTCCTGCCAGTAACACGCCGTCTTTACCTACGCCTGCCTGTATGCGAAAGATGCAAAAAACACATACAGGTGCGCAAACAACTTCTTAGCGTGCCATTAGCGCTCTTTGTGCATTTCGACGAAAAACATGTTTTTTCAATATTTTCCATCGTCATCATTTACAAATCATCCAAAATCTAGTATATTAAAAACATCATTATTTTAGCGTTATCTTAACACGCTACAGGTAACGTGTCAAGAAGAAAGAGAGGGAAAATATGGAAAAACTCAAAGGCATCATTCAAAAATGGGACAGCATCAGTTTGGTGAAACGGATCATCTGCGGACTGATCATCGGTATCATTCTCGGTCTGGTCGTACCGCAGGCAAGCGCGATCTCTATTCTGGGGGATTTATTTGTCGGAGCTCTGCGCGGAGTTGCACCGATTCTGGTATTTTTCCTGATCATGAGTTCTCTGTGCCGTATGGGCGAAGGACAGAAAACCAACTTAAAGGTAATCGTCATCCTTTATATGGCGGGCAATGTGGTGGCTGCAGCCTGTGCCGTAGTGGCAAGCCGGCTGTTTCCGATCGTTCTTACCTTTTCTGAGAGCACGGACACCAGCGACGTTACCCCGCCCAGCGGAGTTACAGAGGTCATCACCAATCTTCTGATGAACCTGGTGGATAATCCGGTCAACGCCCTGATCAACGCCAACTTCATCGGCATCCTTGCATGGGCCATTATCTTTGGTATCGCGCTCAAAGGCGCCAGCGAAGGAACCAAAAATGCGCTGGACAATATCTCTGACGCAGTTTCCACTGCAGTCAGATGGGTCATCAACTGCGCTCCCTTCGGTATCATGGGACTGATCTTTACTACCATTTCCGAACAGGGTCTGTCTGTCCTCCTTGGATACGGACGTCTGATCCTGGTACTGGTCGGAACCATGGCGGCGGTAGCGCTGATCATCAATCCGATCATCGTATTTTTGTTCATCCGCAAAAATCCTTACAAGCTGGTATTCACCTGCCTGAAGGAAAGCTTTATCACCGCATTCTTCACCAGAAGTTCTGCGGCAAATATCCCGGTAAATATGGGACTGTGCGAGCGGCTGGGACTGGACGAAGACACTTACTCCATCTCCATTCCGCTTGGAGCAACCGTAAATATGGCCGGCGCAGCCATCACCATTTCTACGATGGCCCTTGCAGCGGCGAATACTCTGGGTATTGAAGTATCGATCCCCAGCGCGCTGATCATGTGTGTACTGGCGGCTGCCAGTGCGGCAGGAGCCTCCGGCGTGGCAGGCGGATCTCTGCTTCTGATCCCGCTGGCCTGCAGCCTGTTTGGTATCCCCAACGATATCTCCATGCAGGTGGTAGGTGTCGGATTTATCATCGGCGTTATCCAGGATTCCTGCGAGACTGGTATCAACTCCTCTACGGACGTACTTTACACCGCCATCGCAGACTTCCGTGATCGCCGGATCCATCCGGAACGCTATGCGGACAAGCCGTTTGATCCGGAGATCAAGATTTTATAAAACGTGTAAAAAGAAAATATGCCCCTTTTTGGTTGTCATACTTTCACAAAAGAAGGCGCCCTCCAACCGGCGGACGCCTTCTCTATTTTACTCTCTGAATATTTTCAGCACTTTTTACCACTCGAATTTCTTCTCGAAATAGCTCTCCAGATCTTCGATCTTTACTCTCTCCTGCTCCATGGTATCTCTGTCACGAACGGTCACCGCGCCGTCTTCCTCAGACTCGAAGTCATAGGTAATGCAGAACGGTGTTCCGATCTCGTCCTGGCGGCGGTAGCGTTTTCCGATATTGCCGCGCTCATCGAACTCACAGTTGTACTTTTTGGACAGTTTTGCGTAAATCTTCTCTGCGCCCTCGCTCAGCTTCTTGGACAGCGGCAGCACGCCGATCTTGACCGGAGCCAGCGCCGGATGGAAATGGAGAACCGTACGCATGTCTCCGCCTTCCAGCTCTTCCTCATCATAAGCGCTGCACAGGAAGGCAAGGACCATACGGTCCGCTCCCAGTGACGGCTCGATCACGTAAGGAATGTATTTGATCTTCTTCTCATCATCAAAATAAGACAGATCCTGTTTGGACACGTTCTGATGCTGGGTCAGGTCAAAGTCTGTACGGTCTGCGATTCCCCACAGTTCGCCCCATCCAAAGGGGAAGAGGAATTCCACGTCTGTGGTTGCCTTGCTGTAATGGCTCAGTTCTTCCGGAGAGTGATCGCGGTAGCGCATTTCCTCATCCTTGATGCCCAGGGTCTTCAGCCAGTCCAGACAGAATTTTTTCCAGTATGCGTGCCATTCCAGATCCGTATCCGGCTCGCAGAAGAACTCCAGCTCCATCTGCTCAAACTCTCTGGTACGGAACGTAAAGTTTCCAGGTGTGATCTCATTTCGGAAGGATTTACCGATCTGGCAGATTCCAAAGGGGATCTTCTTTCTGGAGGTACGCTGTACATTTTTAAAGTTTACGAAAATACCCTGTGCCGTCTCCGGGCGAAGGTAAACCACGCTCTTGGCGTCTTCTGTTACACCCTGGAAGGTCTTGAACATCAGGTTAAATTCACGGATCTCGGTGAAATTGTGTTTGCCGCAGGTAGGGCAGGGGATCTGATGCTCCTCGATATACTGCTCCATCTGCTCGTGGCTCCAGCCGTCGATGCTGTCCGGAAGCTCCAGGTCATTTTCTTTTGCATAATCCTCGATCATCTTGTCAGCGCGGAAACGCTCATGGCACTCTTTACAGTCCATCAGAGGATCGCTGAATCCGCCCAGATGTCCGCTGGCCACCCAGGTCTGTGGGTTCATCAGGATCGCACAGTCCACGCCTACGTTGTAGGGAGACTCCTGTACGAATTTCTGCCACCAGGCTCTTTTTACGTTATTCTTCAGCTCAACGCCCAGGTTTCCATAGTCCCATGTATTTGCCAGCCCGCCGTAGATCTCAGATCCCGGATAAACGAATCCTCTTGATTTCGCCAGCGCAACGATTTTGTCCATTGTCTTTTCTACCATGCCCTATTCCTCTCTTCCATATGTTTATCTGTATTTTCTATAAATACAATGATTGTTAATAATTATACAGTTTGCGGCCCGTGTTTTCAAGCCTTATTCCACATTTGTTTTCAGGATTTATTCTACGATCATTTTCAGGATTTCCAGAGATTTAAAATGTCTGTCCACATACTTTTCCAGATAATCTGCAACGATCTTTTCCAGTTCGTCCAGCACCTCTTCTTTTACCACGAAGGTGTACAGCTTTTCCACCGGGGAGGATACAATGTACTGCAGGGTGTAGACCGTGGAGGGAAGGATGGTTCCGGCTCCGTTTTCCAGGCGGCCGCAGTCCTCGCAGAGAAATCCGCCCCGCCGGACGCTGAAGCGCCAGGGTCCTTCCTTGCGCCCGCAGGCCATGCAGGAAAATACCTGGGGGCCTTCTCCATTTACCGTCACGGCCTTGAGTTCGTAAATGCAGCGCACCAGCCGGTTGGGGATATGGGGATTCAAAAGCGCCCGCAGGGTCTGGTAAAGAAGCCCCAGAAGCTGCGTCTCATCATTTCCTTCTCTGGCGTAATAGCCGGCCAGATCCATGAAGTAGAAGCCATAGTACGCCCCCTCCATATCCTGGCGGAGCTCGGAAAAATAATTGGAAATAGAGGCCGACATCAATGTATAGGATGTCCGCCCCTCGTAGATCGCAAATGTGCCGAAAGCAAAGGGTTCTGTAACGCCCATCAGCGCATTTCCCGCTCTTCTGGCTCCCCTGGCAAAGGCGGAGATCTTGCCCCTCTCCCTTGTCAGGATCACGATCCGTTTATCATACTCTCCTATCGGCGCCGCCGACAGCACCATGCCAGTCACCGTGATCTGATTCAACTTCCCTTTCTCCTTTGCGGGACCTTTGCTCCCGCCCGCAGCCGGCCGCATTTCTATAGCTGAGATAGTCCTTTATGCTGCCGGTCTTAAGAAATTGGTTCCAGTAATTTTCTTCCACTTTTGATCACCTCATCCTCTGTTACTCTTCTGAGGATAGGTTCTCCCGGAAAACCACTTCTTTATTCTTCTTCCCGATATCCAAAATTTTTCATCAGGAATTCGCTGTCTCTCCAGTCCTTCTTCACCTTAACCCAAAGCTTGAGATTTACCTGGCAATCCAGCATTTTTTCAATCTCATACCGGGCCGTGCTGCCGATTTTTTTCAACATATTTCCTTGTTTACCAATAATAATCCCCTTGTGGGAATCCCGCTCGCAGATGATCGTCGCGTCGATATGCATGATCTTGTTCTTTTTCTGCATCCGGTCAATGGCCACGGCAATGCCGTGAGGGATCTCTTCCTGCAGGCTGTGGAGAGCCTTTTCGCGGATCAGTTCCGCCACGATCTGGCGCTCCGGCTGGTCGGTCACTGTGTCCTCATCATAAAACTGCGGACCATAAGGCAGATATTTGAAAATCTCCCGCACCAGCTCATCCGTATTATCCCCGTTTCTCGCCGAAACCGGCACGATCTCCGCGAAATCGCAGACATCCTTGTACGCCGCGATCACCGGAAGGATCTCCTCCTTCTTCACACTGTCGATCTTATTGATCACCAGGATCACCGGCGTGTTCACCCGGCGGAGCTGGTCTGCGATATGCTGCTCGCCGGCGCCGATAAACGTAGCAGGCTCTACCAGCCAGAGGATCACGTCCACTTCTTTCAGCGTCCGCTCCGCCACATTTACCATATACTCGCCCAGCTTATTCTTCGCCTTGTGGATCCCCGGCGTGTCCACAAACACGATCTGCCCCTCTTCGGTAGTCAGGATCGTCTGGATCCGGTTCCTCGTCGTCTGCGGCTTGTTGGACGTAATCGCGATCTTCTGGCCGATCAGCTGGTTCATCAGTGTAGATTTCCCCACATTCGGCCGGCCGATCAACGTCACAAAGCCAGATTTATAATGATTATTCATGCTTTTCCTCCCAATGGGGACGTAGTCATTTGCAAAAGGGGACAGGGTAAAGTGCAAAAGGTCTACGTCCCCTGTTAAAACCTTGTCACTGTCCCGAACATTTCTTTTTCCGCGTCTATGGCCTCTTCGCTGCCGATGACGCACACCTGCCCGGCAGCCAGCACGGCTTCCGCCACGTCTGCCAGCGCCCGGATGTCTTCCTGTCCTGCTTCCAGGATCTCTTCCCTCTCTTTGCGGATCATCTCTTCACTGACATGATTCATGTAGAGGTTCATGGAGCGGTCTCCTTTGGCCGCCGGCGTCATGGGCTGGTCGATATTGCTGATGGTGCCGATGATGTATTTGGTCATATCCCTCTCGCTGACGGTGAAGTTCCGGAGGTATTCCGGAACGCCTTCGTAGACTTCCATGGTCCGTTTCAGGTTGGGATCCCGGTAGGAGACAAAAAACCCTTCTCCGATCCGGTTGAAATTGCTCATGCAGCCGTAAGCCCCGCCTTTGACGCGGATATTCTGCCACAGGTATTCGTAGCTCATGATCACTTTCAGGATCTGCAGCGCCCCGGTATAGGAAGCGCCCTGATCGATAAAGTTACCGGCCCTTGCCACGTACTGCACTTTGGAAGCGGTTTTGAACCCTTCGTTCTTTTTCTCGCAGTGCAGGATGCAGGCCTGGGGTTCCACCGGTTCTGTAAAAAGCTTTTCTTTAAGGCCTTTTACCTGTTCTTCGATCCCCGCCAGTCCTTCCGCCGCCGCTGTGTAGCTGATCATCAGATTGTCCGCGCGGAACAGCCGTTTTGCCAGAGCGCCAAGCTTCCGGACCAGATCTTCTTTTTCTTCTTCATAGTGATCTGTGATCCTGGAAACAACCCGGTAAAATTCTATGCCGCCTGTCAGGTCTTTTAATCTGGCCGACGGAGACGCATAAGCCATGGCCCGTAATACTGCGGTGGTGTGTCCCGCAGACTGGAAGCGCATCAGAAGTCTGGATTTCAGCATTTCCAGGATCTCCAGAAGCCGCTTTTCATCTGTAAGCTTTGACTCGGTCAGGATCTCCGCCATCATGGCAAATGCCACCGGCAGCTTCTCATAGAGCGCCTTGGTTTTGATCTCAAATGTCGCCCTAAATGCTTTTTCTTTTACTTTCGTCACATCCGGATACAGTTCCAGCGAAGTGCCGATGCCGCCGGTGTGCACGTTGATCTCATTAAATAATTCTCCGTATTCATAATGCGTGGTATCGATAACTCCAAGCGTCGCCTGCAGGATCCCCACATAAGGCAGCAGCTCTTCCGGAACGCCGGACATATCGAACAGCAGATCCAGATATCCGATGCCATTGGTCTCTATCTCATGAAAGATCATGGGAACTCCTGCCGCCTGTTTTTCTTCATTGAATACAGGCGCGATCTTACGGGAAATGTCTTCTCGTTTCAGAACCGGGATTTTCTCCAGATCCTCCGGCCTGTCCTCTTTGGACTGGTACTCCTCCAGCTCGCGGGTCTTCGTTACCAGTTCTTCTCTTTCTTCCGGGCTCAATCCGTCCTTGTAGGCCGCAAGCTTTTCCCGAAGCTCCCGGTCCATCCTGGCGGTCCGTCCCTTTTCCGGTTTCACCACCACAATGGCTCCATGAGGATTCTCCAGAAGATATCTGCGGATCAGATCTTCGTAATAGCCGGTGCCGATCTGCTTCTTTAAAAATGCGAAGGTATCCAGCGCCTCAATGTGGATAAACGGCTTTTCATCGTCATAGAGCCAGCTGTCCATGATCTGAAGGCCGTACATCAGCCCCTTGGGATAACTGCCAAAATCCGCTTCCCTGTACCGGAATTCATGATAATTGATCCCGGCCTCCAGGGCTTTGGGATCCATTCCTTTTTCTACGATCCCGCTTAACACCTCTTCGATCTTCCGGACAAATGCATCCTTCTGATCTACATTTGCATTCTTTGACACCACAGAAAATACCGGCTGGCAGATCCCGTTGTCATAAGATCCCATAATGTCTTTTCCTATACCCGCATCTGTCAGCGCTTTTTTTAGCGGCGCTCCCGGCGCAGACAAAAGAGCATAATCCAGGATCTGGAATGCCAGGTAAAGCTCCCGGTCCAGGCTGGTACCGATCACTTTATTATAAGATAAATACGTATTATCGGCTTCTGATTCATCGCTTGCTATGGAATATGGAAGCTCTTTTTCTATCATATGGTCAAAAGCCTTCTGCATCGGGATCCGGGAATCCACCTGGATCTTATCAAAATGGCAGAGATATTCCTGATCCAGCCAGTTTAGCTTTTCTTCCATATCCATATTTCCATACAGGTAAATATAGCTGTTAGCGGGATGGTAATAGGTCTGGTGGAACGCCAGGAACTGTTCGTAGGTCAGTTCCGGAATATGCTCCGGGTCGCCGCCGGATTCATTGGCGTAAGGCGTGTCCGGGAAAAGGGTATTTAACACCACCCGGTCCAGCACGCTCTCCGGCGAGGAGAACGCTCCTTTCATCTCATTGTATACGACTCCGTTATACCCGAGTTCGCCGTCCGGCGTATCCAGCCTATAACTCCACCCTTCCTGGCGGAAGATTTCCTCATGCTGATAAATGTTCGGATACAGCACAGCGTCCATGTAGACGTGCATCAGGTTCTGAAAATCCTTGTCATTGCAGCTTGCCACCGGATATACCGTCTTATCCGGGTAAGTCATGGCATTTAAAAATGTATTGAGCGATCCTTTTACCAGTTCTACAAACGGATCCTTGGCCGGAAAATTCCTGGATCCGCACAGCACCGAGTGTTCCATGATGTGGGGCACGCCGGTGCTGTCCTTGGGAGGCGTGCGAAACCCGATACTGAACACTTTATTTTCATCATCATTTTCTATCAGAAGCACCCTGGCTCCGCTCTTTTTGTGGCGGCAAAGATACCCGCGGGAGCGGATCCCTGTCAGTTCTTCCTTCTGTAAGACTTCATAAGCCTTGATATTTGCCTCATTCATATGTCTGTCCTCTGACTCCTTTCATTTCCACATATTATAACGCTTTTTGGCTGCTGCTGCAATCACCACTGCAAAGAAAAGAACGGCACAGTGTATCCATGCCGTCCTGTCTCATTTTCTTTATTTTCTGCAGTCTGTCCGGTGGTTATGCATTGATTTTTCTGATCACCGCAAGGGTTCCGACCATCAGAAGGATTCCCACTGGCAGACAGATAAATGGATTTTGCACAAATCCGGCGATGATGTATGTCACAAAAGATACCGCCGCACAGGTCACCGCATAGGGAAGCTGGGTCGTCACATGATTTACGTGATTACACTGTGCGCCCGCCGAGGACATGATCGTCGTATCCGATATGGGCGAGCAGTGATCGCCGCAGACCGCGCCCGCCATGCAGGCGGAAATGGAGATGATCATCATGGTCTCGTTGGTTCCCTGGAACACCGCTACCACGATAGGGATCAGGATGCCAAAGGTTCCCCAGGAGGTTCCGGTGGCAAAGGACAGAAGGCAGCCTACCAGGAAAATAATGGCCGGCAGAAGATGCAGGAATCCTCCTGCCGCAGACTCCACAACCCCGGCTACATAATCCGCCGCTCCCAGGCTGTCTGTCATGGCTTTCAGCGTCCAGGCAAAGGTCAGGATCAGGATCGCCGGCACCATGGCCTTAAATCCTTCCGGCACGCAGACCATGGTCTCTCCGAAACTCAACACCCTGCGGAGCGCATAGAACACGGTCACGATCACAAATGCAAAAAAGCTTCCAAACATCAGTCCCACCGAAGCATCGCTTCCGGAGAACGCCTCTACAATGCCGGCGCCGGAGAAAAAGCCGCCGGTATAGATCATGCCGATGACACAGCAGACGATCAGCACCAGGATCGGGAATACCAGGTCGATCACCTTTCCCTTTGATTCATTGATCTCTTCTTCCATTCCCGCATAAGGTCTGTCCGGCGTGGTATAAAGGTCGCCCTTTCTGGCATTTTCTTCGTGCAGCTTCATCGGGCCGTAATCCACCTTCAGAAGCACCAGCGCCAGCATCATGGTGATCGTCAGAAGCGCATAATAGTTATAAGGAATGGCCCGGATAAAGATAGAAAATCCATCCTCTCCCTCTACAAATCCCGTAACTGCCGCAGCCCAGGAAGAAATCGGCGCGATAATACATACCGGCGCGGCTGTGGCGTCGATCAGATAGGCAAGCTTTGCCCTGGATACGTTGTGTTTGTCTGTCACAGGCCGCATCACGCTTCCCACAGTCAGACAGTTGAAATAATCGTCAATAAAGATCAGCACTCCAAGCAGGATGGTGGCAAGCTGCGCGCCTGCCCGGCTCTTGATATGCTCGCTGGCCCAGCGGCCGAAAGCGGCCGATCCTCCGGCCTTATTCATCATACAGACCATAATCCCAAGGATCACCAGGAACACCAGGATCCCCACATTGTAGCTGTCTGAAAGCACTCCCACGATCCCGTCCTGGAAGACATGGGTTACTGTTCGTTCAAAATCAAATCCCGCATAAAATACACCGCCGATCAGGATTCCGATAAACAGGGAACTATAGACCTCTTTTGTGATCAGCGCCAGCACAATAGCCACCACCGGCGGGATCAGCGACCAGAAGGTGGCGTACATTCCCGGTACATACTCCGTCTCTGCATCCGCCGCAAATACCGTCACGGCGCTGCATGCCAGGATCAGCAGAAACACAGTGGTTCCCCACACAAATCTTCTCTTTCCACTCATACTCTTTCTTCCTCTCTTATCATTCTTTCGTTTGCGGCAAAGTCCCGGCCAGACGCCGGAACCGCCTTGTCACATCAAAAATGCCATGAACTTGCGTCTTACAGCGCACATTCATGGCATAATTATCATTTCTCCTGATCCTTATCCCTGATAGTGCTCCACAAAAAGTGACAGTCCGCAGCATCTTCTGCATACGTCCCAGAGAAAAGGGGCCGGAAAACCTCCCTTTCTCTTCGGCAGCCTCCCCTTTCTTCCTCAGACAGCCATTCCGGTGCTTATGTCTGAAAAATACTGATGAAGCCTGCGCCTCTATCCGGTTCATGATTCATTTCTTATATTTTTGCATTAATCCCCTGAAATGTCAACCAGAAATACTCCGGTCCGGAGAAAGCCGGCAAAGTCCGGGAGCGTGCCTAGAAGAGAGAAACACCCATCTTCTCGGAAAGATACTCCAGGATCTTGATCCCGCCGGCGCTGTTTCCTTTTTCATCCAGGGCAGGGCCAAAGACCCCGATGCCCATCCGGTCTACCAGAGACGCCGCAATCCCGCCGCCCACGCCGCTCTTTGCCGGAAATCCAACGGTCATGGCAAATTCACCGGAGCCGTCATACATCCCGCAGGTCAGCATCAGCGCCCGGATGGCCTTGGCGTTCTGGGGTTCGATCAATTCTTCCCCGTCCCTGGGATCGATCCCGTGATTCGCCAGCACCAGGCTCATGTAGGCGATATCGTGGGCTGTCACATTGACAGAACACATGCGGAAATAAAAGTCCAGGCACTCTTCCACGTCCCCCTCCAGGATCCCGGACGCCTTCAGGTAATAGGCCAGCGCCCGGTTCCGGTCTCCGGTGTCCCGTTCCGACTCATATACCGCCTGATTTAACGCAATCTCATCGTTATCGCAAAGCTTTCTGGTAAATGTCAGGAAGCGTTCAAACTTCTCGTCCGCATCCGCCCCCTTAATACAGCTGGCCACCGCGATTGCCCCCGCATTGATAAAGGGATTGAAGGGCCTTGTCTTCGTTTCCAGTTTGATAATGGAATTAAAGGGATCGCCTGTCGGTTCCACCCCCACCTTTTCATGAAACAGATGGTCCGCCCCGCAGTCCCGGATTGCCAGGATCAGGGACGCCAGCTTCGAAATACTCTGTATCGTAAAGGGAATACGGGTATCCCCCGCCTCCAGCACATTTCCCTCCAGATCGATGGTACACACGCCCAGATAATACTGGTTCACCGCCCGCAGCTCCGGAATATACTGCGCCGTTTTCCCAAATTTTGTAAAAGCCTTTCCATATCGCAACGCATCTTTTAATAAATCCTCTGTCACCTTCATACCAAACTCCTCATTCTTTCTATCATATACGGACCCGCAGCTTCTCAATCCTCGTCCTCTCTTTTCTCCCTTTCATCATCCTCTCTTTCAGAGTCCTCTCTCTCATAAAGGAAGCGGACATATTCATAGATTGATGCAAAGTCCACCCTGCACTCTCCGTCAAAAATCCCCACCGGTATCTGATCCGTAAATGTATACAGCACCGGAAAATCCGTGTGCTCAAAATCATAAACCAGCACCCGTTTCTTCTTCGGATCAACGATCCAGTATTCCCGGACTCCGGCCGACTCATATTTACCAAGCTTCACGTACATATCCTTTTCCCATGTGGATGGGGAAAGGATCTCCACCACAAAATCCGGCGCCCCGTAAACGCACCGCCGCACCACCTTGCTGCGGTCGCACACCACCAGCACGTCCGGCTGCACCATCGTCCGGTCATCCCGGTCAAGCTGCACATCCAGCGGAGCGATCATCGGCAGGCAGTTCCCCTTCCCGTCACTGATATAATTGAACAGATCCTTCCATATCGACGTGATCAAGATCTGATGGATAGACTCCGGCGATGACATATCATAGATCACACCGTCGATCAGCTCTACCCGCCTGTCATCCGGCAGAGCATAATAGTCTGCCAGCGTATATTCCCCCTGGGCCTTCGAATCATCCGCCATATAAGCCAGGCTTTCCGCCACCCGGTCCGGTCGCGGACTTCTCTCCTCCCCTTCTCTTTCCACTGAACGGAACACTGTCTCCAGCGCCTGCATCGTAGTATATCTGGGCGACTCCGTCACCCCCGCAAAGATCTTCTGCACCGTCGCAAGCGGAACCCCTGTGTAATCGGAAATCTGCTCATTCGTAAGCCCGTACTCCCTCTTCTTCTCCCGCATCTCCTCAAGCGTCATAGCCGGCCTCCTTTCTCCTCATTTCCATTTGGCCTGTTTCTAATATACCATGTTCATGCCATATTTGGCAATAATATGGCAAGCAATGGCAAACGAGACGTAGCCCTTTTGCAAAGGGCTACGTCTCGTTTTCCATTAGCCGCCAGATCACTTCCCACATTGCCGGAAATGGAAAAGGGGACGTAGACCTTTTGCAAAGGTCTACGTCCCCTTTTCCATTTTTTCCGTTTATTCTTCTCCGTACAGAGTTACCAGTTTCTTCAGATAGGAATATCTTTCCATTGCTTCCTGCTCGTTCTTTGCGAAGAGTTTTTCTGCTCTTTCCGGATTGGATCTCTTCAGAGCGTTGTAACGAACTTCGCCGTTCAGGAATTCCTGATATCCTTCTTCCTTCGGCTCTTTGCTGTCCAGCGTGAATTTCGCGCCTTCTGCTGCCGGGTTGAAGCGGAAGTTATTCCAGTAACCGCATTCTACCGCAAGCTGCTCTTCGGTCTGAGCTTTGCTCATACCTTTCTTGATACCGTGGTTGATACACGGAGCGTATGCGATGATCAGGGACGGTCCCGGATATGCCTCTGCCTCTGCGATGGCTTTTACGGTCTGGTTGAAGTCAGCACCCATGGCGATCTGTGCTACATATACATAACCGTAGCTCATAGCGATGCCTGCCAGGTCTTTCTTCTTGGTCTCTTTACCGTTTGCAGCGAACTGTGCGGTTGCACCTGTCTTGGTAGCCTTGGAGGACTGTCCGCCTGTGTTGGAGTAAACTTCGGTATCGAATACCATGATGTTGATATCCTCGCCGCTTGCGAGTACGTGGTCAACGCCGCCGAATCCGATATCGTAAGCCCATCCGTCACCACCGAAGATCCACTGGGACTTCTTAGCCAGGAAGTCTTTGTTCTTTACAACATCCTTGCAAAGGTCGCAGTCGCATCCGTCCAGAACGGATACCAGTTTGTCTGTTGCATCCCCGTTGCTTGCGCCGCAGTTGAAGGTATCCAGGTATGCCTGGCATGCTTCTTTTACTTCTGCGGATGCCTTGTCAGATGCAGCGATCTCTTCTACTTCTGCTTTTAATCTCTTGCGGATTGCCTTCTGGGCAAGCAGCATACCGTAACCAAACTCTGCGTTATCCTCGAACAGAGAGTTGGACCATGCCGGACCCTGTCCCTTGGAGTTTACAGTGTAAGGTGTGGACGGTGAGGAGTTACCCCAGATAGAGGAACATCCTGTTGCGTTTGCAATATACATTCTGTCGCCAAACAGCTGTGTTACCAGTTTTGCGTACGGTGTCTCGCCGCAGCCTGCACATGCGCCGGAGAACTCAAGGAGCGGCTGTTTGAACTGGCTGCCCTTTACAGTCTCAGGTTTGAACTTGGCAACAACTTCCGGTTTTACTTCAATCTCTCTTCCGAAATCAAATACTTCCTGAGAAGCTACGTTTGCTTCCATGTTCTCCATAACGAGAGCCTTCTCGCCCTTCTTGCCCGGGCAGACATTTGCACAGGAACCGCATCCGGTACAGTCGTAAGCGGATACTGTCATGGTGAACTTCATTCCCGGCATACCGATCATGTCGATAGCCTGTGTTCCTTCCGGTGCTTTTGCAAGCTCTTCCTCTGTCAGGGCTACCGGACGGATAACAGCGTGCGGACATACATATGCACAGCGGTTACACTGGATACAGTTCTCTGCCTTCCATACCGGGATATCTACTGCGATACCACGTTTCTCATATGCAGAAGATCCGGACGGTGTGGAGCCGTCTACATAATCATTAAATGCAGATACAGGCAGGCTGTTTCCTTCCTGGGAATTTACCTTGGTCTGGATGTTCTTTACAAAGCTTACAACGTCGTCTCTTCCGCCCTTTACTTCCGGTGCGAAGAGGCCTTCATCCGGACAGGACTTCCAGGACTCCGGAACTTCTACTTCGTGTACCTGTTTTGCTCCTGCGTCGATGGCGTCATAGTTCATCTGAACGATCTTGTCGCCCTTTCTTCCATAGGTAGCTTTTGCAGCCTTCTTCATCAGGTCGATCGCTTCCTCTTCCGGAATAATGGCTGCCAGTTTGAAGAATGCAGACTGAAGAACAGTGTTGATACGTCCGCCAAGTCCGATCTCTTTACCGATCTTGATACCGTCGATGGTGTAGAACTTGATGTTGTGGTCAGCGATGTAAGCTTTTACCTGTCCCGGCAGATGCTTCTCAAGACCTTCCATATCCCACGGGCAGTTCAGAAGGAAGGTTCCTCCGTCTACCAGTTCCTGAACCATGTTATATTTGTTCACATAGGACGGATTGTGGCAGGCAACAAAGTTTGCCTGGTGGATCAGGTATGTGGACTTGATCGGTGACTTACCAAAACGCAGGTGAGACATGGTAACACCGCCGGACTTCTTGGAGTCATAATCAAAGTAAGCCTGTGCGTACATGTCTGTGTTGTCGCCGATGATCTTAATGGAGTTCTTGTTTGCTCCGACAGTACCGTCAGCGCCAAGACCCCAGAATTTACAGTTGATGGTTCCCTCCGGTGTGGTAACCAGAGCCGGTCCCACTTCCAGAGACAGGTGTGTTACATCATCCTCGATACCGATGGTGTATCTTTCTTTCTCTGTGTTGTTAAATACTGCAACGATCTGTGCAGGTGTGGTGTCCTTGGATCCCAGTCCGTAACGTCCGCTGAATACCGGAACGCTGTCAAATTTGGATCCTTTCAGTGCGGATACAACATCCAGGTACAGAGGCTCGCCCTGTGCTCCCGGCTCTTTGGTTCTGTCAAGAACATTGATGTATTTTACAGTATCCGGAATTGCGTCGATCAGAGCCTGCGCACAGAACGGACGATACAGACGTACTTTTACAACGCCCACCTTCTCGCCTGCTGCCAGCAGATAGTCGATAGTCTCCTCGATGGTATCACAGGCAGATCCCATTGCTACGATTACCTTCTCGGCATCCTCTGCTCCATAGTAGTTAAACAGCTTGTAGTTGGTTCCGATCTTTGCATTCACCTTGTCCATGTATTCCTGAACGATTCCCGGCATAGCATCATAGTAAGGATTGCATGCCTCTCTTGCCTGGAAGAAGATATCCGGGTTCTGCGCGGATCCTCTCTGGCACGGATGATTCGGGTTCAGTGCATGATTTCTGAATGCATCAATGGCATCCATGTCTACCATGTCCTTCAGATCCTCATAATCCCATGTCTCGATCTTCTGGATCTCATGAGAAGTACGGAATCCGTCGAAGAAGTTGATGAACGGAAGCTTGCCTTTGAGCGCTGCACAGTGTGCAACCGGGCTTAAGTCCATAACTTCCTGAACGCTGGACTCGCAGAGCATGGCAGCTCCGGTCTGACGGCATGCATATACGTCAGAGTGATCGCCGAAGATAGAAAGTGCATGGCTTGCCAGGGCACGTGCGGATACGTGGAATACACCCGGAAGCTGCTCACCTGCTACCTTGTACAGGTTCGGGATCATCAGGAGCAGACCCTGTGAAGCTGTAAATGTAGTGGTAAGGGCGCCTGCTGCCAGGGATCCGTGTACTGCACCTGCAGCTCCGGCCTCTGACTGCATCTCAGTAACCTGGACAGTCTGTCCAAAGATATTTTTTCTTCCCTCGGTTGCCCACTCATCTACATGTTCTGGCATAACAGATGATGGAGTAATCGGGTAAATAGTAGCAACTTCAGTGTAAGCATATGCTACATGAGCCGCAGCCTGATTACCATCCATGGTCTTCATTTTTCTCGCCATTTTCGTTGTTCCTCCTTCAAAAATTGTACAAATTAGAAATAATTTGGCATATATAATTATTATAGCCCCAGGCATTTTAAAAGTCTAGTGCATCTTGTCCTTATTTTGTTCCTTTTTCGGTACATTTTACCCCAGATATACCACGTCTTCCGCCGGCTTCCTGGCCTCGCGGAGTTCCTTCAGATAAAGCACCGGCTGCTCATTTCCAAATCCAACCGGTTCATACGCGAATCTGGCCCTGACCATATAATATTTCTTCTTGTCTCCTTCGATCTTTTCTGCAGATCTGCAGGGATATCCGTAATACCGCATATCAGCCGCGCAGCAGGTCATGATCTTACGCACCGGCACAAACATATGGTCCTCCATCCCCTTCGGGCGGAAGATCTGCGCCTTAAACAGGATCTCTTTATCCAGGTAGCGGTCCGGATGATCATAGGCATCCACATACCAGATCCCGAAATCTTCATCCGCCACTTCGATGACGTCTTGTTCCACATCGTAGGGAAGATCCTCCTGCGACGGCTGTATGATCCGGCCTTCCGTATCCTCAAAGATCAGCTGGGCCATGGGGTTTTGTACCTTTAAAGCCCGGCGGAACCCGGAGCGGTCTACCTCCGGCGCGCACCGGTTGATCACGATCAGCTCGGATTCTGTCAGCTGTTCCATCAGCATGTTGCGCATGTTTTTCAGATACATGTCCAGAGTCTGGCCGTTGACCGTCGAGTAAACACCCTGCAGTTCCCAGCTTCGCGGATACTGAATGCTCAAAAGGTCCGAAAGCTTCCACATGCCGTTATACTCGATCACCACCTGCACCGGATGGTATTTTTTCGTCAGATCCTTAAAATAGGCCGGCGTAAGGGTCTCCATTTCTGTCACCTGCTCCAGGACCATATCCTTTTCCTGTAAATATTCTTCCGTGTACGGGATCTCTCCTTCTTCGCAGCAGATCAAAAGCGTGCGCCCCGGCTCGATCCACTCCTGCTCCATCAGCGTCTCCCGGACCAGAGTGGTCTTGCCGCTGTCCAGAAACCCGGTTACAACAAATACCGGTATGACTCTCATTGTTCATCCTCCTCCCGCTTCCTTTTTGTCCGATCAGACAAGATGAAACAGCTCTGCCAGCTGATCTTGTGCCAGATCGGTTCCGATCACGCACAGGCGTCCGGTGTAATCCGCCCGGCCTTCCCGCACCTCATACTCTCCAGGCACCAGGTCAAATTGCTTCCAGGTACCGTCCGCCATACAGAGGATTCCTTTGGCCCGGAGTACCGTGCCGCAGCCGGTTTCTCCGGACAGTGTCTGCAGGATCTTCTCCAGTTCTTCTTCTGTGTACTGATGGGCAGTTTCTCTACCCCAGCTGGTAAAAATCTCGTCCGCATGGTGATGATGATGGTCATGACAGCAGTGTTCATGATCATGGTGCTCATGGTCGTGATGGCAGTGCTCATGATCGTGGTGTTCATGGTCATGACAGCAATGTTCATGATCATGGTGCTCATGGTCGTGGTGTTCATGGTCATGATGGCAGTGCTCATGATCGTGTACATCTTCCAGCAGATCTTCCATGCCGGTCTTATGTTCCAGAGCGCGGCGGATGGCATCTGCGTCAAGCTGCTCCCATGGCGTGGTGATGATCGCCGCCTGATCGTTCTCCCCGCGCAGGAGGGAAACGCACTCTTCCACGGCTTCCGGCTTCATCATCTGCGTCCGGCTGATGACGATCGTAGAAGCGCTTGCCACCTGGTCTTTATAAAATTCCCCGAAATTTTTCAGGTACATTTTTGCCTTTTTCCCATCCACCACGGCAATCCGGCCTTCAATCTCGATCGGCGCATCCTTTTTCACTGCTTCCACCGCGCGCACGATATCGGAGAGTTTTCCGACTCCGGAGGGTTCGATCAGCACCCGGTCCGGCGTATACTCGTCCAGAACCTTTTTCAGAGCAATGCTGAAATCTCCCACCAGTGTACAGCAGATGCAGCCCGAATTCATTTCCGTGATCTCGATCCCGGCATCTTTTAGAAACCCACCGTCAATCCCGATCTCACCAAATTCATTCTCGATCAGCACCAGCTTCTGGCCCTGAAACACCTGATCGATCATCTGCTTGATGAAGGTGGTCTTTCCCGCGCCAAGGAACCCTGAAATAATGTCTACTTTTGTCATGTTGCTCAGCCTCTTTTCTTCTATCATTTTTATGAATCAAACTCCAGTTATCTCGCAGTCTATCTTAACACAAAATATCAGCTGATTCCAGTTTTTCCCTTTCAGCAATTGGCTCATCGATCGGGGACGGGGGATTTCTGAAAATCCCCCGTCCCCGATCACTCATAAAAAAAGACGCACACTTCTGTGTGCGCCTTTTGTCCGTCTTTTCTTATAAGATTCCTCCTACGGAAAGGAAGAGCGGTGCAAATACCAGTGACACGATGGTCATCAGTTTGATCAGGATGTTGATGGACGGTCCGGAAGTATCCTTGAACGGATCTCCTACGGTATCGCCTACAACCGATGCCTTGTGGGCTTCGCTTCCTTTTCCGCCGTGGTTGCCGTCTTCAATGTATTTTTTCGCATTGTCCCACGCGCCTCCGGAGTTGGCCATAAAGATCGCCATCATCACACCGGTGGTCAGGGCTCCTGCCTGCAGTCCTCCAAGGGCCGCTGTTCCAAGCAGTACACCTACCAGTACCGGCGCTGCGACTGCCATGATGCCGGGTACCAGCATTTCCTTTAAGGCCGCTGTCGTGGAAATGGCAACACAGGACTTGTAATCCGGCTTTGCTGTACCTTCCATAATGCCAGGTATGCTCTTAAACTGTCTTCTTACTTCTTCGATCATCTGATAAGCCGCCTTGGATACAGACTGCATGGTCATGGCGGAGAACAGGAACGGAAGCATGCCTCCCAGCAGGATACCGATGATGACACGGCTGTCCAGAAGGTCAATCTTCTCCAGTTTTACCGCCTCTGCATAGGATACAAACAGTGCCAGCGCTGTCAGGGCCGCGGAACCGATGGCAAAACCTTTTCCCATAGCCGCTGTGGTGTTTCCTACTGCATCCAGCTTATCTGTGATCTTACGTACTTCCGGCTCCAGACCGGACATCTCGGCGATACCGCCTGCATTGTCGGCTACTGGTCCGTATGCGTCTACCGCTACGGTAATGGCTGTGGTGGAAAGCATTCCTACCGCTGCCAGAGCGATTCCGTAAAGACCGCAGAACTGGAAGGCTGCGAAGATACCCAGACAGATCAGGATGATCGGAACTGCCGTAGACTTCATACCTACCGCGATACCGCTGATGATGGTGGTTGCGGCTCCGGTCTCGGACTGTTCTGCAATCTCTTTCACAGACTTATAGTCTCCGGATGTATATACTTCTGTAACAATACCAATGATCAGACCTACTACCAGGCCGGCGATCACGGCGATGGCTGCATTGTAATCTCCAAAGCACATCTTGCTGAAAAGTACGGATACTACCAGTACAATGACTGCGGACACATAAGATCCCATCTTCAATGCTTTATGCGGATTGGATTTTTCATCCCCGCGGACAAAGAAGGTTGCCAGAATGGAAGCGATCAATCCAAGTCCTGCAACGATCAGCGGATAAGCAGCTCCTGCAACTTCATAATACGCGATTCCAAGAGTCAGTGCGGAAACCAGGGCTCCTACATAGGATTCAAACAGGTCGGCGCCCATACCGGCGACGTCGCCTACATTATCTCCTACGTTATCAGCAATAACAGCCGGGTTTCTCGGATCGTCCTCCGGAATACCTGCCTCGACCTTTCCGACAAGGTCGGCGCCCACATCGGCGGCTTTTGTATAGATTCCGCCTCCCACACGGGCAAACAGAGCGATGGATGAAGCGCCCAGGCTGAAACCGGACAATACATCCACGTTTCCTGTCAGCAGATAAACGCCGCTGACGCCAAGCACGCCAAAGCCGGCCACGCACATTCCCATAACGGCTCCGCCGGAGAATGCGATGGACAACGCCTTATTCATACCCTGCAGTCTTGCCGCATTGGCAGTCCGCACATTTGCTTTGGTGGCAACGGTCATTCCGCAGTATCCTGCCAGTGTGGAAAATAAAGCTCCCACCACAAAGCAGACGGCTGTTACCCAGTTCCCGATGCCGATACCGATCAGCACAAAGAGCACGGCCACAAAGATCACCAGGATCTTGTACTCTGAAAACAGAAATGCTCTTGCGCCTTCACTGATGGCGGATGAAATCTCTTTCATCCGGTCTGTTCCGGGTTCCTGTCTGGAGACCTTTGCCGCCAGATACGCGGCAAACAAAAGTCCCAACACTCCCAGAGCCGGAACAATGTTCATAAACATTTGCATTTTCTTTTTCCTCCCATTGACTTGTTTTGCTTGTTAGTTCTATCTTAGCCCATTTGATGGGCATTTGTATACCCTTTTTTGTCAGAAATATAAAATCTCTGTTAAAACCAGGCCTTCCGGCGGGGCCGTCACCCCCGCATTCGTCCGCTTCTTTTCTTCCAGGATCTCTTTTAATTTCTCCGGTCCGTAAAATCCTCTTCCGACCCGGATCAGCGTTCCCGCAATGATGCGCACCATGTTATAAAGAAAGCCGTTCCCGCTGACACGGATCACGATCTCCGGGCCTTCCCGGGTAATGGTCAGTTCCTCTATGGTGCGGACCGTATGTTCCACCTGGCTTCTCACACAGCAGAAGCTGGCAAAATCATGCTCGCCGACAAGATAAGCGGCTCCCTCCCGCATGCGTTCAATGTCCAGGGGATAGGAAAGATACGCCGAATATCTCTTACGCAGAGGATTGGGCGCTTCCCCATTGTAAATGTGATATTCGTAGGTTTTCCGGATATGATCCTGATACCTGGGATGCCAGTCCGGCGCCACTTCTTCTGAACGGACCACCACAATATCCCCCGGCAGCCTCTGGTTTAACGCATAACTCATCCGCTCCGGCGGGATGGCAGACTCTGTGTCAAACACCGCCACATTTCCCAGGGCGTGAACGCCGGAATCTGTACGGCTTGCGCCAATCACCCGGATCTCTTCCCCGGTAAGGTTCCTGATCGCCCGGTTTAGCATTTCTTCAATTGTAATGCCGTTCGGCTGGATCTGCCAGCCGCAGTAATCGGTGCCGTCATAGGCCACCGTCAGTCTGATTCTTTTCATAGTATCTCCACGCTAAAAGATCCACACATGAAGGGGCAGATACCGCCCGATCACAAATACCGCCACTACGTAACAGATCACGACCACATAGGTGACATAATCCCTGCCGCGGTAATGGAGCGGCTTCATTTTGGTCCGTCCCTCTCCTCCGTGATAGCACCGCGCTTCCATGGCCATGGCAAGATCATTGGCCCGGCGGAATGCCGACACAAACAAAGGCACCAGGATCGGGATCATATTTCTGGCCCGCTGGATCATATTGCCGCTTTCCAGGTCTGCGCCTCTTGCAATCTGCGCTTTCATGATCTTATCCGTCTCTTCCAGAAGGATGGGGATAAACCGGAGCGCGATCGACATCATCATAGCCACCTCATGCACCGGCACCCGCAGTTTTGACAACGGCTTCAGAAGCTCCTCCAGTCCGTCTGTCAGTTCATTGGGCGTGGTGGTAAAGGTCATAAGCGAGGAACCGATGATCAGGTAGATCAGCCGGATCGCCATAAACACCGCCGTCCGAAGACCGCCTTCCGTTACTGTGAAGATCCAGACATGGACCAGCACCTCGCCCTCTCTTGTCAGAAACAGGTTGAAAAGCACCGTGATCATCAGAAGCATCACGATCGGTTTCAGCCCTTTTACGATATACGACAAAGGCACTTTGGACAGCCGGATGATGCTGACCAGAAAGATGGTGGCGACCAGGTACCCGGAAATGCTTTTAAACAGAAATAAAGAGATCAGGTACAGGAGGGTGGACACCAGTTTCACTCTTGGGTCCAGCCTGTGCAGAAGACTCTTTGCGGGATAATATTGTCCAATCGTAATGTCTCGAATCATTTCCTCTTCTCCAATGCTCTCATGATCTCATCTGCCGCTTCCTTTACAGTGGTCACCCGGGGATCCACCGCAAGGCCGTGTTCCCTCAGATCATGCATGATATAGGTCACCTGGGGCGCCGCAAGGCCGATTTTTTCCAGTTCCAGATAATGGGCAAATACCGCTCTTGGGGTGTCGTTATATTTTACCTGTCCATGATCCATCACAATGATCCGGTCCGCGTATTTCGCAATGTCCTCCATACTGTGGGACACCAGGATCACGGTCATATCGCTGACTTTATGAAGATATGCGATCTGGTCCAGGATATCGTCTCTTCCTTTGGGGTCCAGCCCTGCCGTCGGCTCATCTAGTACCAGCACTTTCGGCCGCATGGCAAGAACGCCGGCAATGGCGGCTCTTCGCTTCTGCCCGCCGGAAAGTTCAAAGGGCGAGACCTGATAATATTTCTCTTTTAATCCCACCAGTTTCAGCGCCTCCAGCGCGCGCTCCTTACATTCTTCCGGTGAAAGTCCCTGATTTTTCGGCCCGAAGCACACATCAGTCAGCACATCCACCTCAAAAAGCTGATACTCCGGATACTGGAACACCAGTCCCACCTGCGTCCGCAGCTCCTTCATGGGATATCCCTCTTCGTAAATGTTTCTCCCGTTATAGTAGAGGGCTCCGCTGCTGGCTTTCAAAAGCCCGTTCAGATGCTGGATCAGCGTCGACTTCCCGGAACCGGTGTGCCCGATGATCCCCACAAACTCTCCATGGGGGATCTCCAGGCAGACATCTTTTAAGGCATGCTTTTCATATGCCGTGCCTTCGCTGTAAACATAATTGATATGGTCTAATTTAATCGACATAGCGCCTCCACCAATTCTTCTTTCCTTAAGATCCCATCCGGGATCTCAAGCCCCCTCTTTTTCAGTTCGTCCGCCAGGATGGTTACCTGGGGAACATCCAGCCGGTACTTTTTCAGGGTGTCCACCTGTGAGAAAATCTCCCGGGGCGTCCCCTCCATCACCACATGGCCGTGATCCATCACATAGATCTTGTCCGCGTCGATCACTTCTTCCATATAATGGGTGATCAGGATCACCGTGACCTTCTTCTTTTCCCGCAGTTTTTTGAGCGTTCGCAACACTTCTTTTCTGCCGGAAGGATCCAGCATGGCCGTGGGCTCGTCCAGCACAATACACTTGGGTTCCATGGCCACCACGCCTGCGATCGCCACCCGCTGCTTCTGTCCTCCGGAAAGCTTGTTGGGGGAATGATGCCGGTACTCCAGCATCCCCACGGCTTTCAGGCTTTCTTCCACGCGTTTCCAGATATCCTCCGTGGGCACGCCGAGATTTTCCGGCCCAAATCCCACATCTTCTTCCACCACGGTTCCGATGATCTGGTTATCCGGATTCTGAAAGACCATGCCTGCCGTCTGCCGCACAGGCAGAAGTTCTCCGGGATCTCTGGTATTTTTCCCATCCACCCAGACCGTCCCTTCGGTCGGCACCAGGATCGCATTCAGATGTTTGGCAAATGTAGATTTCCCGGATCCGTTGTGGCCGAGAACCGCCACGAACTGTCCGGGCGTCACGTCCACATCCACGCCGTCTATGGCCCTGGATACGCCGATCACATTGCCTTCTTCGTCTCTTTTTTCATATTCATATACCAGATGTTCTGTCTTTATAATATCCATGGATCTAGTCTCCAATCGTTTCTGCCTCCCTTTTTATCAGCCGTTCCTGCCTCTTAACACGCGTCATCCGCCGCTTTCCCGGAAGGAACCATGTTGACCAGAAAGATTCCCAGGCTGACCAGCAAAAGGGCCATAAGGTTCTGGAACCGGAAAACCTGTTCCTCTAAAAAGATGGCTGACAGCACGACCCCGAACACCGGGATGCTGAACCCGAAAATAGCCACCTTTCCTACCGGATTGTATTTCAGAAGTTCTGCCCACAGGATAAAGGACACCGTTGAGAGCAGCGCCATATACAAAAGAAGCGCCAGCCCCGCAGGCGTGATCCGTCCGATCCTTCCTCCTGCCGCAAGGCCGATCAGGATCAGCACTGCGCCGCCCATCAGCAGCTGGAAGGCAGTGATGGTCATGGGCGACTCCCTGTCTTCTATCATTTTCAGCGTGACAGAACTGATGCCGTAGGCACAGGCACATACGAGGATCAGCCCCTCTCCGGCCAGACGGAAACCGTCCCCCATCCCGCCCGGAGACAGATTGATCACAACGACTCCTGCGAAGCCGATCAGGCAGCCTGCGATCTTCTTCCAGGTCAGTTTCTCATCCTTCAAAAGAAAATGGGCTGCAATGATGGAAAAGAAGGCATTGGATCCGTTGATGACCGATCCCTTGGCTCCGGTCGTATAGGCAAGGCCGATATAAAAGCAGACATACTGTACGGTTGTCTGCAAAAGTCCCTGTCCAAAGACATATGGTATGGAGGACCTCTTCATTTTCACCAGCTGCCGGCCGGCAGCGCAGGCTGCAAGATAAGCCAGTACTCCTGCCATGAAGAACCGGTATCCTGCAAAAAGGATCTCGCTGCCCTCCCCGTGGATCTCCAGCATCTCATAGCCGATTTTTATGCAGGGAAATGCGCTGCCCCATAAGGCGCAGCACACCAGTGCCAGGAAAGTCCTGACTGCCGTATTCTGATAAAACCGTTCCATTATACTTTTTCCGGCTCCGGATAGTCTGTCCCTTTGGTATCCACCGTAACCTTCTTCATTTTCTGCTCTTCCAGCGGTTTGTCGTTATAGTCGGTGTCCACACAGGCGATCTTGTCTACCACGTCCAGCCCCTCGATCACTTTTCCAAACGCCGCATAAGCGCCGTCCAGATGGGGCGCATTTTCATGCATGATAAAGAACTGAGAACCTGCGGAATCCGGATGCATGGCTCTTGCCATGGAAAGCACGCCCTTGGTATGTGCCAGAGAATTCGGAAATCCATTCTGCAGGAATTCTCCTTTGATCTGATAGCCCGGTCCGCCGATGCCGATTCCCTGCGGGCATCCGCCCTGGATCATGAAGCCCCGGATCACACGGTGAAAGATCAGGCCGTCATAGAACCCTTTGTTCACCAGAGAAATAAAATTGTTCACTGTATTTGGCGCGATCTCCGGATAAAGTTCCGCTTTGATCACATCTCCATTTTCCATCTCAATTGTAATAACTGGATTTTCCATATTTATCTGCTCCTTTTCGTAATGGTCTCTTTATTGTAACGAATCCTTCTGCTTTCGTAAAGGGAAAGATTGTGTTTTATTTGCCTGCCCGGAAATAAAAACCGTCAAAATCATACTTGTATACCCGGTAAATATACTTTTCTACCTGCATCTCAAACTGGGCGATCAGATGGTGGTCTTCATCGTATTCCCCAAAAGTTCCCGCAGTTCCGGAGTCCGCAATGGTATTGCCGTCCAGGTTCTGCACGCTGCTGAAATACCCGGAATAAGGAAGTTCAAAGGAATCTGTCAGTTGAAATGTTCCGGTATTTTCATCCACCAGATATTCGTAATAATAGGAAGTATCGCCTTCTGTAGCGGAAGTTTCTGTCAGTCCAAGGGCGCTCCAGTCAAAATCCGGCCTGGTGGCGCTGTAGCCGATGTTATTATTGAACATATACAGATAATACTGGCCGTCCGCAAGGGAAGGATCGTCCACATAGGTGATGGAATGCTGGCCGCCCTGAATGGTAAAATCGCCTTCTTTACTAAGCACCTGGTTTTCATACTCTGTATCTGCCCATACGGCTTTTTCTGCTATGATATAAGCCACTGCCGGACCGTCATAGATATGGTCGATCTTGATGATCGAGGACGTCTCCCTGGAACTTAACAGAACCGAGCCGTCTCCGATCCACTGGATCGTGTTGATATGGATCCAGTCCAGCTCCCCGCTGTCATTCTTTACCCGTTCTTCTTTGAACCTGCCAAAGAGGTCTCCCAGATCCAGTACCTCGCTGACCGCGCCGCTGTTCACATCCAGCCGAAGGATAATGTCCTCCACGCTGTCCTGCGTGGTATCGGTGGCAAGGATCAGCATATTTCCGTTATCATCAAAGACATAATCATGGTGCAGTTTATAAGTTCCAAGATCATATACCGCCGTGATCTGTCCCAGCGGATTCATCCGCGCCATCTGGGTTTCGGAAATGCTATAGTACATGGACTGATCCCGGAACAAAAGCCTGTGGCTCCGGTAGCCGATGACAGGCACCTCGCCCCGCAGCACGCCCTGATTGTCATAATAGTACATAAAGTCCAGAGCATCGCTGTCATTGCCAAGGATCACATAGAGTCCATTGGAAAGTTCCTCTTCCTCTCCGTCCATTTTTGTTTTCAGAACCGTTTCTTCTTCTCCCAGAAGGCTTCCCATCTCATAGACGATTTCTTTGGTATCGGTGGATCCGTCTTCTTCTGTTATATAAAAAGTAATGGTATTGTCCGTATCCGGGATCAGGCCGATCATCTGAAATTCATGCTCTGTCGTATACTCCTCTTCCTGCCAGACGTCTCTGCGGAAATCCCCGATATCAGAATCGCTGACATGGACATTGTAAGAAATGGCCGCCGGTTCTTCGGTCTCAAAATAAACGTAGAGAGACTGGGTGTTCGTTCCAAAGGGATTATATTCGATCAGCATATCGCTTGCCGTATACTCTCCGGATGCCTTCTCCTCTTCCAGCCTGTCCGCGATGGCCTGCTGATTGTCCACCTGATAGGTTGCCTTGATCTTTTCCTGGATCTCTTCCTGCTCTTTTGTAAGACCGCTTTTTACCTCTGCATCCGGATTTGCCGCAGTCTCCTCTTTGGCCGTCTCTTCCTGTTGTTTTTCTTCTTTTGCCTGGCGGCTTTCCTTTATCTCCTCTGCCGCTGCAATCCCTCCGATCGCAATGGCCAGTACCGCGCAGACAATCGTGATGATCTTTCTTTTCACGTCTTTCATCCTTTCCGGGCGTTTTTTCTATTATAACAAACTACAGCCGGAATCTGTGTGAAGATTTTATGATTTTTTTCCGATCTGCATGTTATTTACGCGAAAATGGGCAGGACACAATATGTCCTGCCCGGATCCATAAACAAAACTTTCGGGGTGTTTTTGGCAATGATCTTTGATTACATATTTTTGGAGATTTCCTCGCAAACCTTCATCGCTTCGATGATGGCGCTTCTGAAACCTCTCTCTTCCAGAACGCGTACCGCTTCGATGGTCGTTCCGGCCGGTGAGCATACCATGTCTTTGAGTTCTCCAGGATGCTTTCCTGTATCCAGCACCATCTTGGCGCTTCCCAGAACTGCCTGTGCAGCGAACTGATAAGCCTGCGGTCTTGGCATTCCGCCGGAAACGGCAGCGTCTGCCATTGCTTCGATCATCATAAATACATAGGCCGGTGAGCTTCCGCTGGTGGAAACGACTACGTCCATCAGGCGCTCCGGAATGATCTCAACACGGCTGAAGCTCTCCAGCAGTGTTTTTACATAAGAAATCTCTTCTTCGGACAGATAAGCGTTGGGGCTTGCAGCTGTCATCCCGGCTCCTACCATAGCCGGAGTATTCGGCATGGTACGAACGATCTTCACCTGTTTTCCAAACTGCTCTTCCAGCCATGCAAGAGTCTTGCCCGGCGCGATCGTGATGATGATCTGGGAATCCTTGATCTCTCCTGCGATCTCTTTGATCACATCTGCGTAAAACTGCGGTTTTACGGACAGAATGATCACTTCCGCCTTCTGTGCTACTTCTATATTACTGTCGGTTACATGAATACCAAACTGCTTCTGCACGCGTTCTCTTCCCGGTGCAAATAAATCAGCGCCGATGATCTCGTCTGCCGGGATCACGTTGTTGCTGATGATTCCGCCCATAATCGCAGATGCCATGTTGCCTGTTCCGATAAATCCTAATTTCATTGTTTTCCCCATCCTTTTCTTGTTTTTTGTGATGTATACATTTTTATAATTTGTATACAATTCTTTCTAATGCGACTATAACACTCCCATAACTAGAAGTCAACTCTTTTTTTCACTTTTTTCTCTTGCGCAATCCTTGAAAACTCGTTATAATTTGTATACAAATAAATTTTATGTATACATTTAGGGTGATCATATGGCAAGAAAGACAACGTCTCTGGCCGAACAGGCCTATCAGACGATCAAAAACCGAATCCTGGACCTGACTTATGCTCCAGGCATGTCCCTGACAGAAGCCATGCTGACAGAAGATCTTGGCATGAGTCGCAGCCCCGTCCGCGCAGCGATCCAGATGCTGCAGGCGGAAGGCCTTCTGGTCTCGGATTATTACCGGTCTATCACAGTAAGAGAAATTACGGACAAGGATATCCGGGACATCTATCAGCTCCGGGAACTGCTGGAGGGCGCCGCATTTCAGCTGATCTTCACCTCCGGGCGCCATGAAGAATACTCCTACCGGATCGAGGAGAAGGTAGTGCGGATGTGCGCCGCCGCTTCCGACCCTTACGCCTGGGAGGTCGCAGACACTGACATGCACATGGAGATCATCGGGATCCTGGACAACGACCGCATCAACCGGATCTACGAAAACAACCTCTCCGAGCAGATCCGCATCGGCCAGTATTCTGTTCGTCACGGCATGCGGATCCCCCAGACCAATGAGCGGCTGAAAAAGATGGTCCGCTATATGCGTAAAGGGGATTATGAACATGCCTATGAGATCCTGCGGGACGATCATTTCATGCTGGGAAGGGATTCCGCCCTCCGCCGGAAATAATCAGCAAAACAAAAGATCCCGGAAGCGTCTTTCGACTTCTTCCGGGATCTTTTTTATTATTTCTCTGTTTCTAAGAAACCTGTACGCCATGTTCTTTTGCGTACTGAGCGATATTGGATGCATTTGCCATCTTTTCGACTTTACCGTCTCCTACCGCCACCAGTGTAGGCGCCTGCATAACGCCATATTTTTTCACCAGATCTTTATTGCTTTCAGCATCGATCACTTTATAGGCGATCCCCGCCTCTTCCAGAGCCCGCTTTGCTACCGCACAGTTTGGGCAGGTCTTTGTGGTAAACAACAGATTGCGCTCTTCGCCGTCCGCCGCTTCGCAGACTGCTTCTCCCTCTGTCTTTTCGCCGGTTGTAAAGGCTTTTCCATGGAATTTGGAATGAACAACGTCATAAACCTTACGGTCCTTAAATTCCTGAGCCTTTCCATCGTTCCAGTTCTGCACCGGACGATAGTAACCGGTGATCCGGCTGTAAACTTCCGTGGTCTCTCCGCATTCCGGGCATACATACTGTTCGCCGTTCAGATAACCATGGTTTCTGCAGATCGAGTAAGTCGGTGACATGGTGTAATATGGAAGCCGGTAATTTTCCGCAATCTTCCGCACCAGGGCCGCCGCTGATTTCCAGCTTGGAAGCTTTTCTCCCAGGAACGCATGGAATACGGTTCCGGATGTATAGAGAGTCTGCAATTCATCCTGGATATCCAGCGCTTCGAAGATATCTTCTGTATAACCCACCGGCAGATGTGTGCTGTTCGTGTAGTAAGGTGTTCCGTCTCCTTCTGCCGCAGTGATAATATCCGGGAACTGTTCTCTGTCGTGCTTTGCAAAACGGTAAGCAGTAGACTCTGCAGGAGTCGCCTCCAGATTGTAGAGATCGCCGTACTCTTCCTGATAGGAGGACAGGCGCTCCCGCATGTGGTTCAGCACCTTCTGGGAAAATTCCTGGGTTTCCTTATGCGTCATATCCTTGCGGATCCACTTCGCATTTAATCCGGCCTCATTCATGCCCACCAGTCCAATGGTGGAGAAATGATTCTCAAAAGTGCCCAGATAGCGTTTGGTATACGGATAAAGCCCTTCATCCAGAAGCTTTGTGATAACCGTACGTTTTACATGCAGGGAACGGGCGGAAATGTCCATCAGCCGGTCCAGTCTGGCAAAAAACATTTCTTCATTCTCTGACTGGTAGGCGATCCTTGGCATATTGATGGTAACCACGCCTACTGATCCGGTACTCTCGCCGCTGCCAAAGAAGCCGCCGGATTTCTTACGCAGCTCCCGCAGATCCAGACGCAGGCGGCAGCACATGCTCCGCACGTCGCTGGGCTCCATGTCGCTGTTGATATAGTTTGAGAAATATGGTGTGCCGTATTTTGCCGTCATCTCAAAGAGCAGACGGTTATTTTCTGTATCGGACCAGTCAAAATCTCTGGTAATGGAATAGGTCGGGATCGGATACTGGAAGCCTCTTCCGTGGGCGTCGCCTTCGATCATGATCTCGATAAATGCCTTGTTGACCATATCCATCTCTTTTTTGCAGTCGCCGTAGGTGAAGTCCATCTCTTTGCCGCCTACGATGGCCGGGAGATTTGCCAGGTCTGCCGGAACCGTCCAGTCCAGGGTAATATTGGAGAACGGCGCCTGAGTACCCCACCGGGATGGTGTGTTCACACCGTAAATAAAGGACTCGATGCATTTCTTTACTTCCGGGTAGGTCAGGCCGTCTGTTTTTACGAAAGGAGCCAGGTATGTATCAAAGGAGGAAAATGCCTGGGCGCCGGCCCACTCATTCTGCATGATTCCAAGGAAGTTTACCATCTGATTGCACAGAACGCTCAGATGCTTTGCCGGAGAGGAGGAGATTTTCCCCGGAATCCCGCCCAGTCCTTCCTGGATCAGCTGCTTTAAGGACCAGCCTGCACAGTAGCCGGTCAGCATGGACAGATCATGGATATGGATGTCGGCGTTGCGGTGTGCCTGGCCGATCTCTTCGTCATAGATCTCGGAGAGCCAGTAGTTGGCCGTAATGGCGCCGGAGTTGCTGAGGATCAGTCCGCCGACAGAATAGGTAACCGTGGAATTTTCCTTTACACGCCAGTCCATCACCTTGACATAGCTGTCCACGATCTCTTTGTAGTCCAGCATGGTGGACTTCAGATTCCGGATCTTCTCCCGCTGTTTGCGGTACAAGATGTAGCCCTTCGCCACGTCGGCATATCCGGCCTTGATCAGGATATTTTCCACACTGTCCTGGATATCCTCCACCTGGATCAGCCCGTCCTTGATCTTCGGCTCAAAATCCGCAGTCACTTTCAGAGCCAGCAGATCGATAATATCCTGGTTATAATCCTTTTCCTGCGCTTTAAACGCCTTCTCAATGGCGACACATATTTTTGAAAGATCAAATTTTGCGACCTGTCCGTCGCGCTTCATTACCTGGTACATTCCTCTTTCCTCCATTTCTATCTTCGTCGGTTCTTATATCATACCACCGCCGCCATTCAGAAGTCAATAAAAAATAACAATATATTGTGTTAAGTTTTTGTACCTTTCACAATATATTGTTATTCCAGGAAAGTGTTTTTCAATTTAAAACGTATACTTGACCGCCTCTTACAGGCCCCTGATTTCCGCCGCCGGAACATATTCCTTCACTACGTCCAGCGCCTGCCGCATAATATTTTCATTATAAGCGTGGAGCCCGGGCTGGATCAGATCGCCCGAATCCTGAAACTGCTGCAGAAAATAGCGGTCCGCTCCGCGGATCCACCGGCCGATCGCCTCAAAATCCGAACGCTGGTGGTACTCCTGCACCACCGTAGTACGAAATTCATAGGGCACGTGTCTTTCCATCAGATATGCAACACTCTGCTCCACATTTCCGGTGTCATAGCCTTCAATCCCGATGGTCCGCCCATAATGCTCGCGGGAATTCTTAATATCCATTGCCACATAGTCCGCCAGTCCCTCTTCTACGATCCTGCGCAGCTTCTCCGGAAAACTCCCGTTCGTATCCAGCTTCACCAGATAGCCAAGCCTCTTGATGCCCGCAAGAAACTCCTCGATCCCGTGCTGGATCAGCGGTTCCCCGCCAGTCACACACACACCGTCCAGAACCCCCTGTCTCTTCTGCAGAAACGAAAAAATATCCTCCTGAGGGATTTCCGGGTTCTGGTGGGTGTCCAGCACAAGCGGCGCGTTATGGCAGAAAGGACACCGGAAATTACAACCCGCCGTAAAAACCGTGCAGGCCACCTTCCCCGGGAAATCCAGCAACGTCAGCTTTTGCAGCCCTTGAATGATCATAAACCTTCCTCCTTTGGGGACGGGGGATTTCCAGAAATCCCCCGTCCCCAATCGTTTTTTTCCACATTTTATCCACACATTTATCCACATTTAAAGTGTTCCAGCATGACCGGCATGTATTTTTTGCTTCGCTCCTCCAAAGAATACGTGCCACGATTCAGACACCAGTCTGTTACCAAAGCTCTTTCACACATTGAGTAATAGTTAGTGATCTCACTTGCGCTCATATCAGAAGATAATTCTCCTCTTTTCTGCCCTTCTTCCACAATTTTTACTACAAGTTTGTAGTATTTTCTGTTATGATCCAGCAGATTTCTCTGTCCCTGCGAAACAAGCTGGGTCGAATACAAGGATGCAAGCAGATCAATGCTGATTTTTTCTTCCATCATAGAATGTGTCTTATAATTCAGATACAATAATTTTTCAAAACTATTCATGTCCGGATCCATTGTTTCTTCCAGTTCTGTATAATAATCGTCCAGGATCAGAGACAACGTACTTAGGAGTTCATCTTTCGTATTGAAATAATAGTAAAATGAACCTTTCGATGTCCCGGATAGTTCGATAATTTCATCAACTGTAGTCCCATTATATCCTTTTTCGTAAAACAGCCGCCATGCTGCTGCAGCAATTCTGCTTTTTACATCTTTGTTTTCCACATTTTTTTCCATCGTTCCTCCTTTGGGGACGGGGGATTTTCGAAAATCCCCCGTCCCCAATTATTTTACATAAAAACTTTTTTCGTTCTCCAGTGGAATATCCTTTGTATCAATCCAATCTATGGTAATAAATGGATTATGATTCAATCCCTCCATCAATTTATGGATCAACGCCTCTCTACCCTGAATTTCCAGCGTGACTGTTCCGTCATACTCGTTTTCTACCCATCCTGTCAGCCCGAGAGAGTGGGCCAGATGCTTTGCAGTATATCGAAATCCCACTCCCTGCACCCGGCCATAAAAAGTCATTCTTTTTCTTACTTCTTCCATGTGATTTATCCTTTTTCCGTTTTCCACATTTTTCTCCACATCTGATTTTTATTGTATATGAAAATGTGGATAAATGCAAATGGGGGACGGGGGATTTCCGGAAATCCCCCGTCCCCCATTAATCGAACAGCGACAGCTGATTATCTCTAAGCGAATGTATTTCTTTTTCTGTGATTGTTTCGTCGCCCCGCAGCCTGCCCACCAATAACGGCGAAGCCGGGTCGTGTTGTTCGTATTTTTTTCTGGCGCTTGCCGGGCTGTGTACTGCGTAGCAGTAAGCGCATCCGTTGATGCAGGTATCGTAGGAACCGATATCTATGCTCTCTATGCACCGGCATTCTTTGCGCTGGCCCGGATCTTTTCTGGCATCCAGTTTATAGCCTGCGATTTTCCGGATCTTTTCCCCGTCAATGCAGGCGCCGTGGCGGATCCCGAACCGTTTCAGATCCAGTTTTTCCGCACAGCTGTATAATGGGAGCTGATATTTCCCGGCGATTTTTCCCAGGCCTTCCGCCAGTTCTTCGATTTCTTCCTGCTCCAGTTCCTGGAACGGGCTGTTCCGGTATGCATCTACGAAACTTACGATGCAGCGGGTTGTGGCCCGATGAAGCCACTCGCACATCATTTCAAATTTCTCCAGATGATAATCTTTTGTGTATTTTTCTGTCAGGAGTATGGGATCGAACCTCCAGTCCATCCGCTCTTTCCCCAGTTGTGCGCTCATCAGCAGGAAGGTAGCCATCGCGTCGGAGATATCCGGCGCTTCCGGCTCCAGATCGGGGCCATAATCTGTGATGGTCATCTGAAAATAGTACCGGTATCCCATCTCGTCAATTTCCCGCAGATACGGGCGCATCGGTTCTGGATTCTTGCTCCAGAATACGATGCTGTCCACCACATCCGGCGAAAGAGTGATGCGCTGTATCTTTTTTCGATTGTAGGGGTTTTGCACCAGCACTTCCCCTTCTCTTAAACGATTTATGAACCATTCCGGATATCTGGCCGGAATGTCCGTTCTCCTGCTTGCACTGATAATCATCCTACATGTTTCCTTTTATCTTCCTGTTTTTCCGGCGTCTTCCCGCCAGTCTTTAAACTGGATTTCCCCGGATCGGCCTGCAGTACGCCGGTCTTCTAACCGGATTTTCCCGGATCGGCCTGCTATCCGCCGACCCTCTAGCCGAAATTTTTCCGGATCAGCCTGCAGTATTCCTCATAGGCTCCGACGCCTGCAAAGCTATCCTTCAGCGCGTCCCGGACGCCTTTATAATACCAGCCGATCGTTTCTTTGTCTTTCATGCGGAAGCGGTTCCACAGTTCTTCGCCCGCAATGGGATAATCCCTGTCAATGTCCCGCATATTGGACAGCTTGTCTGCAAGACCGATCATCTGGACCTCCCGGGGCGCCGTCCGTAAGTGTTCGATCGTAGCCGTCTTTCTTTCCATCCAGGTTCTGGACTTGTCCTCGCTTTCCTGCGCCACCATGGAAGCCACTCTCTCGGAAAATGTCTGGGCCAGGATTCTCTGGCTGACCCCGGAGCAGTCCTCAATGGTGTCGTGGAGAATGGCGGCGCTGATCACTTCCTCATCCGTAGTCATGGTAGACACGATATCCCCCACCTCTATGGGATGTACGATATAGGGCCTCTTTGTTCCTTTCCGGAACTGGCCCGCATGGGCCTTTGTCGCAAACTCGATCGCTCTGTCGATCATACTGCACCTCTTTCTCTTTTACATAGTAAATTTTAACACCTGGGACTTTTCTTCGCAATGATTCCGGAGTATAATCTTACTATCCTTATGGCGGGCCGTCTCCCGCTATCAAATAACGAAAGAACAGGAGTCCTGGTATGTCCATGCAAAATGTACTGATCACCGGAGCTTCCAGAGGCGTTGGCAAAAGTACGGCTCTTGCCTTTGCTTCCCGCGGCTTCCGTGTGTTTTTAAATTGTAAATCTTCTCTTGCAGATCTTGCAGAGGTAAAAAAGGAAATTCAGGATACCTGCGGCGCGCCGTGCCATCTGGTGCCGGGCGATGCAGGCGATCCACAGGCTATCCGGCAGATTTTCAAGGAAATCCGTGAGATCTGCGGCGGCATCGATATCCTGATCAATAATGCCGGCATCTCGCACATCGGTCTTTTGATGGATATGACGGATGCCCAGTGGGACGGGATCCTCTCTGCCAATCTGTCTTCCGTCTTCTACTGCTGCCGGGAAGCCATTCCCTACATGGTTTCCAGACATTCCGGACGGATCATCAACATCTCTTCCATGTGGGGATCGGCAGGCGCTTCCTGTGAAGCCGCTTATTCCGCCACAAAGGCCGGCGTGGACGGACTGACCAAAGCCCTGGCCAAAGAGCTTGCGCCCAGCGGCATCCCGGTCAACGCCATTGCCCTTGGCGTCATTGACACCCGTATGAACGCCCAGCTCTCTTCGGAAGAAAGAGAAGCCCTCTGTCAGGAGATCCCTGCCGGACGATTTGGGACCCCCGAAGAAGCGGCCGAACTAATCTATCAGACCGCCCTGTCCCCGTTGTATCTGACCGGACAGATCATCCGCATGGACGGCGGATTTCTTTAAGCAATAACAATCCAAATCATCACAAAGAGGAGGCTTAACTTAAGCCTCCTCTTTCATCTCCAGCACAACCGGACAATGGTCCGATCCATAGATATCTGTCAGGATCTTTGCGTCGATCAGACGGTCTTTGAGACCTTCGGACACGCAAAAATAATCAATCCGCCACCCGGCGTTCTTTTCTCTTGCGCGGAAACGGTAGGACCACCAGGAGTAGATCCCCTCCACATCCGGATAGAAATAGCGGAACGTATCAATAAACCCTGCCTCCAGAAGCCGGGTAAATTTTCCTCTCTCTTCGTCCGTAAATCCTGCATTTTTCCGGTTTGTCTTTGGATTCTTCAGGTCGATCTCCCGGTGCGCCACATTCAGGTCTCCGCAGAACACTACCGGTTTCTTTTCTTCTAATTTCTTCAGATATGCAAGAAATGCATCCTCCCACTCCATGCGATACGGCAGTCTTGCCAGCTCGTTCTGGGAGTTGGGCGTATAGACGGTGACAAAGTAAAAATCTTCATATTCCAGCGTGATCACACGCCCTTCTTTATCGTGCTCTTCGATCCCGATGCCGTAAGATACGTCCATCGGTTCCTTTTTTGTAAAGATGGCGGTTCCGGAATATCCTTTGCGCTCCGCATAGTTCCAGTACTGAAAATATCCGGGCGTATCCAGCTCCAGCTGACCTGCCTGCATCTTTGACTCCTGGATACAGAAAATATCTGCGTCCAGTTCCCGGAACACTTCCAGAAATCCCTTCTGCACGCAGGCGCGCAGTCCATTTACATTCCAAGAAACAAACTTCATTGGTCCTCCTCCGGATCCATGCCATTTATCCGAATCCGTTTTCTTTCACTCTTTAATAGTATACTTTACGCAGGAAAAGTCCCCTGGCCGGCGCAAGAAATCCGGCAAGGCTCCTGTCCTCTGCCGCGATCACCACAGGAAGCATGGCGCCGTCCCGTTTCCCGGTCCCGACTTCCAGAAGCGTTCCCGTCATGATCCGGACCATGTGGTACAAAAATCCGGTTCCGTAATAAGTGATCCGTACCTTTTCTCCGTTGCGCACGATCTTGATATTCGTAACCCGGCGGACCGGATCTTTACAGTCCTTATCGTCCGTAAAGCTGGTAAAGTTCTTGGGCCCGATCAGATAATCCGCGGCATTTCGCATGGCCTCGATATCCAGCTTGTGGGGATAATGATAGCAGTGTCTGCGGGAAAATACATCCGGCTTTTCCCGGCAGTCAATATAGTATTCATACTTCTTCCCTTTGGCGCTCTTTCTCGCGTGGAATCCATTCTTTACCAGTTCCGCCTTAACGATGCGGATATCCTCCGGCAGATAACGGTTCAGGGAATCCTTCAGTTCTTTGGTGTCATAGAGCTTGGACAGCTTCACACTTGCCACCTGCCCTCTGGCATGCACGCCCGCATCGGTCCGCCCGGCGCCGTCCACGTGCACTCTGTATCCCACCAGTTTTCCAATGCTCCATTCCAGCACAAACTGGATGGTGTTGTCAGTGGTTGCCTGACGCTGCCATCCCTGGTATCTGCTGCCATCATAGGAAATGGTTAACTTGTATGTTCTCATCTTTGATATCTCACCCAATTTCATTTACTTCAGTATTTTTTTCAACTCGTCCATAAACGTATTCACATCTTTGAACTCTCTGTATACCGATGCAAATCTGACGTAGGCCACCTCGTCCAGCCCCTTAAGCTCTTCCATTACGATCTCACCGATCTGGCTGCTGGGGATCTCTTTTGCCTCCATACTGAATATCTTGGTCTCAATCCGGTCTACCGCCGCCTGGATATCCTCTGCGGATACCGGTCTTTTATAACATGCCCGCAGCACGCCATTTTCAATCTTGTCCCTGCGGTACTGTTCTCTTGTACTGTCTTTTTTAATGACGATCATCGGGATCGTCTCTACTTTTTCATAGGTCGTAAATCTCTTGCCGCACACGTCGCAGGAACGGCGGCGTCTGATGGAACTGCCGTCATCGGCAGGTCTGGAATCAATCACTCT
>NZ_JACJLV010000001.1 GCF_016902415.1 Mordavella massiliensis | reverse complement strand
ATATCTAGTTATGTGAGAACGGAGGACGCAATATGAGCTATGCAGATAAAGTATTTATTGATATGTGTACCGACATTATAGAAAACGGGACAGACACCAGAGGGGAAAAGGTGCGCCCGGTCTGGGAGGACGGGACACCGGCCTATACCATCAAGAAGTTCGGAGTGGTGAACCGGTATGACCTTTCCAAAGAATTTCCGGCGCTTACCTTAAGGCGGACAGCGATCAAAAGCTGTACGGACGAGCTTCTCTGGATCTGGCAGAAGAAATCCAACAACATTCATGATCTGAACAGCCATATCTGGGACAGCTGGGCGGACGAAGATGGTTCCATCGGCAAAGCCTATGGCTATCAGATGCAGGTGAAGCACCAGTATAAAGAGGGAATGTTTGACCAGGTGGACCGGGTGATCTATGATCTGAAGCACAATCCTTACAGCCGGCGGATCATGACCAACATTTATGTGCATCAGGATCTTCATGAGATGAATCTGTACCCCTGCGCCTACAGCATGACCTTTAACGTGACAAAACGTCCGGACAGTGAGAAACTGGTGCTGAACGGGATCCTGAACCAGCGGTCTAACGATGTGCTGGCCGCAAATAATTGGAATGTGTGCCAGTATTCCGTGCTCTTACACATGCTGGCCCAGGTGTGCGACATGCAGGTGGGCGAATTCGTCCATGTGATCGCAGACGCCCACATCTATGACCGGCACGTTCCGATGATCCGGGAACTGATCAGCAGAGAGCCGCTGCCTGCGCCCACATTCTGGCTGAATCCGGAAGTAAAAGATTTCTATGAATTTACGCCGGATGACGTAAAGCTTTTGGATTATCAGACGCATGAGCAGATCCGGAACATTCCGGTGGCGGTATAGGAGGAGACAGGTATGAAATTGATCGTTGCAGTCGATAAGAACTGGGCAATCGGAAAAAATAACAAGCTGATGTGGAGCATTCCGGCGGACATGAAGTTTTTTCGGGAGACGACCAAAGGAAATGTGGTGATCATGGGGAGAAAGACGCTGGAAAGTTTTCCACAGGGGCAGCCTTTAAAGGGGCGCGTAAATATTGTGATCACCAAAAATCCTGCCTATCAGGTGAAAGGAGCCGTGGTGGTCCACAGCGTAGAAGAAGCGGTGGAAGAAAGCAAAAAGTACGAAAGGGACGTGTTCGTTATCGGTGGCGAGAGCATTTACCGCGCCATGCTGGATCAGTGCGACACCGCTCTGGTGACGAAGATCGATCATGCCTATGACGCTGATACGTATTTTCCTAATCTGGACGAGGACGAGGACTGGCAGATGACAAAGATCAGCGAAGAGCAGACCTGCTTTGATCTGGAATATTATTTTACCGTGTACGAGAGGATTAAGAAATAGATGAAAATACTAAGCATTTCCGCGCAGAAGCCAGACAGTACCGGAAGCGGGATCTATCTGACGGAGCTGGTGAAGGCGTTTTCAAAAAAAGGGCATGAGCAGGCGGTCATGGCGGGGATCGGACCGGAGGACCAGGTGGAACTGCCGTCAGGCGTCTCTTTTTATCCGGTCCGCTTTGAGACGGACGCGCTGCCATTTCCTGTGGCGGGGATGTCGGATGAAATGCCATATAAAAGCACCAGGTATCAGGATCTGACGCCGGAGATGGTCCGGCAGTTTCAGGAGTCCTTTTTAGGAACACTGGACAGGATCCTGGCAGAATTTGATCCAGACGTGATCTTATGCCATCATCTGTATCTTCTGACTGCCTTTGTAAGACGGCATTGTCCGGACCGGAAGATATACGGATTCTGTCATAATACGGACCTCCGGCAGATGGAAAAGACTGATCTGGAGCGGGCGTTTATCGCAGAAGAGATCCGGAAGCTGGATGGGATCTTTACTTTGCAGGAAGCACAGACAGAGAGGATCCGACAGATTTACCATGTGGACCGGAGCCGGATCCAAGTGGTGGGGATTGGGTACAATGATAAGATTTTTACCCAGAAGCAGTTTGTCAGGACCGATGAAAGGGTAACGATGGTTTATGCAGGAAAGATTGCGGAAAAAAAGGGTGTAAAAAGCCTGATCCGTGCCCTCGGAAAGCTGTGTCTTGAAAAAGATCCTTCTGCCGCGCAGAACGTCCGGGTGTTTCTGGCCGGAGGAGCAGGGAATCAGACAGAGTATGAAGAGATCCGCCGGATGGCCGGGGAGTGTCCCTGCCGGATAGAATTTGCAGGGAAGCTTGGCCAGCAGAAACTGGCAGAATTATACAACGCATGCGATCTATTTGTCCTGCCCTCGTTCTACGAAGGACTGCCGCTTACCCCGGTGGAGGCGCTGGCCTGTGGCGACCGGGTGGTGATGACGGATCTGCCTGGGATCAGGGACTGGATGAAGACGTATGCTCCGGACGCCGGGATCCGGTTTGTAACGCCGCCAAAGATGAAGGCTGTCGATGAGCCGGAGGAGAGCGGGCTTGCGGTTTTTGAAGAACAACTTGCGGAGGCGCTTGACGAAACGGCGGCAGAAGTGAAGGCCGGCGGAAGAAACCGCAGAAAAGCCGCGGATCTTAGCCGGATCCGGTGGGAACAGGTGGCCGCAAGAGTAGAGGCTGTAATCTTGATTTGATGGATAATTTTTGCAATATTCAGATAAAAAGATTGACAATAACTGGGAATATGAATATAATAGGGATAATTATCAGAGAAATGCTATGACAAGGAGGAGTACATAATCTTCGGATGCCAAGAGAGAAGGCGGCTGGTGGAAGCCTTCGTGAAGGGATTATGGAAGTAGCCTTCGAGCAGTGGACCGAAAGAGACGAGAGGAGCGCACAGAGGATCTGTTAGTGATTCTTCCGCGGCGTCTTGAGTAGACTTCAACGCGAGTCCCCGGCGTTAATGGGGAGCGGTATCGGAGAGAATTCTATTTCCCGTACCGGCCGGAGAGCAGAGAGAAATCTCTGAATTTAGGTGGTAACACGGATGTTCATTCGCCCTAAGCATTTTGGCTTAGGGCGTTTTTTTAAGGAGGTATGTATATGAAAAAGATCAGCGGAAACAAATTGTTGGTGAAAGCTTTAAAAGAAGAAGGCGTGGACACCTTATTTGGTTATCCGGGAGCCTGCACCATTGATATCAGTGATGAGCTTTATAAACAGGATTATACAAAGGTGATCCTTCCCAGACAGGAAATCGCGCTGGTGCATGAGGCTGATGCATATGCCCGCTCTACCGGAAAGGTGGGCGTCTGTCTGGTAACCAGCGGTCCCGGAGCCACGAACCTTGTAACAGGACTTGCCACGGCTTATTATGACAGTGTTCCGCTGGTATGCTTTTCCGGACAGGTGGCAAGGCATCTGATCGGCAACGATGCCTTCCAGGAAGTGGATATAGTAGGGATCACAAGAAGTATCACCAAGTACGGCATCACCGTCCGAAACCGGGAGGATCTGGGACGGATCATCAAGGAAGCCTTTTACATCGCAAGAACTGGAAGGCCAGGTCCCGTGCTGGTGGATCTGCCCAAAGATGTGATGGGCGAACTGGGAGATCCGGAGTATCCTTCAGAGGTCAATATCCGGGGATATAAGCCCAACACCCATGTCCATATCGGACAGCTTAAAAGAGCGATCAAGATGCTTGCAAAGGCAAAACGCCCGCTGTTCCTGGTGGGAGGCGGTGTCAACATATCCCATGCCAGTCAGGAATTTACCGAGCTGGTGAATAAAACCAATGTACCGGTGGTGACCACGGTCATGGGACGAGGAGCGGTTCCAACCAATCATCCGCTTTATATCGGAAATGTGGGAATGCATGGTGCTTACGCCTGCAATATGGCGGTCAATGAGTGTGACCTTCTGTTCTCTATCGGAACCCGGTTCAATGACAGGATTACGGGAAAACTTCACTCCTTCGCGCCAAAGGCACAGATCGTACATATCGACATTGATACGGCTGCGATATCCAAAAATGTACAGGTAGACGTGCCGATCGTGGCTGACGCAAAAGAGGCCATCACCAAAATGCTGGAATATGTGGAAGATTATGAGAATCCGGACTGGATGGAGCAGATCCAGAGCTGGAAAGCACAGCATCCGCTGGTTATGAAGCCAAGACCGATCATGACGCCGCAGGATATCATTGAGACTATAAACCGGATATTTGACGAAGCGATCATCGTAACAGACGTAGGACAGCATCAGATGTTTGTGTCCCAGTTTGCCGAGATCACAGAGAAGAAGCGGCTTCTTATGTCCGGAGGACTGGGGACCATGGGATACGGACTTCCGGGCGCCATCGGGGCAAAGATCGGCAATCCGGACATTCCGGTGATCTCGATTTCCGGAGACGGCGGCATCCAGATGAATATCCAGGAGATGGCGACTGCGGTGCTGGAAGAACTTCCCACCATCAACTGCATTTTCAATAATTATAATCTGGGTATGGTCCGCCAGTGGCAGAAGCTGTTTTATGGAAAACGCTATTCCATGACCTGCTTAAGGTCCGGCAAGGCCAGCAGAGAGCGGGGCGAGAATGTAGAAGAGATGGCTTATGTACCGGATTTTGTAAAACTGGCGGAAAGCTATGGCGCAAAAGGCATCCGGGTAACGAAGAAGGAAGAGATCGAGCCGGCGTTCAGAGAAGCCATGAGCAGTAAGAAAACCCCGTATCTCATCGAATTCCTGATCGATCCGGAGGATCTGGTCTATCCGATGATCCAGCCGGGCGGAACTTTGGAAGATATGATCATGGACTGTTAGAAGGAGGAGAAGAGAATGAATGGAAATGGAATGAAAAAAAGATGGATTTCATTATATGTAGAAAATCAGGTGGGTGTTCTTTCCAAGATTTCGGGACTGTTCTCCGGTAAATCCTACAATCTGGACAGTCTTACAGTTGGAAAAACAGAAGACCCCACTGTTTCCAGAATGACGATCGCAACGGTCAGCGACGACGAGACCTTTGAGCAGATCAAAAAGCAGTTGAACCGGCTGGTGGAGGTCATTAAAGTTATCGACTTTACCGATATTTTTGTCAGGATGAAAGAGATCTTATATGTAAAGGTGCGGAAATGTACCCCGGAAGATAAAGTGGAGCTTTTCCAGATTGCCGAGACATTTAAGGCAAAAGTGATCGATTACGGGCATGACAGCCTTCTGCTGGAATTTGTGCAGACCACGGCCAAAAACGACGCGGTGGTGAAATTAATGAAAGAAGAATTCCAGAGTATTGAAGTGGTCCGCGGAGGCTGCGTGGCCATCGAATCTATCAGTATGATGGACCGCTGATCCTGAAAAACAGAGGGTGAAACCGGCATTTTAGAAAAAAACAGAGCGCACTCTTGAATTTAATGATGGAGAGTATTATAATCTATCAGAGAGAGAAAATAGAACGGAGGAGATTTCCATGGAAAAGAAAAATCTGGACTGGTCAAATTTGGGTTTCAGTTATGTAGAAACTGACAAAAGATACGTTTCCAACTATAAAAACGGAACGTGGGACGAAGGTGTATTAACCTCCGATGCAAATGTAGTGATCAATGAATGTGCAGGAGTCCTGCAGTACGCGCAGACCTGTTTTGAAGGCCTGAAGGCATATACCACAGAGGACGGACACATCGTTATGTTCCGCCCGGACCTGAACGCTGCAAGAATGGTCGATTCCGCAAAGCGGCTGAAGATGCCGCCGTTTCCGGAAGAGCGGTTCATAGAAGCGGTACATAAGACCGTAGAAGCCAACGCGGCATATGTTCCGCCGTACGGATCCGGCGCGACCCTGTATGTACGTCCTTACATGTTCGGCTCTAACGCAGTGATCGGCGTAAAGCCGTCCGAAGAATATCAGTTCCGCGTATTTACAACGCCGGTAGGACCATATTTCAAAGGCGGGGCAAAACCCATCACGATCCGCGTCTGTGATTATGACCGCGCGGCGCCCCACGGCACCGGACACGTAAAAGCGGGTCTGAATTACGCCATGAGCCTGTATGCGATCGTAGACGCCCACGAAAAAGGATTCGATGAAAACATGTATCTGGATGCGGCCACCAGAACCAAGGTAGAAGAGACGGGTGGTGCAAACTTCCTGTTTGTCACCAAAGACAATAAAGTCGTAACACCTAAGTCCGACACCATCCTGCCCTCCATTACCAGACGCTCCCTCGTATATGTCGCAGAACATTACCTGGGACTTGAGGTAGAAGAACGGCCGGTATACTTTGACGAGGTCAAAGACTTCGCAGAATGCGGACTGTGCGGCACCGCAGCCGTGATCTCCCCGGTAGGAAAGATCAACGACCATGGAAAAGAAATCTGCTTCCCAAGCGGAATGGAAGAGATGGGACCGGTAACAAAGAAGCTGTACGAAACACTGACAGGCATCCAGATGGGACACATTGAGGCCCCAGAAGGATGGATCCACAGAGTGTGCTAAATGTGAACAAAATGTGAAAAGGGACGTAGACCTTTTGCAAAGGTCTACGTCCCTTTTTGCATTTTGCCCTGTACCCGTATATAAACAGTATATAACAGTTGACAACAGTTATATACTGTTATATACTGTTTATAGCGAAGGAGGGATAGGATGAATTTGATTGTCAATCATTCTTCGATGTGGCCGATTTACGATCAGATCGCAGATCAGGTGAAGGATCAGATCATGCATGGAAAGCTTGCGGCCGGGGAAGCGCTCCCGTCCGTGCGTACATTGGCCAAGGAGCTCAAAGTCAGTGCACTGACTGTGAAGAAGGCATATGATACTCTGGAGGCGGAAGGGTTTATTCATACGGTCCATGGCAAAGGAAGTTTTGTGGCGTTTGCCGACCAGAGCCTGATGCTGGAAGAGAAGAAGAAGGAAGTAGAAGCTGATTTGGAAATGGCCATCCGAAAAGGCAGAAGCTGTGGAATGAGTGATGAGGAGATCGCTCAGTTATTTCAGATTGTTTTGGAGGATTAGCAGTATGATAGAGAGTGCTTTGCTGGATTTTGAGAATGTAAGAAAGGTGTACAAAGATTTTGAACTGCATGTGAACCTTAAGGTTGAGCCGGGATACATTACCGGACTGATCGGTCCCAACGGCGCGGGCAAGACGACAGCTTTTAAGTCGGCTCTTGGTCTGATCCATACGGATGGCGGCAGGTTGAAAGTGTTTGGGAAACCGGCGGAGGAACTGGCTCCTTCGGACCGGGAGAACATCGGCGTGGTGCTGGCGGATTCCGGGTTTAGTTCCGCCCTGAAGGTAAAGGAGCTTCTTCCGGTGCTTTCGCATCTGTACCCGGCTTTTTCCAGGCAGGAATTTATCCGGCAGTGCGACCGGTTCGAGATTCCCATGGAGAAAAAGATCGGCCAGTTTTCTACAGGCATGAAGCGCAAACTTCAGGTTCTGGCAGCGGTGTCCCATGGGGCCAGCCTTCTGATCCTGGATGAACCTACGGCAGGCATGGATGTGATCGCAAGAGACCAGCTCCTTTCGCTTCTTCGGGAGTATATGGAGACGGACGGAAGATCCATCCTGATCAGCTCTCACATTTCCTCGGATCTGGAAGGATTCTGCGACGACATTTACCTGATCCATGAGGGAAAGATCCTGCTCCACGAGGAGACCGACCGGCTTTTGAACCAGTACGGGCTTTTGAAGGTGACGAAGGAACAGTATGCAGCCCTGGATCAGAGGTATATCCTGAAGACCAGGAAAGAAGGATTCGGTTACAGCTGCCTGACCGATCAAAAACAGTTTTATATGGAAAATTATCCGCAGATCATCATCGAGCGGGGCAGCATCGATGAACTGATCCTGATGATGAACAGGAGGGATGCGTAATGACAGGATGTCTGATCAAAGATCTGATGCTTATCAAGAACCAGAAACAGTTTTTAGTGATCATAGGGGTCATCGGCCTTATGATGCTGATCATCTATGACAACCCGTCGTTTGTCTTCGGATACCTGACGGTGATGCTTTCTTTTCTGCCGATTACCACGCTGGCCTACGATGACGCGGAAAATGGAGCGGCTTATCTTTTTTCCCTGCCGGTCACCCGCAGAGGATATGTGGCGGAAAAATATCTCTTTTCCATAGGATTTACGCTTGTGACAGGAGCCGTGGTATATGGAGTAGTCTGGGGTGGGTGTCTGCTGAAAAGATATTCCATCCAGGCAGAGGAGATGGGAATGCTGCTGCTGGCTTCCCTGTCGATCTCGGTGCTGTTCCTAGCCACCGCCATTCCTGTCCAGATCCGGTTTGGTTCCGAAAGAAGCCGGATCGCGGGCGCCATCGTGATGTGCAGCCTGTTTGTGATCTGTTACGGAGGGGCCAGGCTTCTTGGGGCTCTGTCCATTGACGAAGAAACGCTGGAAAGAGCTGCGGCCTCTATTGGAACCGCAGGCATTGCGGGGCTTGCAATTACGGCGTGGATCGTAATTTACGGGATCTCCTGTCTGGTCTCTTTTAGGCTGATCGCAAAGAGAGAATTCTGATTCCAGGGAAATTCCCGGAAAAACAGAAGAAAGTGTTGTTTCAGAAATAGAAAAATTATGGTAGAATAGTAGCGTCGGCAGACAGCCGGCGCTATCTGTTTTTTGCAAAGGGGACGGGGCGAAGAGACGTTTGCCTTGCAAAAGACCGGAAAGGAAAGAATCGAAAGCAATATGGAATCATACACAAGCTTTGCAGAGGTCTACGACCAGTTTATGGATAATGTACCCTATGAAGCCTGGGCGGATTTTCTGCAGGAAATCCTGCAAAAAGAAGGGATCAGAGATGGCCTGGTGTTGGATCTGGGATGCGGCACCGGAAGCATGACGGAAGCCCTTGCAGCCAGAGGCTACGATATGATCGGGGTTGACAATTCTGAGGAAATGCTGGAAATCGCCATGGAAAAACGGGTGGAAACCGGCCACGATATCCTTTATCTTCAGCAGGACATGCAGGCGTTTGAACTCTATGGCACGGTAAGAGCCGTGATCAGTGTCTGTGACTGTGTCAATTATCTGACAGATCCGGAGGAACTGGAAGAAGTCTTCCGGCTGGTCAACAACTATCTGGACCCGGAAGGCATTTTCATTTTTGATTTTAATACGCCGTACAAGTACCGGGAACTTCTGGGTGATACGACCATTGCAGAGAACCGGGAGAACGCAAGCTTTATCTGGGATAATTATTATTACGAAGAAGAAAAGATCAACGAGTATGAACTGACCCTTTTCATCCGGGAAGAAGGAGAAGAATATTACCGGAGATATCAGGAGACACATTTTCAGAGGGCATATACCCTGGAAGAGATCCGGGAACTTTTGACGCGGGCGGGGCTTTGCTATCTTGCGGCCTTTGATAATTATACTGGAAATGCTCCCTCCAAAGACAGCGAGCGGATCTGCGTCGTTGCGCGGGAGCAGGGAAAGACCTGGAAACCGGAAAAAGAAGAGAAAGAAACGCAGAAAGGAACCAAGCGAAATGAGTAGTGAAACAGCAAATCATAAGAACGATTATATTGTAAGGGCCACGGCGGCAAACGGCCAGGTGCGGGCGTTTGCGGCCACCACCAGGAATCTTGTGGAGACGGCAAAAGAGCGTCACGGCACCAGTCCTGTGGCAACAGCGGCGCTGGGACGGCTTCTGACAGCCGGAGCCATCATGGGCAGCATGATGAAAAATGATACGGACATGCTGACGCTGATGATCCGGGGGGACGGTCCCTTGGGCGGCATTACCGTGACGGCAGATAGCCATGCCAATGTGAAAGGCTATGTGGGCAATCCGGATGTGATGCTGCCGCCAAAGAACGGCAAGCTGGACGTAGGCGGAGCCGTGGGGATCGGACTCTTGCAGGTGATCAAAGACATGGGGCTCAAAGAACCTTACTCCGGCCAGACCATGCTGGTGACCAGCGAGATCGCGGAAGACCTGACCTATTATTTCGCAAATTCCGAGCAGGTGCCTTCTTCGGTTGGCCTGGGCGTTCTGATGGAAAAGGACAATACCGTCCGCAGGGCCGGGGGATTTATCATCCAGATGATGCCCTTTGCCACAGAAGAGACCATCAGCCAGATCGAGGAGAACTTAAAACAGGTGACCTCTGTCACCGCGCTTCTGGATCAGGGAAAATCACCGGAAGAACTGCTTACGATCCTTCTGGGAAATGTGGGGCTGGAGATCACAGATACGATTGACACACAGTTCTATTGCAATTGCTCCAAAGAACGGGTGGAGCAGGCGGTAGTGAGCGTGGGAAGAAAAGAGATCCAGGAAATGATCAACGAGGGCGAGACGATTGAGGTAAAATGCCAGTTCTGTAATACGGCCTATCATTATACCATAGAAGATCTGAAGCGGATCATTCAGAGAAGCAGATAAAGGGGGCGATTGTTGTGAAACATGGATTTATCAAGACCGCAGCTGTGACGCCGGATATCCGGGTGGCAGACGTGGCATATAATACGGAGAGCATCATCAAAAATATAGACGAGGCAAAAGAGGCAGGCGCAAGGATCATTGTATTTCCGGAGCTTTGTATCACCGGATATACCTGCGGGGATCTGTTTACCCAGGAAATTCTGCTTACAGACGCCAGAAAAGCCCTTCACCGGATCGCCGCTCATACAAAAGAAATGGACGCCCTGGTGTTTGTGGGCGTACCGCTTGCCATAGAAGGGGAACTTTACAATGTGGCGGCAGCCCTTCACAGGGGAGAGATCCTGGGGCTTATCACCAAGACATTTCTGCCCAATTACGGGGAGTTCTACGAGATGCGCCAGTTCCGGCAGGGACCGGAACAGGCAAGATTTCTGATGTTTGACGGACAATGGCTGCCATTTGGCCCCCAGCTTCTTTTTGCAGAAGAGCATCTGGATGCGCTGGTGGTCTCTGCAGAAATCTGCGAGGACGTCTGGTCTCCGATCCCGCCCAGTATCCAGGCGGCCAGAGAGGGGGCGGTGATCATAGTCAACTGTTCCGCCAGCGACGAGACTATCGGAAAGGCGGCATACCGCAAGAGTCTGATCGAAGGCCAGTCTGCAAGACTGATCTGCGGATATGTATATGCCAATGCCGGAGAGGGAGAGTCCACCACGGATGTGGTGTTTGGCGGCCATAACATGATCGCGGAAAACGGGACTACCCTTGCGGAAGGAACCCGGTTCCATAACAGCATGATCTGCACAGAGATCGATGTCAAACGTCTGGATGGCGAGCGGAGAAAAAATACCACCTTCCAGCCGTCCAAGGAGCGGACGCTGATCAGGATCCCGTTCTCTCTTGACCAGGAAGAGACCGTGCTGACCAGAAGTTTTTCATCCAGGCCCTTTGTGCCGGGAGATGAAAAAGAGCGAAGAGAACGCTGTGAAGAGATCCTGACGATCCAGGCCATGGGATTAAAGAAACGGCTTGCCCATACCCATGCGACACATGCAGTGGTGGGAATTTCCGGCGGACTGGATTCCACGCTGGCCCTTCTGGTGACTGCAAAAGCCTTTGACGCCCTGTCCCTGGACCGGAAAGGTATTACGGCAGTGACCATGCCTTGTTTTGGGACGACAGACCGGACCTATCAGAACGCCTGCAAGATGTCGGGAAAACTGGGAGCGACGCTTCGGGAAGTACCGATCGCGGCATCGGTAAGCCGGCATTTTCAGGATATCGGCCACGATCCCGAGGACCACAGCGTGACCTATGAAAATGCCCAGGCCAGGGAGCGTACCCAGGTGTTGATGGATATTGCCAATGAAAACGGAGGTCTGGTGATTGGCACCGGCGATATGTCCGAGCTGGCGCTTGGATGGGCGACCTATAACGGGGACCACATGTCGATGTACGGCGTCAATGCGTCTGTACCTAAGACGCTGGTACGTCATCTGGTTTCCTATTACGCAGACACCTGTGAGGATGAAGAATTAAGCGAGGTATTAAGGGACGTGCTGGATACCCCCGTCAGCCCGGAGCTTCTCCCGCCAAAGGACGGAGAGATCGCCCAGAAGACCGAAGACCTGGTAGGTCCTTATGAACTGCATGACTTTTATCTCTATTATTTCCTGCGGTTTGGCTGTGAGCCGGCAAAAATCTACCGGCTGGCAAAAAAAGCGTTTGCAGGAGAATATGACGACGAGACGATCTACCGCTGGCTTTCCACCTTCTGCCGGAGATTCTTCAGCCAGCAGTTTAAGCGTTCCTGTCTGCCGGACGGCCCGAAAGTAGGAACTGTAGCGCTTTCCCCGAGAGGGGACTGGAGAATGCCAAGCGACGCCTGTGCGGCAGCCTGGCTTGCAGATCTGGAACAGGTAAAACCAGAGGGAAAACAGGAGGGATCATTACGATGAAAGCAACAAAAAAAGATGCGGCAGAGCGGTTTGAAAAGATGTATAACTGCTGTCAGGCAGTGGTCTGCGCCTATTGCGAAGAGCTGGGCGTAAAAGAAGAAGATGTCTTCCGGATGACGGAAGGCTTCGGACTTGGCATGGGAGGGTTAAAAGATACCTGCGGCGCGGTCACCGGCATGTTTCTGACGATCGGCCTGAAAAACAGTGCAGGAGATAGGAACGATCCCTATGCAACAAAGAAAGACACCTATGAAAAGATCCTGAAAGCTGCAGAAGTCTTCCGCCAGAGAATGGGGTCCATCTACTGCAGGGACCTGAAGACAGAAGAAGGACCGCAGCCCCTCCCCTGTTGTAAAAAATGTGTGGAAGAAGCCGCGGCCATTATCGACGAGATGGATCTTTAATTAACCCAGATATCCAGTCAGGAGATCATTTACCAGTTTTCCGTCTGCTTTGCCTTTTACCTTAGGCATCAGATTCTTCATGATCTTGCCTTTGTCCTTAGCCGTCGGGGCGTCAAGTCCCATCTCGGCAAGGAGAGCTTCGATGACGGAACGGATCTCGGCTTCGTCCATCATCTTCGGAGCGTACTTTTCAAGAACAGAGAGACGCTTTTCGCATTCTGCAATGATGTCGGTGCGCTCCGCAGGTGTCATATCCAGAGTTTCTTTGGTCTGCTTGATCTCCTTTAAGACAACCTGAACCTCTTCCTCTTCGGTCAGATCCGCGCGTTTGTCAATGGCTTTATTTTTCAGAGCTGCCAGCAGCATGGATAAGGTTTCTTTTGTTTCTTTGTCGCCGGCCTTCATGGCTGCGACCATTGCACTTCTTACTTCATCGATCTTGCTCATGATGATATGTCCTCCCTATACATTTGATTGTTATTATTTTAGCAGATGAGATCTGTTTTTTCAACAAAGACCCGGGCGATGTGCGCGGTGAGATAAGAAAACAAGCAAAACCCTTAAATCATCGCGTTTATGGACAGTGGGCAAACAGGTTACAAGTGAATAACCAAGCAAAAGGGACGTTAGGGCATTAACATAAGGACATTCAGGAACACCTCACGAACAGCACCTTGGTGGTTTTTAATGATGTCAACAAACGGAATGAAGTTGACTGTTTGCAGATACAGGTTTCTTTTCCATCTTTTAAAGAAAAACAAAAAGTAAATAAGAACTTTTATTTTGAGAACCTTGACTTTTTCTTGACTATTGTTTGATAATTTGAGTACATCCCTAAAAACACATAATCAAAATCCACACTACAAGGAGGACTTTCATAATGAAAAACGTCAATGATATTTGGGAGAAGGATGGCTACATCCTTAGACCTGCCAAAAAAGAAGATGCGGAAAATTACTACCAACAAAATTATAATCCGCTTGACCCAGAGGTGGCACGACTCACCGGCTGCAAACCCTTGTTTACCCATGATGAAGTGGTAAACTTTTTCCTTTCTTGTATCGACGATGAAGATCGCTATGATTTCCTGATTATTTCTCCCAACGGAAGTATCATCGGTGAGAGCGTTATCAATGAAATTGATTGGGAACTACGCAGTGCAAACTTCCGTATTGGTATTTTTCACAGCGATATCTGTGGCAAGGGAATTGGTTCTTGGGCTACCCGCATGACCTGTGGCTTTGCCTTTGAAAAGCTGCATTTACATCGCCTGGAACTGGATGTTTTTTCTTTTAATCCGAGGGCAGAAAAAGCATATCTTAAAGCTGGATTTAAGCGTGAGGGTGTTCTGAGAGATGCCGTAAAAGATGGGGATAACTATGCAGATGATATTCTGATGGCAATTTTAGAGGACGAATGGAAAGCAATGCAGCAGTAATTTTTATAAAAGTTAGAACAAAAGTGGCAAGCAATGCCGGTGTTAATACACTCGGCCCGCAGAGGGAAAAATCCTGCCGTGATTTTCCCCTCCGCATTTCTTCACGGGAGCGCCGGTACTCGGCGTAGGTTTTTTTCTTTTCCTCCAGCAGCTTGGCATACTCGGCTTGCAGGTCTTTGACCTTGGGCAGCTTCTTTACACCTATCTCGTCAAAGGCATTTTTGGCTGCCTGATGGAGCCTCCTTTCTCATAAGCAGAGAAGATATTTTCTTGATTTTTCATGGGGATTGACATATTTTCTAAAGTTGCATATAATAATAGTACAAGGTAGGCAACGGCGTGTGTCTACCAAAGCGTTGAAGCATAATAGCGTACCGGAATGCCTTGTTATGCAGAGCTTTCAGTAGGGGTTGTGCAGTAACCTCAAACCGGAGTAGGCTGCAAGCCGAAAGAAAATGCTCAAAGCCGCCTTGCATTGCAGGGCGGCTTTCTTTATGCGGACAGAGAGGTTTTATGGATAAATTACAAAAGTGTGCAAAAGCATTTGAAAATTTGTTGGAGATACAATATCGGATCATTATTGGCCGAAAGGGAAAAACCGTAGAGTTGGTGATTGGCTTCTCCAAACTGGACTTTCATCATTTGATGGGTCTTGGAAAACTGAAAGATTTGCGGATTGCAAAACAAAATCGTGGTTCTGTATTTGATAAAATCATAACCGGAATCACTACCTATGAGACTTTAACAAAAAGTCGTTACTTGGCTCAAATTGAGAACCGGTTTGAGCCATTGGCGTTGATTGAACAGCTCTTGGACGATAATCGTCTGGTGTTCCGGTACAATACAAAATTGAATCAATTCTCTTTAATAGAAGCGGACTATTTGCTTTCAACCCCCTTTGAAAACAGCGACATTTATATTTTTATTGCCGAACACAAAGATACCGGAAAATATTTCTGTCGTTCTTTTTTCCCGAAAGAGATGAAGGATTACACAGAGGGACAGCCACGCTACACCATGCTTTATAAAGAAAAGAGAAACATGGCTACTGGAGAAATTGCTGTCCAATATGACAGGCTCACTCCAAAAAATCAACCGTAATTTCTAAAAAGTGGGTGTTAATTATGCAGCCAATCTCCGTAGAAAAATTTGCTGATATGGTAATGAAGAACAACAAGGGGTATCATAAAAAAGAACTTGTAAAAACATTGAGAGAAACGCTTGCTGCCAAAAAAACGGTGCAAGATGTATGGTCTGCGGCGCATCGATTTGGGCAGCAGGAAGTGCGATTACCTGCAGTAACCTTTGCAGATGCGGGACAAACTTTGATGCAGGGATTGTCAGAAGAAAGGATGTCATTTATAATAGAGAGAAGAACGAACAGGCAAACGGAGGTAAATAAGATGTATATCAGCGAGATTTCCACAGGGGCTCCGGAAAATGTTGCAGAACGGGTGCCGCTGGAGCAGAAAGTATATAAAGTGTTTGCAAAGCTTGGGATTCCCTATGAACGGGTGGACAATGATCCGGCCTCTTCGATGGAAGAGTGCGAGGCGATCGGCGTAGCCCTTGGCGCTCCGGTACGAAAGGACGTCTTCCTCTGCAATCAGAAGAAGACCAGCTTTTTCCTGCTGATCATGCCGGATTACAAGGCCTTTGATACTGCATCCTTCAGCAAGAAGCTGGGAGTATCCCACATGTCTTTTGCATCGCCGGAACTGATGATGGAGCATATCGGCTGTACGCCGGGATCCGCCAGTGTGGTAGGCGTGATGAACGATGAGGATGATTATGTGCAGGTGATCATTGACAAGGATGTGGCAGAGCATGAGTGGTTTGTCTGCAACACCGGGATCAATACCACCCACCTTAAATTTAAGACTCAGGACCTCTTAAAGAAGTTCCTGCCTTATACGCATCACAGACCCAGGATCGTGGATCTGTAAACTGCAAAAAGAATAGAAAAGGCATGGCCGGATGAAGTTTTCCAGCCATGCCATTTTTTCGTTATGCACATTCTCTTACGCGCGCTGTTTTCCGTAATATACCAGCCCGACAACGCCCGGTCCTGCATGGGTTCCGATGCTGGGGCTGACGTCATTGATGAGGACATGGGTAAACCCAAGTTCTTTTACCAGATCAGCCACATACTTTGCATCCTCCAGGCAGTCCCCGTGGATGACCGCAGCCAGCCGGTCTTTCCCGTAGGCGGGAAGATCCAGGGAAGCTTCCATCCGGGTTACCAGAGTTTTCAGGGATTTTTTGCGTCCTCGGACCGTGCCGTCGGATTTTAATTCGCCGGATGCGGTTACAGATAGAACCGGTTTGATATTGACCAGACTTCCCACAACAGCGGTGGTCCTGGATACCCGTCCGCCGCGTTGCAGATGATACAGGTCGTCGACTGTGAAGGAGACGTTGATATGATCCCGTTCCTCCATCAGGATATCATAAACTTCTTCCATGGTTTTGCCCTCTTTCCAGAGTTCAACGGCCCGGTAGACGGAAACGCCTTCTCCAAGAGAAGCATTCAGAGAATCAAAGACCAGGATCCTGCGGTCCGGATAATCCTCCAGAAGTTCCTGCACTGTCATTACGATATTATTATAGCTGCCGCTCAAAGCGCTGGAAAAAGCAATATGGAGAATATTTTTCCCTTCCTTCAGGATCTGCTCAAATTTATCGCGGATCACAGCCGGATTATTGGCCATGGATTTGGGGAGTTCTCCCTTCCGCATGGTCTCATAAAATTCATGGGGCTCCATGTTTTGCTCGTCCCCGTAAACAGTGTCGCCAAAGGCATAATACTGGGGGATGATGGTCAGGTGGTTTTCCTTCACAAAATCCGCCGGCACGTCCGAGTTGGAATCTGTCGTAATTACATAGTTTGTCATGCGTTCCTCCTTACAGGTCGATCTTTCCATTGACTTCGTCGTTGATCACGTAGTATGCGGCAAATTCCTCCGGCTTCAGGTAGACATTTACGCTCCGGAGTTCTTCCGGGCTTCTTTTTAATTCCTTGGTCCAGATCTGCCGGATCTGCTTCATCACATCCGCTGTACTGAATTCCTTTCCCATGTACTGCAGGTAGATATGTGCTTTCAGTTCAGGAGTTTCATTTTTCAGTACGCCGGCTCTGGTCTCAATCGCCATTGTTTTATCTTTTGTCGTTCCGATTGTTTTTACAGATTCTGCCATGATATATTCCTCCTTCAAGTCATTTCAGATCTATATTTATCTTATCACTTGTGGGGAAAAAATCAAGCAACACAGGAAATCCGGGATCATAATAGAAAGCGCCTATAAAAATATTATAAAAATCAATTAGTTCTTTTATGTGGCCCATGATAAAATTATGGCGTTATCGAAGGAATGGAGGCTGTTATGAAAAAAATACTGTTACTTTCTCATTGCATTTTAAACAAAGCATCTAAAGTAGAACAAGATGAAAAAGAGCTTCAGGAAGAATATCTGATTCGTTCGGAATTAATGAAATTGATCAATGAACAGGATATTCAGATGATCCAACTTCCGTGCCCGGAATTTCTGATGTATGGAGCAGACCGCTGGGGACATGTCGCAGATCAGTTTGATCATCCGTTCTTCAGAAAAACGTGTGAAGAGATTTTTCAGCCGTATCTTTTGCAAATCAAGGGATACCTAAAGCATCCAGACCGTTTCTGCATTTTAGGAATTGTTTCTGTAGAGGGAAGTCCAAGCTGTGGATGGAATCTTACCTGTACAGGGGAGTGGAGAGGCGAACTGTCAGATATTGATGCGGTAAAAAAGAAGGTGGCAACCCTGGAAATGAAGCAAAAGCCGGGAGTTTTTATGGAAGAAATTTCTTCTATGCTTGAAAAGGAAGGTATAAAAGTCCCTATTTATTCGATGCAAGAAGCCATAGATATCATAAAAGAACATGGAGGAAAATGATATGGGTACAAACAAAAAAGTATATGTAACTGCATTTTGCGGGATTGCGATCGCGGTAAATATTGTACTTGGAATCGTAACAAGTGCGCTTGGTATACCGCTTTATCTGGATACGCTGGGAACAGTGCTGGTAGCAGTGCTTGTTGGTCCGTTTCCAGGCGCGATTGTAGGAGCTCTGACTAATATTATTACAGGATTGATGTACAGTGTGACCGATATTCCGTTTTGCCTGGTCAGTGTAGCAGTCGCTCTGATTGTAGGATTTGCAGTTAAGAAATTTAAACTTACATTAGCCAGTGCAGTGATCCTTGGATTGATTCTTAGTGTTGTATGTCCGGTAATCGGAACCCCGATCGGAATCTTTGTATACGGTGGATTAAACGGTACATTCTCCGATATTCTTGTAATGGGATTGCAGCAGAGCGGACAATCTATTTTTGCAGCATCTTTCCTGCGCAATATTGCATCAAATCTTATTGACAAGGTGGGAACCATGATTATTGCATGGGCGATTGTCAGATGGCTTCCAATGTCGATTATGCAGAATTTTAATTATAAGAAAGTCAGTGAATAAATGATCAGAATAGCAGATGTTGTACATACTTATCAAAGATATGGAAAATCTGAAGAAGACACAATAACAATACAGGCACTTGACCATGTTGATATGGAAGTAAAAGCAGGGCAGTTTATTGCAATTATCGGACATAACGGGTCGGGAAAATCTACGCTGGCCAAGCATCTGAACGCTTTGCTTCTTCCGTCTGAAGGTACAGTATGGATCGATGATATGGCGACAAATGTTACGGAAAACGTGGGCGAGATCCGTAAGAGAGTCTGTATGGTTTTCCAAAATCCGGACAACCAGATTATTGGCGCTACAGTAGAGGAAGATATTGCTTTCGGTCTGGAAAATATGAAGATTCCAACGGAAAGAATGCAGGAAAAAATTGACGCCAGTCTGGAAGCAATCCATATGACAGAAAAAAGATCCGCGAACCCTGGCAATTTATCCGGCGGACAAAAGCAAAAGACGGCAATCGCAGGTGCGATTGCCGTCGAACCAAAGTGTCTGGTACTGGATGAAGCAACGGCAATGCTGGATCCACAGGCCAGAAAAGAAGTAATTGAAATTGCAGAAGAACTGAACAGGACAAAAGGCATCACGATTATTCTGATTACTCACCATATGGATGAAGTAATACATGCGGATAAAATATTTGTCATGAATCAGGGTAAGGTGGCTGCAAGCGGAACGCCGCAGGAAATATTTTTACAAACCGATATGCTGGAAAAATATCATTTAGAAGTTCCAGCGATTACCCGCATGGCTGTAGAAATGGTCCGTCAGGGAATTGATTTAAAATTGCCGGTATTGACTGTGGAACAGTTGACAAATCAAATTTGCCGTTATGGAGGAAACAGTAGTGCTAATTGAGGTTGAAAAATTAAATTATACGTATGCTTCCTCTGAGAAAGAAAAAGTACATGCCTTAAAGGATGTGTCATTAAACATCAGGCAGGGTGAATTTGTTGCATTAGTGGGCAGTTCCGGTTCCGGGAAAAGTACATTTGTCAGACATTTAAATGGATTGATAAAGGCAGATTCCGGAGACATTCGTTTCCAGGGAGAGTCTATTTATCAAAAAAAGTATCCGATCAGTAAACTTCGGCAAAAGGTAGGGCTTGTGTTCCAGTATCCGGAGCATCAGCTGTTTTCCAGAAGTGTCTTGGCTGATGTTGCATTTGGTCCCCGCAACATGGGGGATAGCAAAGAAGAGGCGGAAAACAAGGCAAAGGCCGCACTGGAAAAAGTAGGGATCGGAGAAGAGTTGTTTGAAGGTTCTCCGTATGAACTGTCCGGCGGACAGATGCGACGTGTGGCAATTGCCGGTATATTGGCGATGGAGCCGGAAGTACTGGTATTAGATGAACCAACGGCAGGCCTTGATCCTTATGTGAGGAATCAGCTTCTGAATCTCTTAAAAAAGATGCAGAAATCAGGTGTTACCATTCTGCTGGTATCTCATTCAATGGAAGAAGTCGCAAACTATGCAGATAGAGTTGTAGTTTTCAATTCTGGAAGAATCTGTATGGATGGATCGCCGGAAGAAGTGTTTGCGGACAAAGAAAAAATACGCAAAGCGGGACTGGAGATGCCTCAGGTAATGGAAGCTCTTTGGCAACTAAAAGAACAGGGTATTCCGGTGCATGAGTTTACCTGTAATGAGAAAACTGCAATATGCCAGATTGTAGATATTATAAAAAAGAAAGAGGCATAGGACATGATGAGAGATATAACGATAGGAAAGTATTATAATCAGGATTCATTGGTCCATCAGCTGGATTGCAGGACAAAACTTGCAGGTACGCTACTTTTTATTATTGCGATCTTTTTGGTCAACAGACCAGTTGTTTATATCCCGTGTCTGTTATACATCTTGATTTTATACAAAGTGGCAAGAATTCCGTGGAGTTATGCGCTGAAAGGACTTAAAGGGTTTGCGCTTCTGTTGCTTTTTACGTTTATTTTCAGGAGTATTATCACGGATGGAAGAGAAATTCTTACTGTCTGGATTTTTACAGTAACATATGAAGGGGTATTAAAGGCGATCAGTCTCATGGCCAGAATTATGCTGATGGTACTTTCTGCTTCGCTTCTGGCATATACTACGACCCCGACGCAGATGGCTTCCGGACTGGAAAAGAGCCTGTTTTTCCTGGAAAAAGTACACGTTCCGATCAGGGAAATGTCAATGATGGTATCCATTGCTTTCCGTTTTATTCCGGTGTTTATAGAAGAAGTTAATATTATTATGGATGCCCAAGCTTCACGAGGTGTTGATTTCCACAGCGGGTCGATATTTCGAAGAATGGGAAAGGTAATGCCTCTGGTCATTCCTTTATTTGTATCTGCAATCCGCAGATCAGCAGATCTTGCAATGGCGATGGAGGCAAGAGGGTATAGCGAGGCATCGGAAAGAACGAAGTACCGTCCGCTTAGATATACTTCAAAAGACAGGATTGCATATGTAATTGCTATTGTAGTATTTGTATTGCTGATTCTTACCAGAATTATTTTATAGTCATTTTTGATGATTTGCCAGGTATTCAACAAGGAAAGAGAACAGGTATTGACAGCAACAGAACGGCAGCAGTATACTATACAACAGAAGTGAATAAATAATCTTCAGGGCAGGGGTCGTTTCCCTACCGGCGGTAAAGCCCGCGAGCCGATAAGGCAGGATTCGGTGAAATTCCGAGGCCGACAGTTAAAGTCTGGATGGAAGAAGATGACATGCAAAAGTGATATGTCAGGATGACTGTAAGCTCTGGGATCATAGATTCCGGAGCTTTTCGTTTTTGATCATCTGTGGACTGGCAGAAATATTTTTGGTGATATCATATATGCCCCGGAGATTCTCCGGGGCTTTTGTTATAGGAAGAGGAAGGTGAGAATGTGAAGGATGAAGGATTAGCAGAGGATCGTAAGTATATGCGCCGGGCCATAGAACTGGCGAAAAAGGGGGAAGGCTTTACCTCTCCCAATCCCATGGTGGGAGCGGTGATTGTAAAAGACGGCCGCATCATCGGCGAGGGGTATCACGAGCGGTACGGCGGACTTCATGCAGAGAGAAATGCACTGGCATCTGTGACGGAGTCCCCGAAGGGAGCTGTGATTTATGTCACGCTGGAGCCCTGCTGCCATTATGGAAAGCAGCCGCCCTGTGTGGATGCGATCCTGGAGGCTGGCATTGCAAGGGTTGTAACAGGATCGGATGATCCCAATCCTCTGGTGGCAGGGAAGGGATTTAAGAAGCTGATCGAACACGGAGTGGAAGTGACGACGCATGTGGAGAAAGAGGCCTGCGACGCATTGAATCCGGTGTTTTTTCATTACATACAGACCGGGCTTCCCTATGTGGCGATGAAGTATGCCATGACCATGGACGGGAAGATCGCAGCCTACACCGGACAATCCAAATGGATCACAGGAGAAGAGGCCAGAGCCTTTGTACAGAAACTCCGGCACAGGTATACCGGTATTATGGCCGGGGCGGGGACCGTGCTTGCGGACGATCCCAGGCTGACCTGCAGGATTCCGGGAGCCAGGCAGCCGGTACGTATCATCTGTGACACCAGGCTTCGCATTCCCTCTGATGCAAATGTGGTGGAAACAGCAAAGGAGATCCCGACGATCCTGGCTACCTGTCAGGCAGATCCGGATCGCATCCGTCCGTTTGAAGAAAAGGGGTGTCAGGTTCTGACTCTGCCGGAAGAAGACGGACACGTGGATCTGAGAGCGCTGATGAGAGAACTGGGAAAGAGGCAGATCGACAGTATTCTGCTGGAAGGCGGAGGGACCTTAAACTGGTCGGCCTTAAAGAGCGGTATCGTTCAGAAGGTATACTGCTTTACGGCGCCTAAACTGTTTGGCGGAGCAGATGCGGGGACTCCGGTGGAAGGCCGGGGCGTGGCATCGCCGGGGGAGGCTTTTCCTCTGACACATCTCAAGGTAACACAGGTGGGAGAAGACCTGCTGATCGAAGGGGAGGTGGATACGGATGTTTACAGGAATTGTTGAAGAACTGGGGCAGATCCGGAAGATACAAAAAGGACGGAGCTCCGCCGTCATGGAGATCGAGGCGCGCAAGGTGCTGGAAGGGACCAGGGTAGGCGACAGCATCTGTGTCAGCGGCGTCTGCCTGACAGTAACGTCCCTGGAAGGGGGAAGGTTTACGGCAGACGTGATGCATGAGACGCTGAACCGGTCGGCGCTTCAGAATGCCCGCCCGGGAAGCCTTGTGAATCTGGAACGGGCCATGGCGGCAGACGGGCGCTTTGGCGGCCATATCGTGGCAGGACACGTAGACGGCACCGGAAGGATCCGGGGCATAGAGAGAGACGACAATGCGGTCTGGTACACGATCGGAGCAGGCGATGAGATCCTCCGGTACGTGGTGGAGAAGGGGTCTATCGCCATTGACGGCATCAGCCTGACGGTGGCCAAGGTGGGAGAAGGATGGTTCTCCATATCAGCTATTCCCCATACCATCCGGGAGACCACGCTCCAGGTAAAACACCAGGGAGATCTGGTGAACCTGGAAAATGATGTGATCGGGAAATACGTAGAGAAGCTGCTGGGGCTTGCGCCTGCAGGGGGACAGACCGGAGAAAAGAGCCGGATCACAAGAGAATTTTTATCCAGATATGGATTCTAAATATCTGTTTTTGGAAAAAGCAATAATAGAAAGAAGGGATCAAATGTTTCAGTTTCATACGATTGAAGAGGCGCTGGAGGATTTAAGGCAGGGAAAGATCATTCTGGTGACAGACGACCCGGAGAGGGAAAATGAAGGAGACTTTATCTGTGCGGCGCAGTTTGCCACTACGGAGAATATTAACTTTATGGCCATGCATGGGAAGGGACTGATCTGTATGCCCATGTCCGCAGAGTATATCCGGAAGCTAAAGCTGCCGCAGATGGTGGCCGATAACACAGATAACCACGAGACTGCCTTTACAGTCTCCATTGACAGCGTGGAAACCACTACCGGGATCTCGGCTGCAGAGCGGTCCATTACAGCAATGCGGTGCGTGGCAGAAGACGCGAAGCCGGAAGATTTCCGCAGACCCGGCCACATGTTTCCCCTGCTGGCGAAAAGGAATGGCGTGCTGGAGCGGGAAGGGCATACCGAAGCTACGGTAGACCTGTGCCGGCTGGCGGGATTGAAAGAATGCGGCCTTTGCTGTGAGATCATGCGGGAAGACGGAACCATGATGCGGACTGCCGAGCTGATCGGGCTGGCAGAAAAATGGGGGATCACCTTTATCACCATTCAGGATCTGAAGGAATACCGGAAATGCCATGAAAAGCTGGTGGATCAGGTGACAAAGAACAAGATGCCGACGAAATACGGCAATTTTACGGCTTACGGGTATGTGAACCGGTTAAATGGGGAACATCATATTGCGCTGGTAAAGGGAGAGATCGGCGATGGAAAAGACGTGCTCTGCCGGGTCCATTCCGAGTGCCTGACCGGAGACACCTTCGGGTCTTTGCGCTGCGACTGCGGCCAGCAGCTGGCAGCAGCCATGACCCAGATTGAAAAAGAGGGACGGGGCATTCTTCTGTATATGCGTCAGGAAGGCAGGGGCATCGGACTGATCAACAAACTGCGGGCCTATGAGCTGCAGGAGCAGGGAATGGACACCCTGGAAGCCAATCTGGCGCTTGGATTTGAGGGGGATGAGAGAGAATATTATATCGGCGCGCAGATTTTGAAGGATCTTGGAGTCAAAAGCTTACGGCTTCTGACCAATAATCCGGATAAGATCTACCAGCTGGAAGAATTTGGCATGGAGATCACGGAGAGGGTGCCGATCCAGATGCAGGCCACCGAGCATGATCTGTTCTATCTGGAAACCAAGCAGAGGCGGATGGGACATCTTTTGAAGTATGAATAAAAAGAATTTATTTTAAGAAAAGGAAGGGAAAGATGATGAGAACATTAGAAGGAAAGTTAGTGGCAGAAGACATGAAGGTGGGCATTGTGGCCGCCAGATTCAATGAGTTTATCACCAATAAGCTGCTGGGCGGCGCTCTGGACGGGCTGACTCGCCATGACGTGAGAGAAGAGGATATTGAAGTGGCCTGGGTGCCGGGGGCATTTGAGATTCCTCTGATCGCAGCCAGAATGGCAAAAAGCGGGAAGTATGACGCGGTGATCTGTCTGGGTGCAGTGATCCGGGGAAGCACCAGCCATTATGACTATGTGTGCAATGAGGTTTCCAAAGGGATTGCGTCCGTTTCCCTGGAGACAGGGGTACCGGTGCTCTTTGGCATACTGACAACGGAAAATATCGAGCAGGCCATTGAGCGGGCCGGTACAAAAGCCGGAAATAAAGGCTATGACTGTGCGCTTAGCGCAGTGGAAATGGTAAATCTGATCCGGGAAATGGAGAAATAGCGGGAAGGGCCTAGATCCCGCTTGCCCCGTAGTTGGACAGGACTCTTGCGGAGGGGTCGTCTACATCGCAGCCCTCCCATTCCCTGTTTGGCATCCAGAAGTCTTTGACCATGGGCGCCTGTCCGGGGTAGAAGGAATCAAAAAGTTCCCGGTAGAGAAGGGATTCTTTGGTAAATGGAGCGGCATAGCGGTAGCGTGCCGCTTTTTCCTTGAATACTTCGTCGGTGTAACAGCTTTCAGCATACTCCTTCAGGTCATCCACCATGGAATGACCCACCGCGTCGGAAAAGGCTGCCTTCTCCCGCATCAGGATGGAACGGGGGAGAAGCCCGTCCGCTTCAAAGGCGTGGCGGAGCAGATATTTTCCCTTGTGGTAGGTGTTCATTTTTCTGGCCGGATCAATGGCCATAACATATGAGACAAAGTCCAGATCGCCAAAAGGCACCCGGGCTTCCATGGAGTGGACGCTGATACAGCGGTCCGCCCGCAGGACATCGTACATATGCAGTTCTTTGACCCGCTTTACGGATTCCTTCTGGAATTCCTCCGGGGAGGGGGCGAAGTCTGTGTATTTGTAACCGAACAGTTCGTCGGAGATCTCCCCGGTGAGAAGGACCCGCACGTCTGTGGTCTCATGGATGGCCTGGCAGAGAAGATACATGCCCATGGAGGCCCGGATGGTGGTGATGTCATAGGTGCCAAGGGCTTTGATCACTTCCGGCAGGGCGGCGATCACCTGATCCCGTGTGATCAGGATCTCTGTGTGCCTGCTTCCGATATACTCGGCTGCTTCCCGGGCGTATTTCAGGTCGATGGCGTCGGTCTCCATGCCGATGGCGAAGGTGCGGATGGGCTTATTAAGCCGGGAGGCGGCGATGGCGCATACCAGGGAGGAATCCAGTCCTCCGCTTAAGAGAAAGCCCATGGGAGCGTCGGCGTCCAGCCGTTTTTCCACCCCTTTTACCAGCTTATCGTGGATCTTGCGGCAGATCTCCTCCAGGTCATCCTGGCAGACTTTTTCCACTTTGGTGATGTCCCGGTAGCAGATAAATTGGCCGTCCTTATAATAATGGCCGGGCGGGAAAGGCCGGATCTCGTCTGTCAGTCCTTCCAGGTTCTTGGCCTCACTGGCGAAAAGGATGGCTCCTTCCCGGTCATACCCGTAGAATAAGGGGCGGATCCCGATGGGATCCCGGGCGGCGATCCAAGAGTTTCTGGCGGCGTCGTAGAGCACTAGGGCGAATTCTGCGTCCAGATGAGAGAACATCTCTGTGCCCAGTTCCTCATAGAGGGGCAACAGGATTTCACAGTCGCTGTCGCTTGCGAAGGCATAGCCCTTTCGGATCAGTTCTTCTTTCACCGGGCGGAAGCCGTAGATCTCGCCGTTGCACACCAGATAATTTCCGTGGAGCAAAAAGGGCTGCATGCCTTCCGGGGTCAGTCCCATGATGGAGAGCCGCTGGAAGCCCATCAGTCCGTTCCCGGTGTCCAGGATCCTTTCATCGTCCGGTCCCCGGGAGTGAGTCCTGGAAAGACCGCCTGCGAACCGGCTGTAATCTGCTTTTGGGGTACAATAACACATAATGGTACACATAACTTCGTTTCCTACTTTCTGTTGGTTTCTATGTCCATGGGATACCGGCCGTCAAAGCAGGCCCGGCACAGGGGAAGGTCCCCGGCCATGGAGGGGAGATCTTCGATATCCAGATATCCCAGGGAATCCGCCCCGATCATGGAGCAGATCTCCTCTGCGGAATGGGAGGAGGCGATCAGCTGCCGGTTGGAGGGGATGTCCGTGCCAAAATAACAGGGGTATAAGAAGGGCGGGGAGCTGATCCGTACATGGACGCTTAACGCGCCGGCGGCTTTTAACATATGGATCAGGTTGGCGATCGTGGTGCCCCGGACGATGGAGTCGTCCACCAGGACCAGACGCTTTCCCTTCACCACGGACGCCAGCACGCTGAGCTTCAGGCGGACGCTGTTTTCCCGCTCCTTCTGGGTGGGCTTGATAAAGGTCCTGCCCACATAGCTGTTTTTATAAAAGGCGATGCCAAAGGGGATCCCGGAGGCCTGTGAAAAGCCCTTGGCCGCCGGTACGCCGGAATCCGGCACGCCGCAGACCAGATCCGCCTGGGCGGGCCAGGCTTTTGCCAGGGCGGCTCCTGCCCGGAGGCGGGCATCATAGACGGAGATGCCGTCCAGGGTGCTGTCCAGCCTGGCAAAATAAATGTATTCAAAGATACAGTGGGCGCGGTGTTCCTGACAGAGGCTGCAGTCGGAAGAAAGTCCCTTGTCCGTGATAGTCAGGATCTCCCCGGGGCGTACGTCCCGGATAAATGTGGCTCCCACGCTTGCCAGGGCGCAGCTTTCCGAGGCAAGGACATAGGCCTGGTCCCGTTTCCCCAGGCACAGCGGCTTTAATCCCAGAGGGTCCCGCACGCCGATCAGCTTCCGGGGACTGGCGATGACCAGTCCGTAAGCGCCCCGGATCCGGGATGCGGTTTTCCGGATCGCTTCTTCCACCGTACTGCTGGTCATCCGTTCCCTGGCGATACAGCAGGCGATCACTTCCGAGTCGGTGGTGGTGTGGAAGAGGGTGCCGGTCCGCTCCAGTTCTTCCCGCAGAGCGCCGGCGTTGACAAGATTTCCATTGTGGGCCAGGGCCAGGGTTCCTTTGGCATAGTTTAAGACCAGGGGCTGGGCGTTAGTCAGGGTGGGGGCTCCGGTGGTGGAGTACCGAACATGGCCGATCCCCAGATTGCCGGAGAGATCCTGGAGGGTGTTCTCTTTAAAAACTTCGCTCACCAGCCCCATGCCTTTGTGGAAGGTGATATTTCCTCTGGGACCTGTGGTATCGCATACCGCGATACCACAGGATTCCTGGCCCCGGTGCTGGAGGGCCAGAAGGCCGTAATAGACGGAGGGTGCAGTATTTTCTCCGGAAAGGTCATAGATCCCGAAGACCCCGCAGGCCTCTTTGATTTGGTATTGTGGATCCAGTTCCATGAAAGCCGCCCTCCTTTATACGGAGAAGAGGAGCGCGTCATAGGTGGGGTAGGGAAGCTCCTCCTCCGGGATCTTTGCCTCAGCCTGGTCGGCAGCGCTGCGCAGTTCTTCCATGGTGGCAAGGATGGTCTTACGGCAGTAATTGGCGGCTTCCAGAAGGGAGGTCTTCTCATCAAGGGCAAGGATCTCCTGATCCAGCAGATCTAAAGCGCCGGCAATGGTCTCATAGGAAGCTCCCAGGAAGGACACCAGCTTCCTGGCAGAATCTGTGGAGAGATCCGGGACAAATGTCTTCATGGACAGGGCCTCACCAGAGACGGAGGAAGCATAGCGGCTAACTGCCGGAAGGAAGTCTTTGGCCAGCATTTCCCGCAGCGTCTTTGCCTCGATGGCCACGGTTTTTACATAATTCTCCAGGAAGATCTCATACCGGGAAGCCAATTCTTCCCGGGTGAAAATGTGATGTCTGGTGAAAAGCTCCACATTTTTCTCCGCCAGGATCTGGGGCAGGCAGTCCGGGGTGGAGGCCAGGTTGTAGAGCCCCCGTTTCTCGGCTTCTGCCACCCATTCCTCGGTGTAGCCGTTTCCGTTGAAGATCACTTTTTTATGTTTTTTGATGGCCCGCTTGATCAGTTCATGGACCGCTTGCTCCATGTCTTTTGGAGCGGTTCCGGACAGTTCCCGGGAGAACTGGGCCAGGGCTTCCGCCACGGCGGTGTTCAGGATGATGTTAGGCGTGGCTACGGAAGCCGAGGAGCCAAGCATGCGGAATTCGAATTTATTTCCGGTAAAGGCAAAGGGCGAAGTCCGGTTCCGGTCTGTATTGTCCTTGACAAAGTGGGGCAGCACATGGGCGCCGGTCTCCAGCTGGACTCTCTGGTGCTTTCCAAAATAAGTGTCGTCCTCGATGGATTTCAGGATGGCGGTCAGTTCATCCCCCAGAAAGATGGAGACGATGGCCGGCGGGGCTTCGTTTCCTCCCAGCCGGTGGTCGTTGCCGGCGCTGGCGGCGGAGATCCGCATCAGATCCGCGTACTCATCCACAGCCTTGATCACAGCCATGAGAAATACCAGGAACTGGATGTTCTTGGCCGGTGTTTTGCCGGGATCCAGAAGGTTCTCCCCGGTGTTGGTGGAGATGGACCAGTTGTTGTGCTTGCCGCTTCCGTTGATCCCCTCAAAGGGTTTCTCATGGAGCAGGCAGACCAGCCCGTGTTTGTCCGCTACTTTCTTCATTACTTCCATGGTAAGCTGGTTGTGGTCCACCGCCACGTTGGCCGTGTCAAAGATGGGCGCCAGTTCGTGTTGGGAGGGGGCCACTTCGTTGTGTTTGGTCTTGGCCGGGATCCCCAGCTTCCACAGTTCCTCGTCAAGGTCGTGCATATAGGCGGCCACTCTTGGCTTTAACGCGCCGAAATAATGATCTTCCATTTCCTGGCCTCTGGGAGCGGGAGCGCCCAGAAGGGTTCTGCCGGTGAACACCAGGTCCCGGCGCTGTTCATACAGATCCTTATCCACCAGGAAATATTCCTGCTCCGGCCCGATGGTGGTGGATACATGGGTGACCTCTGTATTTCCCAGGATATGAAGGAGATGGACCGCTTCCTGGCTGAGGGCCTCCATGGAACGAAGAAGGGGCGTCTTTTTGTCCAGGGCTTCTCCGCCGTAGGAGCAGAAAGCCGTGGGGATATACAGGGTGCCGTCCTTGATAAAAGCAGGAGAGGTGGGATCCCAGGCAGTGTAGCCTCTGGCCTCAAAGGTGGCCCGCAGTCCGCCGGAGGGGAAGCTGGAGGCGTCCGGTTCCCCTTTCACCAGTTCCTTGCCGGAAAAGTCCATGATCACTTCCCCGTTTTCTGTGGGAGTGATGAAGCTGTCATGTTTCTCGGCAGTAAATCCGGTCATGGGCTGGAACCAGTGGGTGAAATGGGTGGCGCCGTTTTCCACCGCCCACTCCTTCATGGCAACGGCCACGGAATTTGCCACCTCAAGCTCCAGGTGGGTGCCGTTCTCAATGGTCTTTTTCAAAGCCTTATAAACATCCTTGGGAAGTTTATTGCGCATGACCTTGTCATTGAACACCAGACTTCCATATAAAGCGGGGATTTCTTTTTTCATAGTGGTAAGCTCCTTTCTTTTGGCAATAGAAAAGGCGCCCCGAACCCTGTGGTCCAAAGCGCCTTTGCTTTATGCCCTGTAGTATATACCTGCCAAAAATGAATTGTCAATCCTTTTTTCAAAAAATAAATTTGGGGATTTACAAAATTGCAAAAACCGATTATAGTAGAAAACAAGTTCAAAATGAAACATATGACAAAGGCGTCAGGATTTCTTATGGGAGATTCTGGCGCCTTTTTTATTTCATTCACTGGAGCAGGACAAGGAGGAAAGAAACAATGGTAAAGTATGTATTTGTGACAGGAGGCGTGGTGTCTGGCCTGGGAAAAGGGATCACGGCAGCGTCCCTGGGAAGACTTCTGAAGGCAAGAGGGTATCAGGTGACCATGCAGAAATTTGATCCCTATATCAATATGGACCCCGGCACCATGAACCCCATCCAGCACGGGGAAGTTTTTGTGACCGACGACGGCACGGAAACAGACCTGGACCTTGGGCATTATGAACGGTTTATTGATGAAAATCTGGACAGACATTCCAATGTGACCACCGGCAAGATCTACTGGACGGTGCTTCAGAAAGAGCGCCACGGGGATTACGGCGGGGGAACGGTGCAGGTGATCCCTCACATCACCAACGAGATCAAGAGCCGGTTCTACCGGGGGAAGACGCCGGAGGAAGACCGGATCGCCATCATAGAAGTGGGCGGAACGGTGGGGGATATTGAGAGCCAGCCCTTCCTGGAGGCCATCCGCCAGTTCCAGCACGATGTGGGAAAGGAAAACGCCATCCTGCTCCATGTGACCCTGGTGCCTTATCTGAAGGCTTCCGGGGAACTGAAGACCAAGCCCACCCAGGCCAGCGTCAAGGAGCTGCAGGGACTGGGGCTCCGGCCGGACGTCCTGGTGTGCCGGTCGGAATATCCGCTGACCGTGGAACTGAAAGACAAGATCGCCCTGTTCTGTAATGTTCCTTCCGATCATGTGCTCCAGAATCTGGATGTGGAGTATCTCTATGAAGCGCCCCTTTCTATGGAGAAGGAACATCTGGCCCAGGTGGTGTGCGATTGTCTCCACATTCCCTGTCCCGAAGCCGATCTTACAGACTGGCGGACCATGGTGGACAACTTAAGACACCCTCAGTCGGAGACGGAGATCGCCATCGTGGGGAAATACATCCAGCTCCACGACGCCTACTTAAGTGTGGTGGAAGCCCTGAAGCACGGCGGGATTGCCGGCCGGGTCAACATCCATATCCGCTGGGTGGACTCAGAAGAGATCGAAAGACAGGGCTGCGAAGCCCTGCTGCAAGGCGTGGACGGGATCCTGATCCCGGGAGGCTTTGGCCTGCGGGGAACGGAAGGGAAGATCCAGGCGGCAGGGTACGCCAGAGAAAAGAAGATCCCCTTCCTTGGGATCTGTCTGGGCATGCAGATGGCCATCGTGGAATTTGCAAGAAATGTGGCGGGGCTTCTGGACGCCGCCAGCACGGAGCTGAATCCGGACACCCTGCACCCGGTGATCGATCTTATGCCGGAGCAGAGCGGAGTGGAAAATATCGGAGGGACGCTGCGGCTTGGCGCCTACCCCTGCGTTCTGAAGGAAGGGACCAAAGCATATGCCCTTTACGGAGAGAAAGAGATCTTTGAGCGCCACAGACACCGGTACGAGGTGAACAACGATTACCGGACGATCCTGGAGGAACAGGGGATGACCATGGCGGGCCTTTCCCCGGACGGCCACATTGTGGAGATGATCGAACTAAAGGATCACCCCTTCTTTGTGGGGACCCAGGGGCATCCGGAACTGAAATCCAGACCCAACCGCGCCCATCCGTTGTTCCGGGGCTTTGTGAAAGCGGCGGACACGTATGGGAAGGAGAAAAAAGCAAGGAGGGACCAGGTATGAGAGAACAGCAGAAGGGACTCTATAGTCCCGCATTTGAACATGACAACTGCGGGATCGGCGCCGTGGTGAACAGCCGGGGGATCAAAAGCCATCTGACGGTGGAGAGGGCACTCCACATTGTGGAGAACCTGGAGCACCGGGCGGGAAAAGACGCAGAAGGGAAAACCGGCGACGGCGTGGGGATCCTGCTTCAGATCTCCCATAAATTCTTTTCCAGGGTCTGCAAACAGGCAGACATCCAGCTGGGAGAAGAAGGGGAGTACGGGATCGCCCAGCTTTTCTTCCCCCAGGAGGAGCTGAAACGCAACCAGGCGAAAAAGATGTTTGAGATCATCGTGGAGAAAGAAGGAATGGAGCTTCTGGGATTCCGTAAGGTTCCGGTCCATCCGGAGATTCTGGGACACAAAGCCAGGGAATGCATGCCTGATATCCAGCAGGCTTTTATCAAAAAGCCGGAGCAGGTGGAGAAGGGACTGGATTTTGACCGGAAGCTTTATATTGCAAGACGGGTGTTCGAGCAGAGCAACGACAACACCTATGTGGTCTCCATGTCCAGCCGGACCATTGTGTACAAAGGCATGTTCCTGGTAGGACAGCTTCGCACCTTCTTCGGAGATCTTCAGGATCCGGACTATGAATCGGCCATTGCCACCGTCCATTCCCGGTTTAGCACCAACACCAACCCCAGCTGGGAGAGGGCGCACCCCAACCGGTTCATCGTCCACAACGGGGAGATCAATACCATCCGGGGAAATGCGGACAAAATGCAGGCCAGGGAAGAGACCATGGAGTCGCCCCACCTGAAGGAACAGCTCCACAAAGTGCTTCCGGTGGTAGACCGTAAGGGATCGGATTCTGCCATGCTGGACAACACCCTGGAATTCCTGGTGATGAGCGGCATGGAACTGCCTCTGGCTGTGATGATCACCATTCCGGAGCCCTGGTCCAACAACCAGACCCTGTCCCAGGAGATCCGGGATTTCTACCAGTATTATGCCACCATGATGGAGCCCTGGGACGGACCGGCTTCCATCGTATTTTCAGACGGGGAGCTTTTGGGAGCGGTGCTGGACCGCAACGGCCTGCGCCCATCCCGGTATTATGTGATGAAAAACGGAGATGTGATCCTTGCTTCCGAGGTGGGAGTCCTTCCTCTGCCGGAAGAAGAGATCCTGCAGAAAGAACGGCTCCACCCGGGGAAAATGCTTCTGGTGGATACCAGAAAGCAGCGGATCCTCTGTGATGAAGAGATCAAGGAGATCTACGCCAAGGCCAGACCCTACGGGGAGTGGCTGGACAGCAACCTGATCCGGTTAAAGGACTTAAAGATCCCCAACATGCAGGTGGAGGAAGTGACGCCGGAGCAGAGAAGAAGACTGCAGAAGGCCTTTGGCTACACCTATGAAGAATACCGCAAATCCATCTGTGAGATGGCCTTAAACGGAAGCGAGGGCATTGCCGCTATGGGGGTGGACACCCCGCTGGCGGTACTCTCCCAAAAGCCCCGTCCTCTGTTCGATTATTTTAAACAGCTGTTTGCCCAGGTGACCAATCCGCCCATTGACGCCATCCGGGAGGAGATCGTCACCAGCACCACGGTCTATGCAGGGAAAGACGGGAACCTGCTGGAGGAGACGCCGGACAACTGCCAGGTACTGAAGATTGAGAATCCGATCCTGACCAGCACGGACCTTCTGAAGATCAAAAACATGAAGGAGAAAGGATTTAAGGTGGCGACGGTGCCCATCACTTATTATAAGAGCACCCGGCTTGAGAGAGCCCTTGCTCGCCTTTTCGTGGAGGTGGATAAGGCTTACAAAGACGGCGCCAATATCCTGATCCTCTCTGACCGGGGTGTGGATGAAAACCATGTGGCCATTCCCTCTCTTCTGGCTGTGTCCGCGGTCCATCAGCACCTGGTGGACACTAAGAAGCAGACCTCCCTTTCCCTGATCCTGGAATCCGGAGAGCCCAGGGAGGTACATCATTTCGCAACCCTTCTGGGATACGGGGCCTGCGCGGTGAATCCCTATCTGGCGCTGGAATCCATCCGGGAACTGATCGAAGAAGGGCTTCTTGACAAGGATTATTATGCGGCGGTCAATGACTACTGCCTGGCAGTGCTCCACGGCATTGTGAAGATCGCCTCCAAGATGGGGATCTCCACCATCCAGTCCTACCAGGGGGCCAAGATCTTTGAGGCCATCGGGATCTCAGAAGAAGTGATCCACCGGTATTTTGCCGGCACAGTGAGCCGGGTAGGCGGGATCACCCTGGATGATCTTGCGGAAAATGTAGAAGCCCTTCACTCCAGGGCCTTTGATCCCCTGGGAAGGGCGGTGGATCTGACCCTGGACAGCCTGGGAAAACACAAGATGAGGAGCGGCGGCGAGGAACACCGGTACAATCCGGCCACCATCCATATGCTGCAGAAATCCACCCGCATGGGGGACTACCGTCTCTTCCAGGAATATACCCGGATGGTGGATGAGGAGCGAAGCGGCAATCTGCGGTCCCTGATGGACTTCCGGTTCCCCCAGGAAGGAGTTCCTCTGGAAGAAGTGGAAAGTGTGGAAGAGATCGTAAAGCGGTTTAAGACCGGCGCCATGTCCTACGGGTCCATTTCCCAGGAAGCCCATGAGACTCTGGCCATCGCCATGAATCTGCTCCACGGGAAATCCAACACCGGAGAAGGAGGAGAAAGCGAGGAGCGTCTGGATTCCGCCGGGACCAGGGACGACCGGTGCTCGGCCATCAAGCAGGTGGCAAGCGCAAGGTTCGGGGTCACCAGCCGGTATCTGGTCAGCGCCAAAGAGATCCAGATCAAGATGGCACAGGGGGCAAAGCCTGGCGAGGGCGGCCATCTTCCGGCCAGGAAGGTCTACCCCTGGATCGCGAAGACCCGGCACTCCACGCCCGGAGTCAGCCTGATCTCCCCGCCGCCTCACCACGATATCTACTCCATCGAGGATCTGGCTCAGCTGATCTATGACCTGAAAAATGCGAATAAATACGCCCGTATTTCCGTAAAGCTGGTCTCCGAGGCAGGAGTGGGCACGGTGGCTGCCGGCGTGGCAAAGGCCGGGGCCCAGGTGATCCTGATCTCCGGTTATGACGGCGGCACCGGGGCAGCGCCGGAAAGCTCCATCCACAACGCTGGGCTTCCCTGGGAGCTTGGTCTTGCCGAGACTCACCAGACCTTACTGAAAAACGGCTTGAGGAGCCGGGTGATGATCGAGACCGACGGCAAGCTGATGAGCGGAAGAGACGTGGCCATCGCGGCCCTTCTGGGGGCAGAGGAATTTGGCTTTGCCACGGCGCCTCTGGTAACCATGGGCTGTGTGATGATGCGGGTCTGCAACCTGGATACCTGTCCGGTGGGCGTGGCGACCCAGAATCCGGAACTTCGGAAAAGATTTGCCGGGAAACCGGAGTATGTGGTGAACTTTATGAGATTTATCGCCCAGGAACTGCGGGAATATATGGCGAAACTGGGTGTGAGGACCGTGGATGAGATGGTGGGAAGGACAGACCTTCTTATGCAGAAAAAGGCTCCGGAACATTCCGGGGCGGCTGCGCTGGATCTTGACGCCATCCTTAAGAACCCTTACGGGAAAGAAGGCGCCTGCGTAACCTTCCGCCAGGAGGACGTCTACGACTTCCAGCTGGAACAGACTCTGGACCAGCGGGTGCTTCTGAAGAAGTTTGCCCCTGCGCTGAAGAAAGGGGAACCGGCTTCCGTTTCCCTGAAGGTGAGCAATACAGACCGGACCTTCGGCACCATCCTGGGTGCGGAGATCACCAGAAAGTATCCCCACGGCCTGCCGGAAGACACCCTTACCGTCAATGGGCAGGGCGCCGGGGGACAGAGCTTCGGAGCCTTTATCCCCAGGGGGCTGACCCTTAAGCTGGAAGGAGATACCAACGATTATTTCGGCAAAGGACTGTCCGGCGGCAAGCTGATCCTGTATCCGCCCAGGAACCGGAAGTATTCCGCCCGTGACAACATGATCGCCGGAAATGTGGCCCTCTACGGCGCCACCGGCGGCAAAGCCTTTATCAGCGGGATCGCAGGGGAAAGGTTCGCTGTGCGAAATTCCGGCGCTTATGCGGTGGTGGAAGGCGTGGGAGAGCATGGCTGTGAATATATGACCGGAGGCCGCGTGGTGATCTTAGGCACTACGGGAAAGAACTTCGCCGCAGGTATGAGCGGCGGCATCGCCTACGTACTGGATGAACACAACACCCTTTATAAAAATCTGAACAAAGCTATGATCTCCATCGAACCGGTGGAGAGTAAGGCGGACGTCCATGAACTGAAAAGCCTGATTGAGGAGCATACGGCTTGCACCGGCTCCAGCCGGGGAAAAGAGATCCTTGAGGATTTCGAGAGCTATCTTCCCAAATTCAAGAAGATCATTCCCGATGATTACAAGAGAATGCTGTCTCTTAGCATGAAGCTGGAGGAACAGGGCATGACCTCGGAGCAGGCACAGATGGAAGCGTTTACAGAAGTATTTTCGGAGGTGTAGAGATGGGAAAGCCAACAGGATTTTTAGAATATGAGAGAATAGACGCGGCGCAGATCCCGCCCGCAGAGCGGATCCGCAATTTTCAGGAATTTAAAAAGCCATTGACTTTGGAGGAGCAATCCCTTCAGGGGGCCCGGTGCATGGAATGCGGCGTTCCCTTCTGCCAGGCGGGCCAGATGATCGCAGGGATGGCTTCCGGCTGCCCCTTGCACAACCTGGTGCCGGAGACCAACGACCTGGTATACCGGGGGAAATGGAAGCTGGCCTATGAGCGCCTCTCCAAGACCCACAGCTTCCCGGAGTTCACAAGCCATGTCTGTCCGGCCCTCTGCGAGGCTGCCTGTACCTGCGGGCTGAACGGAGATCCGGTGAGTACGAAAGACAATGAGAAAGCCATCATTGAGACTGCCTGGGAAAAGGGCTGGGTAACGCCAAAGATCCCCCCAGTTCGCACCGGCAAGAAGGTTGCGGTGGTGGGGAGCGGTCCTTCCGGGCTTGCGGCTGCGCAGGAACTGAACCGGAAAGGCCACCTGGTCACCGTATATGAGAGAAGGGACCGGGTGGGAGGACTTCTCCGCTACGGGATCCCCAATATGAAACTGGAGAAATCCCTGATCGACCGGAGAGTGGCGCTGATGGAAGCGGAAGGGGTTGTTTTCCAGACCTCTGTGGACGTGGGAAAAGACGTAAAAGCAAAGGATCTTCTGAAGGAATATGACCGGGTGGTCCTGGCCTGCGGGGCGTCCAACCCAAGGGATATCAAGGTGCCGGGAAGAGACGCGGGAAATATTGCCTTTGCCGTAGATTTCCTGACTTCCGTGACCAAAAGCCTGCTGGACTCGGATCTGAAGGACGGATCCTTCCTCCCGGTAAAGGGAAAGCATGTGCTGGTCATCGGCGGCGGAGACACGGGCAACGACTGTGTGGGAACGGCGATCCGCCTGGGTGCAAGATCGGTCACTCAGCTGGAAATGATGCCAAAGCCGCCGGAAGGAAGAGCTGCGGGCAATCCCTGGCCGGAATGGCCCAAAGTGCTGAAGACCGACTACGGGCAGGAAGAGGCCATCGCCGTCTTTGGAAAGGACCCCAGGATCTATCAGACCACGGTGACAGAATTTCTGAAGGATGAGAAAGGCAATGTGGCAAAAGCCCGGATCGTCAGCCTGGAACCAAAGAAAGACGAGAAGACCGGACGGATGAACATGGTGCCGGTAGAAGGGACCCAGAAGGTGGTAGAGGCCCAGCTGGTGCTGATCGCCGCCGGATTCCTGGGAAGTCAGCCCTATGTGACCGACGCCTTTCAGGTGGAGCTGGACCCAAGGACCAATGTGCGTACAGAGCCTGGGGCATACCAGACCAGCGTGCCGGGAGTGTTTACCTGCGGAGATATGCACCGGGGCCAGTCTCTGGTGGTGTGGGCCATCACGGAGGGAAGAAAGGCCGCGGAGGCGGTGGATCACGACCTGATGGGATATTAAGCCCCAGGAAACGAGTCCTGGGAAGGTTGACATTTCAAATCTGCACTGCTATAATAGCACCCATAAAGGACAACGGCGTTCTTATCCGGGGAACCCCCGGGTAAGTGCGCCCTTTTTATTAACCGGTGTACGGAGAAAGGACAGGTTGGTGATGATGGGGAAATACACCAGAGAGGATATCTTACGCATGGCAGAGGAGGAAGACGTGGAATTTATCCGTCTTCAGTTTACCGATATGTTTGGTACCATGAAGAATATCGCGATCCCGTTTGGCAAGCTGGAAAAAGCCATGGATAACGAATGTGTCATCGACGCTTCTTCCATGGAAAGCTTCTACAGAAATGAAGAGGAGGACATGTATCTCCATCCGGATCTTGATACCTTCTGCATTCTGCCCTGGCGGCCCCAGCAGGGGAAGGTGGCCAGATTTATCTGCGATATCTATAAGGCGGACGGCACGCCTTACAAAGAAAGCCCCAGGTATATCCTTCAGGAGGCGGTAAAGAAAGCAAAGGAGAAAGGATATACCTTTAAGGTCAATCCGGAGTGTGAGTTCTTCCTGTTCCATACCGACGACAACGGGGCGCCCACCACGCTGACTCATGAGCGGGCGGGCTTTATGGACTTAAGTCCGGTGGACCTGGGAGAAAACGCAAGGAGAGACATTGTGCTGACTCTGGAGGAGATGGGATATGAAGTGGCTTCTTCCCATCATGAGATTGCCCCGGGACAGCATGAGATTGATTTTACCATGTCGGATGTGATGGAGACGGCGGACAAGCTGATGACCTTCAAGGTGGCGGTGCGGACCATCGCCAAGCGCCACGGCCTTCACGCCACGTTTATGCCAAAGCCAAAGGCCGAGGTGAACGGTTCCGGCATGCACATCAATATGGCCCTGTATCAAGACGGAAAAAATGTATTCGAAGATCCGGCTGACCGGCTGGGACTCAGCCGTGAGGCCTATGGGTTCCTGGCAGGTATCATGGAGCATATCCGGGGCATGACGGCTGTGTTCAATCCTCTGGTGAATTCCTACAAGCGGCTGGTGCCGGGATTTGAGGCGCCTTCGGATGTAACCTGGTCCGCCACCCAGAGAACGGCTCTTGTCAAAGTGTGCCGGGGAATGAAAGAGGAGAAGACCATAGAACTGAGAAGCCCGGATCCGTCGGCCAATCCCTACCTGGTGTTCGCCCTGTGCCTGGAGGCAGGGATCCACGGGATGGAACAGGGGATGGAAGCCCCGGCGGAACTGGTGAAAAGTATCCGGGAACTCTCTGAGGAAGAGAAGAAGGAGCAGGGGATCCAGGCGCTTCCGGAGAATCTGAGCGTTGCGTTATTTGAGATGGAACAAGACCCCTGGGTGGAAGAGACCCTTGGAGCTTCTTTCCTGGAACATTATAAGAAGGGAAAGAGAAAAGAGTGGAAGAGTTATATGAAGCAGGTCTCCGAGTGGGAACTTGCCCAGTATTTGTACCAGATCTGACAGACTAAACTAAGAGAAAAGGCGGGAGGCAGTCTATGAGCATCATCATTGTGGCATTACCCAAGATGGAAGATGCAAAGCGGATACGGAAGATCCTGATGAGTCACGGATTTGAACATGTGGTATCCTGTACGACTGCCTCTGCAGCTTTAATCGAGGCAAACCAGCACCAGAGGGGGCTGTTCATCAGCAGCTGCCGGCTGCCGGATATGCATTATACCCAGCTTCTGGAATGCATGCCCCGGTATTTTGAGATGCTGCTGATCGGTTCCCCCAATGTGGTAAGCGCGGCAGGAGGCGGGATCATCGCCGTCACCATGCCGGTGAAGATCTATGACCTTGTCAATACCGTGGAGATGGTCCTTCATCAGGTGGAACGCCGGTATAAGAAGGACAAAAAAAGTCCAAAGAAGAGGAGCGAGCAGGAAGAAAACTATATCCGCAACGCCAAGTATCTTCTGATGGACCGGAATCACCTGACAGAGGAAGCCGCCTACCGGTATATTCAGAAATGCAGTATGGACAACGGGACCAATATGGTGGAGACGGCCCAGATGATCCTGCGGCTGATCTGTGATGAGATTGAGTGAATGTAGCTCTATATAAAGTTTTTGCATCCGGCGCAGATGAGACCTATTTATATCTGATACTGGATAATAAAGATGACTATACAAAAGTCGCAGGGAAACTGGATTCGATTCATTTTATTCTGTCAGGTATATTTTCCATCAGTATCGGGTATCTGTACGCGATAAACAAAAGGTATCCGTTTGTGATAAGTATTATAATCTGTACACTGGCGTTGCTAATGGCTGTTCGATTAGAAAATGTCAGGGAATATAAAAAAGATATTAAAACGGTGAAGGAATTGTCAGAAGAATTTTTTGCGAACCAGACTTTTCGATCAGAAGCCTGGTGTCAAAAGTACCGCAGGTGGTTTTATTACCTTTTGTGGGATATGTTATAGACGACAAAGGGTTGAGTTATTCACTGGTTATGATATTTATCTGCCTGTCTGTTGCGGGTGGAATCTTATTGGAAAGTTATTACAGAGGGAAAATCATGTAGATATAGAAAAACCGCGTAGTTAAAAATACGCGGTTTTTTAAAATATGGAGCATACGGGATTCGAACCCGTGGCCTCAACAATGCGAATGTTGCGCGCTCCCAACTGCGCTAATGCCCCATGTCTAAAAGTATAGCACAGAAGATGAAAAAATCAAGAACAGAATTTTTGCCCGGCATTCATATTTTTTTCAAAATGAGTGATACTAATAGCAAAATCATTCAGAAGGAGAAACTTATGAAAGCAACGGGAATAGTCAGGAGGATCGACTAACCAGTTATAATAAGGGCAACGGTTAGAAACCTTGAAAACAAAGGGTTTTCGCTGATTTTTGTCCAAGATTTCAGGTCAAAACCCCATTGATTTGATTAGGTTTCCGTAAACATGGTGAAACTAAGATTAAAAGAATGGAGGTTCAAAATGAAGCAAGGGGTTTTGGTTTATGACCAGAAAACGGATCGCATGGATGTTCGTTTTAATCTGGAGGAATACTACGGAGGTTTACACTGCGGCACCTGTATGGAGGTGTTCGTAAACAACCGCTGGAAGCCTACACGGATTGAATATGCCTGCGGAGACACTGGCTGGTATCTGGTTGGCATTCCGACTTCATCGCTTATCGGATTAAGAGTCCGGATGAGCTGAAAAGCTGGTATCTCTATTTACAGGATAGGCTTTCTGGAATAACTTGTCAAACATAATGTTACATTGAGCGTTTATTCATCCCCTATGGGGAAGGGTAAACGCTCTATTTTTTTACCCAAAATAAAAAAGGAAGGCAGGAGGAGCGATTGTGAGTAACAAAAAATATGCTGCGGAAAAGCCGGAAGATTGCTCGCTGTGCTTTTTCTGGAAAAATGCAAGGCAGGGATGCTCTCTCGGAAAAGAGAACTGCTATTTTATTATTTCTGAACCGGAAAAAGAAAAAAGCGATTGTGACGGATGCCCTTACGGACGAGTACATCCCTGTATCGGATGGTGTACAAAACAGATAATGCGTGAGATTGGCATCAAGGGTTAGTAGAGAGGTGAAAGAAGATGCAAAGGAGAAAAAAATATTCCCGCTATCAGTATCCGAAAGAATGTAAAAGGTGCGAATACTTTCAGCCACGCTGGCGGTATCGCTTTTGCTATTACACACGATGCCCGTATCAGATCAGGGACAGCACAATTCGTAAGACGCCGCTGAGGAAAGAAAATTTCCCGCCGAAAGAGGTGGTGAGTGTGAAAAATGTATGAGGAATTCTTTGGAATTGAGGAATCCGAACAATACGCTTTTTACCGGGTTCCCAAACTTCTGTTTACCAATGAACGGTATCGCAGCTTGTCAGCGGAATCAAAACTGCTGTATGGCTTATTTCTGGATCGGATGGGTATTTCCCGGAAAAACGGATGGATTGATAAAGACGGAAGAGTTTACATCATCTATACGGTTGAAGATATCATGGAAGCACTTGGCTGCGGGAATAAGAAAGCGATTCAGCTGCTTGCAGAACTTGAGAAAAAGGGGAATCTCATCTGGCGGAAGAAGCAGGGACTGGGGAAACCGAATCTGATTTATATGAAAAAATTTATTCTTCCACAGAGCGAACAGGAAGGACATTTCTTGAAGTGTGAAAATGACACTTCTGGAAATGGCAATCTGACATCTTTGGAAATGTCAAAAGGACACGGTAATAATACTAATAAAAATAATCTTAATGATAATAATATGAATCTTTCCTTTCCTTCCGGAGATTTCGGAATGGAACACGGAACGGATGGGGATTACTCATACTATCATGAATACTTTTTTGAGCATCTTGAGATTGAAATCCTCTACAAGAATTATCCGTATGATAAAGAACTGCTGGACTCTATTGTGGCTCTGATCGTGGAAACCATGTGCAGTAAAAGAAAACAGATTCGTATTGCAGGCGATGATAAACCAGTAGAGATTGTGAGAAGTCGTTTTATGAAACTTAATTCGGAGCATATTAAGTTTGTGATGGACTGCTTTAAGGAAAATACAACGAAGATTCGCAATATCAAACAGTATCTGCTTGCAGCGATATATAATTCTATCCTGACAATAGATGGATATTTTGACGCACTGGTGCGGCATGATCTGTCTGAAGGATGAAGGGAGGTGATGAAGATTGAACAAGTATGAAAAACGAAGGAGAGGTGGAAAAATTGTCGAAAGCAACGGTCATGGCTGTAGTGAATCAAAAAGGCGGGACGGGCAAGACCACAACCTGTGAGAATCTCGGCATTGGTCTTGCAATGAAGGGGAAGAAGGTGCTCCTGGTAGATACCGATCCACAGGCATCGCTGACCATTTGCCTGGGACATCCTGTTCCCGATCAGCTCTCTCCTACCCTGTCAGATGTGATGGGGAAAATCCTGCTTGAACAGCCGATTGCTCCAGGTGAAGGTATTCTGCATCACCCGGAAGGTGTTGACCTGATGCCAGCCAATATCGAATTATCCGGTTTGGAGGTATCTCTGGTGAATGCCATGAGCAGGGAAACCATTCTCAGGCAGTACCTCGATACTGTGAAACAGAACTATGATTTTATCCTTCTGGATTGTATGCCTTCTCTGGGGATGCTCACAGTCAATGCACTGGCTGCGGCTGACAATGTGCTGATTCCGGTGCAGGCAGCTTATCTTCCGGCAAAAGGTCTGGAACAGCTTTTACAGACGATCAATAAGGTACGCAGGCAAATCAATCCGAAGTTAAAAATTGAAGGTATCCTGCTGACGATGGTGGACAGCCGCACGAATTATTCAAAAGAAATCAGCAGCCTGATTCGGGAAAACTATGGTGGGAAGCTCAAAGTTTATAAGACAGATATTCCCCGTTCTGTCCGTGCAGAGGAAATCAGTGCGGAAGGAACCAGTATTTTTAAGCATGATCCCAAAGGCAAGGTGGCGGATGCCTATCGGGTACTGACAAAGGAGGTGCTTCGCAATGCTGAAAAAAAGCGGAAACATCAGCTTGAGCAGCTACGATGATATTTTCCAGACTGACCAGTCAAGGGAAGAATCCCAGCAGGAACGGGTACAGGAGATTCCTCTTTCTGAACTTCATCCATTTAAGGGACATCCGTTCAAGGTACTGGACGATGATGCCATGCAGAAAACTGTAGAGAGCATCGCACAGTTTGGCGTTATGACACCGGCGATTGCCCGTCCCCGTCCGGAAGGCGGTTATGAGCTGATTGCAGGACACCGCCGCCACCATGCATCCGAGCTTGCCGGAAAAGAAACCATGCCGGTAATTGTGCGGGATATGGACGATGATGCCGCCACGATTTTGATGGTGGATTCCAATTTGCAAAGGGAAACCCTTCTTCCCAGTGAGAGGGCTTTCGCTTATAAGATGAAATTGGAAGCGATGAAACATCAGGGAGCAAGGTCGGATTTAACTTCGACACAAGTTGTGTCGAAGTTGCGAGCTAATGAAGAATTGGGAGAATCTATGGGAGTTAGTAGAGAGTCGGTGCGACGATTTATCCGTCTGACAGAGCTGATTCCTGAACTGCTGGATATGGTAGACGAAAAGAAAATCGCTTTCAATCCGGCGGTGGAGCTGTCTTACCTGAAAAAAGAGGAACAGAAAGACTTTCTGGAAGCGATGGACTATGCTCAGGCGACTCCTTCCCTGTCGCAGGCACAGCGGCTGAAAAAATTCAGTCAGGAAGGAAAATGCAGCCTGGACGCCATGTGTGCCATTATGTCCGAAGAAAAGAAAAGTGAGCTGGATAAGGTCACCATCAAAAATGATGTGCTCCGGAAATATTTTCCGAAGTCCTATACGCCGAAGCAGATGGAGGACACCATCATTAAACTGCTGGAGCAGTGGCAGAAAAAACGAGAGAAATCTATGGAGCGATAGGAGGATATGGATGTTTACTGAAAAAGAAATGAGCGACGCTTTGAAATGGCTGTTTGATCTGTACCAGCCGGAGGATTATGAAGCGTATGACGAGGAGGAAGTCGGCAGTGTGGCTTTGTGCCTGCCGGAAATCTGTATGGCTCTGAGAGATAAGGCGGAAACTCCTTACGAGTACACGATAAGAACCAATATTGACCGGGGATTTGAGTATCGTGGTAAGGAATTATTCGTGCAGAGAGCCTGCCTGCTTTACACCGATATGGAAATCAGCGTCTTTGATATGGTGGATACTTCCTATAATCGGGAACTGTGGCTTCTGGAAGATATGAGTTTTGCAGTGGTACACAATGTCAGCATGGTTGTGAAATCTGAAGATTATTATTACACAACAGAATACCGTTCCATTGTGAAGCTGCTGAAAGAAAGAGATGACCTGTTCTTCACTCCTGAAAGCCTGATGGAAGAACTGGATGATATGTGTATTCCTCAATGGGAAAGCGAAGCGACTATTTATGAACTGTAAGGTTTGTAGATGGTCGCTTTTTCTATGTCGAACAGAAACGGAGGTCGAGAGTTGTGAAAGAATACGACATCAAAATCACGGAAACACTTGAAAAGACTGTGACGGTGGAAGCCGCTTCCCATGAAGAAGCCGAAGAACAGGTAAGACAGGCGTATTACGATTCGGAATATATTCTGGATTCTGAAAATTTCGCAGGGGTTACCTTTGATACGGAAGCGGAACGAGAGATCGTGCAGGATCAAAAGAATCTGATGGATGTTCTTCTGGTCAAACCGGGAATGTATCCACAGGCTGTTCAGATTGGCGGTGAACTGGAAGATTTGCAGAAAGCTGTGGGCGGTGATATTGAAGCGGTCTATCCGTTCAATGAAGAAGTTGCTCTCGTGGTGAATGAGGAGGGCAAGATAAATGGAAACGAGCTGAACCGGGCACTGCGGGATGATAACGGGCAGATTTATGATATTATCGCCGGTGATTTTCTGGTGGTTGGTCTTGGAGAAGAAGATTTCGCTTCCCTTTCCCCGGAACTGATGGAGCAATTTGAAAAGGAGTTTCACCAGCCGGAAATGTTTGTACGGATGGGACGCAGTGTTATGGCGCTCCCTTTGCCGGAGGACAAGGTGAAATCTGCTGATGTTCCCCGGAAAGCGGAAACCATGCCGCAGAAAATCAGTCCTGACAGGGATGTTCTTTAAGGGGGATACAGGATGGCAGGGAAAACGATTGGAGAATTGATGGAAGAAATGCGGCTCAAGGCTGGGGCAAAAGAATATCACGGACATTCTTATATGGGTCTGGAGCGATTTGCCGATGATACCCGTCATATGATTATTTTTGATGTTCTCACAAATGATTCCCCGGTTGGATGGAAAGGCGAAAGAACCCGGCTGTATCTGACACAGGCAGGATATGAGAAATGTCTGGAGAATCAGGAAAAAGGACATATCAAGATTGTCAGTCATGCCAAAGTATCCAGAGGAAATCTGTTCTACGATCAAAAAGATGTAGTTCGATAAAAAGGAAAGGAGAAAACAGTGGATGAAAATTTGAAAATTGTACCCTTTAAATGGGAACTGGGCGAAGAAAAAGTATCGCTGCATATTGGTGAATATCAATACGGCGATCGGCTTTATATTGGAATTACTTCTCATGGTGAAGACGGACCGGAACCATTTGCTGATATGACAGTAAATCTTCCGGCTTTTTCTTTGGAACCGAATGAAGCGTTCATCAACGGTGACATCAGCAAAGACCTGTTAGCGTTCATCAAAGAGAATAAACTGGGAAAAGTGCTGCCATATACCGTTAAACAGGGATTTGGAAAATATTCTGTGGTGGCGTTTGATTTGGAGAAATTAAAAGAATTTGATCCCAAAGGGATTGCAGAATTTAAGAAAACTCATGATATTCCTGACAAGCAGCCCAGGAAGCAGAAGCAAAAATCCAAAGGAATAGACCGTTGAGGTTTATTCTCTCTATCATGTGTGGAAGGAGGTAGATTGCTTTGCAGGAAGAAGTGGAAAACAGGACAGTCAATCTGGCAATCAGTACAACCAGGCTGACGGTAAGAAGCATTATTGCTGGTATTCGCAAATATATGCAGCATCGTGAGAAGGTAAAGGCAAGAAAAGGCAGAGATCCGGCGGTGCATGGAAAGCAGTCGGTAAAAAAACTGTTGGGGCAGAATCAGGGTGCTGCCAATGCGGAAATTGAAAAAGAAGGCATCAAAGACTTTGAGCGTCTTGCCAAAAAGTATGGTGTAGATTTTGCGGTACGGAAGGATAAGACGGTTGATCCGCCCCGCTATTTTGTTTTTGTCCGTGCAAAGGATGCCGATGCACTGGATTCCATCTGCAAGGAACATCAGGCAAGGTCAATGACGAAGGACAAGAAACCGAGTGTGCTGGCACAGCTCAGTAAGTTTAAAAATCTGGTAGCATCCGTGCCGAAGAAGATTCGGGAAAAGAAACAGGAGCGTGATCTGTGATGGACTCTAAAAAAATTAAAAAGCTTCTGATTCTGAATATCCCATATTTCATTGTGGGATTGATTGCAACGAATTTCGGAGAAGCATGGCGTATGGCTGAGGGTGCGGACAGTTCCGCTAAAATCCTCAGCCTTTTTTCTACCCTTCCGGCGGCGTTTGGAAACCCTTTGCCGAGCTTATACCCGTTTGATTTGCTTATTGGCATCGCCTGCGGAGCCGGTTTGCGGGTGGCAGTGTATTTGCGGGGAAAAAACGCAAAAAAATACCGTCACAATGTAGAGTATGGCTCTGCCCGATGGGGAACCGCCAAAGATATTGAACCGTTTATGGCTCCGAAATTTGAGGACAATATCATTCTCACAAAAACGGAGCGATTGATGATGAGCAACCGTCCGAAAAATCCTGCCAACGCCAGAAATAAAAATGTCCTGATTGTAGGTGGTTCCGGTTCCGGTAAAACCCGCTTTTGGCTGAAGCCTAACTTGCTTCAGATGCACTCAAGCTACGTTGTCACTGATCCGAAGGGAAGTATTGTCATTGAGTGCGGCAATGCACTTTTGAAGAACAATTACAACATCAAGATTTTCAACACCATCAACTTTAAAAAGTCGATGCACTATAACCCGATGGCATATATCCATTCCGAAAAAGACATTCTGAAGCTGGTGACAACGCTGATAGCAAACACAAAGGGAGATGGAAAAGCCGGTGACGAGTTCTGGACGAAAGCGGAAACACTCCTCTACTGTGCTTTGATTGGGTATATCCATTATGAAGCGCCACTGGAGGAGCAGAATTTTTCTACTCTGATTGAATTTCTGAATGCGATGGAAGTGCGTGAGGATGACGAAGAATTTCAGAATCCGGTTGATATGATGTTTGAAGCCCTTGAAAAGAAAAAGCCAGATCATTTTGCTGTCCGCCAATATAAAAAGTATAAACTGGCGGCAGGCAAAACAGCGAAAAGTATTCTTATTTCCTGCGGTGCTCGGCTGGCTCCCTTTGACATTCAGGAGGTGCGGGATATTACCGCCTACGATGAGTTACAGCTGGATACGCTTGGAGATAAGAAAACTGCTTTGTTCCTTATCATGTCGGACACGGACAGCACCTTTAATTTCCTGATTTCCATGATATACACGCAGCTTTTTAATCTGCTGTGTGAGAAAGCAGATGATGTGTACGGCGGCAGACTTCCGGTTCATGTGAGATGTTTGATCGATGAAGCTGCCAATATTGGACAGATTCCGAATCTCGAAAAACTGGTGGCAACGATTCGTTCCAGAGAGATTTCCGCCTGTCTGGTATTGCAGGCACAATCTCAGCTGAAGGCAATTTACAAGGACAATGCCGACACGATCATTGGTAACATGGACTCCCGTATCTTTCTTGGTGGTTCTGAGCCGACCACTCTGAAAGAACTGAATCAGGCACTTGGGAAAGAAACCATTGATATGTACAACACATCAAATACCAGAGGTAACAGCCCGTCTTACGGCATGAATTATCAAAAATTGGGGAAAGACCTTGCTTCCGTGGATGAACTTGCCGTACTGGATGGCAGTAAATGTATCTTACAGCTGCGTGGAGTCAGACCGTTTTTATCGGATAAATATGATCTTACGCAGCATCCAAACTTTAAACTGACCGCAGACTATGACAAGAAAAATGAGTTCAAAATCGAAGAATTTCTCAGCCATCGTCTGCGGCTGAAAGCGAACGATGAATTTGTTGTGGTGGATGCGGATTAATGGAAAGGAGCGATTTCGATGCATGATTTGAAAGCAGTATCTTCGCTGGTGAAGCAGATTTTGGAGGAAAATGCTTCTGCAAGGAACAGCGACAATGTTCTGTATCTGGAAATTTTGCGATACTATTCCTCAGCAAAAGGCGTTAACCTGTATCAGCTGACTGTACCTGATTTTCTGATGAAGCTGGAGCAGAAAGGCTTTCCGGCGTTTGAAACGGTCAGACGCAGCAGACAGAAAGTGCAGGCAACTTACCCTGAACTGGCAGCGACAGGCACTGTGGGTGCATTTCGGGCAAGAAATGAAAAGGTGTATCGGGAGTTTGCCAAAAGTGAGGTGTAGTTCTGGTGTATCTCATCTTTTGGATGAAAGAATCGAAAGGTGGTGGTGATATATATGACTGCATAAAAAAGAGGGTGAACATGAAAACAAAATATGAGAACGAATAGCAGCCTTCCGACCGAAACAACGGTATAGCGGAAGGCTTTTTTTGTACCCAAAGTTCATGATTTCAGATTCAGGAGGATTACAATATGGAATTTTTCACTTCCGCAGTAGATGTTTTGAAGATTTTGGTTATTGCTCTCGGTGCTGGTCTTGGCATCTGGGGTGCAATTAACTTGCTTGAGGGCTACGGCAATGACAATCCCGGGGCTAAATCCCAGGGCATGAAACAGTTGATGGCAGGCGGCGGTGTGGCTCTGATCGGAACCACACTTGTTCCTCTGCTTGCGGGTCTGTTTTCCTGATTACCGGAGAGTAAATCCCTGGGCAGGCGGTGAAAGCCGCCTGTTACATATCAAATATTATTCGAGAAAGGAAACGAAAAATGGGAAGAAGAAAAAGATTGTATCCTGCGAATCTGCTGACAGAATTATCGCTGAATGAGGAAATGGGAACAAACATTGATTATGAAAATTTGAGTGCGGATCAGCTTGAAGGGCTGAACTATGTTCTCTCCTACCTGACAGAACGAAATCAGATTCTTATCCGTGAATATTATGAGAATTACAAAAGCCGGCGGCAGGTAGCTGAACAATACCATCTGACTGAGAACAGAGTGCGCCAGTGTATTTCCCGTGCACTGGGGGATTTGAATGGAAACAGGCGGATGTTTGCCTATATCACGAAAGGTTATTGTGCCAATGTTGAGTATCTTACCCATCAGTTGGCTGAAGAAGAAACAATCTATAGACAGAGAAGAGGAATTTGCGGCAGTGAGCATCTTTTTTATCAGGATATTTATGAACTGTCATTTCCAACGAGAATATATCGTGCACTGAAAATAAATCAGATTCATACGGTTCGGGAACTGCTGATTCGGACTTGTGCCGGATGCCGTATTAGAAATCTGGGAGATATTTCAAAGGCACAAATACTGGAAAAGCTGACAATGGAAAATTTATTGCCGGTTCATTTTGAGATTGAACCATTGCCAGCTTCCCTGCCGCAACTGAACAGAGAAGCAGAAATATTCAGGAAACTCAATTCCTGTGACATATAAATCGCAGGCGGCGTTCTGCTGCCTTTACATAGTCAGGTAACTGTTATCGGTTATCTGGCTATTTTTATATCCGCATCCTTTCGGCAGGTGCACATGGCGAAAGTGCGGAATCAACCATCAATCTATTTTTTATCACAGGAGGAAAACGTATGGAATTTTTCAACTCGGCAGTAACGGTTCTTCAGACTTTGGTAGTGGCTCTCGGTGCAGGTCTTGGTATCTGGGGTGCAATTAACTTGCTTGAGGGCTACGGCAATGACAATCCCGGAGCTAAATCCCAGGGCATGAAACAGTTGATGGCAGGCGGCGGTGTTGCCCTGATTGGTATCACGCTGGTTCCGCTTCTCTCCGGTCTGTTCGGTTAAGAGATTCGGGGTTCGGGTGTCAGGAGGAGATGGTCGATGGAACAGTCTGTATTTGAAGTGGTAAAACAGTCTGTTACTACAAAAGCTGCCGCAGAACATTACGGGATTGAGGTTAAGCGGGGTGGAATGGCAAAATGTCCATTCCACTCCGATCAATCTCCCAGCCTGAAACTGAACGATGATTATTATTATTGCTTTGGATGTGGTGCGACAGGTGATGTGATCGATTTTGTTGCCTGCTTATTTCAAATCGGCAATAAAGAAGCGGCAGAAAGAATTGCCGCAGATTTCGGGCTTCAATATGACACTCATGTTCCGTATGTTTTACCGAAACGAACAGCTACAGCAGTTCAGATTGCAAAACAGCGGGAACGTTACACCTATGGGGTGCTGACCCGCTATCACAGTCAACTGCAAGAATGGTTGGCAAGGTATGCCCCGGAAAATCCGGATGATGAGATTGATTCCAGGTATTTAGAAGCAATTCATCAAAAAGATTATGTGGAGTATTTGATGGACACGTTTCTCAGCAGCAGTCTGGAAGAAAGGGCTTTGATCTGCTCAGAACGGAATCCGGACATACGAAGAATCGCCCACCGTCTTGTACAGCTGACTAATGAAAACAGGCAAATTTCAACGGAATTTCTATCACGATAAGGAGGAAACCATATGAGTTTTTTTAATGAAGCAGTAACCGTTCTTCAGACTTTGGTAGTGGCTCTCGGCGCCGGTCTTGGTATCTGGGGTGCAATTAACTTGCTTGAGGGCTACGGCAATGACAATCCCGGGGCTAAATCCCAGGGCATGAAACAGTTGATGGCAGGCGGCGGTGTTGCCCTGATTGGTATCACACTGGTTCCGCTGCTTTCCGGATTATTTGGTTAATTCGCAAAAGGAGGTAATCGCCTTTGGACAGCATACTCCAACAGATCACAGACTGGCTGAAAGAAATGCTCATCGGAGCTATTATGGGAAATCTGTCGGGGATGTTTGAGTCCGTCAACAACCAGGTTGGCGAGATAGCAACCTCCGTGGGCAGAACGCCGGAGAGCTTTTCTCCGGAAATTTTTGCTATGGTTCGAAACATCTCCGAATCAGTGATTATTCCCATAGCAGGCTTGATTTTAACCTTCATTGCCTGCTATGAGCTGATTCAGCTGATTATTGACCACAACAATCTGGCAAATTTTGAAACCTGGATTTTCTTCAAATGGATTTTCAAAACTTTCGTTGCGGTCATGTTAATCACGAACACATTCAATATTACAATGGCAGTTTTCGATGTGGCACAACACGTGATAAACGCCAGCGGCGGCATCATAGCCGGTGACACAGCCATAGATGCTTCCGGCTTGGAAGCACTGGAGGAAACACTTCAGGGAATGGATTTGGGTCCGCTGATCGGTTTATTACTGCAATCTTTTGTTGTGCAGATCACGATGTATGCCCTTTCTATCATCATTTTCATTATCGTCTACGGAAGAATGATTGAAATTTATTTAATGGTGAGCCTTGCTCCGATTCCGTTTGCCACCTTTGCGAACCGGGAACAGAATCAGCTTGGACAGAATTATCTCCGTTCACTGCTGGCTCTCGGCTTCCAGGGATTTCTGATTCTGGTCTGCGTCGCTATTTATGCGGTGTTGGTACAGAGCGTAGCATTTTCGGACGATATTATCGCAGATATTTGGGGTGTTATGGGTTACACCGTACTGCTTTGCTTCACTTTGTTTAAAACAGGTACGCTTGCCAAAAGCGTATTCAATGCTCATTAAGGAGGTCGGTATGAAAAAATACAAAATAATTTATGCAGATCCTCCGTGGAGATATGATCAGAAACGTTTACAGGGGGCAGCTGAAAAGCACTATGCAACAATGAACATCAATGATATTTGTGCTTTACCGGTGACAGATTTGGCAGATAAAGATTGTGCTTTATTCTTATGGGCTACCTTTCCAATGTTACCGGAAGCATTAAAGCTCATTAAAGCATGGGGATTTGAGTACAAGACAGTAGCGTTTGTGTGGCTGAAACAGAATAAGAAAAGCCCTTCATGGTTTTACGGACTGGGATTCTGGACAAGAGGAAATGCAGAAGTATGTCTGCTGGCAAAGAGGGGAAAGCCAAAACGCAGTTCTGCATCAGTACACCAGTTTATCATTTCTCCGATTGAACAGCATAGTAAAAAACCTGATATAACCAGGGAAAAGATTGTAGAACTGATGGGAAATGTTCCACGTATTGAACTGTTTGCACGACAAAAAACAGAAGGTTGGGATGTTTGGGGAAATGAAGCTCCAGACAGTGTGCAACTGCCGGAAATGGAGGTGGTATAGTTGGCAGCATATATCCCCGTTCCTCGTGACCTGACGAGGGTGAAATCTAAGGTGTTTTTTAATCTGACAAAACGACAGCTTATTTGTTTTGGGACAGCGGCGCTCATTGGAGTGCCGTTTTTCTTTCTGCTCAAATCTGCCGGTAATGTCAGTCTGGCGGCGCTGGGCATGATCATCATCATGCTCCCGTTGTTTTTCCTTGCCATGTACGAAAAGGATGGTCAGCCGCTTGAGGTTATTGCACGTCATTTTATTCAGGCGAAATTTGTTCGTCCCAAAATCCGACCGTACAAGACGGATAACTATTATGAAGTGCTGATCCGTCAGTATCAGCTCGAAAAGGAGGTAGAACGAATTGTTTTTAAGAAAGAAAACAAAGGAAAGAGAAATAAAAATGCCCACTCATCTCAGCAGAAAACAGCAGAGAGAAATTAAAGCTGTGATTGAACGGGCGAAAAAGGATAACGGGATTCCGCAGACAGCCCAGCAGTCTATCCCGTTTCAGCGGATGTTTCCGGATGGGATTTGCCGTGTGACAGACAGCTACTACACCAAAACCATTCAGTTTCAGGACATCAACTATCAGCTGGCACAGCAGGAAGATAAAACAGCCATCTTCGATGAATGGTGCAGTTTTCTCAACTTTTTTGACAGCTCCATCCATTTTGAATTGTCCTTCATGAATATGAGTACCGATGCGGAGAGCTTTGAAAAAAGCGTCCGTATCCCATTCAAAAAAGATGACTTTAATTCCGTGCGGGCAGAATACAGCCAGATGCTGAAAAAGCAGCTTTCTCAGGGTAATAATGGTCTGACAAAAACAAAATATCTGACTTTCGGTATCGAAGCAGAGTCCATGCGTCAGGCAAAGCCGAGACTTACTCATATTGAGAATGATTTGCTCAACAATTTCCGCCGGTTGGGAGTCATTGCCAATGCACTGGACGGAAAGGAACGTCTGCGGCTCATGCATTCTATGTTCCACATGGGGGACGACGATAAGTTCTTTTTTGACTGGAAGTGGCTGGTGGAATCCGGGCTTTCCGTCAAGGATTTTATTGCTCCCACTGCTTTTGTATTTAAAAATAACCGCACGTTTCAGATGGGCAGTCTGTACGGCTCCATGTCCTTTCTTTCCATTACGGCATCCGATCTCAGCGACCGGATGCTGGCAGACTTTTTGGATATGGAGTCCAGCCAGATTGTAACCATGCACATCCAGTCGGTAGATCAGACCGCCGCTATTAAAAGTATCAAGCGGACAATCACAGAGCTTGACCGCAGTAAAATTGAGGAACAGAAGAAGGCGGTTCGTGCCGGATATGATATGGATATTCTTCCGAGCGACCTTGCAACTTATGGGAAGGATGCGAAAGCACTCCTAAAAGAGCTGCAAAGCCAGAATGAGCGTATGTTCATGGTGACGTTCCTTGTTATGAATACCGGACGCACTGAGCAGGAACTGGAAAACAATGTGTTTCAGGCTCAGAGCATTGCTCAGAAGCACAACTGCAATCTGCGGCGGCTGGACTTTCAGCAGGAACAGGGAGTGATGAGCAGTCTGCCCCTTGCCCATAACCTGATTGAGATTCGCCGGGGGCTGACTACCAGTTCCGCAGCAATCTTCGTTCCGTTCACCACGCAGGAACTGTTCCAGAGCGACGGCGAAACGCTCTACTATGGTTTGAACGCACTGTCTAACAACCTGATTATGGTGGACAGGAAAAAGCTGAAGAATCCGAATGGATTGATTCTGGGTACTCCTGGTTCCGGTAAGTCCTTCAGTGCAAAGCGTGAAATCACCAATGCCTTTCTGGTAACAGATGATGACGTTATCATCTGCGATCCGGAAGCAGAATATACCGCACTGGTTCAGAAATTCCGGGGACAGGTGGTAAAAATCAGCTCTTCCAGCACCAACTATATCAATCCGATGGATATTAACCTCAATTATTCAGAGGACGATAATCCGGTGGCACTGAAAGCTGATTTTATTCTGTCGCTCTGTGAGCTGATTGTGGGCAGTAAGGACGGTTTACAGCCGGTGGAAAAGACAGTTATTGACCGCTGTGTGCATCAGATTTACCAGCGGTATTTTGATGACCCGAAACCGGAAAATATGCCGATTTTGGAGGATTTGTACAATGCCCTGCTGAAACAGGATGAAAAGGAAGCCCGTCATGTTGCGACTGCACTTGAAATCTATGTCAAAGGCTCCCTTAATGTGTTCAACCACCGGACTAATGTGGATATTCAGAACCGCCTGGTATGCTATGACATCAAAGAATTGGGCAATCAGCTGAAAAAGATTGGTATGCTTGTCGTACAGGATCAGGTCTGGGGACGTGTCACTCAGAACCGCAATGCCGGAAAATCCACCCGGTATTATATTGACGAGTTCCATTTGCTCCTGAAAGAAGAGCAGACTGCGACCTATTCCATTGAAATCTGGAAGAGATTCAGAAAGTGGGGTGGCATTCCTACAGGCATTACCCAGAACGTAAAAGACTTGCTTCGCAGTCCGGAAATCGCCAACATTCTGGAAAACTCAGATTTCATCTATATGCTCAATCAGGCAAGCGAGGACAGAGCTATTCTGGCACAGCGTTTGAATATCTCTCCGCATCAGCTTTCTTATGTCACAAACTCCGGTGAAGGAGAAGGGCTTCTGTTTTACGGTAATGTGATTCTGCCGTTTGTTGACCACTTCCCGAAGGATATTGAACTGTACCGTATCATGACCACAAAATTGTCCGAGGTTTCCAAAGAGAAGGAGGGGTAATTTATGGTGAAACGACCTACCCGCCTTCAATTTACCGAAGATGATCTGTCCAGTGATGCCGTGAAAAAAGCTGCCGGGAAGGCGGATAAAGCCGCAACAAAGGCAGAAAAGGCGGTGGACAGGCTCACTCCGAAGAAGCACCGGAAACTGCGGCAGGAATCGGATATATCTGCTGACCGGACGAAAAAACTGCGATTTGACAAGGCAAAATCAGAAGAAATTCCGCCGAAGCCTTCCAGTATCAAACGGGTTGCAACTCGTGCTCCGGTAGATACGCTGTCTGCTACCGCCCACAAATCCATCTCCAAATATGAAGATGATAATGTGGGCGTTCAGGCAGCCCACCAGACGGAATTGGGGGCAGAAACTGCTTATCATGTTGCCAGCCATGCTGCATACAGCCATAAGCTGAAAGCCTATGACAAGGCGGAAAAACTGGTCGGAAAATCTGATAAGGCAAATGTCAACGCTCTGTTTGAAAAGTTCAAAAAAGAGAATCCGGACGCTTCCTCGAATCCCGTTTTCCGCTGGCGGCAAAAGCACAATATCAAAAAGGAATATGCCGCCGCACGAGCCGGGAAAGGCGGAAAAGCCACTGCAAAAGGTGCAGAAAAGACTGCAAAGGGGACAAAAACGGTAACGCAGAAGATCACAGATTTTTGTGTATCCCATAAAACGGTGCTTCTTTGGGTACTGGCACTGGCTCTGCTGTTTATGGTGGTGTCCGGAATGTTCTCTGCCTGTTCTACCATGTTCCAGGGCGGCACTCAGGTTGTTCTTGGTACTTCCTTTACTGCGGAAGACGAGGACATTCTGGGCGTAGATGAAGATTATACGGCTTTGGAAAATGATTTGCGGAGTCAGGTGGATAATATTGAATCCACCCATCCGGGATATGACGAGTATCGTTACTCTCTGGATGAAATCGGGCACAACCCTTATGAGCTTGCTTCATATCTGACGGTCATATTTGAGGATTATACCCGTGAAGAAGTGCAGGCAACGTTGCAAAGTCTGTTTGAGCAGCAATATGAACTGATATTGGAGGAAGAAATTGAAATCCGCACACGGACAGAAACCAGAACCGGCACACGAACCCACACTGACCCGGAAACCGGTGAAACATGGGAAGAAGAATATGAGTACGAGGTAGAAGTCGAATACGAGTATTATATTCTCAATGTCACCTTGCGGAATTATGGACTGGGCAATGTGATTCGTTCCGCTGGCTTAACCGAAGATCAGATGGAACGATATGAGCTGTTGCTGGAAACGCTGGGAAATCGCTCCTACCTGTTTGGCGATGACATTTCTTCAGCACCTGGTGGTGGCGGAGAATATACGGATTATGATATTCCAGGGGAAGCTCTGACCGATACCGCATTTGCCAATATGATACGGGAAGCAGAAAAGTATCTGGGCTATCCGTATGTTTGGGGCGGTTCTTCCCCATCCACCAGTTTTGACTGTTCTGGCTTTGTGAGTTGGGTCATCAATAATTGCGGCAATGGCTGGAGCGTCGGCAGACAAACTGCCAACGGACTCAAAAATCTCTGTGACATTATCCCGCCGTCTGAAGCGAAACCTGGTGATCTGGTTTTCTTCCAGGGAACCTACAATACGTCCGGAGCTTCTCATGTCGGCATTTATGTCGGCGATGGAATGATGATTCACTGTGGCGATCCGATTTCCTACGCTTCAATCGAAACGAATTATTGGCAGCAACACTTTTACTGCTTTGGCAGAATCCCGTAAGCTGCCGGAAAGGAGAAGTTATGGGAGCAAAATTAGAAAAGCTTGGTGCGGAGCTTGCAAAAGCACGAAAAAAGAAAGCGGAATGGGATTCCAGGGTAAAGGATTTGGAACGCCGGTATCGTGAAGAGGAGAACTCCGAAATTCATGAGATGGTACACGCCGCCAATCTGACACCTGACCAGCTTTCAGAACTGCTTCGTATGTTTGCAGAAAATGCCGTACCGAAGCCTGAAACCATTCAATCTGTAACAGAGGAGGAAAATGCACATGAAAATTAAATATTTGGGTACTGCCTGTATGGCACTGCTTTTGAGCATTGGGATGTTTTCTACAACAGCATTTGCCTATTCAGATGCTCCTGCCGAAACTACACAGGAGCAGACGGAGGAAGCAGCAGCCGAGGAAGAAAGTGAGCCGATGGAACCGCTTACGCCTGACGGGAATATGACACTGGTGGATGATGAGGGTGAACACCCTTCTGCGGGGAAACAGTTCATTACTGTTGTGACGAAAACCGGTAATTATTTCTATCTCATTATCGACCGTGATGATGAAGGCAAGGAAACTGTCCACTTCCTGAATCAGGTGGATGAAGCCGATTTGATGAAGCTGATGGATGAGAAGGAGCTGGAACAGGTACAGCCTGTTGAGGAAACAACGCCGACTCCTGAACCGGAATCTCAGCCTGAGCCGGAACCGGAAGTGCCGGAAAAAGAGCCTGAGCCGGAAAAAGAGCTTGAGCCGGAAAAAGAGCCGAACCTTCTTCCGGCTATTTTGACTATTGTTCTTCTTGCTGCTGGCGGCGGATTCTTTGCGTTCAAAAAGCTCAAGGGTAAAAAAGCGGAAAAAGCACAGGAAAAGCCTGATCCGGATGCCGATTATGTGGATGAGGAAGATTATGGGGATGTCGAGGAAGATGATGGCGACTTCGTTTACGACAGCGAAGACAACGAACCCGTGTAATTGAAGTAAGGCATTGAACCTGGGGCAATCTTCGGATTGCCCTTTACATACCCACTTTCAAAAAATAAAAAATTTTACGTTTTAGAAAGCGGCATCTTGCATATACTATTTTGAAACTGTATAATAAGAGTAGCTGTTTGGTTTCAAAACTCAAAAAAATATCAACTTTTGAAAGTGGGTGGATATATGAAAACAATTGTGCGAAAAAAATACCTCGATAGAATCATCGAGTTGAATGGTACGCCGGATATCAAAATCATTACTGGTATCCGACGTTCTGGCAAGTCCAAGCTGATGCAGGCATACATTGAACACCTGAAAGAAAATTGCGAGAATATCAATATCATCTTCATTGACTTCATGGATTTGGAATTTGAAGAAATCAAAGAATATCACGCTCTCCATTCTTATGTGGAGCAGCATTATGTAGCAGGTAAAACCAATTACCTCTTTGTTGACGAAGTTCAAATGTGTCCGAAGTTTGAGTTGGCTATTAACAGTCTTTATTCCAAAGGCAAGTACGATATTTATGTAACTGGTTCCAATGCCTTCCTGTTGAGTGCTGACTTGGCAACCCTCTTTACCGGGCGATATATTCAAATCCATGTGTTCCCGTTCAGCTTTAAAGAATATTGCGAATACTACGATGATGTCACTGATAAGGATAAGCTCTTTGATGAATACTCTTTCAAAGGTGGTTTGGCTGGCTCCTATGTCTATCCAAATGACAGGGACAGAAGCGCCTATATCAAGGAAGTCTATGAGACCATTGTTACAAGAGATCTGGTGCAGAAATACGCTTTACCGGATACAACTGTTTTGCAAAGACTGAGCGAGTTCTTGATGGATAATATCAGCAATCTGACTTCTCCGAATAAGGTCAGTCAGCTTTTAAATGCGAATAATGTAACTACAAATCATGTAACAGTGGGCAAATATATTAAATATCTGTGTAATGCCTTTGTTTTCTATGATATTAAGCGATATGATATTCGTGGCAAGAAGTATCTGGAAAGCTCCGAGAAGTTTTATCTGTGTGATACGGGTATTCGTTATGCAATCTTGGGCAGCAGAAACATGGATTACGGCAGAGTTTATGAAAATATGGTCTGCATTGAGCTTCTGCGCCGTGGTTACGATGTTTATGTTGGAAAGCTGTATCAGAAAGAGATTGACTTTGTAGCCCAGAAAGGCAGCGAGAAAATCTATATTCAGGTCAGCGACAATATCTCCGGGCAGGAAACTTTTGAAAGAGAATATTCTCCGTTGTTGCAAATTCGAGATGCGTATCCGAAAATGATTATCGCACGAACCAGACATCCAGAGTACAGCTATGAAGGCATTGAAATTCATGATATTGCAGAGTGGCTGTTACAGGAATAGTAATTCAGCTATCTCCGTCATTCGAAGCGAAAATGACGGAGATATTTTATAAATGAGGCAGATACCTCTGTTACATAGCAGTCGTACATTTCGGTGTATGGCTGCTTTTATTTTGCCAGGAAAGGAGCAGATGCAAATGAAATTAGTATTGGCTGAGAAGCCATCTGTGGCACAGAGCATTGCGAAAGTGCTGGGAGCAACAAAGCGTGAGGATGGATACCTGGAGGGACATGGCTACGTTGTCAGCTGGTGCGTCGGGCATCTGGTAGAATTATCGCAGCCGGAAGCTTATGACGAGAAATACAGCAAGTGGACGTATGCGGATTTACCGATCTTCCCTGAGCAGTGGAAGTACCAGGTATCTGCCAGTACCAAAAAGCAGTTTGGGATTCTCAAAAAACTGATGGCAAGAAAAGACGTGGAAAGCCTTGTCTGTGCAACGGATGCCGGACGGGAAGGCGAGCTGATTTTCCGTCTGGTGTATCATCAGTGCGGCTGTAAAAAGCCCTTTGAACGGCTCTGGATTTCTTCTATGGAAGATTCCGCTATCAGAGAAGGATTCGAGCAGTTGAAACCATCAACAGAATATGATGCTTTGTACGAAGCGGCATTATGCCGGGAGCGAGCTGACTGGTTGGTCGGAATTAACGCTACCCGGCTTTTTTCAACCCTTTACGGGCAGACGCTGAATGTAGGGCGTGTCATGACGCCGACTCTGGCAATGGTTGTGATGCGTGAAGCGGCAATCTCTGCTTTTAAGCCGGAACCTTTTTATACTGTGGAACTGACCTTGCAGGATTTTACGGCATCCAGTCAGCGTATAAAGGAGAAAGATCAGGCAAATGAAGTCTGCCGGAATTGTGTCGGAGCTGTGCTGACTGTCACAAAGGCAGAAAATAAGGAAAAATCAGAAAAACCGCCTGCTCTGTATGATCTGACTTCTTTGCAGAGAGATGCAAACCGTGTTCTGGGATTCACAGCACAGCAGACGCTGGACTATGCCCAGGGGCTGTACGAGAAAAAACTGGTCACTTATCCTCGTACTGACAGCCGGTATCTGACAAGCGATATGGAAGATATGCTTCCGGAATTGATAAAGTCGCTTTTCAACATTTTCCCAGTGGAGGATGTGAAAAACGTTCGGGTTCATGCAGCGCAGGTGATCAACGATAAGAAAGTTTCTGACCACCACGCAATTATCCCCACCAAAGAAACCCTGAAATACAGTCTGGAGGAACTTCCTAAAGGCGAACAGGCTATTCTTCGACTGATTGCCACCCGCCTGTTTTGTGCGGTCGGTGAACCGTTCCGGTACAACGAAAGCGTGATCGAGCTTTCCGATGGAAATTATATCTTTTCTGCAAAGGGCAAAACCATCGTGCAGGAAGGGTGGAAAAAGTTCTCTGGAAAAGGCGGTGATGAGGAAAAGGAGAATCGAAAGCAGCTCCCATCCTTTACGGTTGGCGAGGGATTGAGCGTTCATTCCGCAGAAGTCAGGGAAGGAAAAACCTCTCCGCCCAAACATTTTACGGAAGATACGCTTCTTCAGAGTATGGAAGCCGCCGGTGCGGAGGAAATGCCGGAAGATGCAGAGCGTAAAGGGCTGGGGACACCAGCTACCCGTGCTGCCACAATCGAAAAACTGGTACGGATTGGTTTTCTGGAACGTAAGGGCGATAAGAAAACCAAGCACCTGATTCCCACTCATAAAGGAACTGCCTTGGTGACAGTGATGCCGGAACAGATTCAATCTCCGTCCATGACAGCCGACTGGGAAGAAAAGCTGCTTCTGATTGAGCGTAGGAAATACGAAAGCGAAGCGTTTCTGAATGAAATTCAGGAGATGATTTCCGCACTGGTGCAGACCTATGAAAAGGTACAGGGTTCCGAAGTGCTGATGGCAAAGGAAGTCCGGACGGTCGGCGTTTGTCCGGTCTGTGGCAGTTCTGTAGAGGAACGGCAAAAGGGATTCTTCTGCTCAAACAGGCAGTGCCGGTTCGCATTATGGAAAAATAACCGCTATTTTGAGAGCATCGGCAAGAACCTGACAGCCACAGTGGCACAAAAACTCCTGTCGGACAGGAAAATCAGGCTGAAAGGCTGTAAATCCGCCAAAACCGGCAGGATGTTTGACGCAACAGTTGTCATGAATGTCACAGCGGAAGGGAAAGCGCAGTACAGCATGGAATTTGAAAATGGAGGAAAAACAAAATGATCAATGAGTTTAATCCGGAAGGAAAAGATATTCGTTTTATCGACAGTCATTATAAGGATTTGTTTCATATCCCGGATGGCGGAACCATTCAGGTACACTACTCCGATGATTCGGTAGTCATCAAACCCTGCAAGTTCATTGATGAGTACCATACGCAGATTGGAAATAATGTTTTTCATATCTGCCAGTTTGCAGAACTCCTGGAGCGTAACGGAAGCTATTGTCAGGCGGAACCGGAAATCATGGGGGACGAAGAAGCATGGCAGGTTGGGCGTGACCGGTATCTGGTACTCCAGACCTGTGAGGACGGTTACGACTATACCCTGTTTGACAGGGATTTTCGGGAAATTGATGGCGGTCAGCTGGATAATCCGGAATTTTCCATGCTGGAAGCAAGGACTGAGATTTTGGAGGACTTCGGGCTTCAGATGCGGGAGCTGCGGGCTGAGGTATATGAAGACATTATGGAAAAGGCAGAAGCTGCGGAGCTTCTTGATTCTGCGGAGAAATTATCTGTGATCGCTCAGTTGAAGCAGATTTCAGGACAGCCAGCACCGTCCAAAATGCTGCACAGTTGCGAAGAACCGGAAAGATAAGGGGGATGTTTATGTCACAGGATAAAATTGAACGTTGGAATGAAGTGGACGGCAATCTGGATAATTCGGAAAAAATGCAGGCGTTTTTGGACAGTACCACTGATGCGTATGCAATCTTACAGCTCAGGCACATTGATGAAACGGTATATGAACGCTTTGAATCTTATGATTCTCTGAAACGCCAGGGAAAAGAGCCGGATATTGACCACTATGATGTGGTATATATGGCTCCTCTTTCCTCTTATACGGACCAGACTGCTATGCTGGAGGGGCTGTACACGAAATTCAATGTGGATCAGCCGGAGGATTTTCGGGGACACAGCCTGTCTGTCAGCGACATCGTGGCGTTGAAAACAGATGATGTGGTATCCTTTCACTATGTGGACTCGATTGGGTTCAGGGAACTTCAGGGATTTATGAAACCGGAAAATTATCTGAAGAATGCAGAGATGGCTGTGGAGGACGATTATGGGATGCTGGATGGCATTGTCAATAACGGGAAGGCTCCTGTTACAGAAGAACGCTCTTCTGTGTTGGCACAGTTAAAAGAGCGATCCGCTTTGGATGCCCCATATAAGCCTGCGAAATCCCATCCGGAAAGGGAGATGGAGTAATGGATTTGACCAGTGATGAAAAAATGTTGATTATGTTGTACAGCCCAGGGACAAGAATGGGACTGTGCGGAGTATTGAAAGAGATGAAGGAGCAGCTTCAGGATGACGAAACGGAGCTTTTGTCTTTGACAGATTCGGTGCTGAAAAAATTATCCGATATGGATGATGAAGCCTTTGAGAATCTGAACCTTTCTCTTGATTTTTGAAGATTGGAGGGAAACAATGAACGCTAAAGCGAGGTTTTATTCCGGTGTGGCAAGGGAAACCATCAACAGAATTACAGCCAGTCGGGAAAACTGGACTTCTTTTCTGACCACAATGGCTCGGAATTATGAGTTCACCTATCCGGAACAGGTTATGATTTATGCCCAGCGTCCCGATGCTACACTCTGCAAGCCTTATGAGGAATGGAACACTGAGCAGTATCGACGTTATGTGAAAAGAGGTTCCAAAGGGATAGCTCTTTTTGTGATGAATCAGGATAAGCCGTATCTGAGATATGTCTTTGATGTGTCAGATACCGGTGTGCGCCGTTCTTCTCCGGCACTGAGCACATGGAAAGTGACCAATGAGAACCGTCCGTATATTATGGAGGAGATGGAACGTATTTTTCAGGTTCCGGCAGAAGGAATGCTGGAAAATCAGCTTGAAAATATCGCAATGAAACAGGCTTCGGAATATTGGACTGATTTCAGAAAACCAATCCTCGACATCGTTGCGAACAGCTTCCTGGAGGAGTATGATGAATATAACATCGAAGTAGCTTTTAAGACCGCAGTGGCAAACAGTGTATCCTATGCAATGTACAGCCGTCTTGCCGGAAATCCGGACGACTACTTCGAGCATGAAGATTTTGTCAATGTATTTGAGTTCAACACACGGCAGACTGTCAACGCACTTGGCACAGCGGTCAATGCAGTCAGCTCCAGAATGTTTGCTGAACTGGAAAAAGCAATCGAAGCCTATGAAAAAACGAAAACCATCGAAAGGAGCCATGATTATGAGCGAAATGACTTACAGACAAGCCGGGGATTATCAGATTCCGGACATCGAACTGAAGAACAGCGAAGAGAAGCCCCTGGGCAAGTACGGCAGGATGCGGAGAGCGTATCTGGAAGAGAACAATCCGATGCTGCTGAACGACCTGATTCTCAGCGAGGAGCTGTTTCCGCACCTTCAGGAGATCGACGAAACAGCACACCGCAGAGTCGAGCAGCTGATGAGCGAGCTGCTGGAGAAGAATCCGGCACCGGACAAAGCGACGCAGCAGATGGCATGGGTACAGCACATGAACAGCCTGAAAGCACAGGCGGAGGAAATCGTGACAGCGGAACTTATCAACAGTTAAGCCTGAACCTTTTCCTTTCTGAAGCGGAACAAATTAACTTTATTGATGAAGCAGAGAGCAAAACGCCCTCTGCTTTTTCTTTCGCTCAAAACGAAATTGACCAGGTGCTTGTCACTGGCGGTAACGAATCCAATCTCAGAATGACGGTGGCGCTGGAATATATGAAGGGAAAATCCACCGAGGAGATAGCAAAGCGTTTGCCGGAACTGTATCGTGGTAGCAATGGGTTCAAACTGGATGGGGTTGAGGTCAGCGTGTGGTTCGACGACCAGTGTATTCATCTTGCCAGAGGAAAAACTGCCCGTTTTGCTCCGTTCCGGCAGGTGGTATCCTGGCAGGAAGCAGCTGAGCGTATCGGAAAGCTTCTGGACAGCGGTGAGTATGCCACCAATGTGGAACTGGAAGAAGCTCCCGGCTACGAACGAACAAAGGTTGCAGAATCTTTCTGGTATCTTTACCATGACCTTTCCGATGAAGCCAAAGAACAGGGTTTTCTGACTTCTTTGCAGGAGATTCGTGGTAATGGATTTCCGAAGGAAACGGCTGCACTGGCTGACAAACTGGCAGACAGGCAGTTCAGAGCCACTTTGAGAGCTGAATATCAGAATTTTTTACAGGCACACAGCGAAGATTCTTCCCTGTTAAGATTCCATTATCACAAGCTGGAACACATGGCACAGCGACTGGATGAGCTTGATCTGCCACTCAGAGAATATCAGAGCACTATGACAATGCCGCCAGTTGTGCGTCAGTTTATCACCGATGATGAAATCAATGCGTCCCTTTCCGGCGGCAGTGGTGTTTCCGGTGGAAAAGCCCGCATCTATGAATACTGGCAGGAAGGACATTCGGCAAAAGAAAAAGCTGACTTTTTGAAAAACGAGTATGGTACGGGCGGTCACTCTCATGCTCTTTCCGGTGCTTCCGGCAGCGCTGAAGATCACGATGCAAAAGGGATTCGCTACACGAAAGACGGTTGTGATAAAGTACAGCTTTCCTGGACACAGGTTGCTTCCCGTATTGATTCTTTGATTTCGCAGGATCGTTATATGGCTCCGGAGGAGATTAAACCGGAACAGCAGGCGGATATTCCGGAAGAACCAGAAGACAGCCCGTTTGTCGAACAGGTAATGCGGGATGCGGAAACGATTGCTGCCGCAGAGGAACCGTATGAAAGATTTTTTGTCATTGATGTTGACCGTGGTTCCAAAATTGCGTATGCAATCTGGGATGACCAGACCAACGATTATTATGTGGACGAAGAAGGCGTTACCGAAGAATTTGACAGCGAATGGCAGGCAAACGACTATTTGCAGGAAGTAAAAAAGGCTGTTACTGCCAGAGAAGCTACGGAATGGGAATATATCGAGCACGCCAAATTTGAAGCAGTGTCTGAGCCGTCTTATCAGGTAGGTGATACCGTCTACCTGGAGGGAGAACCGTACAACATTACCAGAATCGGAACATTCAATGTGGAATTGCTGCCACCGGGCATGGTCTACCCCATTTATCGGGCGGAAAGCAAGGAGAATTTTGAACGCCTTCTGGGACAGGATGAGCGGAATGTCAGATTTCTTTCAGGTGCAGAGCAGGTAAAAGCAGATGTCTCATCCGAATCTGACCATTTTATCGACCATTACTATGTTGTGGAAGATTTGCAGGTTCAGGGGGCGCTTCAGCTCAGAGAGTACGGCACGTTTGAAGAAGCAATGAGGGCATACCAGTTCCTTCCTGCTGACCGGATGAAAGCCCTGGGTGTGCAGAACACAAGAACTCCTCTCCCTGGCAGCCTGGATTTGATTCAGTGCAAAGATGGCGAAGATACAATCGTTCAGGACTATATGAAGGTAGACGGCTGGCAGAATCCTGAGATTCTGAGTTTGGTACAGAATATTGAAACCACAATTCAGACAAAGGAAATCCTGGATGTTCCGGCGGTCAACTTTCATATCACAGACGACCGTCTTGGCGAAGGCGGGGCGAAGGCAAAGTTCCGAGCCAATATGGATGCGATACAGGTGCTCAGGGAACTGGAATCTGAAGACAGGAATGCTGCACCGGAAGAGCAGGAAATCCTTTCCCGGTATGTCGGCTGGGGCGGACTTGCGGACGCTTTCGATGAAAACAAGGCAAATTGGGCAGGTGAGTTCCGGGAACTTCGTGCAGCTCTTTCTCAGGAGGAATATGCGGCGGCAAGAGCCAGTACCCTGAACGCTCATTACACCAGTCCTACCGTTATCCGTGCCATTTATGATGCTGTTGAACAAATGGGATTTGAAAGCGGGAATATTCTGGAGCCTGCAATGGGAATCGGAAACTTTTTCGGAATGCTGCCGGATACCATGCGAAACAGCAATCTGTACGGTGTGGAGCTGGATTCCGTCAGCGGGCGTATCGCTCAGAAACTTTATCCCAATGCGGAAATTAGGGTGGCAGGATTTGAAACTACCGACCGTCGTGATTTTTATGATTTGGCAGTTGGCAATGTTCCCTTTGGAAACTACAAGGTTGCGGATAAGCCCTATGACAAGCTGGGATTTTCGATTCACAACTATTTTTTCGCCAAAGCCTTAGACCAGGTGCGTCCGGGCGGTGTAGTTGCCTTTGTGACCAGCCGTTTTACGATGGATTCCAAAAACTCCGATGCTCGCCGGTATATTGCACAGAGAGCAGAACTGCTGGGAGCAATCCGTCTGCCTAATAATGCGTTCAAGGCAAATGCCGGTACAGAAGTGGTATCTGATATTATCTTTCTTCAGAAGCGTGACCACCCGGTGGATATTGTACCGGACTGGGTTCATCTGAACACTACACCGGATGGATACACCATGAACAGCTATTTTGTGGAGCATCCGGAAATGATTCTTGGTGAGCTTTCGGCGGAGAGCACACAATACGGCAAGGATGAGCTTACAGTGCATCCCCGTGAAGGTGCGGAGCTGGCGGAACTGCTTCATAAAGCTGTAGCTCAGATCGGGGGCACTTATACGCCAGTGGAGCTTACCGAGGAAGCTGGCAGTCAGAAAAAAGAGCAGCTTACGATTCCAGCTAGACCGGACGTGAAAAATTTCTCTTACGCTGTGGTGGATGGTGACGTATATTTCCGAGAAAATTCCGTAATGCGTCTGGTAGAGCTGAATGAAAAAGCCAAAGAGCGTGTCTGCGGTATGGTAGAGCTTCGCCGGATTGTCAACGAGCTGATTGAATATCAGCTGGAAGATTATCCAGATGAGATGATCCGGAAAAAACAGGAAGAGTTAAACGCTGCCTATGATGCTTTTACCGACAAAAACGGGCTGATCAATAACCGTGCCAATGGTCAGGTCTTTGCGGATGATTCTTCTTACTATCTTCTGTGTTCACTGGAAAACATTGATGAAGACGGCAATCTGAAAAGCAAGGCGGATATGTTCACCAGGCGGACGATCAAACCGGAACGCCGGATAAGCGGCGTTGATACTCCGTCGGAAGCACTGGCGGTTTCCATTGGTGAGCGTGGCAAGGTGGATCTGCCTTATATGGCGGAACTTCTGGGGACTCCAGGCGAATATGATTCCATCAAAGCAGAGCTGAAAGGAGTTATCTTCAAAGACCCGATGGCTCCGGACGATGCGGTTTCCGGCTGGCAGACCGCCGATGAATACCTTTCCGGCGATGTACGAAACAAGCTGCGTATTGCTCAGATAGCGGCACAAAACGATGCTTCTTTTGAAATCAATGTACAGGCATTGCAGAAAGCACAGCCGAAAGACCTGGATGCTTCCGAGATTGACGTGCGGCTGGGGGCGACCTGGGTTTCTCCTGATTATATCCAGCAGTTCATGCAGGAAACCTTTGAAACTCCATTCTATCTTCGGAAAAATATTGAAGTAAAGTATTCCGAATTTACTGCGGAATGGAGAATCACCGGAAAAAGTTCTCCGGGCTATAACGATGTGGCGGCATATATGACCTATGGAACCGAAAGAGCCAATGCGTATCGTATCCTGGAAGAAACGCTGAATCTGAAAGATATTCGTGTCTATGATACTGTCGAGAGTGCAGACGGAAAACAGAAACGTGTCCTCAACAAAAAGGAAACAACTCTGGCACAGCAGAAACAACAGGCAATCAAAGATGCGTTTCGTGACTGGGTGTGGAAAGACCCGCAACGCCGGGAAGATTTAACTCGAACCTATAATGAGCTGTTTAATTCGACCCGTCCCCGTGAATATGATGGAAGTCATATCCGCTTCGGTGGCATGAATCCCGATATTACCCTTCGGGAGCACCAGAGGAATGCGATTGCTCATGTACTTTACGGTGGCAATACACTTCTGGCGCACGAAGTAGGCGCAGGAAAAACCTTTGAAATGGCGGCTTCCGCTATGGAAAGCAAGCGTCTGGGACTGAGTCAGAAAGCGTTGTTTGTCGTGCCGAATCATCTGACTTTACAGTGGGCAAATGAGTTTCTGCGGCTGTATCCCAGTGCAAAACTTCTGGTAGCGACAAAAAAGGACTTTGAAACGGCAAACCGCAAAAAATTTTGTGCGAGGATTTCGACCGGTGATTACGATGCGGTGATTATCGGGCACAGCCAGTTTGAAAAAATCCCGCTTTCTCCGGAACGGCAGGAACGACAGCTCCGGGAACAGATTGACGAGATCGAAAATGCGATTGCAGAGCTGAAATATCAGCGTGGCGAAAATTTCACGATCAAGCAGATGGAAAAAACACGGAAATCCCTGGAAACAAGGCTGGAGAAACTTCTTGCCACTGACCGCAAAGATGATGTGGTAACCTTTGAACAGCTGGGGGTTGACCGCCTGTATGTGGATGAGAGTCATGCGTTCAAAAACCTCTTTTTGTACACAAAAATGAGGAATGTGGCAGGTCTGTCCACTTCGGAAGCCCAGAAATCTTCGGATATGTTCATGAAATGCCGCTATATGGATGAACTGACCGGCGGGCGTGGCGTGGTCTTTGCGACTGGCACTCCCGTGTCCAATTCCATGACCGTGCGCCCGTAAGGGGCTGTAATAATCTTACCTTGAGCAAGTAATAGGGCAAGGTATCAAAGCGGAATAATCCGCACCCTATCGTCACCCGACTTATCCAAAAGGGGAAACCCGATGGGGAGTGTAGCATGTCGGAGGGCACGAAACACGGAAACTTCCAAAGTGTTTGCGTGGTAGTGGCGAAAAGTTATGAATAAGGATGAAAGCTAAACTGCCTGAATGACAGTCGGAGATTGGGCAAAATGTTGCTCCATGCGTAAGGAAGTTATACTCGCATGTACTCTGGTGGATATGAGTCGGCCATGCGTATCCACAAGATACCCAGAGTAAATCAGCCATAGGATAATGGAAAACGACGAACGTCACATCCGAAATCATAACAGGCTTATGTTATTACAGTTCTAAACGGGGATTGCCTAAGGTAAAATGCCGAAAATCGGCTATGAGTGCTATGAGAAAAGTGACTCTGAATATTTACTATGGCAACAGAGTCTCCGTAGTAGTCCGAGGACGGGAAAGCCGTCCACATGGCGAAGGGAGACAGTCTTTCTTCAATACAAATAATAAGGAAAGGTGCGTGAGGCATTATGAGAAGTCCCGAAAATGTATTGAAAAGTTTAAGTGAAAAAGCAAAAAACAAAGAGTACAGGTACGAGAAATTATACCGTAACCTGTACAACCCAGAGTTCTATCTGCTTGCATACCAGAATATTGCGACCTCTCAGGGGAGCATGACGGCAGGTGCAGACGGATTCACTCTTGACGGTATGAGCATGGAGCGCATTGAAAAGCTCATTCAGAAGCTGAGAGACCACTCATACCAGCCGAACCCTGCAAGGCGTGTTTATATTGCGAAGAAAAACAGCAGTAAAAAGCGCCCATTGGGGATTCCGTCAACGGACGATAAACTGTTACAGGAAGTTGTCCGTATGATACTTGAAGCAATCTATGAGCCGACATTCTCTGATAATTCACATGGTTTCAGACCGAAAAGAAGTTGCCACACAGCGTTAAAAGAAATCGTAACGCTGTTCACTGGTGCAAAGTGGATAATCGAAGGAGACATTAAGGCTTGTTTTGACAGCTTCGACCACCATATCACAATACAGCTTTTGAGAAAGCGCATAAAAGATGAAGCGTTCATATCGCTGATGTGGAAGTTTCTAAGGGCAGGATATATGGAACAGTGGACATACCATGAAACGTACTCCGGCAGTCCACAAGGCTCCGGTGTCAGTCCGATACTTGCCAACATCTATCTGAATGAACTTGATGAGTTCATGGCAAGGATGAAAAAGAGTTTTGACAAAGGCGATACAAGAAGCCGTAAAGTCCACAAAGACCATGATAAGGTACGCTGGGCTTATCGGAAAGCGCAGAAAAATCTGGAAATAGAGCGCACAGAAGCAAACCTAGCAGCATTTAAAGAAGCAAGGAAAGTGATGTTGTCCACACCACATTTAGACGAGATGGATGAGAATTACAAAAGACTTCAATACAACCGTTACGCTGACGATTTCCTGATTTCAATAACAGGTTCAAAGCAGGATGCTGAAAATATCAAGGAACAGGTAAAGATATTTCTAAAAGACAAGCTAAATCTCACAATGTCGGAGGAGAAAACTCACGTTACCCATTCCTCTGAAAAGGTGCGGTATCTTGGATACGACATAAGAATATCAAGAAGTCAGGACACAAAGCGGACGAAAAAAGGTCTGCAACGGGTGTGGTATGGAAAAGTGCAGTTATATATGCCGAAAGAAAAATGGATTGCGAAACTGCACGAATACGGTGCGTTTAAAATCAAAAAAGACGAAAACGGCAAAGAGATTTGGAAGCCACTCCACAGAGGGGCGCTTATGCCATTAGACGATGTGGCAATCATCAGTAAATATAATTCTGAAATCAGAGGATTGTACAATTATTACAGGTTAGCAATCAATGTATGCAATCTGGGGAAATTTCATTCTATCATGCGTGGAAGCTGTTTAAAGACGTTGGCGGCAAAATATAATTCTTCTGTTATGAAGATGTATAAGAAATACCGTAGCGTAAAGGGCGACTTTGGCGCAGATTACAAAACCAAGAGTGGAACAAAGCGGTGTGAGTTTTACAATGAAGGATTTAGGCGTAATAACAATATCGCACCTGAATTTGTAGACATTATGCCGAAATACAGAGGGCAGATAAAACCGAATAGTCTTGCAGGACGTTTAAAAAGCGGACAATGCGAGATGTGCGGAGCAAACCCCGTGAAAGTGTATATGCACCATGTAAAGCGCTTAAAAGATTTGAACGCTGATAATGAATTTGATGAACTGATGTTACTGAAAAGGCGGAAGTCATTGGCTCTCTGCCCGAAATGCTACGAAGAAGCAAAGACAAAATCACTTAAACTATGAAAGATGGCGAGCCGTGTACATCGAGAGGTGTAAGCACGGTTCTGGAGGGGGTTACGCCAAGACCACGGACGAAAGGAAGTATGGCGTGGCGTTTCCTACCTTATGAGCTTTACACGGTAATGCGTTACCTTCAATATGATACACTCCAGAAGAAGAACCTGACGCATTTTGATTGCTGGGCATCTATTTTCGGTGAAACAACCACTGCCATCGAACTGGCTCCTGAAGGTACGGGATACCGTGCCAGAACCAGGTTTGCGAAGTTTTTTAATCTGCCTGAGCTGATGAATATGTTCCGGGAAGTGGCAGATATAAAAACCTCCGACCAGCTCAATCTTCCTGTTCCGGAAGCAAAGTTTGAAACCGTTGTTGTTCAGCCGTCCGACTATCAAAGAGACATGGTAGCAGAACTTTCCGAGCGTGCGGCGGCGGTACACTCCGGCATGGTAGACCCATCGGAAGATAATATGCTCAAGATAACGTCAGATGGAAGAAAGCTGGGGCTGGATCAGCGTCTGATGAATCCGCTTCTTCCCGATGACCCAAACAGCAAACTCAACGCCTGCGTCCGGAATGTGCTCCGTATCTGGGAAGAAGGGAAAGAGGGCAGGCTGACACAGCTGCTGTTCTGTGACCTATCCACTCCGAAAAACGATGGGAATTTCAACGTTTATGATGACATCAAAGCAAAACTGATTGCGGGAGGTGTTCCGGAAAATGAGATAGCATTTATTCATGATGCCGATTCGGAAGCGAAGAAGAAGGAACTGTTTGCGAAAGTTCGTACCGGTCAGGTGCGTGTACTGCTTGGCAGTACGCAGAAAATGGGAGCCGGGACAAACTGCCAGGATTGCCTGATTGCACTCCACCATTTGGATGTGGGCTGGCGTCCTTCTGATATGACACAACGAAATGGGCGTATTATCCGTCAGGGAAATCAAAATAAGGAAGTACAAATTTACCAGTACGTCACGGAAGGAACCTTCGATGCGTATCTTTACCAAACTCTGGAAAACAAACAGAAGTTTATCTCGCAGATTATGACATCGAAATCACCCGTCCGTTCCTGTGATGATGTGGATGAACAGGCATTGTCCTATGCGGAGATCAAGGCTCTGTGTGCCGGAAATCCGCTGATTAAGGAAAAGATGGACTTGGATATTGATGTGGCAAGGCTGAAGGTTTTGAAAGCTGATTATCAGAGCCAGCAGTACCGGATGGAGGATAAGCTCCTGAAATATTTCCCGGCAGAGATTGAAAAGCAGACAGGTTATGTTCATGGGTTTGAAGCAGACAACAAAACAGCGGAATCTCATCCGCAGATTACTGATGGATTCTGTGGCATGGAGATTTTGGGAAAACACTATTCAGAAAAAGCGGATGCCGGTGAGATGATTCTTGCCGCCTGCAAAGAGATGAAAGGGACTGAGCCAATCTCTCTTGGAAATTATCGTGGCTTTCAGATGGAGCTTTCATTTGACAGTTTTCAGTATGAGTTTGATATTGTCCTGAAAGGCGCTGTAAGCCATCGAGTACCGCTTGGAACTGATGCTAGGGGAAATATCATTCGACTGGATAATGCTCTTTCCGGTATTCCGGAGAAGATGGAAAATGCCAGAGACAGGCTGATAAATCTCTATAATCAGCAGGAAGCAACAAAAGCAGAATTGGGTAAACCATTCCCACAGGAAGCGGAACTTGCTCAAAAGAGTGCTCGTCTGGCGGAACTGGATGCGGCTCTGAACATGGAAGATACGTTGCCTGAACATGAGGAAGTGGAGTATTCGGAAAAGCCGTCTGTTCTGGCAGACTTGAAATCCAGATCAGAGCACGTTCTTCCGTATCGTGTATCTGCGGGGCGTGAGGAGGTGCTGTAATGGGCAGACGGGATCAGGACGTTCATTTTCTGGCATCCAAAGAAGAAGTACAGAGAATCCATGAAAAAATGGATGAGCTGGGTATTCGGAGCATGGGAGCCTACCTTCGGAAAATGGCATTGGACGGATACTGCATCAATCTGGATTTGCAGGACGTGAAAGCACTGGTTTCCCTTCTGAGAAGATGCAGTAACAACCTGAATCAATATGCCAGGAGAGCCAATGAAACAGGCAGCATTTATGAATCTGATATCAGAGATTTGCAGGAACGGCTGGAGGAAATCTGGGACGACATGAAGGAGGTGCTGGTTCGTCTGTCCAGTATTCAGTAATCAAACATGGGCTGCGGCATGAAAATGCAGCAGCTGTACATATTGACATCGTTGTGTTTCGTTTTTCAAAACAGTATAATAAGAGTAAGAAAGAAAGGGGTGTGCTTCTATGAGATTCCTGAAATTTTTATTGAAAATCATTTTAAAGCTGATTGTACTGCCGGTATTGTTTGTTCTGAGTCTGATTTGTTTTCTGGCAAAGCTTGCTCTGGATGTTTCATCTTTTGCCATAGGAGCACTGATCCTGTACATCATCGGATGTTGCATCTACTGCGTTTTTCAGTCCCTGTGGTTGCAGCTTGCTCTGCTTGTGGGAATTGGGCTTGCAGTATATGCGGCATTGTTTCTGTTTGTTTTGTTTCAGGAAATCGGGGAACGAATCAAAGAGAACCTGCACGATTTTATTTTTTCATAAAGCTATCGGTAAGGCTGCCTGCGGGCAGTCTTATTTTTTGAGAGGATGGTGAGAAGATGGCGGCAACAAGACTGATTGCCCTTCATGTAAACAAAGGAAAAACGGTGGCACAGTGTCTGGCAGACCGTACAGATTATTCCCAGAACGCAGCAAAAACGGATGACGGAAAGTATATCAGTTCCTATGAATGTGACCCGAAAACAGCTGATGAGGAGTTTCTTCTGACGAAGCGGCAGTACCAGCATATCACAGGCAGGCAACAGAAAAATGACATCATTGCGTACCAGATACGACAGTCTTTTAAACCTGGGGAGATTACACCGGAAGAAGCGAACCGTGTTGGTTATGAAACAGCAATGCGATGGACAAAAGGAAAACATGCCTTTATCGTGGCGACGCATATTGATCGGTCGCATATCCATAACCATATCATTTATAATTCAACTTCCCTGGATTGTACTCGCAAGTTTAAGAACTTTTTCCTTTCCGGACTTGCGGTTCAGCGATTAAGTGACATGGTTTGTATTGAGCATGGATTGTCGGTTATTGAGCCGAAGCCATATCGGGAACGGGTAAAAAGGACAGTCTTCCCCAAAAAGCGTTCCAAACGAGATGAGCTTTGTGCGACGATTGACCAGGTGCTGAAAAAGAAGCCAAAAGATTTTTCTGAATTTGTTCTTCAGCTTTCGGAGTTGGGATATGAATTTAAGGATGGGAAGAACCCGGCTTTCCGGCACAGCGGAGAAAAGAGCTTTCTTCGTTTACGCTCTCTTAGAGACGGATACAGCCTGGAGGATATAACCGCAATACTGTCAGGAAAGTCCGTTCAGAAAACTCCGAGAGCCAGCAAACAGGTTCACACGCAAAGAGAATTTAACCTTCTGATTGATATTCAGGCAAAGCTGGCTGAAGGAAAATCGGCGGGCTATGAACGCTGGGCGAAAAAATATAACCGCAAAGAAGCTGCCCGTACCGTTTGCCTTCTGAAGGAAAAAGGAATTGGCAACTATGAAGAACTGTCTGCATTGGCGGAACGTCTGAGTCAGCGATTTGGAGAATTGTCCGAAATCATTAAAGCTGATGAAAAGAGAATGGTTGAGATCGGAGCGTTGCAGACGCACATCAATAACTATTCAAAGACTCGACCAATATATGAAGCCTACCGTAAATCCGGATACAGCAAAAAGTTTTTTGAAGAACACCGGGAAGAGATTCAGATTCATAAAGTCGCAAAGCAGGCGTTCGATCAGCTGCCTGGGAAAAAGGTTCCGTCCAGACAATCACTGCATGAGGAGTACAATCGTCTTTTGACAGAAAAGAAAAAAGCCTACGCTGAATACCGGCAGGTACGAAAGGATATGCAGGAATATCTGACTGCGAAACAAACGGTGGAGCATATCCTTGGAATGGATCGGAAAAAGAAAGAGGAACAACAGCGGAAAGAACGCTAAAATAAAGAATGCCACAGATCGCATTTCAGTTTCGTATGCGGTCTGTGGCTGCTTTTTTCGTGGAAAATTGTATGCGGTTCCAAAAAGAAATCAGATAAACTCCTCATCGTCATCCAGGTTCAAATGTTCCAAATACTGCGGAGAATAAATCTGCGCTGCCAGTTCTTTGATCTCATCAGAGTAATCAGCAACTTTTATTTTGTCATACAGATGGAACAGGAATGTGATTTTCAGAAGCCCATCGACGGTATCAATCGAAACCTCATGGGCTTTATCCATCATGACAGCAAGGCAGGTACGGTTTCCGGCAAGAGAGTCTATGATAAGACCATGACCGTAGTAAATCAGGGAACCAGTTAGATTTTCTTCGTTAATCTCAAGGGTAACACGTCCCCCCTGTATGCGAGCGGTATCGCACATAATGGAGTAAAAAGTGTTTGTCCATAAGTCCCAGAGTTTTTCGTTTTTACGTTTCTGGTACTGTGACTGTTTTAATTCCACAAGCTCAATGCCGAGCTTCATTTTCTGATACTGCTCTTCTGTTGGCGGACACGGATTTGCTTTTTCGCTATTTAACTCGGCTTCTTCCTTTTCAAATTCTGCGATGAAATCAACCTCTTTTTTCATTCTGCCTCCTTGGTTGTGATAACACCGCTGACGTTACATTGCTGAATTATCAATCTTAAAGGTGGGTTAGCGGTAGAATCATAAATATATTTTGATATTAGTGATTATACTACTAATACGGAGATGAATAAAGCGAAATTTCATTTTTACAGTACCAACGTCAGCTCCCGATTCATAATAAAATAGTCAGTGAAGGGAGGACGTGAAATGGCTGATACACAACAGTATGATGAGTTTATTCGTTCTCGAATTACAGAGTTACGAATGTCCAAAGCTGTTTCAGAGCATCGCATGAGCCTGGATTTGGGAAAAAGCGGTTCATATATTCGTGGAATAACAAGCGGAGCCGCCCTGCCGTCACTCAAAGAATTGTTTAATATCATTGCGTACTTTGATATGACACCAGCGGATTTTTTCGCTCCATTACAAGAGGACGAATCTCTTTATCACAAACTCTGCGAGCAGCTGAAAAGTTTAAGTGACGATGATTTGAAGAAGGTCGCCACTTTTATAAATTGGATCGCAAAATAGTTCGGTATGTAATTAACCTGAATGGCTTCGGCTGTTCAGGTTTTTTCTTTTTCTTCAAGTCCAAATGAAACCTGTGACCTGAATACAGGTTATGAAACGGTCAGAATGACCGTGCAGCCGACATCGGAGATGGCGTTCAAAGGGGATTGGGGACGTTGCCCCAACAAGCAATTTTTGAAAATTGAGCCAGAGGCGAAATTGAAAAAATGAGTGAACCTGTACAGGTTTACACTGCTTGCCAATTTGTCATCTCACTTTATTTTAGCAAGTCTCTTGATTTCGTTTAAACGAATTGACACTTCGCTTATAGCACAGTATAATGTAAAGTGGTGTCATTATATGATAATTGTATAGTAGTAGGAGGAATGATTCTATGAACGGTTATATGACAACGAAAGAAGCTGCTGAAAAGTGGAATATCACAGTAAGGCAAGTACAGAACCATTGTAAAAGTGGTCGCATAACCGGTGTAATGAAAGTCGGAACGAACTGGTTAATTCCTGAAGGTACACAGAGACCCAAATATACTTTTGTGTGTGAATGTGACAATAAAGATGCTACTAAATAGAAAGTAGTTATATTATTAGATTATTTTGAGAGACTATAGCTGGAAGTAAATTGGGTGGCACTACGAATTCCGTGGGACAAACAGGAAACAGCATTGCTTATTGATGCGTATCTAAGAGTGAAAGGTAAAGAGTTGTCTCAACAGGAAGCAATAAAAGAAGTATCAACACTTCTTAGGTGTCGAGCGATTCTTTCTGGCATTGAGATAGATGAAGTATTCCGTAATGAAAACGGAATTTCTATGCAGATGAAAATTGTCGGTGGTTTGGTTGATGAAAAACCTTCCGGTTTACATAATGCAACAAAGATGTTTGCAGAAATGGTCGCCTTATATAAAAACAGGCGATCGGAATTTGATGAGATACTAATTCAAGCGAAAGGAGAATGTACCGTGCAAGTCAATATCCAGGAGAATTTCTTTGCGTGGCTTTCTTCAAGAGTCTCCTCGGCGCAACTTTCTGAATTTTATATTGTTTGCAAGGACTTAGAAGCCTTTTGCCTAAACAAGCACATTTTGGCTGTGCCATTATTTGAAACAACAGATTTTGAAACATTACAGTACGTTAAAAATACGATCCAAACAAATAAGATGTTTCAATTTAAGTACTTCCGTCAGATTGGAAAAATGAAAAAAGTCATGGAGTATTACTTGGCATTTCTCCGTGAGAATCCTGTTCAAAAAGCAGTGCCGATTAATGCCACTAAAGAAGATGCTGAAGCTATCAGCACTAAGCCTACGGAGGATGCTGATACAAATCATATAGTTTCAACTATAGAAGAAGTTATAACTATAGGAAATGAAAATGCGATTTCTGAATCGAACAATATTATTTCTACCAATGTAGCTGAGAATAAAACCAATACTCTCATTTGGAATTTTGCAAATGAGAGAATAGACTTTACTTTTACTATTCCTATTGAAGTTTCTTATTTTGATGAAAAAAGAAAATGTCATGGATGGCAAAATGTGTTCGTATGTATCATTGAGTTTTTACAGGAGGACTATCCTGCCATTATTCGAGGAATGGTTGGATATTATTTTGCTGGAGTCGGTAAAGTTATTTTTACTGGTAGAGCTGGTATTGATAGACTTAGTAAAGCTGAAAAAATAAATGATGGTCTGTATCTCGAAACAGATTGTACACCTGATGAAATTGTTACTATATTGCACTTACTCATGAGCAAATGCAATATGGATTACGATAACATCGAAATCATTTATGAAAAAAAACAGGGTAAGCATTTATCGGTTGGGACAGATGATTCATTAGAATTACCTATTATCGAGGAACGCACCCAAAACAGACATATTGAAACAGAAAATAGAGTGATTATTACCTCCGTGTATGAGGGAAAGTCAGCTTTTGAGAATTGGCTTATATCAGGTGCAGGTCTTGCAGAACGTTCGGCTCAGAGCTATAGCTCTGCTGTAAATGTTGCAGGACAGTATTCTGTAAGATTAGGATTTTCTGAAAAAGAACTGTATTTCATTTTGGATGCAGAACAAGTATATCAGATTAACATGAAACTTTTGGCTAATCCTGAGTTTGCACAGTTGAATGAAAGTCAGCATAATCGCTATCGTGCTGCTTTGTCAAAATACTGGGATTACTGTAATGCTCTTGCTGGAGGAATAACTATAAAAGCTCCAGTCAAATCTGCACCAGAGCAAAAAGATGAAGTTACGAAAACTCGCATTGCTTTTATTGCTTGGGCACAGGAACAACAAATGCAGAAAGCAGCTATTTTGGCATACCTGTCCGATATTAATAAATGCAGTGAATTTGCAAAGGAACATGATTACATAAAAGAAGAACATTTTCTTCTTATAGAAGATGCAAATGTTCTTGAGCGTATATTTTGGGAAATGCGAAAGGACAGCAGATTTGTTGAGTTTATCAACGAGCGACAGAAGCGACCTATTTCCGCAATGAATAAACTTATTGCCTTCCGCAGAGCAACTGGAAATAATGCAATAGTTTCTCCTGTTTCAACATTGCAAATAGAGCCAGTAGAAAAAACGGAACAGCGACCGATTGCATCTGAAATAGAAGTTGCTGTTAATCCACAGGTTAAAGAACGATATACCGCAATATTGGCAGAAAATTTTGTGGATGGTTTTAGACCTGGAAAAGCAATCGATCGCAATCGCTTTAGAATGTATTATTTTGATATGTTCGGACAGGAACTGACCGAAGAAGACGAGCAGCTGGTTCATACGTTGATAAGGATTGGTAGCCTTCGTGATGAGCGTATTTATGTAAAAGATGACATGGAACAAAAAGATCTCATCGAAGAAATCAATGAGACAATCATGGAAACCTTTAAGGAGGGGGCTTCGTGTATTTACTTGGATTGCTTGTTTGAGAAGTTCCAAGAAGAACTAGCAGAAATACTTCATGTTTATAATGTTAACTCTTTGGAAAGTATTCTGTTTAGTTCCCAAAAGAGAAACTATTTCAAACGATACAACTATCTGTTTGGATATAACAAAGAACCTGCCCCTGCCAAAGATGTTATTGAGTATATGAAAAAATCTCATTTACCAGTAATTTATTCTGAAATAGAAAGTAGTCTTTGGTACATACCATTGGATAAAATTAAACACACATTAGTTACGACGCCAGGAATAGTGAATGTTGCACCTGAAGCATATTTATATGCCCCAAACCTGCCTGTTAGTGGAAATGAATTACAAAAGATTGCAGAGTTAATAAGCCATGCTTTGTTACAAAGAAGCTACATTTCTGATGTGGAACTTATGCAGCTAATTGAGGAGCATTGTCCGTCCGTTCTTATGAACACACCGGATTATCCAATGTGGGGACTTCGCAATGCACTTGCATATCTTCTTCGAGAAAGGTTTTCATTCAGAGGTGCAATCATCAGCGATAAGGATGAGGAAATCAGTATGGCAGAAGTCTTCTCAGACTTCTGCCAGCAATCTGAACATATTACAGTCGAAGAACTTAAAAAATTTGCAAATGAGTTGAATACTGTAATTTATTGGGATTCTGTGTATGGCGAAATGGTTCGAATAAACCAAAATGAGTTTATTCGTCGGGATCAAATCCATTTTAATGTTGAACAGACGGATGCTGTTTTAGATAGTCTTGTTCGGAGTGAATATACGCCTATTAAAAACATCAATCTGTTTCTACATTTTCCGACAATAGATGTTCCTTGGAACAATTTTGTTTTGGAAAGCTATGTTGCAAACTATAGCAAAAAATTCAGATTGCTCCATGCAAGCTATGCTGCTACTGATTGCTGCGGCGCCATGGTTCGACAAGAATCAGGTATTTCTGATTATAGAACACTAATTGTTGATGTCCTTTCAAAGAATACTGGTTGGAAAACTAAAAAAGATGCCCTTCAGCTATTAGTTGATTTGGGTTATCAGCAACGAAGAAGTTATAGCGATATTGAAAAAGTAATGCAGGAAGCAAAAATTCGCATGAGCGTGCAAAAAAAATAAGAGAATCGGAGGAACTGGTTATGGGCAAGAAAATCATGATGTTATCAAAAATCAGTCCATGGCATTTACATCTCATCAGTCCCATTGTTTCTACCATAAGAAAGAAAAGATGATAATAAACAGGGAAGATTCGTGAATTTAGTACGTTTTTATGGGAATATATTTGATTTGTTTGACGAGGTAGTTTCTCTTGAAGGAAACTTGATAATAGCAGCTCGAAAAGAGTAACAAAAATATAGAAAAGAGGACACCATCATGTACCAATATATATGGGATGCGGAGACCGGTGGACTACTACTTACAACTGAAATCTCTAGATTTAGTAAGGAACCCCGTCCCGTCTATTATAAAGAACTAGATATCCTTGGTTTTGACCGGTATTGGAATTATCCAAAGGATGATAGCGCACCACTAATGTGGGCAGAAGCCAATAATTACATATACAAAGGACGCACTGTAGCAAGAACAAAGGGCGGTTCCGTTTATACAGCACCAGAGCTTGTTATTCTGGATTCCCCTGAACCTGATAATGGAGTGTTGGAGTTTGTTGATATCGAGGCAATGGTTCAAAAGAATCAAAATCTTTTAGAAACATTGACCCAGGAAACGATTCAAAAAATATATAATGTTTACCGTGAATATAAAAATAAAGTTGACATATTTTACGTTGCGTTTAGCGGTGGAAAGGATAGTGTTGTAGCACTTGATTTGGTTCAAAGGTCACTACCACATGACGATTTCCTTGTTTTATTTGGGGATACACGAATGGAGTTCCCTGATACATATAAAGTCATTAAACAGATTGAGCAGTATTGTCAGAAGCAAGGAATAAAGTTTTACAGGGCACAATCCAAATTGGTTCCTTCTCAAACATGGAAGATATTTGGACCACCGTCTACTACGAGCAGATGGTGTTGCAGTGTTCATAAAACCTCTCCGCAGATCAATTTGCTGAGAAAGATAACAGGAAAGCATGACTTTACAGGGATGGCATTTACAGGTATTCGTGCAGAAGAAAGTTTGACTCGAAGTGAATACGATTCTGTGAATGATGGAAAGAAGCATAGTGGTCAGCTAAGCTGTCATGGTATTCTGGAGTGGAGTTCTGCGGAACTGTTTCTTTATATTTTCGCAAGAGGACTTATCATAAACGAAGCATATAAGAAAGGTAATTCTCGTGCAGGGTGCCTTGTGTGTCCGAACTCGTCTGGACGACATGAATACATCAAGAGAACGTGTTATCCGACAGAAACCGACAGTTATTTAGAAATGATTGTTTCTACAAGCGGTAAAACAAACTATAGCTCTGAGGAAATGAAAATGTTCATCGATTCTGGTTACTGGAGAACCAGAAAATCTGGTAGAGAACTCAATTTCGGGCATGACTGCTTTGAAGTAAAGTCTGACGCAACTCCTCCGACGATCACAGTTTACAAAACTCAGTTTCGTTGGGAAATGTGGGCAAAAACAGTTGGCGAGTTTTATCAAGCGGAACCTGATTTGTATATTATCAAATATTTGGATAAACTGTACCAAATCAAACTTGAAAGAACTGACATAAGCATTTCTTTCTTGCTGTTGAATTGTACAAAGAGCAAGGATGATGTCAGGTTCTTCTCACTATTCAGAAGCGTTATTGTAAAGACGCTATATTGCATTGGCTGTGGTGTATGTGAAGCAGAGTGTAAGAGCCATTGTATTGATATGTCAAATGGCATAAAAATCGGTGATAATTGTACTCACTGTCACAAGTGCCATGATATACATGAACATTGTTTAAGATACAATTCAATTAGAAATAAGATTTCGGAGGGGAGAAAGATGACTGGATTAGATAGGTACTTTAGCTTTGGTGCTCGTGCTGAATGGATGAATATTTTCTGCAACTATGATTGCGGTGCGGAATTTTGGATGTCTGATGGTGATGGACTGGTAGCGAATAAAAAGAAGGACGCATTTAAAAATTTCGTTCAGGATGCCGGTCTTGTTGTGTATGATAAAAAAGCAGAAGGAGACAAATATTGTAAGTGTGTTCCTACCGCAGTAGCAGAAGCTGTATGCAAAATTGGTGCAACAGAAGATGCTGCATGGGCTTTGATTTTGTGTAATCTTGTTTATACTCCAGCATATAACTGGTTTGTTAATAATCTGAAGCTGGGCGTTTCTTATACTCCGGACTCCATTAAGATGATGCTCTCCGATGTCATGGAGAATGACTTGAAGGGGCTTGGTAAAAGAAATGTTGTGGATGCTTTCAAAATTGTCATGGACAAAACACCTCTCGGTACCTCTCGCATTTTTGCTGAATGTGATGTGGAGGAAAAGATTAGTGCATCTGGTAAGGAAACCATCACCTTAAACTCTTTGGTGAGATGTGGATGGGATTCTCCGGATGCCAGAGTAATTCTGTATAGCTTGTACAAATTTGCTGAAGCCTGTGGTGACTACTACCAGTTTACACTCGAAACATTGCTTGATGATTCTATTGAGCGTGATGGAGTAAGTCCTACTCGTATTTTCGGGTTGGATAGAGAATGTATGATTCGCATTCTGAATGGACTTACAGTAAACTATCCTGAGTTTATTTCTGCATCCTTCACTCTTGACCTGGACACTATTACTCTACGTCCTACTGGTTCTGAGTTAACTTCTGAAGATGTATTGCGACTGTTCTAAATAAGGGGGTATGACGCATGGCGGGCAAAAAACTTTATAGGGACTATTTTAATATAGACCCCAAGTATTATGCGGCAGTAACCGCAGATTTGATTGAAAGTGGCATGGTAAGCTGGAAAAGTTTTTATCCTCACGATACTTTTGTGAAGCTGCTTGAAAAAACTCATACGGTATTGTCCGGTAAAGACCCTCGCTCTCTTTGGGTTGAAGGGGCATATGGCACTGGTAAGTCACATGCTGCACTTACTGTAAAATCTTTGCTGGACGCTACAGATGAAGAAGTAAAAGACTATTTTAATGACTACGGTTTAAGCCAAGATCTCTGTCAAAAGATTATCGCAGATAAGAATGATGGTCTGCTTATTACCATCCATAGAATAGGTTCGGGTTCTATTCGCTCCGATCAGGATTTGATTCTTGCAGTTCAGGACAGTATTATGTCTGCCTTGGAGAAGAATGGTATCACTAACCGTGGCGAAGCATCTCTGCGTGTTGCGGCACTCAAATGGTTAGAGAAAAAAGCAAATCGTGACTATTTCAATACTTTGATTGCAGAGGAACAGTATGCATGGACTTTTGGCGGTAATGATGTAGACGCTGTTATTGATCGCCTGCAAAATGGCACACCGGCACAAATTGCCAAGACAATGAGAGACATTATTACCGTTGCAGAAGACAATGGTATTACTGCTTTACGTCTAGATATTCAAGGTATGGCAAACTGGATTAAGAATATTATTTCTGAGAACCAGATTAAGGCTATCCTGTTTGTTTGGGATGAATTTACCGAGTTCTTCCAGAACAATCCAAACTCCCTTACTGGTTTCCAGACTTTGGCTGAAATCAGCCTTTCCCATCCTTTTTATTTTATGATTGTGTCTCACGAAAGTAGAAGCCTATTCTTGAATGCTGAAACAGCAAAGAAGATTCTTGACCGTTTCGTACCTCCTGTAAAAATCGAATTGCCTGAAAACATGGCATTCCGTTTGATGGCACAGGCGATGAAAACTACTCAGGATGTAATGCTTAAGAGTGAATGGGAAGAATATAAAGGCGAATTAACTGATGATTTGGCTAGCGTATGTAGCTACATTACCTCCAGCATAAAAAGCACGTCTACTCTTGGGCAAAAGACAGTGCTGTCCGAACAGGAATTGAAAGCCATCGTGCCGATTCATCCTTATGCTGCTTTGTTGTTGAAGCACCTATCTGTTGCTTTTAGCTCTAACCAAAGAAGTATGTTTGACTTCATTATCAGCAATGATATGACAGACGCAAAAGCATTCAAATGGTTTATCAACAATTACGGTCCTCTAGATAGACCAAATCTGTTGACGATTGATATGCTATGGGACTTCTTCTATGGAAAGGGACAGAATGGATTGAATGACGATGTCCGTGTCATTTTGGACTCTTATAGTTTGCTGCGTTCTGATAAGATGACACCTGATGAACAACAGGTACTGAAAACCGTACTGCTTTTGCAGGCAATTTCTCTCCGCATTAGCGATGTAGAACTTCTGAAACCTAACGAACAGAATGTTGACCTTGCTTTCTCCGGTACAGGTTGGTCAAAAGGTAAGGCACGTTCTATTGCTGAAAAGCTCGTTCGTGATGGAATACTCTTTAAGCGTACTGTCGGTGGTGGTAAGTCTGAATACACCATTGCCAATAGCACAGGTGATGCAGCAACAATTAAAAAGCTGAAAGATACCGTAATTAGAGAAACCAAAACCCAGGATCTGATTACCAATGCGGATTTAATTGATGCAATTACACTGCCTCCTGCAATCAGCGGTAGATACATTCTTAATGGTGCTGCTTATGGTAATTTCACACCGGCTGTAGCTAAACTTACCGCAACATCTCATTCAAATCGTTTCTCTGTTCTTGTGACTTTTGCTCTGAATGACGATGAAGCAGCACAAGTAAAGAGCCAAATTATTAGTGGAATCAAGGCGGGAAAGCATGACATTATCTATGTCGATGCAAGTCTTTCTCCTATGGGCAAAGACCTGTTTGAGCAGTATGTGGAAAGTATGGCGTATAGCCGTTATTATGCACAGAATGATAAGCATCGTGCTGGTGAGTTCCAAAAGCAGGCAGTAAATTGCCTAGCTGATTGGAAAAATAAGATTGCCAGCGGCGCATTTATGTTGTACAGCACAGATTATCCAAGTGGAAAGCGATTAGCAAATATCACCGCTTTGCAGGATGAGTTTAGCCTGATTAATCATCAGAAATATTATTATGGTCTTGAGAATTATGATGTAAAGCGTGATCTGTTTGTTGGTAGCGCACTTGCCCAGGGGGCAGAGTGTGGTGCGACGCAAACCTTAAAACAAACTTTCAAAGAGCCAAAATTGGAAACTGCTCTTGCTGGTGCATGGGGTGTGGAAAACTATTGGGAAGATCCAACTAAGCGTAGCTTGACTATTGTTCAGATTAAGATAAAGGTCGAGGAGTTAATTAGGAAGGGCTTCGATTCGCCTTCTGGTCGTGTCTGCATTTCAGATATCTACGGTGAACTGGAGCAAGCACCTTTTGGATTTAGGGCTACTAACCTTACAGCCTTTGTGATGGGATTTGTTCTAAAAGAATATGCAACTGCGGACTATTTCTGGAGCAATGGTTCCACCAGCGAAAGTATGTCTGTTGACAAGATGAAGATGGCGATTGCTAACGCCATGAAACAGACAGTGTCCCCTAGCAGGAACTATAAGCCGGAATACATTGTTGAAATGAGTGCAGAACAGCGTTCCTTCTTGAAATGTACTTCTGAAGTATTTCGTATTCCTATGACTCAGTGCGGTTCAATCGAGAGTGCGAGAGATCAGGTGCGAATTAGTATGAAAAAGCTCTCGTTTCCGATTTGGTCTGTAAAGTCCATTCTAGAAACTGTAGAGACTCGTACGCCTACGACAATAATCGCTACAGTAATTGATGATTATTGTGGTATTGCTAATACCGCAAACAGCTCCAAGGCTTCTGAAAGTGATCTTGCTGATTCAATCGGTCGCTTGGTTATCCAAAACACTTTTATTACCGAAGATCTTACTCGTTTGCTTACAAACGATATGTGTAGAAAGGGTATGTTGGCATACATTGATGCATACCAGAACGGTGTTTTGAAAATTCTTGCAGCTCAGATTGGTGATGGTGGGGAATATCTCGATCAGGTAAAACAAAAGTTCAATGCAGATGCTGCAAACTGGGTTTGGAATACCGAGACGGCAAACGATAAGATTAATGATGTAATTTTAGACTATCGTATTATCGCTGAAAGCGCAAAAAGTATTCCTGCTTGTTCTAGTATTAGAGATGTTGTTAGTGGTTGGAATAATCGTACAAATAACATTAAAATCGCCTTTGAAGCACTTAAAAAATATACTGGCGATTTGACTCTTTTCCTCGAAGAGCTGTATCGTATGAAGAAGACAAATTCTTTGTCTGATCAGAACAAAGAGCATTTTTACTCTCTCTTGGTTTCACAGAGAGATGCATTTGATGAGTTTTACAGTGATCAAATTCCTTATTTCAGAACTGTCGCTGAGATTTTTGTTGATGGAATGGACACCGATGACATTCTCAAACTGTATCAGGACATTCCTGCGGGACAGTTTACAAAGTCCTCTACCGAGTACATGACTTATATTGAGAGCGCTGTTAAGGAATTTCTTCAGAATCAGGCTAAAAAGCGCTTGAAAGATTTATGGTTGGAAAAAACTGGAACAAAAAATCCTCGTGATTGGTCTGCAAGATATGACACTCCTATTCTCTGTATGCTTGATGATGAGGAGCGTCCTGAAGGCAAGGAAATCTTTGCAATTATGATGGAGAACTCTCCTTCTGAGGTATCCATTAACCGTGCTATTGCATATTTGAATCGTGTAACCTATTTTGACAAACTTTCTAATAGCGAACTCAGAGATAAATGCTTTATGAGTCGGGTTGTTGGTGATTATGCTCTGATGCTGGATGATGCTCAAACAGTCCGTGAATATCTTGTTGCCCATGTAACTGTACACCAGTATGACTGGATGGACAACTCTACCGTGCAAAACCAGATTAGAATGCTTGCAGAAAAGAAATATAAGACTGGTGGTAGCGAAAAGGTTTGGTCTGTTGTCGAAAAAATGGATGCAACAGAACTTCGTCGCTATTTGAAAGACTTGATTACTGACAATGTTAAGGTAGGTATCGAAATACTTAAAAATAAGTAAGGAGGGCGTTGATGTACTGCAAGACTGTAAATGAATGCTTTCAAGAAATAAATGCATATTGTGCTGGCGAATCTTGGGGACAACCTTTATTAGTTAATACGGAAAACTTTAATGATTTTCAGACCGTTCTTCAACGCTTGGAAGCTGATGCCAATAAACAGTGCGTATTTGTTTCTCAGTTTACACAGAAAAATGGCTTACCGATAATTGATGATGCTATTGCAAAGATAGTCGGAAAGGATACCTTTGTATTGGTGGGGACATCTCAAGCAGTTATGCTCAGAAATGAAACAGCTGTAGATGCACTTGTTGATGAATTACTCGGGTTAAGTATCTCCGGTCATGCGATTGTTTTGTTGAGCCATTGTAAAAAGTTCATTGATCGATATTTGCAGAGAGATCTTCGTTATGACCGTCGAGTTATTCTCGTGGCGGGGAGTCCATCTCCTCTTCCTCAGATAAAACTGACTGACAACGAAGCGGTGTGTGTGGGTTTCAAGCCTCTGAATGGAATCCAGGGATTATTAAAATACATGGAGAAAATGGATGATAATAGGCTTCAGGCTCATCCAACCCTGACGGTGCTGACTAATTTCAAGACCACACTTTTCAGACAGTCCTTATACTCTGTCTCTGAAAGTACAGGGATCTATGATGCTATCTGTCAAAAGTATCCGGACTTAACTCTTACTAAAAACAATTATGGAACACAGGAACAATGGAGTTGGCTGCTAGAAGTAATGAAAGATGTCGATACTTTCTCTGCATTTGTATGTTCTCACTTTGGAGCAACGACTAACTTAATTGCCCATCTGGATAGCGTACTTGAAAGTGACGACAAAAATATGCTTTGGCTTTTATGGCTTGCTATGCAAGTGTTTGGTGTTGGTACAAATAAGTATGTTGCTCGTATTATTTCTCATGCTGACTCTGTAGATGTGTTTGAGCGTTCTTTATATAATGAACTTCTTGATATTAAATATGACGATCCATTGTTTGATATATATTATGCAGAGAGAAAGAGAATTCTTGATAATATTCCTGAGAATCTGCCTTATATCGACGATTATTGTGATCAGATTGGTAAGTATGAGAAGTATGCAGTCCGCTATTTGACTTCAACAAGCGAAAGGGAACGATATGAACTTGTAAGATGTCTGTCTATTTATGATTATAGCGAAGAAGAAGTTTCAGAGATTCTCAAAAATGGTTTCCCTGATATTTACTGTTATATGCAACCTTTTACTTTTGACGTGCTTAACACCAAATTGCCTGATGCAGATAGTCCTTTGCGGAAAGAGCTGACAGATTACTTCATACAGTATAAACAGCAGAAGTTAACCAATCGTATTTATGACGATTTTATCACCAAGGTGGATAATCATGCGGTTGATAGACCTTTTATGAAATTGCAGCCAAGAAGCAGTATCGTTTCTAAGCTGGATAAGAATAAAACAGGGTTCTTCTTTTTTGATGCTTTAGGTGTCGAATATCTCGCTTTTATTCAAAGTAAATGCGAAAGATATGGTTTGGTTTTTGAGGTCTCTGTTGGGCGCTGTGAACTACCTTCTATTACTTCGGAAAACAAGGAGTTTGAGAACACTTGCCCGAATGTAAAGAAGATTTCTGATTTAGATGAGTTGAAGCATCACAGCATGATATACGATTATGAAACATGCCCTTATCCGATCCATTTGTTCCGAGAACTCGAAATTATTGATACTGAACTGAGACGAATTCAGACTCAGCTCGCACAGGGAACTATTGAAAAAGCGGTGATTCTCTCCGACCATGGTGCAAGTCGTTTGGCTGTACTGTACGGAAAAGAATCTACATCTAATATCGAACTTAGCGAAAAAGGTGTCCATAGTGGAAGATGTTGTAAAATAGACGATGACCCAAATCTTCCCCAGGCATCTTATGAAGATGGCTATGCAGTTCTTGCCAACTACGAAAGATTCAAAGGAAGCCGTGCTGCAAACTTGGAAGTACATGGTGGTGCCACATTGGAAGAAGTTCTTGTTCCAGTTATTACATTGGTTAGAAAGCCTGACAATATTACCTATTGTTTTGTTGAGCCTGTGATTAAGTATAAGATGGGACAAGATGCAAAAATCACGCTGTTTTCCAATATGTCGATGAAACAACCTCGTATTCAGGTGAATGGCATTTTCTATAATGGTACATTTGTAGGAGATAAGAAACACGCAGAATTCGTTATGCCTGAACTAAAGCGTACAAATTCCTATGAAGCTTTCGTTTATGATGGTGACAAGAATGTTGGTGTAACACTCAGTTTCAGAATTGAACGAGCCACTAAACAAAAGAATCTATTTGGACTATAAATAAGATTGGAGGGGATTCTTAGTGGATGAATTTGCCGTAAAGATAGGTACAACAACCGATAATTGTCTTAATTCTGAGAAAAAACAAGGGGGTTATAAAGAGGGAAACGAAGATTTTATCAATCGTCTGAAAGATGCTTTTGATACAATGGTGGTGTTTAAAGACCTTCAACAAAATAATTTTATTTCTTCTTTTAAGCTTCCGTCTTTTATGCGAGACTATGTAATAAAAAATTTTCAGGATGATGACGGTGAGGTTGATGTAGACGGAGCAACAGATTTTATCAGAACTTATATTCCTAAAAAGGAAGACTGGAAAAATTTAAAAAATAGAATTATTAACAATAATGAAACGATTAAAATTTTGGCAAAAGTATGCGTCGAAATAGATATTCGTACAGGAGATATTTCGTTTTCTCTTCCGGATTTTGGTCTTGGATATAAAGACACAACTATTCCTCGAGATGTTTGGGACGCTTGTAGTGTCAATCTATTGAAAGCAGAAGAAAACTGGGGGATTATAGAACTTGGTTATCAGTATCCATATGATTCTAAAACACCAGGAAAGATTAAATTAATAGATTTTATAGATTTTTGTCCGTATGAAACTGACCTCGAAGAATATAAAACTGCACGTGAAAGCTTTTCTTTGGATGAGTGGCTTGATATTGTTCTTTCTGCTGTTGATTATAATCCTGCTGGATACGAGAATAGGGCTCAAAAGTTATCAGTTATTCAGCGGTTGTTACCGTTCGTAGAAAAAAACCTGAATTTGATTGAGCTTGCTCCTCCAGGTACTGGAAAATCATATTTATTCGGTCAAATTAGTCGTTACGGGTGGCTCGTTTCGGGAAAAGTTACACGTGCTAAATTAATTTACGATATTGGCAAAAAGGCAGATGGTATTGTAGCCTATAAAGATTTCGTTGCATTAGATGAAATTCGAGAAGCAGATTATATGAAAGATACTGAGCTTCATTCTGCTCTTCAACAGATTATGGAGAACAGGAAGTATAATGCCCCCGATGGACATGAAGTAAATGTTGATGCTGGCATCGTGTTCTTGGGTAATATCTCTGGTAGTGCAATGGATGAATATAGTAATATGTTTTTAGAACTGCCTGAGCCATTCCACAGAGTTCCTTTTTTAGACCGTATACATGGTTTCATCAAGGGATGGGATTTGCCAAGAATGAATGATGATTTGAAAGCATTTGGTTGGGCATTGAATTCTGAGTATTTTTCGAGTATTATGCATGAATTAAGAGATGATCCCTCATACCGAGCGATTGTTGATGCTCTTATCGATATGCCGCCTAAAGCAGATACTCGTGATACGGAAGCAATTAAGAGAATCTGTACCGCATACCTGAAGCTGCTATTCCCGCATGTTCGCAGACCTCAGGACATTACTTCTCGTGATTTTAATCGTTACTGTTTACAGCCTGCAATGGATATGCGAGCAATTATTCGTATTCAAATGGGTATTGTTGATGAAAAAGAAGCAGGCAAGACGGTTCCGAGCTTTTCTGTAATTGATGCGTAAGGTAAAAAAAATATCTTGTGTTTCTTGCGGGAAGGAAGCACTTGAAAAGGACGAAATTGGAATTAACAAGAAACTATTAGGGGAACAGGTAGAAACCTTTTACTGTATGGATTGTCTTGCTGATTATCTTGGAGTATCGGTTGAGGATATTTTGGATAAGATTGAAGAGTTCAAGGATCAAGGTTGCAAACTGTTTGAGTGATAATTATGAAAGTGTACGTGGATCATGCAGCAACAACACCATTAGATATAGATGCATTTAATGCGATGAAGCCATTCCTTCTTAATGATTTTGGAAATGCTTCACAACAATATTCCTTTGCACGGACAGCAAAAGCTGCATTGAAAGCTGCTCGTGTAACAATAGCAAAATGTATTAATGCAGAACCTGAGGAGATCTATTTTACATCAGGTGGAACAGAAAGCGATAACTGGGCTATCAAATCTACCGCCTTCGCTTTCGGAAATCACCGAGCAATAATTACATCTCAGATTGAACACCATGCAATTCTCCGCTCATGCCATGCTGTGGAGCGTATGGGGATTCCAGTGTTTTATTTACCGGTAGATTCAAGTGGTGTTGTCCAACCAGATATCTTGTCAGAGTACATTGATGATAGCACAAAAATGGTATCTATCATGTATGCCAACAATGAAATAGGAACCATACAGCCGATTAAGAAATTGTGTGAGATCACTCATTCCAAAGGAGCATTATTTCACACAGATGCAGTGCAAGCGGTTGGACACATCCCGATTGATGTGAAAGAACTTGATATAGATATGCTTTCCGCCTCGGCTCACAAGTTTAATGGTCCCAAGGGTATTGGCTTTCTGTATATAAAGAAAGGAACTCAGATTGCTCCTTATGCAGATGGCGGTGCACAAGAATTTGGAATGAGAGCCGGTACAGAAAATATCGCATCCATTGTTGCAATGGCTGTAGCATTAGAAAAGAATTGCAATAGGATGAAATCAGTTAGTGACCATCTGATAGGATTGGAAAAGTTGATGACATCTTTGTTGAAGAAAGCCGAGTTAGATTTTATTAAAAATGGAAGTCCCAAAAAAATTCCAGGAAATATAAGCCTTTCTTTCAAAAATGCTGAAGGAGAAATGCTCTTACATAGACTTGATTTAATGGGAATAAGCGTCTCTACAGGTTCTGCTTGCGATAGTAAGAATACGCAGATTTCTCATGTTTTGGAAGCTGTTCATGTATCAGAGAACTATGCCAAAGGAACAATACGAATTTCCTTGGGATATGAGAACACTGAAGAAGAAATATTCTATATTGTGCAGTCTTTAATGAAAATTCTGAAACGCTAATCTATGTAGTATAGGCTTTTAACAGGGTGCGGCGAATAGATTGACGGCACTGCTGCCCCCCCCAATAATGCCGTTAAACCGCCGATAAACTGCCGGAAAATGTAAGGATGTATTGGGAGATATCGGAAAAGAGGACGGGCTTGCAGGTGCATTTCACTGAAAGCAGATTGGTGACAATAGTTCCAATAACGCCACATGTAGCATTGATGGTGTTAAAAAGCAGACCTATCCAGTGTGCTGGTGTGGTCTGCTTTTTAAGTCCTGAAGCATTTTAAATTTTACCGTCATATTCCGAAATGAGTTCTTCCATCAGATATTCATCGCTCATGCAATGCAGATTGGATACCCTTTCACTGATTAGGCGATAGGTAACCGAATGATAGAAGCAGTCCAGAGCGTCATTTAAAGAAAGTTTTTGCCTTTCGGAAAAACGTTCAACGATTCGAGCGTATTTCTTTTGCAGTAAAACAGGATTAGCGGTCATATCGGTCGGTCTTCGGGGCAATACGGTCAACACAATGCTGTTTTCCTTTATAACAGCGATAATATCATCAACAATATAGTCTTTGCTCTGCGTATGTAGCATTTCATACTCTGGTATGATGTAACCGGACAGTATATTGTTTTCTTCGGTCAGCATCTTATATGTTTCTTCAGCATTTTTTTGAGCCGGATTGCAATATTCTCAATACAGAACACAGCAAATTCCAGCTCTTTCAGGTTCTTAATTTTAACATCTTCTAAAATGGCACTAATCCATCCGTTATTCATATTCAAAACGGGAACTATCATCATAGGCTCCCAAATCTTCTTTCAAAAAATCAGATTTCCGGATATACATGGAATCTACCCGTTTTCCTTTTTCGTGGAGCAAACTGAATTTGTAGTCCAGCAATGCAGCCGGTACAAAAAGCCGTTGGGCTGTTTCAAAGAAAGAGTATTCGGATAGATTTTCCAGGACTTCGTTATCGTCAAGAAGAAGTTCAGCAGCAAAGAAATTGGCTTCATCTTCTTCCAGGGAACTGCCGTCCAATACTTCCATTTCCTGAAAACCTTTCATCATGGCGATTTTGGTATGAAGCACTGCGTGTCCCAATTCATGAGCGATCAAGATGCGCTCCAGCACTTCATTGACGTTGCTGTCAATCACAATATTCTTTTGTCTTGACTGATAGAAGAAAAATCCCTTTAATTTCTTTTCCATGTTATAGAAATGAATTTTTATCCCTAAAGCCCGACAAAGCTCATAGGGATCTTTGGTATCATATTTCTTTACCAGCTTTTCGACTGCTTCAATAATATGTGCTGCGGTTCTCACTTGCTTCACCTCCAAATCGAGCACAGAACCCATTATGATAAACGAGAAAAGATGCTGTCAGGCATCATTCTGTTTTTCTATGCTTTCTGTACTTTTTCGGAGTGAATTTTTCTCTGGCATTCTTTTTGGAGTCCATATACACCGACATAAGAGCCTGGAAAAATACATCTTTGGCTTCTTCGTCCAGATCGCCGCCGGCAAACAGTGAACTTACACGTCCCAATACTTCCTGAGCTTCCTTTGCACCTTTTGAGCCGAATTTCTCCCGTGCTTCAGCAATGAATAAGTCCTCTTCTCTATGGATCTGAGTATTAGATTCCTGGTCGTCCAAAAGGTACGAAACAGAAATATTCAGTGCTTCAGCCAGTTTTCTGATGTTGCTTTTACGAGGGATTGTTCCGAGCTGTTCGTAGGTATAGAGAGAGCGTTCAGAGATACCTGTCATCTGAGCAAGCTCCGTCTGAGAAAGATTCATTGCCAATCGAGCTGCCTTTATTTTTTCGCCAAATGTCATTTCCGATCCATCCTTTCTAAAAATTTTTCGTAACTTCCGATTAACCATTGACAAACTTCCGAAAATCAGTATAATAGGAATTAATTAAAGAAGTTTAACTTCGATATAATTGTATATCAGAAGTTACAGGAAGTCAAGAACTTCCGATGAAAACTTCTGATTATACGCTCCGTAGTATAAGCAGAGCGAGTGATAAATGGTTATTTTGCCCATGATCCGGCATTTTCTTTCCCTTTGGCTGAAAATGGGCTTAGAAAGGATATAGTACATATGGTATAGATTTGAAAGGAGATTGCTATGAGTAGAAATAGTACACAGGCGTTACATAATATACGAATGCTGTGCCGGATACAGCAAGTGGATGAAAAGATTCTGTATGAACGGTCCCGACTGATTCTGTCGATTTATCGGGATGTTTGCTGGTCAGCAATCGGACGAGCTGAAGAAGTTCATGAAGATTTGATTTATAATTGCAGTTCCGGCTTGGATGGTGCTCTTGTCTATCTGGAAACTTTTGCTCCTGACGAAGCAAGAGAACGATTTGAAGAACGAATCCGCAGCCTGTTTGAAACGAGATGGCTTATTGAACTGGTGGATAATGCGATGGGACGAGTCAGGGATTACCCTTGCCGGGGAGATTTGTATTGTGTAATCCTGTCCAAATGTTATATGAGCCGATTCAAATATAAAGAAGCAGAAATGCTGGAAATTATGAATATGGAACGGAGTACCTATTACGACCGTAAAAAAGAAGCAGTTTTACTGTTTGGTTTATCTCTTTGGGGAAATTCGATTCCCATGTTGAAACAGCTTTTGCTGGATACAGAAAATGAGGAAAACGATATGGGATTATAAAAAAGTCCGATGAAAGTCCGACAAAATCCCGATGGTTTCCCTACTGAAAGTCCGACTTGATAGATGCTAAGATTGGTATGCTGGGAGATCGCAGCATACGAAACTGAATAAATACGTTTGCCTCGTGCCAATGCGGTACGGGGCTTTTTTGATGCCGTCTTCCAGACATTTGCATGAAAGAGAACCAGAGATTTCCTCCGGTTCTTTTTTTGCGCCGTCAAGGAGGAAACGGTATGTATTTTGACCCGAAAGAATGCGGAAGAAGAATTGCAAAATTGAGAAAAGAAAGAGGACTGACACAGGAACAGCTAGCGGAAAAGCTGAATATCAGCACCAGCAATCTTGGAAAGCTCGAAAGAGGATTGCAGGGTCTGTCTATCGACTTGCTGGTTGAGATCAGATGCTTCTTTGATGTTTCGACAGACTACATATTACTTGGAGAAGAGATTCAGCGTCAGGAAATAGTTGCAGATATAGATGCTGTTATTGCCAAGATGATTGCTCTGAAGCATAAAGTCTGAAAATCCACCGTACCACGGTGGGTGAACCGCCGTACAAGGTCATAAAAAGTTGAGTTCAGAACAGGTACAATGTAGATACAGCCAAGGAAAACGGCTGGATGTACCTTGAAAACAGAATACTCACTCATCAAACACGTTCCTGTTGCCGGTGCGAAAGCATCAGCCACATCAGCAATACGCCAGGACGATTTCGATCAGAAACACAGAGTCACTTATTTTGTCTGTTCATTCTGAGGGTCAGAGCGAGAACTATTGGCTTGTAAATATCGGATTGCTTCCGGTACGGCAATGAAAGCAACAGGTATAATGATACTTCTGCCCAGCCACAGCCTTGTGAAAACAAGATCACGCAATGGGGGCAGCCCGGTGAGAACCACGGGGAGGTTGGATTCCTATGGAGCTGGTCAGCAGCCAGCCGTTTGATGACTTCCCGGCAAGATACAGCTCTTGCCGCCCAGGGGTGTCGAGGACAAATATGGGAGCGAACGCAAATAAAGGGAACCGTGCATTTGACTGCCGGTTCCCTGTACATAGTAATTTTTATCGTTTATAGACCACAAAATTATTTTTGGCGGATTTTATCGACTATAAATTTATTTCCGGTAAAGGAGGAGCTGCAGGTGATGAAACAAAATTGGAAGTACCGCAGAGGTGATCTTTACATGGCAGACCTGTCCCCTGTATGTGGCTCAGAGCAAGGCGGTGTCCGTCCGGTGATCGTGATTCAGAACAACACCGGAAACCACTATTCTCCGACTTTGATCGTGGCTGCTATCACAGCCCAAAAAGAGAAAAAGGCAGGTCAGCCGACCCATTATCTGCTCCGGGACAATCCGGCGCTCTCCCGTTCTTCGGTAGTGCTGCTGGAACAGCTCCGAACGATTGATAAGCATAGAATCGAGCGATATTTGGGAAAGATAGATCAAACAGAAATGCAGAAAATAGATTCTGCACTGCTTGCCAGCCTGGGTTTGAAAAAGTATCTCATCTGTGAAAACAATGGGCAGAACTTTTAAAGGCTCTGCCTATTCTTTTGCAGATGATGTTTTCTGAATAGTTCAGGAAATTTCTGGCAATAATGATGAAGTAAGGTGGTGAAAGGTAAATGGAAAAAGAAAATGAAAACATCAGTCAGCTGGTAGACATCAGAGATGTAAAAATTGACCGTTCTCTGCCCAGTGAAGAACGGATTAAATCTTTCATTGAGCAGATCAAAAATCCGTATCAGTTTAAAGTGGGCGATACGGTAGTGAAAGTATCCTTTGCGAATACGCAGAACACCATTACAGATAATTTTATCAATATGATTGCCACAATGTAGAGCATTTTATGGAAGAAATTGGCGGGTTACTTTTGAGGTGACAAACTGGATTTCCACATTGAAATATGGTACGATTGCAGTGGACAAAAATCAGCGGAACTCCGGTTTGTTTTCGGCTTCTAAACGAAAATCAGACAGGAGTGGCGAACTATGCAAAAATTTATAGACATGACTTATCATGCCGCCATCTACCTGAGATTATCGAAGGAAGATGGCGACTTTTCTCAATTAGGAGAAAAGAAAGAAAGTAACAGTATTGCAAATCAGCGTAAGCTGATTAAAGACTATTTGAAACATCACCCGGAAATCATTCTGACACAGGAGTTTTGTGATGATGGATTTACCGGTGCAAATTTTGACCGCCCGGATTTCCAGCGAATGATTGAGCTGGTCAAAAAGAAGGAAATTGACTGTATTATCGTCAAAGACCTTTCCCGATTCGGTCGAGATTACATTGAGTCAGGAAAATACATTGAGAAGATTTTTCCGGCTCTCGGAATCCGTTTTATCGCAATCAATGACAACTACGATTCCGCAGCAAACCAGCAGGCAGGAAATGAAATTATCCTTCCGTTTAAGAACCTGATCAATGATTCCTACAGCCGTGATATTTCCATCAAAGTCCGTTCCAACCTGGACATCAAAAGACGGAACGGTGAATTTGTCGGCAATCATGCGATATATGGGTATCAGCGGTCAGAGGAAAACAAGAATCAGCTGGTCATCGACAAAACCGCAGCTCCCGTTGTGGAGAGCATTTTCCGGATGAAGATTGACGGATTCAGTCCGGCACAGATAGCTGACCGGCTGAATCAGGATGGAGTTCTTTCTCCATATGAATATAAAAGGCACTGCGGTTCCAGGTATCAGTCCGGATTCCGCAAGCAGGCTCGGACAGTCTGGAGTCCGGTAGCAATCTACCGGATTTTGAAAAACGAGATGTACACAGGGACTTTGGTACAGGGTAAGACCACAACTCCGAATCATAAGGTCAAAGTTCGCAGTACAAAGGATGAATCGGAGTGGGTGCGGGTAGAAAACGCTCATGAAGCGATTATTCCACCGGCAACTTTCGATATGGTTCAGAAACTGATGCTGGAGGACAGCAGAAGCCCTGTTGGAGGGGAAGCCGTCCATTTGTTTTCCGGAAAAGTTTTCTGTGCCGACTGCCACAGCTCCATGATCCGGAGAAAAACAAAATCGCATGGAAAAGAGTATGTGTATTTTATCTGTGGAGCCAACAAGCAGAATAAAGAGATATGCTCTCCTCACAGAATCACGGAACAGGCAGTCTATGATACGGTGCTGGCAGTGATCCAGTCGCAGGTGTCACTGGCGCTGGATTTGGAATCCGCCTTAAAAGAACTGGACGGCATTTCCTGGGAACGTCGTGAACTGGAACGGATTGAACGGGGAATTGCCCGACAGGAAGAAGTCATTGAGTACAACAAGAAGATGAAGGCGATGGTTTACGAAGACTTCAAGATGGAAGTCATCACGCTGGATGAGTATAAAATCTTAAAAGCGGACTGTGACCAGAAAATCCAGGATGCAAATGATTCGATTGCCCATTTGATTGGCAATCGGAATAAGGTAAATTCCGGTCTGACCGGACAGCAGAGCTGGCTTTCTCAGTTCCGGAAATATCAGAACATTCAGGAACTGACCCGCAGAGTGGTGATTCATTTTGTGGAACGGATTGAGATTACAGCGGACAAACAGATTTCGCTTACGCTGAACCACGCAGACCAGTTCCAGGCGATACTGGAATTTTTGGAAGAATATCAGGGACAGCAGAAAAATGTACAGCCTGTGGAAAAGGAGGTGGGATAATTGGCAAGAGTTGCAAAACGCCGGGAACGGCAGGGTGTTCAGCTCCAAAAGGCTGAATCCGGCATCAAAGTTTATCAGACAGCGATTTATGCTCGATTATCCCGTGAAGATAACTTAAGCAATTCTGATTCCATTGAAAACCAGATTGCGTTGCTGGAGCGATACATTGACGCCCGACCTTATCTTCAGCTGGCTGATATTTTTGCAGATAACGGATTTACCGGTACAGATTTTGAACGACCGGAATGGCAGCGTCTGATGGAAGCGGTTCAACAGAGGAAAATCAACTGCATTATCGTAAAAGACCTGTCCCGTCTGGGCAGAAACTACATCGAAACCGGCGAGTTTCTGGAAAAAATCTGTCCGTTCTTCGATATCCGCTTCATTGCGGTCAATGACAATTTTGATACGGATACAGCGGAAGCCAACGGGCAGCTCTCAGTGTCGCTGTCGAACATTATCAACGATTATTATGCCAAAGATATTTCCCGAAAAGTAACATCGGCTTTGCGGAGCAAGATGGAAAAGGGAGAATATATCGGCTCATGGGAAAAATACGGGTATGTGAAATCACCGGAGAACAAAAATCAGCTGATCGTGAATCCGGAAACTGCACCGGTAGTCAGGATGATTTATCAGTGGCGTTCCGAAGGCATGAGCTATATGGGAATCAATAAAAAGCTCAATGATATGGGAATCCCTTCTCCTGGTCAGTACAAGGCAGACCGGGGGATTGTCACCAACAATAATCAGAAGCCCCGGAAGATTCTCTGGAACAAGCACATGGTAACGGACATCCTGAAGGATATTACTTATCTGGGGCATCTGGCACAGCGGAAAACAACGCAGTGTTTATATGCTGGGATTCCGTTCAGCCGTACAGAAGAACAGGACTGGATACTGGTTGAAAATACGCACGAAGCGATTATTGAGCCGGAGCTGTTTGAAAAGGTACAGGCGATCAACGAGAAAGCTGCGGCGGCACAGAAGGCAAACAGAGGGAAATATGACCACCTTCCCAAAGCAAAAAACATTTACGGGAAGAAATTTACCTGTGCGGACTGCGGCTCCGTGATGAAGCTGGTACGTTCCTTCAGCACCAATAAAGATAAGGTATATTTTACCTTTAAGTGTCCGGCTCATGAAGAGCATGGAGCAAGAGCCTGCACTGCCAAACGGATGCGGAAAGCCGATGTGGACAAAGCGGTGCTCAGCAGCATCAAGGCACAGTTCGAGCTGTTTCTGGACTGCCGGGAAGCACTGGACAGCCTGCTGAAAGCCAAAGAGAAACAGGTGAAAAAGGCTGGAAAGTCAGACCAGGCGAAGGAACTGAAAAAACAACTGGAGAAAAAGAAGTCTGTTTTTTCCGGGCTGTACCGTGACTTGCGGGAAGGACTTATCGACGATCAGGACTATGCACAGACCCGTGAAATCCTGATGGAGGACATCAGCCGCCTGGAAAAACAGATTGAAGAACTGAAATTTTCAAAGGCAGAATATGAGGAGCCGCTTCAGGAAGCAAAAATCTGGGAAGCGCTGATTGAAAAGTACGCTCATGCCGAGGAAATCAGTGAAGAACTGGCAGATGCCATGATTGAATCCATGCAGATGAACGGGGATAATTCCCTGAGCATCCAGTTCAGGTACATGGACAGCTTCCAGGCAGTTCTGGATACTGTCAAAATACTCAGGAAGGAGGTTGCGTAGGATGAAAAAGTGTATTGCGGTTTATCTTCGTCTTTCACTGGAAGATGTGGATAAACGGACAAATCAGGCAAAGGATGAAAGCAACAGTATTGCCGCCCAGCGTCAGCTGATCCAGCGGCACATTGCCCTGAATCCCTACCTTTCCGGATTGCCACAGATGGAATTCTGCGACGATGGTTTTTCGGGTACGAACTTCCAGCGACCGGACTTCCAGAGGATGATTGACCTGATCCGGGACGGAAAGATTCAGATTGTGATTGTCAAAGACCTTTCCCGTTTCGGACGTGACTACCTGGAAGTTGGCGATTATCTGGAACACATCTTCCCGTTTCTGGGAGTCCGGATGATTTCCATCAATGACCACTACGACAGTGAACAGAATCTCGGTAATACCGCTGGGATGGACGTCGCCTTCAGAAATTTGATTTACGACTACTACAGCAAAGACCTTTCCAAAAAGGTAAAAACGGCAATGCGGGTGAAGCAGAGGGATGGCGGTTACGTCTCCTGCTGTCTGTATGGGTACAGGGTACTGCCGCAGGAAAAACACAAAATGGTCATTGACCCTGAAACCGCACCTATTGTTCGGAGAGTGTTTGAGGAAATTATTGCAGGTAAATCCACAAGTCAGGTGGCAAGAGAACTGAATGCGGAAGGCGTTCCGACACCGCTTGAGTATAAGGGGGTTCGGAGAAAAAATCAGTCTGACAAAAAACCTCTCTGGACACATCAGCGGATTCTTGAAATGCTGAGGAACATCAAGTACACCGGCTGTATGGTCAACCACACCCGTGAGAGCAGGAAAATCAGGGACAAAGCTCAGTACAGGGTTCCAAAAGAAGAATGGATCATCCATGAGAACGCTCATGAAGCCATTGTTTCGATGGAAGAATTTGAAGCGGCGAAAGATGCTTTGCGGAAAGTTCGTCCCTATAAAAAGAAAACAGAACGGGATGTTTACCCGTTTTACTGTGCTCACTGCGGCAGAAAGCTTCAGAAAACCTTCGGGAATGATGTGCATTTCTACTGTGCAACACCTTATTGGAATGAGGAAGAACATTCCTGCAAAGAAGTCCGCTGGGATAAAACAAGGATTGAAGAAGTGGTTCTGGAAGCACTGAAAGCACAGATCGCCATGATGACCGTTCAGTCCCGTGGAAAATCCAAAGCGGTTCAGCCAAAGGGGACAATGCTCAGACAGAAGCTGAAAATACTGACAGGCGAGTTGAAGTCCGGCGACAGTCAGAAGGTTCAGAGCTATTTGGATTACCGGGAAGGTCGCATTACCAGAGAAGATTTTATTGCACTCCGGGCACAGCGTGAACAGCGTGCCAGGGAGCTGCAAGAGGAAATTGCCCGAACCGAAGCGGAGTACCAGGAATATCTGGACGCTGAGGAACAGGCAAAAAAAGAAAGAGCGATTACCAGGAAAACGGATTCCCTGGATGAAGAATCGCTTCGGGAAATCATGTACGATGCAGTCAAGAGAGTGAATTTTGTGGACGGTCAGAACATTGAAATCGTCTGGAAATTCGATGACCTTTTTCGTACAGCATAGGAACTGATTTCATGGATTTTGCGGAAAATTACGGCTTTTAGCCTTATAATCACACAATGGGTACCGCAAAAAATGAGTTTTTTCGACTTCCTCGAAAGCCCGAAAATGCCCATTTTATCAGGGTTTTCGAGGATGCCGAAAAATTTTTTTGCACTTACTTGACACAATCAGATGATCTGGGAAGAGTGGTGGTCCCAAAGGAGATCCGGCGGACACTCAGGATCCGGGAGGGAGATCCGCTGGAGATCTTTACCGACAGGGAGGGCGAGATCATCCTGAAGAAATATTCGCCCATCGGAGAACTCTCGGCGTTTGCCGGCCAGTATGCGGAAAGTCTGGCCCAGACGGCGGGGTGTCTGGCGTGCATCTGCGATATGGATCAGGTGGTGGCCGCCTCCGGTGCAGGGAAAAAAGACCTGGCGGACAAATACATCAGCAGCCAGCTGGGAAAGATCTTAAGTGAGCGGACAGCGGTGATGTTTCCGGATCAGGAACATACCGGCGTGCGGATCGTCAGCGAACAGGAACAGGAGTATGCAGGAGGGATCATCCATCCTGTCATCTGCGAAGGAGATGTGATCGGAGGCGTGATCCTTCTTGCCAGGGATGAGAAGAAACGGCTCACCGCTGCGGAGCAGAAGATGGCTTCCTGCGCAGCGGATTTTCTCGGACGCCAGATGGAGCAGTAAATCGCTTGCATAAATCAAATGCTTTCGTCATACCTTGTGATAGACAAGGAGGGACGAGGGATGGAAAAGAGGATACGACGAGACACAAAGATCTTATGGATCCTGAAGGGGCTTCTGACGGCTTATGTGGTAACAGGCATCCTGCTCCTTTTGCTGGCCATGGCTCTGTACCGGCTGGAATTAAATGAAAAAAGCGTATCTGCGGCTGTAACCGCGATCTATGTGCTGTCTACGCTGGCCGGCGGGATCGTGATCGGAAAACTGGCAAAAGTCCGCCGCTTCCTGTGGGGGCTTTTGCTGGGAGGAGGATATTTTCTGCTTCTTGTACTGATCACACTGGGAGTTTATCATACGCTGAGCGGGGACGTCATACATCTGGCCGCCGCCTGTATCCTTTGTATGGGAGGCGGCATGGCGGGAGCAATGATATCATAAAAAATCCATTGCGTAATCAGGCTTTAGATGGTATAATGACGTAAGTTAAGGAAAAACAAGGAGGAATGTGCTATGAAACACGTGAAAACATTAAATACACAGACCATGAACAACAATCTGAAAAAGAGCGGATGCGGCGAGTGCCAGACATCCTGCCAGTCTGCATGCAAGACATCCTGTACAGTAGGAAATCAGACCTGCGAGCAGAAGAAATAAGCAGTTCATGGGAGTCCGAACAGGATACCAAAATGCGCGGGAACGCACAGCGTGAATGAGAGTCTGGGAAGCCAGGCTCTCTTATGTTGTTCCCGGAGACAAAATACGAGAGAACAGGAAGGGGTATCACCTTGATTCATCAATATAAAAACAATGGATACAATATCGTGCTGGACGTATGCAGCGGAGCCGTTCATGTGCTGGACGACCTGTGCTATGACGTGCTGGAGGTCCTTCTTACAGAGGAGCCGGGAAAAGACTATACGGCAGAGGAACTGGAAAGCGCCGGGGTACAGGCGCTTGTACAGGAAAAGCTTGCGGGCCGTTACCCGGAAGAAGAACTTTCGGACGCGCTTGGCGATCTGGCAGAACTTACTAGAGCCGGCCAGCTCTTTGTGCCGGATACATATGAATGTATGGTCGGAGAAGTCAAGAAGCGCAAAACGGTAGTAAAGGCGTTGTGCCTTCATATTGCCCATGACTGCAATCTGGCCTGCAAATACTGCTTTGCGGAAGAAGGCGAATATCATGGACGCCGTGCGTTGATGAGTTATGAAGTGGGGAAAAAGGCGCTGGATTTCCTGATCAGAAATTCCGGAAACCGCCGCAACCTGGAAGTGGACTTCTTTGGCGGGGAACCGCTGATGAACTGGCAGGTTGTGAAAGATCTGGTGGCATACGGAAGAGAACAGGAGAAGCTCCACGATAAACATTTCCGCTTTACCGTTACCACCAACGGAGTGCTTTTAAATGACGAGATCCAGGAGTTTATTAATAAAGAAATGGATAATGTGGTCTTAAGTCTGGATGGAAGGAAAGAGGTTAATGACCGCATGCGTCCTTTCCGGAACGGAAAAGGCAGCTACGACCTGATCGTGCCCAAGTTCCAGAAGCTGGCCGAAAGCCGGGATCAGGAGCGTTATTATGTACGCGGGACCTTTACCAGAAACAACCTGGACTTTTCCGAGGATATCCTGCATTTCGCGGACCTTGGATTTAAACAGATGTCCATCGAACCGGTGGTGGGAGACGAATCCGATCCTTACGCCATCCGGAAGGAAGATCTTCCGAAGATCTGCGAAGAGTATGATAAACTGGCAAAGATCATGATCCAGAGAGAAAAGGAAGGGAAAGGTTTTAATTTCTTCCATTTTATGATAGACTTAGACGGTGGGCCGTGCTTGGCAAAACGGCTTTCCGGATGCGGATCCGGAACCGAGTACCTGGCAGTGACCCCGTGGGGGGATCTGTATCCCTGCCATCAGTTCGTGGGACAGGAAGAGTTCCTGATGGGAAATGTGGACGAAGGGATCGTGAAGCCTGAGATTGCGGATGATTTCAGAAGCTGCAACGTCTACTCCAAAGAAAAGTGCAGAAACTGTTTTGCAAAATTCTACTGCAGCGGCGGATGCATGGCAAATGCCTATCATTTCCATGGAACCATTCATGATACTTACGATATCGGCTGTGAGATGCAGCGCAAACGTGTGGAGTGCGCCATTATGATCAAGGCCGCGCTGGCAGACGCAGCGTCCGCACAGGAAAACGAAGAAAGGAAGTAAAGAAAGATGAACAAGAAGAAGGGAATCATCAGCCTGATCCTGATCGCTGTGGTGATGGTCCTTCTGGGCTTCACGACGGCCGTAGGTTTCGGAAAGACCGGAACCGGAGCCATGAAAAATATCAAGCTTGGACTGGACCTTGCAGGAGGCGTCAGCATTACCTATCAGGTAGAAGATAAAAATCCTTCGGCAGAAGAGATGAGCGACACCATCTATAAACTGCAGCTGCGTGTTGAGCAGTACAGTACAGAGGCGAGCGTCTATCAGGAAGGCGACGACCGGATCAACATCGAGATTCCTGGCGTATCCGATGCCAACGCCATCCTGGACGAGCTTGGAAAACCGGGCTCCCTGGAATTCCAGACCTCAGACGGAGAGTCTGTGATCACAGGAGCGGACGTAAAGACCGCCAGTGTACAGTCCGGCCAGGACGATATGGGAAATGCCGAGTATTCGGTAGAACTGGTATTAAATGAAGAAGGAACCAAAAAGTTTGCAGATGCGACGGAGGCGAACATCGGACAGCCGATCTCCATCATCTATGACGGAGAAACCATCAGCAGCCCGACGGTACAGTCTGCGATCACAGGAGGAACTGCTTACATTACCGGCAACTTCACCTATGAAGAGGCGGAAAACCTTGCTTCCACCATCCGGATCGGCGGTCTGCAGTTAGAGCTTACCGAGCTCCGCTCCAATGTGGTGGGCGCGCAGCTTGGCGAGGAGGCCATCAGCACCAGCCTTTTAGCCGGAGCGATTGGCTTTGCGATCGTATTTTTCTTTATGATCTTTGTATATTATCTGCCGGGACTGGCATCCGGGATCGCGCTCTTTATCTACATTGAGCTGGTTCTTGTGATCCTGAATGCGTTTAATGTAACGCTGACCCTGCCCGGTATTGCCGGTATTGTCTTAAGTATCGGTATGGCGGTGGACGCCAATGTCATCATCTTTGCCCGTGTGCGTGAAGAGATGGCAAGAGGAAAGAGTGTGAAAAACTCCCTGAAGACCGGCTTCCAGAAAGCCATGTCTGCCATCGTGGACGGAAATGTGACCACGCTGATCGCGGCGGCTGTGCTGTGGTTCAGGGGATCCGGTACAGTCAAGGGCTTTGCCCAGACGCTGGCTATCGGTATCATCGTGTCCATGTTTACCGCTCTGGTCATCACCAGACTGATCATTTTCGCGTTCTATGCGCTGGGATTAAAGAAAGAGAACCTGTATTACCATGAGAAAAAGGAACGGGCGCCGTTCAATTTCCTGAAGAGAAAGAAATATTTCTTTACCCTGTCCATAGCCATCATGGTGATCGGACTTGGCATTATGGGATTCAACCAGTCCCAGGGAAAAGGATTCTTTGCTTACGGTCTGGAGTTTGAAGGCGGAACTTCCACTACCGTAGACTTTGGAAAAGATTATTCCATCAAGGAGATCGATCAGGAGATCGTTCCTGTTGTAGAGGAAGTAACCGGAGACCACAATGTACAGACCCAGAAGGTGGAGGGAACCAATCAGGTGATCATTAAGACTGTGACTCTGGATCTTGACGAGCGTGAGGCATTAAACCAGGCGCTGGCAGAGAACTTCCAGGTGGATCCGGCGACGATCACCGCGGAGAACATCAGCTCTACGGTCAGCAGCGAGATGCGCCATGACGCGATCATTGCGGTTCTTACTGCAGCAGTCTTTATGCTGCTTTATATCTGGCTGCGGTTTAAAGATCTCCGGTTTGCCACCAGCGCAGTGCTGGCTCTGCTCCACGACGTGGTCGTTGTAATCTTATTCTATGCAGTGTCCAGGATCGCCATCGGCAATACCTTTATTGCCTGCATCCTGACCATCGTCGGATACTCCATTAACGCGACGATCGTTATTTTCGACCGTATCCGTGAGGAACTGCACTATAAGACCAGAACCACCGATATGGAAGCGCTGGTGAACAGGAGTATCAATGAGACGCTGACCCGAAGCATTTACACCAACCTGACAACCTTTGTCATGGTAGCGGTATTGTATGTGCTGGGCGTAAGCTCCATTAAAGAATTTGCCCTGCCTCTGATGGTAGGTATCGTCTGGGGAGCCTATTCTTCCGTATGCATTACCGGAGCCCTCTGGTATGTGATGAAGACGAAGATCGGTGCAAAGAAATAGCAATGCTTATCAGAAACGGCTATGCCACAAATAATGGCAGGCCGTTTCTTTCTAACAGGGAAGGAACAGACAGATGGAACGATGGGTGATGCTCCGCAAAGGGGCGGATTTTTCAGGAATTGCAGAAAAATATCAGATCAGTCCCAGGCTTGCCTGCCTGATCCGCAACCGGGACGTGATCGGCGACGAGGCGATCTCCCGGTATCTGAACGGAACGCTGGGAGATCTCTATGACGGTATGCTGATGAAAGATATGGATAAGGCGGTTGCGATCCTGCGGGAAAAGATCGAGGCAGGAAGCCGGATCCGTGTGATCGGCGATTATGATATTGACGGCGTCAATGCCACGTATATTCTTCTGGAGGGCTTAAGACGGCTTGGCGTGGAGGCGGACAGCGATATCCCGGACCGGATCGCCGACGGGTACGGACTGTCTGTCCATCTGATCCAGAGAGCGCTGGACGACGGTGTGGATACGGTGATTACCTGTGACAACGGCATTGCAGCGGCGGAAGAGATAGAGTTCGCAAAAGAAGAAGGCATGACAGTGATCGTGACAGATCATCATGAAGTGCCCTATGAAGAGTGGAAGGGGGAAAAGCAGTATCTGCTCCCTCCGGCAGACGCTGTGGTGGATCCCAAAAGACCGGACTGCACCTATCCGTTTTCCGGCCTGTGCGGAGCGGCGGTGGCCTATAAGCTGATGGAAGCCCTCTGGGAATCCATGGGAAAGGATGCCGAGGATCTGGACGATCTTATTGAAAATGTAGCCATCGCCACGGTGGGGGACGTGATGGATCTTCAGGATGAAAACCGGATCTTTGTAAAGGAAGGACTGCAGATGCTGGCAAGGACCAGAAACCTGGGCCTGCGGTCCCTGATCGAATGCACCGGGCTTGGCGGGAAAAAGATCAGCGCTTATCATATCGGGTTTGTACTGGGACCCTGCATCAACGCAGGCGGGCGTCTGGATACGGCAAAGCGGGCCCTGGATCTTTTACGGGCCCGGTCCAAAAGAGAAGCGGATCTGTTGGCCGGAGATCTCAAAGCCCTCAATGACAGCCGAAAAGAGATGACAGAGGCGGCTGTCAAAGAAGCAGTGACCATGGTGGAGGCTTCGGCGCTGAAGGATGACAGGGTGCTGGTCATCTATCTGCCGGAATGCCATGAGAGCCTGGCCGGGATCGTGGCAGGGCGGATCCGGGAACGATACGATAAGCCTGTCTTTGTGCTTACCAGAGGTCAAGAGGGCATCAAAGGCTCGGGCCGGTCGGTGGAAGCCTATTCCATGTACGAGGAACTGAGCCGGTGCAAAGGATTTCTTACCAGGTTCGGAGGCCACAGGCAGGCAGCCGGGCTGTCCATGCGCAGAGAGAATCTGGAACCCTTCCGTCAGGCGATTAACGAAAACTGCAGTCTCTCGGCAGCGGACTTGAGCGAGAAAGTGGTGATCGATATGGAGATGCCGTTTTCCTGCGTGACGGAAGCGCTGGTGGAAGAGCTGGAGCTATTGGAGCCTTTTGGAAAAGGCAATACCAAACCGGTGTTTGCAGCCAGAAATGTGAGGCTGACCCACCCGAAGATCCTCGGCAAACATCGCAACGTGCTGAAAATGCAGGCGCAGGACCAGGCAGGTACGGTGATAGACGCCCTGTATTTTGGAGAGGTGGAGGATCTTTATGCGAAAACCGGAGAGAAACTTACACTGACTTATTACCCCGGGATCAATGAATATATGGGGAAGGCGACGCCGCAGATCATCATCACCCATTATCAGGGATAAATGTACAGAATAGTTTGAAAATAGCAGAAACTAATGATATACTTAAGAATGTATTAGTATTTTTAGTCAGAGAATGGAGAACAGACCATGAAAGGAATCGAAGATTATATTATCACTATTCCGGATTTTCCGGAGGAAGGAGTCATGTTCCGGGATGTGACCAGTGTCCTGCAGGATGAAGACGGCTTCCGGCTTGCGGTAGACCTGATGCAGAAAAAACTGGAAGGCCTGGAGTTTGATGTGATCGCAGGGGCAGAATCCAGAGGATTCTTTTTTGCGGCTCCGCTGGCATATAATCTGCACAAACCCTTTGTTCCGGTCCGTAAAAAGGGAAAACTCCCAAGAGAGACCGTATCGATCCGGTATGAACTGGAGTATGACGTGGCTGAGCTGGAGATCCACAGGGACGCCATCAAACCCGGGCAGAAGGTGGTACTGATCGACGACCTGATCGCCACAGGCGGCACCAATGAAGCGATGATCAAGCTGGTGGAAAGTCTGGGCGGGGAAGTGATCAAGGCAGTGTTTTTGATGGAACTGGCCGGCCTTCACGGACGGGAGCGTCTGAAAGGATATGATGTGGACGCTGTCATCACATATCCGGGAAAATAGCTGAAAATACCGTTGAATGAGAAGAAATGAGAGAGAAATGAGAGAGAAATGAGAGAGGAGGCGTTAATATGTCAAAGACCACAACTTATGAAGCGATAGACGGCCGTATTGCGCCGGAATCCATTACCGAGGATACCATGAGCGGGCTGGAGATCGTGGACGGACATGCGGTAAAAGCGCCCGGGGACTATGAGGACCCGGACCGGCTGTATGACATGTTAATCGCCCGTATCCGGAAATACCACCCGTCTACAGATGTGTCCATGGTGGAAAAAGCATATCAGATGGCAAAATCCGCCCACGGGGACCAGCGCCGGAAATCGGGTGAGCCCTATATCATCCATCCCCTCTGGGTGTCCATCATCCTGGCAGACCTGGAGATGGATAAGGAGACCATTACAGCAGGTCTTCTGCATGATGTGGTGGAGGATACGAAATATACAGAAGAAGACATCCGCAAGGAATTTGGCGACGAGGTGGCGCTTCTTGTGGACGGCGTTACCAAGCTGGGAAGATTGTCTTATTCTTCCGATAAACTGGAGGTACAGGCAGAGAATTTGCGGAAGATGTTCCTTGCCATGGCAAAAGATATCCGCGTGATCATTATCAAACTTGCGGACCGTCTGCACAACATGCGCACGCTGCAGTTTATGACCCCAGCCAAGCAAAAAGAAAAAGCCAAGGAAACAATGGACATCTACGCACCGATCGCCCAGAGACTTGGTATTTCCAAGATCAAGACAGAACTGGACGACCTGGCGCTTAAATACTCCCAGCCGGAAGTCTTTTTTGATCTGGTGCGCCAGATCAATTCCAGAAAGACGGAGCGGGAGGAGTTTGTCCAGCAGATCGTGGACGAGGTGTCCACACATATGAAGAATGCCAATATCAAGGCAGAGGTCAACGGCCGGGTGAAGCATTTCTTCAGCATCTATAAGAAGATGGTCAATCAGGATAAGACGGTGGATCAGATCTATGACCTGTTCGCGGTCCGGATCATTGTGGATTCGGTGAAGGACTGCTACGCGGCCCTGGGCGTGATCCACGAGATGTATACGCCGATCCCCGGAAGGTTCAAGGATTACATCGCCATGCCAAAGCCGAATATGTACCAGTCCCTGCACACAACGCTGATGAGTTCGGTGGGTCAGCCTTTTGAGATCCAGATCCGGACACAGGAAATGCATAAGACAGCGGAGTACGGTATCGCGGCGCACTGGAAATACAAAGAATCCAATGACGGCAAGAAGAGCGTCGAGGCGCAGGAAGAGGAGAAATTAAGCTGGCTTAGACAGATCCTGGAGTGGCAGAGAGACATGTCGGACAACCGGGAGTTTCTGAATCTCATAAAGGGAGACCTGGATCTGTTTGCAGAAGATGTTTACTGCTTTACCCCGCAGGGAGATGTAAAGAATCTTCCGAACGGGTCCACACCCATTGATTTTGCCTATGCGATCCACAGCGCGGTGGGCAATAAGATGGTAGGAGCCAGGGTCAACGGCAAGCTGGTCAATATTGATTACAAGATCCAGAACGGAGACAGGATCGAGATCCTGACCTCCCAGAATTCTAAGGGTCCCAGCCGGGACTGGCTGAATATTGTCAAGAGCACTCAGGCGAAGAACAAGATCAATCAGTGGTTTAAGAAGGAATTCAAAGAGAGCAACATCATCCGCGGAAAGGAAATGATCGCCGCTTATTGTAAATCCAAGGGGATCAATCTGGCTGACATTACCAATCCCAAATACATGGAAGTGGTTCAGAAAAAGTACGGCTTCCGGGACTGGGACGCTGTTCTTGCCGCCATCGGACACGGCGGCTTAAAGGAAGGCCAGGTTGTCAACCGTCTGATGGAAGAATATAACAAAGAGCATAAACAGGAGCTCACAGATGAAGTGGTCCTGGAACGGGTGGCGGAAGCGAACAAAAATAAAGTGCATATCGCCAAATCCAAGAGCGGGATCGTGGTCAAAGGGATCGATGATGTGGCCGTGCGTTTTTCCAGGTGCTGCAATCCGGTTCCGGGAGATGAGATCGTTGGCTTTGTGACAAGAGGAAGAGGGCTTTCCATCCACCGGACAGACTGTGTCAACATCATTCATCTGACCGAGGCGGAAAGGGCCAGACTGATTGACGCGGAATGGGAAAGCGACGTTGCGGAAAAAGACGGCGGACAGTATCTGGCAGAGATCAAGATGTATACCTATGACAGACAGGGACTTCTGATGGAAATGTCCAGAATCTTTACCGAGGCAGAGGTAGATGTAAAATCTATGAATGTAAGGACCAGCAAAAAAGGCACCGCTACAATAGAAACAGGATTTATCGTCCACGGAAGGGACGAACTGGCAAAGATCATTGAAAAGCTCCGCCAGCTGGACGGTGTGATCGATATTGAAAGGACGACGGGTTAAAATGAAGGTTGAGTTATTTGTGACAGGTATTATCAGTACCAACTGCTATGTTGCAGTGAATGAGGAGACAAAACAGGCGGTGGTGATCGATCCTGCATCGGCTTCCGTGCGTATGATGAACCAGATCCGGGAGGAGGGGCTGAAGATAGAGGCCATCCTCCTGACACACGGACATTTCGATCATATTATGGGCATTGACGGTTTCCTGAAAGAATATCAGGTGCCGGTGTATGTGCATGAAGATGATCTGCCGATGATGGAAGATCCCCAGTGGAATCAGTCGTCCATCTATACCACAGGCTATACCTTTTCCGGCGCAGTGCCGGTAAAGGACGGCCAGGTGCTCTCTTATGCAGGGTATGATTTCCAGGTGCTGCATACGCCGGGACATACGCCGGGCGGCTGTTGTTACTATGTGGCTTCGGAACATGTGCTTTTCAGCGGGGATACGCTGTTTCAGAGGAGCGTCGGAAGGACGGATTTTGAGGGCAGCAGTACCTCGGCCCTGATCCGGGGGATCCGGGAAAAGCTGATGACTCTTCCGGATGACACCCATGTTTATCCCGGACATATGGGAGAGACGATGATCGGATATGAGAGAGAGAATAATCCATTTATCCAGGAGTAGGCGATGATCAGAGTTTCGTGTAAAGAAGAATCCTATTTATATAATGCATATCATATGGTGAAGGCTTTTTTCCCGGAAGAAGAGGTGGTCTCTTTGGCAGAGGAGAAAGCCTCTCATTTTGCCAGGGCGGATTTTCCGGATGGTTCCTCCCTTGTACTGGATGCCTGTGAGACAGGGGAGGATCCCGGATCCAGGCGGGAGACGGACAGGCGCTGGTACCGGATGTTGTCCAGGAGGACAGGGAAAATCCTGTCCTGGGGGATCTTGCTGGGTGTAAGGCCGACCAAGCTGGCCATGCAGAAACGCATGGAGGGCTGGGAAGCCGGGGCGTTTCTGGACTGGTTCCAGAAAGAATATCTGGTCAGTGAAGAAAAGGCAAAGCTTGCGTGGGAGATTGCAGGACGGGAGGCGAAGATCCTGGAGAAACTGGATCTGGAGAACGGATACAGTCTCTATATCGGGATTCCCTTCTGCCCTACAGTCTGCAGCTATTGTTCTTTCAGTTCCGGGGCGCTTTCGGACTGGCAGGACCGGGTAGACGATTATCTGGACGCTTTGTGCCTGGAACTGGGATTTCTGGCAGACCGGTTCGGGGATAAGAAGCTGGACGCAGTCTATATCGGCGGAGGGACGCCCACGTCCCTTAGTGCTTCCCAGATGGAACGGCTCCTGTCTTTTGTTGACGAGCGGTTCGACAGAAGCGGGCTATTGGAATATACCGTGGAAGCCGGCCGTCCGGATACGATTACAGAAGAGAAGCTTCAGGTCTTAAAAAAATACGGAGTGACCAGAATCTCCATTAATCCGCAGACCATGCAGCAGAAAACGCTGGATCTGGTGGGAAGAAGACATACTGTGCAGGACACGGTAGAGGTGTTCCGGATGGCCAGGCGTCTGGGATTTGACAATATCAATATGGATCTGATCGCCGGACTTCCGGGAGAAGGGCCGGAAGAGATGCAGGACACCCTGCGTCAGATAGAAGCCCTTGCTCCGGACAGTCTGACCGTTCATGCGCTTGCGATCAAGCGGGCCGCAAAGATGGGGCAGGAAGAGAGGAAGGCAAGGATGGGATCGGAGATCGGCGCCATGATCCGCGAGGCTGCGCTTGGAGCTGAGCGAATGGGACTGAAGCCCTACTATCTGTACCGGCAGAAGAATATTGCGGGCAATTTTGAGAATGTGGGCTACGCAAAGGTTGACAACGCAGGAATATACAATATACTTATTATGGAAGAAAAGCAGACGATCCTTGCCGCCGGGGCAGGCGCCTCTTCCAAACTGGTCCTGAAGGAGGAAGTGAAAGCGCCGGGGAGCAGAAAAGGGAAGATGACAAAGTTTCTGCGGATTGAAAATGTAAAGGCGATTGACGCCTATATCAGCAGGATCGATGAGATGATAGAACGAAAAGGAGAATGGTTATGGCATTAAAGAAAAAGCCCGTAACAGGGATGAAAGATATCCTTCCACAGGAAATGGAGATCCGGGATTACCTGATCGGACTGATCAAAGAGACTTACAGAAGTTACGGATTTCAGTCTATGGAGACGCCCTGTGTAGAGCATATTGAGAATCTTTGTAGCAAGCAGGGCGGAGATAATGAGAAACTGATCTTTAAGATCATGAAAAGAGGAGAGAAGCTGAAGATTGCCGGGGCAAAAGAGGAAAATGATCTGGCGGACAGCGGTCTTCGCTATGATCTTACCGTTCCTCTGGCCAGGTATTATTCCAATCATGCCAATGAACTGCCTTCTCCTTTTAAGGCGCTTCAGATTGGAAGCGTATGGAGAGCGGACCGTCCCCAGAGGGGAAGATTCCGCCAGTTTACCCAGTGTGATATTGATATCCTGGGAGAGGGAAGCAACCTTGCGGAGATCGAACTGATCCTTGCCACTACGGCGGTTCTTGGAAAGATCCGGTTCAGCGGGTTTACGGTCTGCATCAATGACCGGAATATCCTGAAGGCAATGGCTGCCTATAGTGGTTTTAAAGAGGACGACTATGACGAGGTTTTCATCATACTGGACAAGATGGATAAGATCGGCCGGGACGGCGTGGCAAAAGAACTTGAGGAAATGGGATATGACAAGCAGGCTGTAGATCAGTATCTGGGACTTTTCGACGAGACTCCGGGGGATGTGTCCGGCATCCGCTATCTGAAGGAAAAGCTGGGCGGTTTCTTAAGTGATGAGACAGCGGAAAGCATGGAACAGATCATTTCCAGTGTGGAAGCGGCAAAAGAGTGCGAATTTTCTGTCCGGTTTGATCCTACGATGGTCAGAGGGCAGTCCTATTATACGGGCACGATCTTTGAGATCCGGATGGACGAGTACGGCGGTTCTGTAGCAGGAGGCGGCCGTTACGATAAAATGATCGGGAAGTTTACCGGGCAGGATACGCCGGCCTGCGGATTTTCCATCGGATTTGAGCGGATTGTGATGCTGCTTCTGGAAAGCGGATATCAGGTTCCGGGAAACCAGGAGAAAAAGGCATACCTGCTGGACAGGAAGCTTCCGGGAAGCGCGCTTCTTAAGGTGCTGGAAAAGGCAAAAGAAGACCGGGCAAAAGGCGAACAGGTGCTGATCGCCCAGATGAAGAAAAATAAAAAGTTTCAGAAGGAACAGCTTGCGAAGGAAGGATACGGGCAGATCATCGACTGTTATCCGGATTTCATAGATAAGCTGTAAGAAAAGGGAATAAGAGAATCAGGAAAGAGAGGATACAGCAGAAATGGCAGAGTCAATGCAGGGCTTAAAGAGAACGCACCGCTGCGGAGAACTTACCGCAGCGTTGGAAGGACAACAGGTTACGGTGATGGGATGGGTGCAGAAGAACCGGAACAAAGGCGGCCTGGTGTTTGTAGATGTCAGAGACCGTTCCGGAGTGATCCAGGTGGTTTTTGAGGAAGGAAAGACAGAGGCAGGTCTGCTGGAAAAAGCGGCAAAGCTTCGTGCGGAATATGTAGTGGCGGTAACCGGAACCGTGGAAAAACGATCCGGCGCTGTCAATGAAAGTCTCGCCACCGGGGAGATTGAGATCATTCCCGAGGGGCTCCGTGTTCTGTCCGAGTCCCAGACGCCGCCGTTTCCGATCGAGGAACATACCAAGACCAGGGAAGAGGTACGTCTGAAGTACCGCTATCTGGACCTTAGAAGACCGGATCTTCAAAGAAACCTGATGCTGAAAAGCCGGGTGATGACTTTGACGCGTCAGTTTTTTGCGGAAGAGGGATTTCTGGAGGTAGAGACTCCCATGCTTGGAAAGACCACACCGGAAGGAGCCAGAGATTACCTGGTGCCAAGCCGGATCCATCCGGGATGTTTTTACGGCCTTCCCCAGTCTCCGCAGTTATATAAGCAGCTTCTGATGTGCGCGGGAATGGACCGCTATATTCAGATCGCCAGATGCTTTAGGGATGAAGATCTAAGAGCGGACCGGCAGCCGGAATTTACGCAGATCGATATGGAACTTTCCTTTGTGGATGTAGATGACGTGATCGAAGTCAATGAAAGATATCTCTCCAGGCTTTTCCGGGAGGTGCTGGGGATAGAAGTGCAGCTGCCCATCCGGCGCATGACCTGGCAGGAAGCCATGGACCGTTTTGGCTCCGACAAACCGGACCTTCGCTTTGGCATGGAGCTTACCGATGTGTCCGACGTGGTGAAAGACTGCGGATTTGGCGTGTTTACCGGCGCTCTGGATCAGGGAGGGACCGTGCGCGGCCTGAATGTAAAAGGGCAGGGCGCTATGCCAAGAAAGAAGATCGATAAACTGACTGCTTTTGTAAAGGATTATGGTGCAAAAGGACTGGCCTACGTGGCGATCCAGGAAGACGGAAGCGTGAAATCTTCCTTTGCAAAATTCATGACAGAAGAAGAGATGGCATCTCTGATCCGTGCCATGGACGGAGAGCCGGGGGACCTTCTTTTGTTTGCGGCAGATAAGCAGAAAGTAGTCTGGGACTCTCTGGGAGCCTTGAGAGTAGAGCTTGGAAAGCAGCTGGAACTTTTTGACAAGAACGCATTTTGCTTTGTCTGGATCACAGAATTCCCCCTTCTGGAATGGAGCGAGGAGCAGAACCGGTATGTGGCCATGCATCATCCGTTTACCATGCCGATGGAGGAAGATCTGCCGCTGATCGATACAGATCCCGGAAAAGTCAGGGCAAAGGCTTACGATATCGTCCTGAACGGCAATGAGATCGGAGGAGGAAGCGTCCGGATCCACCAGGACGATGTACAGGAAAAAATGTTTGAGGTGCTGGGATTTACCAAAGAACAGGCATACAGCCAGTTCGGCTTCCTTCTGGACGCCTTTAAGTATGGTGTGCCCCCGCATGCAGGGCTTGCTTACGGACTGGACCGTTTGGTCATGCTGATGGCCGGTCAGGAAAGCATCCGTGACGTGATCGCATTCCCGAAGGTAAAAGACGCCTCCTGCCTGATGACAGAAGCGCCTACGCCGGCAGATCAGAAGCAGCTGGAAGAGCTGGGACTTCTGGTGAAAAAAGAAGAGAAAACTGCGGATGAAAAAAGCTTATAAAAAAATGAAAAAAAGTTGTTGACATTTCTAAAAACCTATAGTATAGTAGTTATTGTTCTGATGAACAGTAACTACTAGATATGCGACAGTGGCTCAGTTGGTAGAGTACGACCTTGCCAAGGTCGGGGTCGCGGGTTCGAGCCCCGTCTGTCGCTCTGAAAAAGGAATCTTCTGTTGAGAAGATTCTTTTTTTGTATACACCCGTGTTATACTGATGAAAAGAAAAGGGGAGGTACAGGCGATGAAGGAACAGATGCCGGTGGGGTTTCTGATCAATCAGATCAACCATGTATATGAAAAGGATTTTAACAACCGGCTGCGCAGGCTGGGCGTTACATCTTCCCAGTGCGCAGTGCTGGACTATCTTTTCAACAGCAGAAAAGAAGAAGTAAACCAGAAAGATATAGAAAAAGCCCTCTGCCTGAAAAACCCGACTGTGACAGGACTTCTCAAAAGGCTGGATGAGAAGGGTTTTATCCTTGTGGTGCCAAGCAATAAGGACAGGCGGTGCAAAAATGTTTATCTGACCGAAAAAGCGTACGATATCCAGAGGAGAATGGAAGCGGACCGCAAGAAGATCGACCGCAGCCTGACCCTTGGCATGACCAGAAAAGAGAAGGAATCTCTGACAAAATTACTGGAGAAGGTTCTCTATAATGTGTCAGAGCCCTGACAGACCGGCCGCGGACGCGGATTTTCCATAATTTCCGTAAATAAATTCTGTGTCCGGCATTGCCATAGCTGCGCAAACAATGCTATAATTTAGTATATGTATGTTTTTTGAAAAACAAACGAAAGAAGCAGGTGTCAGACTTGAAGAACAAAATCCAGAAATTTTCTAAAGGAGACTTTCAGTTAATACGACCTGATGTCACATTTGATGAAACAAATCTGGTTCTCATAATCGGGGAAGGGGAAGTATACAGGGGAAGTTTTACCATGAAAGCAGACACGAAGGGAACGATACGGGGACTGGTGTACCCGTCTTCTTTTCGTGTGCATTTTAAAGACCAGGGATTTGAAGGGAATCCCGCAAAGGTGGAGTTTACGTATGACGGACGGGGATTGCGGCCGGGACATGTGGAGGAAGGCAAGTTTACCGTGGTCTGCACGGGAGGTGAATACGAGCTTTCCTTTACAGCCATTATCGAAAAGCCGTATGTGATGACCTCTTATGGAAAGGTGCAGAGTACCGACGACTTCCGCAAGCTTGCCATCAAAGATTTTTCCGAGGCGGGCAGGTTGTTCCGTTCCAGGGAGTTTTATGAGATCCTGAAATATGAAAATGAGCGGATCTTTTATCTCTATGATAATATGCGCAAGTGGTCCCTGGGAGACCAGGCTATGGAAGAGTTCCTGGTAGGGATCAAGCAGAAGGAATGCATTTTCCTGACGCTTCCCGGCGAGGGAATGCTGTTTGAGGACGTGGAGGAACCGGCGAAGGGAACGCTTACCCTGATGAAAAATACCTGGGGATATATGCCGATCCGGATCGAGGCGGAAGGACCCTTTATCCGGCTCAGCAGGTCGGAGATCAGCACCGAGGACTTTGTGGGCAATACCCATGAGGTGGAGTATCTGATCCGTCCGGAGTATCTCCATGGCGGACGCAACTTCGGAAAGCTCCGGTTTATCACGCCTTATGAGACGCTTACCTATGAGATCGAGGTACTGCAGAACCAGAAGGACTACAATGAGGACCGGAGGCTGCCGGAACTTTTACAGGCGCAGATCCTGAAAGAGTATGTAAGCTATGTGGCGGGACGGATCTCTTTATCCGCCTGGGTGGACGGCGCGGTGGAAAAGATGAACACCCTGCGGAAACTGGATCCGTTAAGCGAGATGTATCAGCTTTACCAGGCGAATATCTATCTTCTGGGACACCGGACCGAGGAGGCAAAGTGGATCCTGGAAAATTACAATTACAACCGGTTTGCCATCGGAAAAGACCCCATCACAAACTGCTATTACCTGTATCTGACGGCATTGGTGCGGGGACAGGGCAACCATATCGAGCGCGTGCTGGATGAGATCGGGAAAACCTATATGAGGCATCAGGATTCCTGGCTGCTCTTATATATGCTTTTGAATCTGGATCCCAAATATAAAAATGCCTACAAAAGGCTGGAAGTATTAGAGCAGCAGTTTGAATATGAGATCCACAGCGTATCCTTTTACCTGGAGGCGTATCTGTGTTATCAGGAGAAGCCGACCCTTCTTAAGAAGCTTGGACCATTTGAACTGCAGGTGCTGAACTTTGCTTCCAAATACCGGCTGATGACCAAAGAACTGGCGCTCTATGTGTCCAACTTTGTCAGTCAGCAAAAACGGTTCCATGAGCCGATGTTCCGGATCCTGGAGCGGGTTTACAAGATGTACAGCGAGCCTATGATCCTCAATACCATCTGTACCCTCCTGATCAAGGGAAATAAGACCCAGGGACGGTATTTTGCGTGGTATCAGCGGGCGGTGGACGCAGAGCTTAAGATCGCCCAGCTTTATGAATATTATATGATGACTCTGGATGAGGAGAATGTAAAAGGACCGCTTCCAAAGTCGATCCTTCTGTACTTTATGCACGGCAATACGCTGAATTATAAAAAGGCCGCGCTTTTGTACGCGAACCTGGTGACCTATGAGGAGCAGGCGGGAGATCTTTACTTAAGCTACCGGGAGCAGATGGTGGAATTTACCTGGGATCAGCTCCTGAAGCGGCACATTACGGAGTCTCTCAGGATCCTGTATAAACGGTTCTGTACGGAAGAGGAGATGGACGCGGAGCGCATGGAAGCCATGCGGGACGTCTGCTATGCCTATGAAGTGCGCACAAAGGTGCAGAACATGAACTGCGTGCTGGTCATTGAAAAAGACGGGCAGATCCGCCAGAGAGTGCCCTATGATCCAAAGAACGGGGCGGTGATCTGTCTTTATGATAAAGAATCCCGTATCGTATGGGAGTCAATAGAGGGAAGACACTATACGGACTCCATCGCCTATGAGACCAGACGGTTATTCTATGAGCCGAGATTCCTGGATATGTGCCGGAAATATGCGGCGTCCGAAGGAATCTGGGAACGGGAGCGGGAAAAAGAAGAACTGAGTTTTGAAAATATCCGGGAAAAAGGCCTGGAACTCTTTGACGAAAGGGACGTCTTCCGTCTCTGCAGCCGCAGGATCAGGGAGGACAACTATGAAGAGGATGAATTTCTGACTTATCTGTGTTTTGAACTGTTTAAAAGACAGCAGTACGATAAAGTCACTCTGATGTATCTGTCCAATTATTTCTGCGGAGCCACCAGAGATATGAAAGCGTTGTGGCATGCGCTGCAGGATTACGGGATCCCGGCCTTTAAGGTGGGAGAACGGATCATCACACAGATGGTCTTCTCGGAAAATCTGTTTGAGGAAGAAAAGATTTTTGAGGACTATTATCTGTCCGGAAATGTATACTTCCGGCTGAAGCAGGCGTATCTTGCCTATGCGGCAAGGGAGTATGTGGTCAGAGGAAGAAAACTGGAGCGCAGCGTCTTTGAGATCATTGCCAATGAATGTGACAAGAAGGAGGATCTGCCGGATATCTGCAAGATCGCTCTTTTGAAGTTTTATTCCGGCCAGGATTATCAGACCGATGTGGAACAGGTGCTCCACGCGGTGCTGCGGGAAATGTGTGAAAAGCAGATTGTATTTCCGTTTTATCTGCAGTATAAAGAAGAATGGATCCGGGAGGTCCAGCTCCATGATAAGTCTATGATCGAATATCAGGCCGCGCCGGGCAGCAGGGTGAAAATGTTCTACAAGGTGCGGAAAGGAAAGAGAGAGGAACTGGGGTATCATACAGAAGTTCTGATGCCGGTGTATGAGAACCTGTATGTGAAGCAGTTTATCCTCTACAGCGACGAGTCTGTCAATTACTATTTCCAGGAGATCAGAGGCAAAAAGAGCCGGACAACGGACAAACAGATCCTGGACAACAGGAAAAGCGCCGTAGGGGCAGGAAAGTATGGGAAGCTTAACGATATGGCGTGTTTAGGACCTGCGGCAAGACATCTGGCGATGCTGGAATATGAAGAAGAGGAAAGACTGGCGGAGCAGTTCTTCCAGACATATTAGGAGGTCGTGTTCATGCAAAGGGGAAGTATTCTGGGGTATGATCTGAATGAGAAAAACTGTCAGATCAGCTACTATGATGAGAAAAAAGAAGAACCGGAGACACTGGAGACGGCGATCGAGAATTATCAGATCCCGGTGCTGCTGGGGTATTATAATGAGCGGTGGGTCTATGGAAAAGAGGCAAAGAAGCTTTTAGTGGTCCGCGAGGGTGAAGTGGTCACAGACCTTTATCAGAAGGCTGTGCGCCGGGAAAAGATCCATATCGGAGAAAAAGACCATGACGCGGTCTGGCTTCTGTCCAAGTTCATCAGCCTGACGCTGGAAGAGTTTGAGGAGATCGAAGAGATCACATTTTCGGTTCCTTATACGGACATTGACGTGTCAAAGATGCTGAAAGGGATCGGAAGGCACATCGGGATTCCCAAAGAGAACATCCACGTGCAGGATTATAAGGAAAGCTTCTGCCAGTATATGTTCTACCAGCCCAAAGAACTCTGGCAGTATGAGGCCGCGCTGTTTTACTGCGACGCGCAGGAGATCCGCGCTTATATGCTCCGGAAACTGAACACGGTGACCGGAAGAGGCAGAGATCTGTTTGTAACGGTAGACGAGGTGGCAAGTGCAAAAATGAAGGAGCTGGAAGCCATCTATCCGGTGCTGAATGTAGATAAGGCCAAGGATGCGGACGAACAGTTCAAATCCTTTATCCAGAATGTTTTTGATAAGAAGGTGATCTCATCCGTATTCCTTACCGGGGAAGGATTTGAGAACAACTGGTATCCCAATTCCCTGAAAGTTCTGTGCAACGGAAGAAGAGCGTTTCTGGGAAATAACCTGTACAGCAAGGGAGCCTGCTATACATCGATGCGCAGATCCTTTGCGCTGGATGACGGACCGGTATACCTGGATGAGACGAAAATGACGGAACAGATCTGCCTGCGTATGCGTGTGGGGGGACAGGAAGGATGGCATCCCATTGTGTCCTGGGGCACCCACTGGTATGAGGCGGACGGCCAGTGGGAGGTGATCCTGGAGGACACCTCTGATATAGAGATCCATGTGGAATCTCTGGCCGGCGAGGAACTGCAGGTAGAAACGGTGTCGCTGGAAGGGCTTCCGGACAGAAAGGATTATTCTCTTAGGATCCAGATCGACGTGATGTTCCTGGATGAGAAAACCTGCCGGCTCACATTTAAGGATGTGGGATTCGGGGAATTTTTCCCTGCCACGGATTTCTGCACGGAGAAGATATTAAAATTAGGAGGCATCCATGGGCAGTTTAATTCTATGTCATAAAAAGAGAGCCAGACAACCCTATGTGATTTCCAGGGTTCATATGAAGATCTACACCATTGAAGAGCTCTGTTATTATATCTGCAACAACCTGTATCTGATCGACTATACGATCATCAATCAGCAGCTTTGCGACTGGATCGGAAGAGAGCTGGATATGGAAGAATTGTCGGAACATCTGCGGGAGGAGCTGCGGAAGAACTGCTCCATGGAGCAGTTTATCCTGACGATTTTAAGAGAGTCTACGATCTATGCCCAGTCCGATATCAACCGGATCCAGAATATCCTGGAGCGTCTCCAGAACCAGAAGGATGTGGAGCGCAAGAAGCACAAAGCGGACAGTCTGATGCAGAGCAAGGAATATGAGTCTGCAGTGCTTGTGTACCAGTCGATCATCCATGGCGAGCGGGACGATTCGGTTGACAAGACCTTTTACGGCAAGGTATATGCCTGCCTGGGAGCAGCCTACGGCCGGCTGTTCCTCTATGAGGAGGCGGCCAGGATGTATGAGCAGGCATACGCGATCTGTGAAGACGCGGATATGCTGAAGGCTTATCTCTACTGCTGCAGCCGGGCGCTTCCGGAGCAGAAATATGTGAAGATGCTGTCTGGTAATCCGGCTTATCTTACGATGGACCCGGTGGTGAGAGAAAGCGTGCAGACAGTAAGGCGGGAGATCGACCCGGATCTTCCGGAGGAAAAGCTGGAACAATGGGAAAAAGAATACCGGAGGATTGACAAGACTGCCGGAATATGCTAAGATAACAACGATTTAGCGTAGTAAAGTAGTCAATTGTTAATAGAGCGTTGTCCTAAAACACGGCTCTTGCTGCGCGTGATTTCAAGGAGGATGAAGAGATGAAAAAGAGAGTAACTTTGCTCCTTGCCCTGATGAGTGCGTCAGCAATGCTTGCGGCCGGATGTGGCGGCGGCAGCGAGAGCACAGGCGCAGAAGAGACCGGCGGCGATACATCGAAAGAAGAGACTGCATCATTTGAAGAAAAGCAGGAAGGGGATACCTTTACCGTAGGATTCGATCAGAACTTCCCGCCCATGGGCTTTGTAGGAGATGACGGCGAATATACCGGCTTCGACCTGGATCTGGCAAAAGAGGTCTGTGAACGGCAGGGATGGGAGTTTGTACCCCAGCCCATTGCATGGGAGACCAAGGATGCGACGTTAAATTCCGGTGAGATCGACTGTATCTGGAACGGATTTACCATGAACGGAAGAGAAGATGAGTATACCTGGTCTGATCCCTATCTGGATAACCAGCAGGTATTTGTGGTAAGATCTGATTCCGGCATTGAATCGGAAGAAGATCTGGCAGGAAAGATCGTGGACGTTCAGACAGAGTCCTCGGCCCAGGCGGCGCTTGATGACAATCCGGAACTTGCAGATACGTTTGGAACGCTGCAGGTGATCCCGGATTATGATACCGGATTTATGGAGTTGGAGAGCGGCGCAGTGGATGCGGTGGCCATGGATATCGTGGTGGCCAGCTATCAGATTGAATCCCGCGGTGCGGATTTTACGATCCTTGATGAATCCATTGCCTCTGAAGAATATGGAATCGGTTTCGCAAAAGGCAATGAAGCGTTAAGAGATACGGTGCAGGCGACGCTGGAGGAGATGGCTGCGGACGGTACGATGGCGGAGATCTCCGAGAAATGGTTTGGCGAGGATATTACGACGATCGGGAAATAAACGAAAGCAGACGATGAAAAGCAGGGGCTGTCCTTCCCGGACAGCCCCTTTTTACGAAGAGAGGGAAAGATATGGCAATTTCAGTTATGCTGATGAAGCTCCTGGAAGGAATGGGCGTGTCCGTGATGATCTTCCTCGTGACACTGATCTTTTCTCTTCCTCTGGGGCTTCTGGTATCCTTTGGCAGAATGTCAAAGAATCCGGTGATCCGGACCATTGTAAAAGTATATATTTCTGTGATGCGCGGCACGCCGCTGATGCTGCAGCTGATCGCGATTTATTTCGGACCTTATTACGGCCTTGGGATCCCCAATTCTCCGGGGTGGAAAAATACAGCGGTAGCCATAGGATTTATTTTGAATTACGCGGCTTATTTTGCGGAAATCTACAGGGGAGGCATTGAGTCCATGTCCCCGGGGCAGTATGAAGCGGCAAAAATACTGGGATACAGCCGGGCGCAGACATTCTTTCGCATTATCCTGCCCCAGGTGATCAAACGGATCCTGCCGGCAGTGACCAATGAGACGATCACGCTGGTCAAGGATACGTCCCTTGCCTTTTCCATCGGTGTGATCGATATGTTTACGGTGGCAAAGGCGCTGAGCGCTTCCCAGACCTCCCTGCTCCCGCTGGTATTTGCCGGAGTATTCTATTATATCTTTAACTTTATTGTGGCTTTTTTCATGGAAAGCATCGAAAAGAAGCTGAATTATTATCATTAGGAGGAAACCTATGAGCCTGTTGGAAATGAAGCATATCAAAAAAAGTTTTAACGGCCAGGAGGTGTTAAGGGATATTTCTCTTACTGTGGAAAAGGGAGAAGTCTTAAGCATCATCGGGCCTTCCGGTTCCGGGAAATCCACGCTTCTGCGGTGCGCCACGGGGCTTGAGACTCCGGATTCGGGAGAGATCCGCTACACGGGGACGTTTGGGCTGGTGTTCCAGAACTTTAATTTGTTTCCCCATTATTCTGTTATAAAGAATGTGACAGACGCGCCCATAAAAGTGCAGAAGAGAAGAAAAGACGAGGTGTATCAGGAAGCCAGGGCGCTGCTAGCTAAAATGGGGCTTTCGGATAAGGAGAACGCTTATCCCTGTCAGCTGTCCGGAGGACAGCAGCAGAGAGTCTCTATCGCAAGGGCTCTTGCCATGAATCCGGATATCCTGTTTTTTGACGAGCCCACGTCCGCGCTGGATCCGGAACTGACCGGCGAGATCCTTAAAGTGATCAAAGACCTGGCGGCAGAACATATGACGATGGTGATCGTGACGCATGAGATGAGTTTTGCCAGAAATGTTTCCGATCACATCCTGTTTATGGACCAGGGATATGTGGAACTGGAGGGAACTGCGGAGGAAGTGTTTGCCTCTTCCAATTCCAGGATTCGTGGATTTCTGGGAAAATTTGAGAATATCTGACAGATCGTCTGACAGGGCCAAAGGAAGGTTGCTTTTCCTTTGGCCTTGTATTATACTGGATTTATTAACGAAAAAGGAGATAAAAAAATGGCAAACGACAGATATCAGAGCCCGCTTTCCGAGCGTTATGCAAGTAAGGAAATGCAGTATATTTTTTCACCGGATAAAAAGTTCCGCACATGGAGGAAGCTGTGGATCGCCCTGGCGGAAACAGAAAAAGAGCTGGGACTTCCTATTACACAGGAACAGATCGACGAGCTGAAAGCCCATGCGGAAGACATTAATTATGACGTGGCAAAGGAAAGAGAAAAGGTGGTCCGCCACGATGTTATGTCCCATGTGTATGCGTACGGTCAGCAGTGCCCGAAGGCAAAAGGCATCATCCACCTGGGAGCTACCTCCTGTTATGTGGGAGATAATACCGATATTATCCTGATGGCAGAAGCCCTGGAGATCGTAAAAAAGAAACTGGTCAATGTGATCGCGGAACTGGCGGATTTCGCAGAGAAGTACAAAGAACTTCCGACCCTTGCGTTTACCCATTTTCAGCCTGCGCAGCCAACGACGGTCGGAAAGAGAGCGACCCTGTGGCTGCAGGAGTTTGAGATGGATCTGGAGGATCTGGAATATGTAAAGAGTACCTTAAAGCTTCTGGGATCCAAAGGAACCACCGGAACCCAGGCAAGCTTCCTGGAATTATTTGACGGGGATCAGGAGACCATTGACAAGATCGATCCCATGATCGCGGAGAAGATGGGATTTGCGACCTGTTATCCGGTATCCGGGCAGACCTATTCCAGAAAAGTGGATACCCGTGTGCTGAACGTGCTGGCAGGAATCGCGGCAAGCGCACACAAGATGTCCAATGACATCCGCCTTCTCCAGCATTTGAAAGAAGTAGAGGAACCTTTTGAGAAGACCCAGATCGGTTCTTCTGCCATGGCTTACAAGCGCAATCCCATGAGAAGCGAAAGAATCGCCTCTCTGTCCAGATATGTGATGATCGACGCGCTGAATCCGGCGATCACCTCTGCCACCCAGTGGTTTGAGCGGACGCTGGATGATTCCGCCAACAAACGGCTGAGTGTGCCGGAAGGCTTCCTGGCCATTGACGGGATCCTGGATCTGTGCCTGAATGTGGTAGACGGCCTGGTGGTATATCCCAAGGTCATTGAAAAGCGTCTGATGAGCGAACTTCCGTTTATGGCAACCGAAAATATCATGATGGATGCAGTGAAGGCCGGCGGAGACCGTCAGGAACTTCATGAGAGGATCCGGGAGCTTTCCATGGAAGCAGGACGCAACGTAAAAGAAAAGGGACTGGATAACAATCTGCTGGATCTGATCGCAGCAGACCCGGCATTCAATCTGAATGAGGAAGAGCTGAAGAAGACCATGGATCCGGCAAAATATGTGGGACGCGCGCCGATCCAGGTGACCAATTACCTGAATCAGGTGATCCGTCCGCTTCTGGAAAGAAATAAAGAACTGCTTGGCGTAAAGGCGGAGATCAACGTATAAAAGGATCGTCTGCCTGCATAGGAAATGCTAAAGAAGAAACAAAATCTTAGCAATATTACCAAAAATAAAAAAGTCAAGTCTTTTTTGCAAAAAAGGGACAGGAAAAAACGGCGTAACCACGGGGGGTGCGCCGTTTTTTGAATTCCCGGGGTTCAAACACATGAAAAAATGACGAAATTTTTTCAAAACTTCAAAGTTTGATTGAGAAAAAAATGTCAAAGTGGTATGATAGACGAAGTAAATATAGATATGTATGGTATCTATGATTTTATCTAGAGAGAAAGGGAGATGATTTTTTGGAAACATTAAACAACATCGTACTGACGATCCAGGACTACATGTCGAACATTGTACTGATCATTGCTCTTGCAGCAGCCGGTATCTGGTTCAGCATCCGCACAGGATTTATCCAGGTTCGCGGATTTAAGCGGGGCATCAAGCAGGTGTTCGGCGGACTGTTCAGCAAGAAAGGCGAGGCCGGAAATGACGGTATGAGTTCTTTCCAGGCTCTGGCAACCGCCATTGCGGCACAGGTTGGTACCGGTAATATCGCCGGCGCGGCTACAGCCATCGCCATCGGCGGACCGGGCGCGATCTTCTGGATGTGGGTAGCAGCCTTCCTTGGTATGGCTACTATTTATTCTGAGGCTCTGATGGCACAGAGATATAAGAAGATCGGAGACGACGGGATCGTAACCGGCGGACCGGTATACTATATCCGCGGCGCGTTCAAGGGAACCTTTGGCAAGATCCTGGCAGGTATCTTTGCGGTACTTCTGATCTTTGCTCTTGGATTCATGGGGAACGCAGTACAGTCCAACTCCATTGCTGCATCCTTCCATACTGCATTTGGAATCCCGCAGTGGATCATGGGACTGATCGTGGCAGTACTCGCCGTATTTATCTTCTCCGGCGGTATGAAGCGTATCGCGAAAGTAACAGAGACCATGGTGCCTTTCATGGCGGCTCTTTATATCCTGGGATCTCTGATCGTAATCTTCTATAACTGGAGAAATATCCCACTGGCCTTCTATGAGATCTTTGTAGGCGCGTTCGCACCGGCTTCCATCGCCGGCGGAGCAGTGGGCGCAACCATTAAGCTTGCCATCACCAAAGGTGTTGCAAGAGGTCTGTTCTCCAATGAAGCAGGTATGGGTTCCACACCTCATGCGCATGCGGTAGCAAAGGTAGCGCATCCGGTAGAACAGGGACATGCGGCTATGATCGGTGTCTTCATCGATACCTTTATCGTACTGACCATGACAGCTCTGGTTATCGTGACCACACGTGCTTTGCCGGAGTCCTACAACGTAGTAGAAGGCGGATATACAGGAGCAGAGTTAAGTCAGTTCGCATATTCTCTGGTATATGGTAAATTCGGAGAGATCTTTATTGCGATCTGTATGTTCTTCTTCGCATTTTCCACTATCGTTGGCTGGTATTTCTTCGGACAGGCCAATATCAAGTATCTGTTTGGATCCAAGGCGGTTCCGATTTATTCCGCGCTGGTATGTGTCTGCGTATTCCTGGGATCCCTGGCTCAGGTAGATCTGGTATGGAATATGGCTGACTGCTTCAACAGTCTGATGGTAGTGCCCAATATCATTGGTCTGCTGGCACTTAGCGGCATGGTGAAGAAGGTACACGACGACTATTTCAACAATTTCCTGAAAGGAAAGCCGTCGGAATTTTCAACAAAAAATGATTAGTTAAATTGTATAATTTCACCAAATTTTCAGGATTGAATTTTTGCGGTTGAAAATGAATTAACAATCAGTTATTATAAAAACAGATAAAAAGACATATACATATATTTTATCAATAAAACAATATAGTAGGTTGATATTTTCCCGGAGAGAGCCGCATCGGCCGCCGAAGAGGCAAACCTGTCAGAATAGTCGGACAGGCGAAACTTTCAGGCAAAAGGACGGGGAAAAGGACTACATTCTGAATCTTGTGCTGTATGAAAAACTTTTTGAGTATGGCAGGGCAAAAGACAGGAAGGGCGGCTTACGCACACGGTTATGTGCATAAGGCGCCCTTTTATATAGGTAATTTCTATAAGCGGCCCGTAAGATTTCAGGCAAATATCAGAAAAGGAGTAGAGAGCTTTGCAGGACGGATATATTGTACTTACGAATAACCCGCTGGTTTTTGAAAAACTGCACAGCACCCATGAACTTATTTACAGAGAAGTTTCCTATGAAGATATCCTGAAAGAGGCAAGAGATATGATCCATCAGGGGCATCAGCTTCTGACCCATCCCTTGTCCGGCAGTGTGAAGCCAAATGAGACGCCTTATAAGTCCATGCTCCTGTCAAAGTCAAAGGGGCGTATGGATCAGGCGTCTGTGCGTCTGATCGAGTATGCGCTGGACGCATGCAAGAAGTTCCATTTTCGGGGAGATCAGTTCCAGTCGGATGTATATGAAGATTTCCAGATGATCGACTGGACGCTTCTGGAGAGCGGTATGACCTCTGCCGATGTGTGGAGATAGGTATCCGGTTGTAAAAGCATTGAAGCTTAGACAATACAAACAAATTTTTTAAGGAGGGAATGTAAAGTGAGATTAGAGTTAGGACACATTTACATCAAGGACATTCAGTTCGCATCCGAATCCAAAATTGAAAACGGAGTCCTTTATGTATCCGAAGAGGCTGTAAAGGCAGTGGCTCTTGAGGATGAGAAGATCAAGAGTGTATCCTTTGACATCGCAAAACCGGGAGAGTCTGTAAGAATTACTCCTGTAAAAGATGTCATCGAGCCACGTGTAAAGGTTGAGGGAAGAGGGGGAATCTTCCCGGGCGTGATCGCAAAAGTTGACACTGTAGGTTCCGGAAAGACCTACGCACTGAAGGGAATGGCTGTTGTTACCGCTGGTAAGATCGTTGGATTCCAGGAAGGTATCATCGATATGACAGGCCCTGGAGCAGATTACACACCATTCTCCAAGACACTGAACCTGGTTATGGTATGTGAGCCTGTAGACGATATCAAACAGCATGACTATGAGAAGGCTGTAAGATTTGCAGGATTCAGAGTTGCTACTTACTTAGGTGAGCTGGCACGCAACCTGACACCGGACGAGACCAAGGTTTATGAGACCTGCGGAATCAAAGAAGGCATCGAGAAATATCCGGATCTTCCGAGAGTTGCTTATGTACAGATGCTTCAGAGCCAGGGACTTCTGCATGACACCTATGTATACGGTGTAGATGCCAAGAAGATCGTTCCTACTATCTTAAGCCCCACAGAGGTAATGGACGGCGCGATCGTATCCGGTAACTGTGTATCCGCATGCGACAAGAACCCGACCTATGTACATGAGAACAACCCGGTAGTTGAGGATATGTTTGCACAGCACGGAAAAGCCTTCAACTTTGTGGCTCACATCATCACAAACGAGAACGTATACCTGGCTGACAAGATGCGTTCCTCTGACTGGACAGCAAAACTCTGCAGAATGCTGGATCTGGACGGCGTTATCGTTTCCCAGGAAGGATTTGGTAACCCGGATACTGACCTGATCATGAACTGCAAGAAGATCGAAGCAGAAGGTGTGAAGACAGTTATCATCACAGACGAGTATGCAGGACGCGACGGAAAATCCCAGTCACTGGCTGACTCCGATCCGGCTGCTGACGCAGTAGTAACAGGCGGAAACGCAAACCAGGTAATCATCCTGCCGAAACTTGACAAAGTCATCGGAACCCTGGATTATGTAACAAAGATCGCAGGTGCAAGTGAAGAGACACTTCACGAGGACGGCTCTCTGGAAGTTGAGCTTCAGGTACTGACAGGTGCTACCAATGAGACTGGCTTCAACAGACTGAGCGCAAGATAGGAAGGAAGGAGAAAGAATCATGGCAAACATTAAAGTTGTTCATTACATCAATCAGTTCTTTGCACAGATTGGTGGAGAAGAGAAAGCGGATTACCCGGTTGAGCTTCGCAAGGGCGAGGTAGTCGGACCAGGTATGGCGCTGACACAGAATTTCAAGGGCGAAGCAGAGATTATTGCAACGATCATCTGCGGTGACTCTTACTTCAATGAAAATATCGACAAGGCAAAAGCTGAGATCCTGGATATGGTAAAGGAACAGGCTCCGGATGTATTCATTGCAGGACCGGCTTTCAACGCAGGACGTTACGGTGTTGCCTGCGGAACCATCGCAGCAGCAGTTCAGGAAGAACTGGGCATCCCGTCCCTGACCGGTATGTATGTAGAGAACCCGGGCGCTGACATGTTCAAGAACCAGGTATATATGGTTGCTACCAAGAACAGCGCTGCAGGCATGAGAGATGCTGTAAAGAAGATGGCTCCTCTCGCTCTGAAACTTGCAAAAGGCGAGCCGATCGGCGCTTCCTGCCAGGAAGGTTATATGCCGAACGGCGTTCGTGTAAACTTCTTCGAAGAAGAAAGAGGATCCAAGAGAGCGGTTGACATGCTGATCAAAAAGCTTGCTGACAAACCGTTCACCACAGAGTTCCCGATGCCTGACTTCGACAGAGTAGAGCCTAATCCGGCTGTTAAAGATCTGGCACACGCTAAGATCGCTCTGGTTACTTCCGGCGGTATTGTTCCGAAGGGAAATCCGGACCACATCGAAAGCTCCAGTGCTTCTCACTATGGAGAGTACGACATCACAGGCGTTATGGATCTGACAGAAGATACCTATGAGACCGCTCACGGCGGATACGATCCGGTATATGCTAACGAAGACGCTGACCGTGTACTTCCGGTAGACGTGCTTCGCGATATGGAAAAAGAAGGAATCATCGGAGAACTGCATCACCTGTTCTACACCACAACCGGTAACGGAACAGCCGTTGCATCTGCAAAAGCATTCGCAGATGAATTCTCCCAGAAGCTGAAAGCTGACGGAGTTGACGCAGTGATCCTCACCTCTACCTGAGGTACCTGTACTCGTTGCGGTGCAACGATGGTAAAAGAAATCGAGAGAGCCGGCATCCCGGTTGTACACATTTGTACAGTAACTCCGATCTCTATGACAGTTGGTGCGAACAGAATCGTTCCGGCTATCGCTATTCCTCATCCGCTTGGAAATCCTGCACTGGATAAGGATGAAGAGAAGAAGCTGCGTCGTCATATCGTAGAGAAGGCTCTGACAGCCCTTACTACAGAAGTTGACGGACAGACCATCTTTGAATAGTACGAAAGGTATTATCTTTAGGTAAAGTTGGGTAAAACTTTAAAAAAGGAGACGAGACAGACATGAGCAAGATTTATGATGTTATCGTCCTGGGTGCAGGTCCTGCCGGTTTAGCGGCAGGCCTGTATGCAGGAAGAAGCCGCCTCTCTGTTCTGATCATTGAAAAAGGACAGGACGGCGGACAGATCGCGATCACAGATGAGATCGAGAACTATCCGGGACAGATCGTAGAAGGAGAGTCCGGACCGTCCCTGATCGCGAGAATGACAGAGCAGGCTGCGAAATTCGGAGCAGAGCGCGTATCTGACACGATCAAGGAAGTAGAGCTGAATGGTGATGTAAAAGTTCTGAAGAGCGAAAAAGCCGAGTATCAGGCAAAGAACGTGATCATCGCTACAGGCGCTCACGCAAGACCGATCGGATGCAAGGGCGAAGCAGAATTTATGGGCAAGGGTGTTTCCTACTGCGCTACCTGTGATGCCAACTTCTTTGAGGACTTTGAAGTATATGTAGTCGGCGGCGGAGACTCCGCAGTAGAAGAGGCTATGTATCTGACCAAGTTCGCAAGAAAAGTAACGATCATCCACAGAAGAAATGAACTTCGTGCAGCAAAATCCATTCAGGAGAAAGCATTCAAGAATCCGAAGCTTCACTTCATGTGGGATTCTGTTGTGGAAGAAGTCGGTGGAGACGACATCCTGCAGTGGATGAAGGTTAAAAATGTTAAGACCGGCGAGATCACAACAGTAGAGGCAGATGAAGAAGACGGAATGTTCGGCGTATTCGGATTTATCGGAACTGTTCCGAACACTCAGCCGTTTGAAGGCATCATCGACATGGATGAAAGAGGATACATCAAGACAGATGATGACATGCACACCAACATCCCGGGCGTATATGCGGCAGGAGATGTCCGTGTAAAGAGCCTGCGTCAGGTAGTGACCGCAGCTGCTGACGGAGCGATCGCAGCAGTCCAGGTAGAAAGAAGCATGTCTGACTACTTCTAGGAAGTAACAACTATTATTTATTTACAAATAAGGAGGATGATTCCAATGTTAGACTTAGATAAGAAAACATTTGAAGACGAAGTGTTAAAAGCAGACGGATATGTATTCGTTGACTTTTACGGTGACGGATGTGTACCGTGCCAGGCTCTGATGCCGAAGGTACATGAGTTCGCTGATACTTATGGCGACAAGTTAAAATTCACATCTCTGAACACCACAAAAGCACGTCGTCTGGCTATCGCACAGAAGGTGCTTGGACTTCCGGTTATGGCGATCTACAAAGATGGAGAAAAAGTAGAAGAGCTGGTAAAAGATGACTGCACACCGGAAAGCATTGAAGCGATGATTAAGAAATACATCTAAGACCAGAGCGGATGTTTTTCTAAATCATAAATTACAACCTGTAAAACCACAAGAAAGGAGAGTCGCATAATTATGGCTATTTTAGAAGGCAAAAAAGCAATAATTATCGGAGACCGTGACGGAGTACCGGGACCGGCTATCGCAGAATGCGTAAAGACTGCCGGTGCTGAAGTAGTATTCTCCTCCACGGAGTGTTTCGTCTGAACGAGCGCAGGCGCAATGGATCTGGAAAACCAGAAGAGAGTAAAAGAATTCGCTGAGGAATACGGCGCAGAGAACTTAGTAGTAGTTCTTGGTGCTGCAGAGGGCGAAGCTGCAGGTCTTGCAGCTGAGACTGTAACCCTTGGTGATCCTACTTTCGCAGGTCCGTTGACAGGGGTCCAGCTTGGACTCGCGGTATATCACGTATGTGAGCCAGAGATCAAAGAAGAGTTTGATCCGGAAGTTTATGACGAGCAGGTAGGCATGATGGAGATGGTTCTTGACATTGATGACATCTGTGATGAGATGAACGCAATCAGAGAGCAGCTTTAATCAGTTGTAAATAGGACGTAAGACCTGGAAAAGGCCTTGCGTCCCCTGTAAAGATTTTAGGAAAGGGGCAGCCCCAAAGTATGTTCCCAGAAATGGGCTGCTCCTTTTTGTATAAATAAGCATAAACTGCGGGTCAGTTTATATTTATGAATTTAAGAAAGGTGGAAAACCAATGAACAGTGTAATTAAGGGAGCAAGCTATGTATTAGTACATACTCCGGATATGGTTTTATACAACGGAACCACACAGACAACAGAAAGAATCGTAAATCCTGATTCTGAGTATCTTAAAGAAGTGCCGAATCATCTTCGTTCCTATGAGGACGTAGTTGCTTACTGGCCGAACCAGACCTATATCGGAAACGTACACCCGGATCAGCTTGCAGAAGTTGAGTTCCCGTGGTACGACAAGAAGATGGAAGGCGCAGACCGTTACGGAAAATACGGTGAGATCATGCCGGAGGAAGAGTTCCTGTTCCTGGTACAGGCCAGCGACATGTTCGAGGTTGTAAAACTGGAGAAGGGATTCGTTGAAAAATACAAAGATCAGTTTGCAAAGAACCCGATCATTACAGAAGATATTGTTGCACTGACAGAGGACGGCGTAGAGCTTTCCGAAATCGAAGCTCTGATCAATGACGATCATGCAGAGCCGCTGTATTTTGAAAACCAGCTGGTCGGATGTGTAAAACCGGCTCACGATATCGACGTGAACCTGTCCGCACATGTAATGCATGAGAACCTGATGAGCAAGGCATCCAGCGTACTGGCTCTTCTTTACGGCGTACGCAATGCAGGAATCGACAAGGCAGACGTTGAGTATGTCATCGACTGTGCAGAGGAAGCCTGCGGCGATATGAACCAGAGAGGCGGCGGAAACTTCGCAAAGGCTGCAGCAGAGGTTGCAGGCCTTGTAAGCGCCAGCGGATCTGACGCAAGAGGATTCTGCGCGGCTCCGACCCATGCGCTGATCGAAGCGGCTGCACTGGTAAAATCCGGAGCATACAAGACTGTTGCTGTTACAGCCGGAGGCTGTACCGCAAAACTTGGTATGAACGGAAAAGACCACATCAAGAAAGGCCTTCCGATCTTGGAAGACTGCCTGGGCGGTTTCTGCGTGATCATTTCTGAAAATGACGGCGTAAGCCCGGAGATCGATCTTGGAATGCTGGGACGCCACAGTGTTGGTACCGGCTCTGCTCCGCAGAACGTAATCGGCAGCCTGGTTGCTGATCCGCTTGACAAAGTGGGAATGAAGATCACAGATATCGACAAATTCTCTCCGGAAATGCAGAACCCGGATATCACAAAACCGGCAGGAGCAGGAGATGTTCCGCTTGCCAACTACAAGATGATCGCAGCTCTTGCTGTAAAGAGAGGCGAGCTTGACAGAAAAGAACTTGCAAACTTTACAAAAGAGCACGGCCTGACTGGATGGGCTCCCACACAGGGACACATTCCGTCCGGAGTTCCTTATGTAGGATTTGCTGCTGAGGATATCAAGGAAGGCAAGATCAAAAACGCTATGATCATCGGAAAAGGAAGTCTGTTCCTTGGACGTATGACCAACCTGTTTGACGGTGTATCTTTTGTGATCCATGGAAATACAGCAGCAGAAGAAGAGGCGGCTGCAGGAGTATCCGAAGAAGAAGTAAAGGGACTCATTGCGAAAGCAATGAAAGATTTTGCTGCAACCCTGATGGCAGAGTAAGGGGTGGTGAATATGGCAAATAATATCGAGAAAATGATCGCCACCACATTTATGGAGATGGCAGAAGGGTTAGAGACAGGAAGCTTCGGCAAAAGACCGAAGGTTGCGCTGACCGGTATGGGAAGCGAGCATGGAGAGGAAAACTCCATGGCAGCGGCTGTTGAAGCTGCAAAAGACGGCATTGATGTATACTACATCGGAACTCTGGAAGCAGAAGGCGTTACAACCATCAAAGTGGCAAACGATGAAGAGGGCCACGACAAGATGGAAGAGATGCTGAAGAATAAAGAGATCGACGCTGCCGTTACGATGCACTTCCCGTTCCCCATCGGTGTATCCACAGTAGGACGCTGTGTGACACCGGCCACAGGAAAAGAAATGTACATCGCCAATACCACAGGTACCTCCAGTACGGACCGTATCGAAGGTATGGTAAAGAACGCGGTATATGGTGTGATCGCAGCGAAAGCATGCGGAAAGAAGAACCCGACCGTTGGTATCCTGAATGTAGACGGCGCACGTCAGACAGAGAAGGCGTTAAAGCAGTTAAAAGATCAGGGATATGATATCACATTTGCAGAGTCCAGCCGTGCAGACGGCGGATGCGTGATGAGAGGAAATGATGTTCTTCAGGCATCCCCGGATATCATGGTAACAGACTCTCTGACCGGAAATATCCTGGTGAAAATGCTGTCTTCTGCAAATACAGGCGGAAGCTTTGAGGCAACCGGTTACGGCTATGGCCCGGGTATTGGAGAAGGATATGAGCAGTTAGTCATGATCGTATCCAGAGCATCCGGTGCTCCGGTTATTGCCAATGCGATCCGCTACGCGGCGCAGCTGGTAAGAGGTAAAGTCTTTGAAGTTGCAAAGAAGGAATTTGAGGCGGCTAAGAAGGCAGGATTCCAGCAGATCCTGGATTCCGTAAAAGCTGCTTCCAAACCGGCGGCTGCAGAAGAAGAGGTAAAAGAACCTCCGAAGGAGATCGTAACCGCACAGATCCCGGGTATCGAGGTCATGGATCTGGACGATGCAGTAAAATGCCTGTGGAAGATCAATATCTACGCAGAGAGCGGCATGGGCTGTACCGGACCGATCATCCGTGTATCAGACGCCAACCTTGCAAAGGCGGAAGAAGAACTGAAAAAAGCCGGATACATCGGCTAGTTTCAGCCAATTTGTAAAAATTGTTTAAAAGAAGAGACATCTTGATATCTGTCAGGATGTCTCTTTTCTTTTTGAGAAGCCGGTGCTATAATGTATGGGATTGATGAAAGACTGGAGTTGACCGTTATGGATATTGAACGGATCACAGATAAAAAAAGAGACTATATGGAAATGCTGCTTCTGGCCGATCCGCAGGAAAGTATGATCGACAGATACCTGGATCAGGGCGAGATGTATGTGCTCTACGATCAGGGACGGGCGGTCACGGCTGCCGTGGTGGCGGATCTTGGCGGCGGGAAGTGTGAATTAAAAAATATATCCACCATACCAGAAGAACAGCGAAAGGGATATGGCAGGTACATGATCCATTTCCTGTGCGAACATTACAGCGGCCGGTACGATCTGATGTATGTGGGGACCGGCAACAGTCCGGATACCCTGGGATTTTATCATGCCTGCGGGTTTGTGAATTCCCATATTGTGGCAAATTTCTTTGTAGACAACTATGAGGAACCCATTTATGAAAACGGGATCCGCCTGACGGACATGATCTATCTGAAAAAGAAGCTGGATTCGGAACTGGACGTCAAAAAGGTGGTGGATCTGGCGGTAGAGGCGGGCCGTATCCTGTTAAAGAACGGGGCGGAGATCTTCCGTGTAGAAGAGACTATGGACCGTATCTGTAAGAGATTCCACGTGGATTATGTGGATTCCTTTACCCTGAGCCATGCGATCTTTATTACGGCGGAAAAGGGAATGAATGAAGTCTATACCAAGGTGAAAAATGTCCCGCTTTCCGGTGCGCACCTGGGAATCGTTACCGAAGTCAACGCGCTGTCCAGGGAGATCAGCGCAGGAAAGATCGGTATCGACGAGGCGTGGGAGAAATTACGTGCGATTGAACAGATCCCGCCGAAAAAAGGATATTTTCAGGTCCTTGCAGCCGGCGTGGGCAGCGCGGCATTCGGATACCTTCTGGGCGCGTCTGTGAATGAAAGCCTTGTCGCGTTTGGGATCGGATGCCTGTTGTATTTCTGGGTATTATTTGCAAAGAAGCTGCATATGTCAAAGATTATCGTAAATATTGTGGGCGGCGCGCTGATCACTTTGCTGGCGGTTCTTGCGCTGCATGTTCCGGCCCTTGGGGTTGCGAGGCTGGACGGTATGATCGTGGGCGCGATCATGCCTCTGGTGCCGGGGCTTGCATTTACCAATGCGATCCGGGATATTGCGAACAGTGACTTTTTGTCAGGTACTGTGCGGATGATCGACGCTCTGATGGTATTTGTGTATATCGCGATCGGCGTTGGTACGATGCTGAGTATCTATAATAATATGATTGGAGGGATCACGGTATGATGGGAAATGTAGCCGCGAACCTGATCTGCCCGTTTCTTGGAACGGTTGCGTTTGCCGTACTGTTTAACGTCCCGAGAAAATATTATCTGGCAGGAGGACTGACCGGAACGGCAGGCTGGCTGGCATATATTTTTATTTTAAACTTTTCTTCCGCTGCGATCGCTTCTTTTGTCGGCGCGTTTGTGGTAGTATTTATATCCAGGATGCTGACCGTGCGGATGAAGTGCCCGATCACGGTATTCCTGATATCCGGTATCTTTCCTCTGGTGCCGGGAGCCGGTGTTTATTATACGGCCTATTACCTTGTGACCGACCAGATCGCTCTGGCAGGGGAAAGAGGGCTGGGGGCTCTGAAGATCGCCTTTGCGATCGTCCTTGGCATAGCATTTGTGGTTTCCATTCCAAGAGAGGTCTTTCAGGGACAGTATTGGAGAAATAGAAAAACAGAAAAGATGAGAACAGGAGAGAAACAATGAAAAGAGTAAGAACAAGATTTGCGCCCAGTCCGACAGGACGGATGCATGTGGGAAATTTAAGAACAGCGCTGTACGCGTATCTGATCGCAAAGCACGAGGGAGGAGACTTCATTCTCCGGATTGAGGATACGGACCAGGAGCGTTTTATGGAAGGGGCGCTGGATATCATTTATCATACGCTGGAAGAGACAGGTCTCGTTCATGATGAGGGACCGGACAAAGACGGCGGCGTGGGCCCTTATGTACAGAGTGAGCGGAATCAGTCCGGCCTGTATCTGGAATATGCAAAGCAGCTGATCGAGCAGGGAAATGCCTATTACTGCTTCTGCGACAAAGAGCGTCTCGATTCTCTGAAAACAAAGGTTGCGGACGGAGACGGCCCGGAGATCGTGGTGTATGACAAACACTGCCTGGGACTTTCCAAAGAAGAAGTAGAGGCAAACCTGGCGGCAGGCAAGCCCTATGTAATCCGTTTTAACATGCCGACAGAAGGGGAGACCACCTTCCACGATGAGATCTACGGAGATATCACGGTTCCCAACAATGAACTGGAGGATCTGATCCTGATCAAGTCCGACGGATATCCGACCTATAATTTTGCCAATGTTATTGACGATCACCTGATGGGCATCACTCATGTGGTGCGGGGAAATGAATACCTGTCCTCTGCGCCCAAGTACAACAAGATCTATGAGGCGTTCGGCTGGGAGGTGCCGGTTTATGTACACTGTCCGCTGATCACCGATGAGACCCACAAGAAACTGAGTAAGCGCTGCGGACATTCTTCCTATGAAGATCTGATCGAGCAGGGATTTGTAACAGAAGCAGTGGTAAACTATGTGGCTTTGCTTGGCTGGTGTCCGGAAGGAACAAAGGAGATCTTTTCTCTGGAAGAACTGGTGAAAGAATTTGACTACCGCCACATGAGCAAGTCTCCGGCTGTCTTTGATATTGTGAAACTGAAATGGATGAACGGCGAATATCTGAAAGCCATGGATTTTGACCGGTTCTACGAAATGGCAGAGCCTTACATCAAAGCTGTGGTAAAAAGAGACTGTGATCTGAAGAAAATCGCGGCGCTGGTAAAGACCCGGATTGAGATCTTCCCGGATATTACCGAACAGATCGACTTTTTTGAAGAACTGCCGGATTATGACGTATCCATGTACTGTCATAAAAAGATGAAGACCAATGAGGAAAATTCTCTGAAGGTATTGCAGGATGTCCTGCCGCTTCTGGAAAACCAGGAAGACTTCAGCAACGACGCGTTGTTTGAACTTCTGAAAGGATATGTGGATGAGACAGGGGTAAAGACAGGATTTGTAATGTGGCCGGTGCGGACCGCTGTGTCCGGCAAACAGAATACGCCGGGTGGCGCGACAGAGATCATGGAGATCCTTGGAAAAGAAGAGTCTCTTAGACGGATCCGCAAAGGCATTGAATTATTGACAAAGTAAGGGGAATTTCATGAGTTTAAATCAGGCTCAGACAGAGGCGGTCGCCCATCACCGGGGACCATGTATGGTCCTTGCCGGTCCCGGTTCCGGGAAAACTCTTACCATTGTAAAAAGAATTGAATATCTGATCCAGACGTATAAGGTAAGGCCAGAAGAAATTCTGGTCATTACCTTTACGAAGTATGCTGCCAGAGAGATGAGGGAGCGTTTCTTCGCCCTGAAAAAAACCGGGCAGGGAACGGTGACCTTTGGCACCTTCCATGGGATCTATTATGGCATCCTGAAGTGGGCGTACGGGATCCGGCAGATGGATCTATTGACGGAGGACCAGAAGGCGGAGCTGATCCGCCTTTCTATGGAGGACGCCGGATGGGAAGAAATGGGAGAAGCGGAATCACAGAAAGAACAGATCCGGGAACTGGCAGAGGAGATCGCCTCTTTGAAGAATCAGGCGGTCCCGGCAGAATCCTTTTCTCCGGCATCCTGTGAAAAAGACAGGTTTCTCAAGATCTACCAGGCCTATGAATCCAGAAAAGACAGCTGTCATAAGATCGATTTTGAAGATATGCTGATCCGCTGCAGGGATCTTTTCCTGCAAAGACCGGATATCCTGAAAAAATGGCAGGAAAAATTCCGGTACATCCTGGTGGATGAATTTCAGGATATCAACCAGGTACAGTATGACGTGATCCGTATGCTGGCTTCGCCGGAGGATAATCTCTTCGTGGTGGGAGACGACGACCAGTCCATCTATGGGTTCCGGGGAGCCAGGCCCGGCGTGATGCGGCAGTTTATGAAGGATTATCCGGGGGCCAGAACCGTTCTTCTGGATATCAATTACCGTTCTACCGGTAATATTGTAAAAAGCGCCCTCCGGGTGATAGGAAGGAACCGGAACCGGTATGATAAGAAGATCCGGGCTCTGGCAGGAACCGGGGAAACAGTCCATGTGCAGGAGGTAAAAGACCCACTGGAAGAAAGCAGATATGTGGCAGAGGAGATCAAAAAACGGCTGGAGCAAAGCATCCGCCCCTCCCGGATCGCAGTCCTGTACCGGACCAATGTAGACGCAAGGGCTTTATCCGAGACACTGACGGAATATCAGATCCCTTTTTTCATGCGGGAGAAGATCCGCAATCTCTATGACCATATGACTGCCGTTGATATCAGCAGTTATTTTCATCTGGCAATGGGAGACAGGCAGAGGAAATATTTCCTGCAGGTTGCAAACCGTCCCAACCGCTATATCGGAAGAGACGCCATGAAGGAGCCGGACATTTCCTATGAATCGCTCCGGAACTTTTACTGTGACAAAGAGTGGATGATGGACCGGGTCGACCAGTGGGAGTGGGATATGAAGATGCTGAACGAAAAAGCGCCGTTTGCGGCCATTCAGTACATCCGAAAAAGCATGGGATATGATGAATTCCTGAAAGGGTACGCCGAGTTTAAGGGACTGGACAAAGAGGAACTTTTCGGGGCGCTGGATGAGATCCAGCAGGCCGCGAAGCATTACAAAGATATGGAAAGCTGGTTCGCCCATGTGGAGGATTACCGGAAAGCGCTTGGCGCGCAGAAACAGGAAGGGGCTGACGAAAACAGCATCCGGCTGATGACGGTCCATGGCGCGAAGGGGCTGGAATACGATACCGTATTTCTGATCCACGCCAATGAAGGGTGCATTCCTTATAAAAAGGCAAAAACACCGGAAGAGATCGAAGAAGAGCGGAGGCTTTTCTATGTGGCCATGACGAGGGCGCAGAAGAAACTGACCATCAGCTATGTAAAAGAAAAAAACGGAAAGGAACAGCGTCCTTCCCGTTTTGCAGAGGAATTATTCCTCGTCTAAGTCTTCAAACTCCTGGGTGTCCATCCACTCGTCAAACGCATCAGCGACGGCTTCGTATTCGTCGTCATCCTCGATGTTCTCAAGCTCCGGCTCTTCTTCGCTGTGGTCGATGTAGCGGTAAAGATATACATCGCCATCCTGCGGTTCGCCGTCGTCTCCCAGGGGAAGAAGGGCGATATAATCCTTTTCGCCTGCAGAAAAGATGGTGAGGACGGCGCATTCCACTACTTCATCGTTATCCAGGGTCAGTGTGACTGTCATATACTCGTCCATAGTATGAATCTCCTTTGTTTTGTAGATACTCTTACTGTAGCAGAGGAGAGAAGAAAAAGCAAGAATGAAGAGTAGCCAAATGACTGAAAATAGTGTAAAATATTTGTAAGTATGTGCGGCTGATGCACACGGGAGGTATGAAAATGTTGAAAAAAAGAATGTTGACGGTGCTGGCAGTCCTGCTTTCCTGCGCCTTTCTTTTTACCGGATGTAAACAGAATGTGGGGACGCCGGAGGACAATGCCGTACCGGAAGAAGGGGAGAATGCGGACGAAACAGAAGAGGACGGCACGTTTGTCTTCGGTTTTACAGGCATTGATATGGAAAATCCATATTTTATCACACTGGAGAAGGCGATCCGCGAAGTGATCGAGGAAAACGAATATCGGCTGGTGACAAAAGATCCTGCATCCGACCCGGAAACGCAGGCCGCGCAGATCCAGGAGATGATCGATGAAGGAGTGGACGCGGTATTTCTCTGCCCGGTAGACTGGGAGAAGATCACGCCGTCTCTGGAAGCTCTGAAAGACGCAGGCATCTATATCATCAATGTGGACACACAGGTGAAAGAGATGGATTATGTGGACGCCTATGTGGGATCCGATAACTATGAGGCCGGTTATATCTGCGGCGAGGATCTGGTGGAAAAGTGTCCGGACGGCGGAACAGTGGCGATCCTGGAGTGCCCGACGCAGAATTCCATGAATGACAGGATCACAGGATTTGAGAATGCGCTGGCAGACGCGGATTGTGGATTTACTGTGGTTGCAAGAGAGGATACAAACGGAGAGTTTGAAAAAGCGCTGGAAGCTTCCAAGCAGATCTTCGCAGAGTATCCGGATGTGACGGCTGTGATGTGCGGAAACGACCAGCTGGCGGTAGGTGCAAAGACAGCCGCCAATCTGGCTGAGATCGAGCAGGTGATCATCTACGGCGTGGATGGTTCGCCGGATATCAAAAAAGAACTGAAAAAGCCGGGAAACCAGATTGCCGGGACAGCGGCCCAGTCTCCGATCAATATGGGCAAGACTGCCGCAGAGATCGGAATCGATATTCTGGAAGGTAAAGATTACGATACAGAGACCTTTGAAGAGGTCTTTATGATCGATGCAGATAATGTAGACATGTATGGCGTAGACGGCTGGCAGTAGAGAGAGGGCATGCGTATGAGAGCAAAAAAAGGAAAACCATTACCATTAGGTATCAGCATAACAGGAAGCAGTGTGAATTTTTCCGTTGCGGTTCCGGAAGGGAAGCAATGTGAATTGCTCTTGTACAAAGCCGGGAGCGCCGCGCCTGCAGAACAGTTCCCAATGGAAGAGTCCGTAGGAGAAGTGCATTTCCTTGCAGTGGAAGGACTGGATCCGGCAGAGTATGAATATAATTACCGGATCGACGGAGAGGTCGTAGTGGATCCTTATGCCAGAGGACTGTCAGGACGGGAAGCCTGGGGAACAGAAAGGGACGCGCAAAAGCATGAGGTCAGAGGCGTGCTCCGATGTGACGGGTATGACTGGGAGGGGGACCGCCCGTTAATGATCCCGCAGAATCAGATACTGGCCTACAGCCTTCATGTCAGAGGATTTACGAAGCACAGCTCCTCCGGCGTGGAAAGGAAGGGTACCTTTGAGGGCGTGATTGAAAAACTTCCTTATCTGACGGATCTGGGGATCAATCAGATCCACTGTATGCCGGTGTATGAGTTTGAGGAGTGCGGACGGCGCAGGAATTACTGGGGATATGGGCCCGGGTGGTTCTTTGCGCCAAAGAGCGCTTATTCCGCCTGCGGCGACGGCGGAAAGAGTCTGAAAGATATGGTGAAGGCCTGTCATAAAGCGGGCATCGAAGTGGTGCTGGAGATGCCCTTTGCCCAGGGAACGCCGGGACAGATGATGGAAGAATGCCTGCGGTATTATCTTCTGGAGTATCACGTGGACGGATTTATCCTGAATCCTTTTACGGCTCCTATGGAAGGAGTCTGCGCAGATCCGCTTCTTAAGAAGACCAAGATCCTGGTGCATGATCTGGGCTATCAGACCGTGATGCGCCGTTTCCTGAAAGGAGACGAGGGCATGGTGCGGGATGTGATGTACTGGCTGCGTCACAAGCCGGAAGCAGACCGGATGTTTAACGCGATCACTGAGCAGAGCGGATTCACCCTGCAGGATCTGGTGTCCTATGACGGAAAGCATAACGAGGCAAACGGAGAGGATAACCAGGACGGAACGGATTATAATTACAGCTGGAACTGCGGCGCGGAAGGCCCGTCACGGAAAAAAACAGTGGCGGAACTTCGGAAAAATCAGGTGAGAAATGCCTTCTTCCTGCTTCTGACATCCCAGGGGACGCCCTGTATTCTCGCAGGAGACGAATTTGGCAACAGCCAGCAGGGAAATAATAATGTCTATTGCCAGGATAATCCGGTGGGATGGGTGAACTGGGCAGGACTTAAGAATCATCCGGAACTGCATGCATTTGTAAAAGCCCTGATCGCTTTGCGTAAAAAGCATCCGGTCCTGTGGCCGGAAGAAGAGATGACAGGGATGAGTTATGGGAACCGGGGGATCCCGGATGTATCCTACCACGGAGAAAACGCATGGAAAGTGCCCTGTGAGGTATCAAGCAGACAGCTTGGCGTCTTTTATAACGGAGAAGATCCGGGCACCGGGGAAGAAGAGCATCTGTTTATCGCCTATAATATGCACTGGCTGGAACATACCTTTGCGCTGCCGGCTCTTCCCAAAGGAAAGAAGTGGTACCGGGTTGCTTCTACTTCGGAAGGGATCCTGCAGGAAGGGATCCCGGCGGAAGATCCGCGCATCACAGAGATAGAAGCCCGCACCGTTGCGGTATTTGCAGGCAGGTAACAGAAAGATGAACGTATCTGAACGTATCTCTTGTCTGAGCGGATTTCAGTTGAAGTGCATTGCCATCCTGTCCATGGCGCTGGATCATACCGGAGCGGTTCTTTTTCCGCAGGAAATCTGGCTTCGATGCGCAGGACGTCTGGCCTTCCCCATTTTCTGTTTCCTGATCGTGGAAGGGTTTGTCCATACCCATGATGTATACCGGTATATGGCAAGGCTGGGAGTTTTTGCGCTGATATCTGAGATCCCCTATGATCTTGCCTTCCGCGGCGTATGCCTGGAATTCGCATATCAGAATGTGTTTTTTACCCTGCTGATCGGCATCGTTATGATGAAACTGCTTTCCGTGACCAGGCTTTGGCCGGAAAAAGCGGCGATCCTGATTCTGGCCATGTGGCTGGCGGTAGTGTTAAGAACGGATTATAATTTCCGCGGGATCCTTCTGATCTTTATGCTGTATGTATTCCGGGAACAAAAGTTCCTGGCAGCGGCAGCAGGCGGTCTTTGGAAC